>JASFHF010000025.1:0-31170 GCA_050123375.1 Gammaproteobacteria bacterium
TTATAATCCATATTGTAATATGCCGGATCACCAAACTGATATACTTTACCTTTTGATTCAAATGATCCTGCAGTATAAGCGCCAACTCCCAAACTAATATTAATTCGTTTCCTGGTTAGAATTTTAGCGCCAGCGGCAATTCCTACACATGGTTTGAATTTATTATCAGGATCATCATTATATGTGTTAGCTGGTATACCATTTAGTATCTGTATAGATTGGTTTTTGCCGATTTTAGCCCGAGAAAAACCGCCTAGTACAGAAAAATAATATTGTTTGCTGATATCAGCAAAAGCAGGAACACAGAAAGTAATGCTGATCAAACTTAATGCTGCTAATAAAATATATTTCATAGTTAATATCTTCATCTATTATTTCATATTAATAAATCTATATGTTTAACTTATAGTCAATTTTGATTGTTATTATTAAAAGAAATCCATTTATATTTTAAAGGGTTAGGGATAATTTGCAAGTTTTTTATATTTTAGTTGTTTTGGAATATGTGTTCTTATGGGAGTGCATTATATGTATTAACAATCGTGATTCTATTCGTAATTATTATCGGTTGAAATAATATCCTGCGCCAATCAGATTATGCAATGCCTTTTTTCACCAGTGAAACGGTTTCGCTGCGTGAATTCCAACAGATTTGTATTGTGATGCAAAGGGTTTTATCCTGTTTGGCGCGTTGTGGATGTAGTGCCTGTTGAAAGGTTGATTTTTCTTGCAAAAAATCCAAGTTTTGGCTAAAATTACCCTATAATTTAGCCAAAACTTGGAGAAAAATCAAGATATGTATAGAAATCTTGAGCAATATTTACAAAATTGGAGAAAACAGGTTGCGCCAATTCCGCTGATTATTAGAGGTGCAAGGCAAGTTGGCAAATCGTATTTAGTTGAGAAATTTGGTAAGGAGTATTTTACTAATATTGTAGTCGTGAATTTTGAATATAGTCCAGAATTTATAGGCTGCTTTAAAACTATGGATCCTAATAAGATTGTGCATGCTATAAGTGTGTTATCCGGTGCGCAAATAAATCCTCAACAAACTTTGTTATTTTTAGATGAAATTCAGGAATGTCCTAATGCAATTAAAGCCTTACGGTATTTTAAAGAGAAGATGCCTAATTTGCATGTGGTTGGTGCTGGTTCACTGCTTGAGTTTGTGTTGAATGATGAAAAAATTAGCATACCGGTTGGCCGAGTTCAGTTTATGCATTTGAAGCCGCTTTCATTTCAGGAGTTTTTATTAGCTACAAATAATGAGAAGCTGAATCAATATATTAAAAATGTTTCTGTAAATGATAATTTTCCAGAAGTGTTTCATAAAAAATTACTTACTTTGCTGCATGAATATACAGTGCTTGGTGGAATGCCGGCTGTTATTCAAGATTATATTACAGAAAATAATTTTGGCAATTGTCAAAATATTCAGGCAAATATACTTAATGGTTATAAAAATGATTTTGGTAAATACACGACAAAAGCAAATCATAAATATCTGCAAAAATTATTTGCAAAAGCGCCTGGTATAGTTGGGCAACAATTTAAATATGTAAAAATAGATCCTGAGATGAGATCGAGAGATCTAAAGATAGCTCTTGAGAATTTATGTTATGCCGGTTTGATTAATATGGTTTATGCTACATCTGCTTCAGGATTGCCTTTTGGCATATCAGTAAATGAGAAGAAGTTTAAGATTTTATTTTTGGATATAGGTTTGGTGAAGCGAGCTACTAATTTAGAGGCGGAAATTTTATTGCAGCAGGATTTATTATTAATTAATCGAGGGTCACTTGCAGAACAATTTGTTGGGCAGGAGTTATTAGCTTATAGTTCACCGCTTATGGATGCTGAGTTATTTTATTGGATGAGAGAGAAAAGAGGTAGTATTGCTGAAGTGGATTTTGTAATTCAGGTTAATGCAAATATAGTTCCTATTGAAGTTAAGGCAGGCAGTACTGGTAGTTTAAAATCAATGAAACGATTTATGCAGGAAAAGAAATTGCCTTTTGGTGTGCGTATTTCTCAGCAAGAATTAAAATTAGTTGATAATATATTATCTGTGCCGTTTTATATGGTAAGTGAAATTACACGACTAATAAATCAGCTTATCCCGGCGGCCAGGTGAGGGTTCTGCCGCCAAGTAAATGCATATGGATGTGAAATACCACCTGACCAGCGTTTTCATTACAATTCATCAAAACACGATAGCCGGATTTATCGACTTTAAACTTTTTAGCTAATTTTTTAGCAATTTGGGTCATATGACCAATTAAATCATTATCTTCAGTTTCTAAATCATTGAGCGTAGCAATATGTTTGCGCGGAATGATTAATTTGTGCACAGGCGCTTTTGGGTGAATATCGTCAAATGCGAGCACTAAATCATCTTGGTAAATAATATTTGCCGGAATTTCGCCCTTGGCGATTTTGCAGAATAAACAATCAGTCATGATGGTATATTAGTAGAAAATAACTTTAGAATCCAGTAATAAAATGTGGCACAATTATTTTTATGTGCACACCTTTCGGCGAGCTTGTTTGCAAACGCGCCTCAGCTGATTTTCCTAAACAAGCAAGAGGAAAATCAGCTAGCACATCCATGTGAAGCTTCGTTCGGGGCATCCATGCCCCTCAAGAGTTTGCAAACAAGCTCCCCCTGCGGTGTGCATAAGAAAACCAATGGTTTATGGCGTAATTTATTGGAGAAAAGCATTATGGGGTTAAAACGAGTTAGTCCAGGAGAAAATCTGCCGGATGAAGTTAATGTAGTAATCGAAATTCCTGCCAATAGCGCGCCAGTGAAGTACGAAATTGACAAAGATACGCACACGATGTTTGTTGATCGGTTTATGAGTACCCCAATGCATTATCCTTGTGATTATGGCTATATTCCGCAAACTTTATCTGAAGATGGTGATCCGATTGATGTGTTAGTAATTAGTCCATTTCCGCTGGTTAGTGGTATTGTTATGCATTGCCGGCCGATTGGGATGTTAAAAATGACAGATGAAAAAGGGTCGGATATTAAGTTATTGGCGGTGCCGACAACAGAATTAACGCCGATGTATAAAGATATTAACCAACCTCAGGATTTAGCACGATCATTATTAGCAACGATCGAATATTTTTTTGATCACTATAAAGATTTAGAAGAGAATAAATGGGTGAATGTTGATGGCTGGTTTGGACCAGATGAAGCTAAGGAAGAAATCATGAAAAGCATAAAACGTTATCAGCAATACGAGCAGAGTAAAGCATGAGTGATAATCCAACAGTTCGACAAATGATCGATACAGTTTTTCAAAGCTTGCGAAATGCGGAGCTTGCCTATGGTCATGGTACAGATAATGCTTGGGATGAAGCGGTTGCTTTAGTTTTGTTAGTGTTACATTTGCCGTTTCATGTTGATGACAATACATTGAGTCGTACATTAACTGACGAAGAACTAAAACAAGTTTTATATATTTTGGATCGAAGAGTTTCCGCAAAAGTTCCATTAGCGTATTTAGTCAATCAAGCTTTTTTTGCAGGTTTGCCTTTTTATGTTGATCGGCGTGTAATGATTCCGCGTTCACCTATGGCCGAATTAATTGAACGTTCTTTTCAGCCGTGGATTAAACGCGAAGATATTAATACGATTTTGGATATGTGTACCGGCAGTGGTTGTATTGCAATTGCATGTGCCAAACAATTTCCGCAAATTATTATTGACGCAGTTGATTTGTCTGATGATGCGTTGTCAGTTGCTAAAATGAATATAGAACAGCATCAAGTTTCTGATCAAGTTAATCTGATCAAATCTGATTTATTTGATAAATTAACTAATAAGCAATATGACATTATTATCAGTAATCCGCCATATGTAAGCTATAAGGAAATGAGCGCTTTGCCAAAAGAATATTTTCATGAGCCGGATTTAGCATTGCGTGCAGGTAATGATGGCTTGAAGTTTGTGTTACGTATTTTGCGCGAAGCTTCTGATTATTTAACTCCGCGTGGTATTTTGATTGTTGAAGTTGGTAATAGCCAAGCTGCATTAGAAGAACGTTTGCCAAATGTGCCGTTTTTGTGGCTTGAATTTGAGCGTGGTGGCCAAGGCGTGTTTATGTTGACGGCAACACAATTAAAAGCAGCTCAATCTTCTTTTACAAATCTTGCTAGATAGAATACTATAACCAACCAACAGGAATTTGAATAATATTGGGACGTAACCATTCAACTTGTTTAGATTGATTGATAATCATTCCAAATGGAAGTTTATTTTCTATAACAAATCGTTCTAGAGTTTGTAGTTGTCGAGATAACACAGTTGATCCGTATTTTATTTCTATTGGTAAAGTGCCAAAATATCCATCTAAAATCAAATCTATTTCAGCTCCATTTCTGGTTCGATAATAAGAACTATTTACATTGCTGATTCCAGCAGCTTCAATGCCTTTTAGAAGTTCTTCTATGACAAAACTTTCAAATGAACGACCAACAATTTGATTATTATATAATGATTCGTTATCGTTGATTTTTTGTAAATAATGGATTAAACCCGTATCACGTATATATCCTTTCGGCATTTTCACAATTGATTTAGTTTTGCTTTTTTCATAACTTAATAAAAGTCTAAAAATATAGGTTCCTCCTGCAATTTCTAAATATTCACGAATGGTTGATTCATGTACTTCTACTGCGCGTCCGATATTTGCTTTATTTAAAATAGAACCAGACAGGCTACCTAAAATATTAATAAAACGACTATAGGCAATTTTATTAAGTTTAGGAAAAAGTTTTGCAAGGTCGCGATTAATATAACTATCAAAATATTTTTGCATCCATGTTTGATATTGTGCATCATTATATTGTATTGGCTCAGGAAATCCTCCTCTTAGCCACATATAATTTAGTTCTTTTTGGGTTAAAGGTGGAGCACCAGACACGAGGTTTTCTTTTGATAATTTTTGTTTAAAGAGATCATAGAATTGACTTAAAGGTTTATCATAATATTCATTAGCTTTAAGAGTACCAAGTTCGATTGTTGCGACTCTTCCGGCCAAAGTTTCTGCGACATGATCTTTAAGTTCAGGATTACTTGAGCCTGTTAAGATATATCTGCCTTTTTGATTGCGATTGGCATCAATAACTCCTCGGAGAATCTTAAATAAATCCGGATATTCTTGAGCTTCATCAATAATTAATTTTTGTGAATATCTTTCAAAAACAAAAATAGGGTCAGTGGTGAAATTATCATAATCGCGAGGGTTTTCTAAATCTAAATATTTCCAATTTGGCGCAACTTGCTTGGATAAAGTAGTTTTTCCTACTTGGCGTGCCCCCAAAATAACAACCACTGGAAAATATTCCAATAAATCAATTACTTGAGAATATAAGTTTCGTTTTATACCAGTAAATTCCATAGTATATCTCCCGAAATTTACTGGTATCATAACATTATCTGTGGGTTCATGCAACTTAAGCTAGCTCAATCTTCTTTTACGAATCTTGCCAGGTAGAACGCCTGAATTACCACAAATAGAATCGTGACGCCTAAAATACCGAATAATTTGAAATTAACCCAGGTGTTAGTTGTGTAATGATAAACTACGTAAATATTTGCAAATCCTAAAACTGCAAAAAATATTACCCAGCTAAAATTTAAACGTGACCAAACTTTATCAGGTAAGGCAATTTTTTTGTCCATCATGTAGCGAATCAACGGTTTTTTTCCAATAAAATGACTGCCGAGAAAAACCACAGCAAATAACCAATAAATTATACTTGGTTTCCATTTAATGAAAATTGGTTTATGTAAAATTAAAGTTGCACCGCCGAGAAGTAACACAATAAAAAAAGTAATAACTTGCATCTTGGAGAATTTTTTGTGTTTAAACCAGTGTAATACCACTTGAGCAAATGATACAACAATTGCTGAACCAGTTGCGGCATAAATCCCAGCTAATTTATATACGGTGAAAAAAATAATGATTGGAAAAAAGTCATATAAAAATTGCATTTGTTTAACCTTATGAATTTAAGCTGATTCAGATTTAAATTTTTTAATAAATGGAATTGCCACTAAAATCACCACACCGCCAATTAAAAAACTTTCGTAGAATTTAGTGCTAACATGATGTAATTGTTCCGGCGGCATAAATCCTAAAAAGAATGCAAATGCGCATGTTATAATGCCAATTCCGCTGATGAGCCATACTCCGGAATTCCCGCCGGGAATTCGATAAGCACGATGTACTTCCGGCTGTGTATAACGAAGTCGAATCACGGAAGCAAAAATTAAAATGCACATTATTAAAGTTAAAACCGAAGTTAATGCTACTAAAATCCAATATGAGCTATTGATTGATGGCATTAATAAGTAAATTAACGAAAACATTGTGCCGATAATTGCTTGCAGTAATAATA
Organism: Gammaproteobacteria bacterium; assembly: GCA_050123375.1. Classification (GTDB taxonomy): domain Bacteria; phylum Pseudomonadota; class Gammaproteobacteria; order UBA12402; family UBA12402; genus JASFHF01. Next base: position 6,418 of record JASFHF010000025.1, read on the forward strand.
AAATTGTTGGCGCATTGTGTTTGTTGATGTATTGTAAAGCTTGCGGTAAATCACCATAATTTGCAGTAGCAAGTAATCCTTTGCAGGGGCCAATCACCCAAATATTTAGCATTGAGAAAGCGCCTAAAGCAGTTAAGATTGCAATAATTGGTACTAGCCAGCTTAAATGATATGTGCCAAAAAAAGTGACGGTTGCCTGCATTAATCCGGTTACTAAACTGATTTTTTGTGATGGTACTACCATAGCAATGGCTAACGATCCAGTAATTGATAAAAGTAAAATAATTAAAACCGCGATAAAAATTGCTCGTGGGAAATTACGTTGTGGATTATCAACTTCTTGTGCATGAAAAGCAGAAATTTGCATGCCGGAATAACCTAAAATTAATCCAACCAAAAACGCGGCTCTGGTCACAGAAAAATTTGGTAAAATATTTTTTGCAGTAAAGCTAATTTGGCTATGATGACCGGTGAGCAACCAATCAATTGCTAATACAATAATTAATAAACATGGTAAACCAGTACCTAGAATTAAACCAATATTACTAACCCAGCTTGAAAGTTTAATACCCAGAAAATTAACGAAAGTTGTACCCCAAAATAAGATTAGCATTAAGGTTAACATATAAGTTTTATTGTTAGCTAATGCAGGGTTAATTGCATAAGCAACCGTAGCAGTAATGAATGCAAGTGTAGCGGGAAATGAAATTACTGTATTAGTCCATTCCAGCCAAATTGCCAAAAAACCTAAACGACGTCCAAAAGCTTCGCGTACCCATACATATAAGCCGCCGGTTTTTGACCAGCCGGTAGCCAGTTCAGCGCATACTAATGCACTTGGGATAAAAAAAAGCAGAGCGGCTATTACATAATAAAAAGCGGAAGATAAGCCGTATACTGCCATTAAAGGTAAGGTACGTAAGGTAAAAATGCCGGCCACGCTCATCATAGCGATGGTAAAAATACCGATATTGGAGTTTGATTTTTTCATAGATATTATAAATTGTATCCTATTTTTAACCATTATTTCAACGATTATTGATTTGGCTTTGGGTTACCTTCCAAATCCAACGGGAATAAATAAAATAATTAATAATTGAGCCTAAAATAATTCCGACAAATACAGTAATATTTTCTTTCCAAAAGCCGGTTCCTAAGATGGCAATGGCAAGGGCTAGTAACCCGCTTTGAATTAAGATCGAAGCTATAGAACATAAATTAAACTGAATGAATTTTTTGGTAATATATTTTATGCCATGATGGCGCGTCATTTTAAAATCTTTAAAGGTAAAAATATTATTTAGCATAAATGTTGTGATAATAGCTGCTTCAATTCCAAGAAGATTTGCTAAGACTGAAGGCACATGAATCAAACGCAACAGATTAAACAAAATTAATTGTACGATCATGCCGCCTAACCCGACTAAACACAGTTGAATATAACGTTTTAATTCAAAAAAACGTAACAGAATTACAACTTTTAAAGATTCATACACATTATTTTTAGGGAATTTACTGTAGCCAATTTCACGGTCAATAAATTCAATTGGATATTCAATAATTTTTGCTTTAGCTTTATGCAGCAGCCAAAATAAATGTAATTTATAGGCGTAATTTTTGGATAATAATTTTTGGTAGGGAATTTTTTTTAGAAAAGTTGTTCGAGTTCCGCGAAAACCACTGGTGAAATCTTTATATTTTCTGGTTAAAAACAATCTGGAGATCAGGTTACCGCCGTAAGATAAAATTTTTCTATCCAGACTCCAATCTTTGGGCATAGTGCCGCCTTTGACATAGCGACTGCCGACTACTACATCAGCTCCCTTGGTAAATTCATCCATCATTGGTTTTAAGTATTTTGGCTGGTGCGATCCATCAGCATCAAACTCAAATACGATGTCAGCATTTAATTTATCAATTGCATAAGTAATTGCTTTTATATATGCAGAACCCAAACCGGATTTTTGTTTTTCTGTTGCTAAATGTAAATTTTGATATTGTGATTGTAGTTGTTTGACAATTTGAGCGGTGTTATCAGGTGAGTTGCTGTCAAAAATTAAAATATGCATATCATATTGTGCAGCATCAATTGCAGCAAAAGTCTTTTCAAGTTCTGTAATTGTTTGCGTAATTACTTTTGCTTCATTATAGGTTGGGATTACAATAATAACTTTTTCGCTCATCAAGTTGTTTCCTCGAAATTTAGCATTCCTAGTTTCTAGTTTCAAGTGGAGATTCTTTGAGGGACGGAGCTTTACATGATTACAAAGCAACAAACAAAGCGCTTGTAATTATGTAAAGCTCCGTCCCGCCTAGTTCAGGAATACCGAGGGTCGGACTCGAACCGACACGGTGTTGCCACCACCAGATTTTGAGTCTGGCGCGTCTACCAGTTTCGCCACCCCGGCTATCAGATAAAATGAGTATATCAGAGATTTGTTTTGCGTCAACGATGAATTTAATGCAAAATACAGCTTATTTTTCTTAGAAAATTCATCAGTTTATCTTCGGCAATTCTTTCGGTTTGGATCAACTATTTTCAATAATTATTACTGTATATCTTGATTAGGAGATTTTGGTCATAATAGGAGTAAAAAATAATGGAAGAATTACTTTTTGATACGTTGAAATATGCTAAAATATTAAAAAACGCAGGCGTGAATCATAGCGATGTTCATGCTGAATCGTTAGCTGACGCATTATCACAAAACGTGTATGTCAAAAGTGAGGTGGATAAAATGCTTGAAAAAGTGTATAGAAAATTTGAAGAGCGTACTCAGAAAATTGCTGAGCATACTCATCAAGTTGAAAAACAAACCATTGCAATAAAATCTGAAATGAATAGGCTTTTTTTTAAGTATACAATAAGTACTATAACTATTCTTGGAAGTTGGATAACGATAACGATGGGTTTGTTTGCATATATCGTGCATTTAATTCATTTATGATTAAGAGATCTATAATTAATAATTTTAAAGTTTATACCATCATATCACCTGATGACCAGACCAAAGCGTCTTTTGTGCCGGAAAAAGGAGGTGTGGGATGTTCGATTATCATGCCATGGCAAAGTAAGCCGCGCGAATTGTTGTATTTGCATGATAATTTTTGGGAAAACGATAAGTTAGATTTAGCTGGTGGTTGGCCATTTTTGTTTCCGATTTGCGGCAGACTGGATGCAAGCGGCGGATATAATTTACCGATTCATGGTTTTGCGCCGTATATGTCTTGGGAGGTTTTATCATCTTCACATTTAAGTCAATTATCAATGCAATTAACTGCTACTAAAGAAACTTTAAAAATTTATTCGTATAAATTTAAACTGCAGTTAACTTATAAAGTTGAAAATAATAAATTAATTTGCGAACAAATTTATACTAATATGAGTGATGAGCCGATGCCGTATTATGCTGGTTTTCATCCGTATTTTTTAACGCCTGACAAACAAAATACAATTTTGAATTTTCAACCAATTAAACGTTTAAAATATAATGAAAAATTAACTGAAATTATTGGCGAACAAAAATCATTAGAATTTCCAACGTCTATAGCAAATCCAGAAATTAATGAACAATTACATGAAATAGAAGAAAATAGTTTGATTACTTTACAATATCCAGATGGTTTTAAATTATCAATGCAGGCGTTTGATGAAAATCATTTATTTCGTTATTTGCAATTGTACACTATGAAAGATAAACCGTTTTTTTGTATCGAACCTTGGATGTCTTACCCGGGTGCGTTAAATACAAATGCTGCGCGTGTTTTATTGCCTGGTTGTAGTGAAACTAGCAAGTTGGTATTACGTGGCGACCCTCAAAGGAACTATAATTAGAACTGGGATATAAACAACAACGGATTAACCCGCGTGTTATTTAAACTTATTCCCCAATGTAAATGTGGTCCGGTAGAACGGCCGGTACTGCCGACACGTCCAATGATTTGTCCACGTTTTACTAATTGTTTTGGTTTGACTAGAATTTTACTTAAGTGGCAGTAGATAGTAATTAAACCTTGGCCATGATCAATGAAAATTGCATTACCTAATAATAGATAATTTCCAGTATTAATTATGATGCCATTAGCTGGTGCTTTAACTGGTGTGCCGGTTTTGGCAGCTATATCAATGCCGCGATGTTGGGTTAGTATGGTTTTGTTAATTATGCGGCGGGCGCCAAATGGACTTGAAAGTCTTCCCGTTAATGGTAATTTAAAATCTAAACTGATTTGTTTTTTGTAAGTCCAGCAGCTAAATATTTTGGCAATAATTTTGCGTTCGCGTTTTAATCTGGCGATAATTTCTTTTTTTGGCACGGTAGTTTTTTTATGTTGGATGATTAAATATTTAGTTGGATATTGTTTTGTACTAATATTTATAGGTATGGTTGTTTTGGTGTTATTTTGTTTAATGGTTAAATATTGTTTACCAGGTTTTGTGGTTAATGGTATGCCGATAATTGCAAAACATTTTTGATTTTCGTTTAATACCATTGTGCGATGATGTTTAAAATATGCGGTGCAATTGCATGGAACAGTTTTAATTGCAATACCTCCCGGAACATTATCGGCTTTAATTATAGATGGTTTAGCGATAATATTTTGGTTTAATAAAAGTATTAATATAAAGAAAAACATCCATTTAATCGTTTTCATAAGTCTGCTCCACCGTGCATTGTAGTTTTCCAATAGCTAATTTAGCATTAATCTTTTCACCGATTTTTACCATATTACTTTTTTGTATTACGCTATTTTTTTGGTTGGTAATAATTGCATAACCTCGCTCTAAAGTAGCTAAAGGACTAATGGCGTTTAGCGCACGAGACAAAAGTTGTAATTTATTTTGTTTGGTTTCTATTAATTTAGAAAGGGATGCAATTAAATTTTGTTCAAGGCAATCTAAATTTTGAGTTTTATCTTGTAATTGTTGAATAGGATGGCAGCGGTTAATCCGTTTGAATAAGTTATTTAATATTATTTGTTGATGATCGTGATGTTTGTTAATTGCATAACATAAACGTTGTTCGGTTTTTGATAATTGTTGCAAAATTTCATGTTGGTTGGGGCTTACAAATTCAGCTGCAGCAGAAGGAGTAGGTGCGCGATAATCGGCAACAAAATCGGCAATAGTAAAATCTATTTCATGTCCAATGCCGGCAACAATCGGGATTGTACTTGCAAAAATAGCACGCGCTACAATTTCTTCATTAAATGGCCATAAATCTTCGATTGATCCGCCACCGCGAGCAATAATTAATATATCGCATTCGCGGCGTTCATTTGCGGCTTGAATGGCTTTGACAATTTTTGGCGCTGCGTCATTGCCCTGAACCAAAGTTGGATAAATTACAACTGGAGCTAAGGAAAAACGGCGTTTAAGCACGCTTAAAATATCACGAATTGCTGCTCCAGTTGATGAAGTAATCACACCAATTTGTTGCGGAAATTTTGGTAATGGTTGTTTATATTTTTCCTCAAATAATCCTTCTTTAGATAATTTTTGTTTTAATTCTTCGAACGCTCGTTGTAATCTGCCGAAACCAACTTCTTCGATTTTTTCTACAATAAGTTGAAAATCGCCTCGTCCTTCGTATAAGCTGACGCGGGCAAATATGATAACGTGCATGCCGTTTTCGGGTTGGAATTTTAAACGGCTATTAGCCCCTCGAAACATAGCACAGCGCACTTGAGCATTTTTATCTTTGAGTGAAAAATACCAATGACCGGAACTTGGGCAAACGAAATTTGAAATTTCACCTTCAACCCAAATGAGGGAAAAGTTGCTTTCCAATAGATTGCGGACTTGTTGGTTTAGTTCGCTGATAGTATAAATATGTTCCTGCATAATGTATCATAATACCACGAGTTGAGGTGAATATAATGTCATTTTCAGATTTTGATCAATATTGTATGCAGCAAGCACTAGAAATGGCACGTCATGCGGAGCAACAAGGCGAAGTACCGATTGGTGCAGTGGTAGTGCATAATAGTCAGATTATTGCACAAGGGTGGAATTGTCCAATTTCCAGTAATGATCCAACAAATCACGCGGAAATTGTGGTATTGCGCCAAGCTGCGCAAAAAATTAACAATTATCGATTGGTTGATATGGATTTGTATGTTACTTTAGAACCTTGCATGATGTGCATTGGCGCAATGCTGCATGCACGAATAAAGCGGTGCATCTTTGGTGCGTTTGATCCTAAAGATAAAGTTAAATGTGATCATCATTTGCCGATTGCGGGTGGTTTATTGGCAGAAGAGTGTGGTCAATTACTGCGGGATTTTTTTATTGCCAGGCGGTGAATAGTCATGACAAAAAACATAGCTGCAGCAATTTTAGCAGGTGGAAAAGCGAGTCGATTAGGCGGTTTGGCTAAAGGTAATATATTGCGTAGTAATGGCTTAACTATCATAGAACATTTACTTGCTGAGTTCGATAAAGTTGGCATTCATGATGTAATTATTGTAAGTAAAAATCCAGCTTATCAACGTTATAACAAACCGATGATTGCCGATAAGCGTCAAAATATTGGCCCTCTGGCAGGCATAGAAGCGGCTTTATCTTATTATCGAAGTAATTATCATGCAACTTTATTTTTGCCCTGTGATATGCCAAATTTTAGTGAAAATGAAATGCGTGTATTGCTGGATAAGTTTCAGGGAAAAGACACAGTGTTTGCAGTAACGGGTGATGAAGACTGGCATCCGCTTTGCGCAGTAGTTAATAACGATTGGTTGGATGATATTAGTAAATTGATTGATGCAGGAAATAGAAGTATAAAAGATGTATGGTTGAAGTGCCGGGGCAAACCCATTTTTTTTAGTAATAACATGGCTTTTGCTAATATAAATACTATAGGGGATGCTTTAGCTTTTTGATGATCGCCTTGTTTCTTTTATCTGGCATATCCTGCGGTAACGCCGCCGCCTGAAACCGTCCAGGTTAAAATGTTATTGTTTACTGTCGGCGTTAAAATATAAGTATCAGCAGCAGTTATGCCGTGTGCTGCAACCGGGGTTACGGTAATTACACCGTTAGTTACTGCTATTGAAGCAACCGCGCCAGCGGCAGTTGTTCTAGCTGCAGGTACGCCATTTGAACCAGCATCACAGTTAGTTAATGCTCCAGTAGTGTGATAACATTCTGATACGCCCAATTTGTATGGGGAAGCAGCTTGTACGACTTCATTATAGTATGATCTTCTAGTGTAGTTCATGTACGAAGGTATAGCGATAACTGCTATGATGGCAATAATTGCCAAGGTAATTAGTAATTCGATAATAGTAAAACCAAGGACAGTCCCCTTCGAAAAACGTTCAAACATAATTTAACTCCTTGTATAGGCTTGATTTGTGATTTCATTTTTTGTGGAAATCGTTATCATCTTGCCATACCTATATATTTTTAGCAATATTATATTATGAAAAAATGTTGATTTTTTATGGGTTTAAGAGGTTGATGAGTATATTATAGTAAGATTGATGTTAAAATTATATTGTTCAAGTTGGTGAATTGTTAAAATATGAATACTAAAACAATACAGTTATCCCGGATTAAAAATTCTATTCTTGATGAAAAATTAGTGCAGGATCAAGTGGTAATTGAGCGGGTGATTACTATTCAGGTTGATGATGTTAGTAATTATGCGATCCTTTGTACACCGTCAGATGTTAAAGCTTTAGTTGTTGGGTTTCTTTTTGCAGAAGGTATTATTGAGGATTTTTCAGATATTATTGATATTGCTGATTATAATTCGGTATCAAAAGTAATTGCAGTAAAAGTTGAAGCTCCTGCGCAAACCGCTTCTAAGCGTAATTTATTGGTAACTAGTTCATGTGGTTTGTGTGGAACACGCAATATTGAAAATCTTTTAAATGTTATTCCTGCGTGTGATACTACATTGTATTTTGCTGTAGCTGAATTAAATTCTTTAGTAGAAAAGTTACACGCAAAACAAATAATTTTTCAGCAAACTGGTGGTGCACATGCGGCAGGAATATTTAATTCTGCGGGCGAGATTATAACATTTAGTGAAGATATTGGCCGTCATAATGCATTGGATAAAGCAATTGGTGGTTGTTTGTTACAAAATTATGATGCACATGGTTGTGGTGTAGTTTTATCTAGCAGAGTTAGTTTTGAAATGGTGGCAAAAGCTGCACGGGCTGGAATTGAAATGATAGTGGCGGTTTCTGCGCCGTCTTCCTTGGCGATCGAAGCTGCAGAAAAATGGAATATTACTTTATGTGGTTTTGCGCGAGGCGAGAATGCAAATGTTTATACTGGATTGCATAGACTTATTTAACGCAATTGTTCATGTTGTAATAACCATTTTTTAATTTTCAGCGATTTTCCGGCGGTTTTTCCCATAAATCCGCTGTCACTGTTTTGGCTGACTACTCGATGACATGGAATAATTATTGGAATAGGATTGGCACGGCAAGCGTTGCCGATTGCACGTGGACTAGTTTTTAGTTGTTTGGCGAGTTCTCCATAGGTTCTGGTTTCTCCGCACGGGATATTTTGTAACGCATGCCAAACTTTTTGCTGAAATGTGGTTCCTTTTGGCTGCAGCGGTAAGTTGAAAGAAAAGTTAGCATCAGTAAAATATTTTTGTAATTGAGAGATCACATTCTGTATTAATTTATTTTGATCATTTTGTGAAGATGAACTTTGTGCAGCAAGTTGAATATTTATCAACTTGCTATTTGATATGGTTATTTTAATTTTGCCGATTGGTGAGTTGATTGTGGTGGAAATAAGGCTCATTTTTTATTTGTTTCTACATGGTTATGGGGTGCTAATTGGTTTCTTTGAGGGTCGGAGCTTTACATGATTACAAAGCAACAAGCAAGGCCTTGTAATTATGTAAAGCTCGCGACCCGCCTAATTCTTAGCAGTATTTTTATTCTTTAGATTCTTCTTTTTCAGCAGCTTCAGCTGGTTTTGTTTCAACTGGTTTTTCTTCTGCTGGTTTTGCAGCAGTTTCTGCGGTTTTTGTTTCAACTGATTTTTCTTTAACTGGTTCTTTTGCAATCGGCATTTCAGCAGCAATTTCTTCCTCTTGTTTGCTTCTCATTTTTTCTTTGATACGGGCTGCACGGCCGCTAAGTTTACGCAAGTGATATATTTTGGCTTGACGTACATCACCATGTTGTTTGATCTTAATTGCGGCGATAATAGGACTATGAGTTTGAAAAGTACGTTCCACGCCTTCGCCGTGCGATGTTTTCCTTACGGTAAAAGAGGAATTTAAGCCGCGATTGCGTTTAGCAATAACTACACCTTCAAAAGCTTGTAGACGTTCTCGGTTGCCTTCTTTAACTTTAACTTGTACGATTACTGTATCGCCTGCTCTGAAAGCGGGAATATCTTTTCTCATTTGTTCTTGTTCAAGTTCCATAATTATTTTATTCATTACAATTTCCTCGAGTTAATAAATTCTTTTAATAAGTTTTTTTGCAGCTTATTAAGTTGCATTTTTTCCAATAAATCTGGTCGGCGTAACCAGGTTCTCCCTAAAGCTTGCTTTAAACGCCATTTAGCAATTTCTGCATGATTGCCGGAAAGCAAAACTTCTGGTACTGCCAAACCATTTAAAATTTCCGGCCGCGTATAATGCGGATGATCTAATAAGCCATCCATGAATGAATCAGCAGCAGCTGATTCTTCATCACCTAATACGTTTGGCAGTAATCTGGTAATTGCATCCACCATTACCATAATTGCCAGTTCGCCGCCAGTCAATACGTAATCACCGATTGACCATTCTTCGTCAATATCAGTGCCGATCAAACGTTCGTCAATTCCTTCATAGCGTCCGGCTAAAAATATTATGCCGGAGTTGTTTGCCATTTTTTTCGCTGCCGCTTGATCAAAACGCTGTCCTTGCGGTGATACATAAATTACTTTGGCGTTCTTAATTTTATTTTTTGCCGTTTTTATTGCATCTTGCAATGGCTGCGCTTTCATTAACATTCCGGGACCGCCGCCATAAGGCCGATCGTCCACCGTACGGTGCTTATCAGTGGTGAAATCACGCGGGTTCCAAAACTGTAAGTTAATTATATTTTGTTTTATCGCACGGCCAATAACGCCAAAGTTTAATGCGTCAAACATTTCAGGAAATAGGGTTATAATACCCATTTCCATAATTAAAAATCCTCATCCCAATTTACATGCATTATTTTTGCATCTAAATCGATATCTGTAACAACTTGATTGCGGATAAACGGAATCAAGTGTTGTTTTTTGCCGATTACTACCATTACGTCATTTGCATGCGTTTCCAGCAAATGGTCAATAATTCCAAGTTCAATATTATTTTGGTTAATAACCGTTAATCCTTCCAAATCAGTCCAGTAAAATTCATTTTGTTTTAAATCTGGTAATTGTTTTCGCAAAATTGCAATTTCTTTACCAGTATGTTTTTTTGCTTCTTCTGGTGTATTAATTCCTTTAATGTGAATTAAAAAATTTTTACCATGCGGCTTAATTTCATCAACGTTTATTTGTTGCCATCCCGATTTTGTCATCCAAAATAATGGTTGGTAAGTTAGTATATTATTGGCTGGTTCGGTGCTCGAGTATAAATTCAGCCAGCCGTGTATGCCATGAGTTTTTCCTAATTTACCAACAATAATATGTTTAGTTTTATGCTGCACCTTTTTCCTGCGTTTTCTTGAATTCTTTAATCAAGCTTTTCATGCGTGGTGACGGTTGCGCGCCTTGGTTTATCCAATGTTGAATGCGCTCTAAGTTCATTTCTAGTGGAACAGCTTTACCTTGTGCTATTGGATTAAAATATCCTAATTTTTCAATAAACCGACCATCACGCGAACGGCTTTTATCTGCAACCACAATATCATAAAAAGGGCGTTTTTTTGCTCCTCTTCTTGCTAAGCGAATCACTATCATTTAATACTCATCTCCCGTATGGCTAAAAAAGCAATATTCTACGGGAAAATTGTTGATTTTGGAACCAAAATTTTATAACTTCTTGAAATAAAGGTGTCAGACACCGCAATCACCGCAATGCGGTGTCTGACACCTTCTTGATATCTTTTTGGTGATTAACTGTGAAAATTCTGTCAATTGATACAACGACCCAGGTTTGCACGGCAGCATTGCTATATGGTGATGAGGTCACCTTTCGGGAATACAAAGCCCCGATGCAGCATACGAAGCTGATTTTGCCGATGGTAGATGAATTGTTGGTTAATGCTGGTTGTGAGCTGGCCGATTTGGATTGTTTGGCGTTAACCATTGGGCCAGGTAGTTTTACCGGTTTAAGGATTGGCGCTGGGGTGATTCAAGGTTTGGCTTATGGGGCTGATTTGCCGGTAGCGATGGTATCGACTTTGGCGGTGTTAGCTCAAGGAGCTTATGCACAGTTTGGTGTGCGCAAGGTTTTGCCGAGTCTGGATGCTAGAATGCAGCAGGTGTATTGGGGAGCATATCAGATTAGTGAGCATGGGTTGGCGGAATCGGTGATAAAGGATGCTTTATCTAATCCGGATAAGGTTCGTGTGCCAGAAGGTAATGATTGGGTTGGGGTTGGTTCTGGTTGGCAAATTTGTGGTGTTACCGAGCTAGTATCTCGTGCTTATCCAGATTGTTATCCTTGTGCTAAAGATATTTTGCCATTAGCACGAGGTAAATTTACTCAAGGTGATGTAGTTGGTGCAACTGAAGTTGCACCAGTTTATTTGCGAGAAGTGGTGGTTTAGTTAATATACTGTTGTTGGTATCAGTGGTGATTTTTCGGTTACTTTTTGTTTAGAATTTTTTTCAAAAAGATCATCTAATAGTTTTAGTACCGCGTTTTCAGGTTGTTGTTTTTCTTCATCAGAGGAGTTGTCATCACTCGAATCATCAAGGTATTCCGTGAGAGTTTGCAGACTTTCATATGAATTAGTATTTAATCTATAAATACGTTGTGCTCCGATAAAGCATAATAAAGTAGAAATAAAAAATGATGCGCATGTCATCATGAATAAAAAGCCGGTAAATAGTTCTGGATAATCGTTATAGCCAGATGTGGTGCCGCTAGAGATAGTTCCGCTCGTTGTTGTATTTTTAGAATTAAGTAGATTATTAATTAGAGAATATGTTGCAGAACCTCCAGAACCGACGAACATTATGAACATAATTAATCCCATTAATGTGCAACCAGCACCGAGAAATCTATCGCCCCATTTTTTGCATTCTTTTGTGGGTTTTTGCTTTTTTTGGTCAAGGTTATAGGCTTGAATGATTTCGTTTTTTAAATCCTTCATTTCTTTTTGACTTAATTTTTTATTATCTAAGTGTTTTCGCATTAAATTGTTTAATTTTTTTAAATATTTTTTTAATGATTTCTTGTCATTTAATTTATTAATGGAATTTTTTAATTCTTTGGTGTCAGTTTTTAACCCAATTTGTTTGATGTAACCTGTTAGTTGCTTCAAAAGCTGAGGTATTGTCTCTTTGCCTGTATAATACATTGTTTTACTCCTCTTCGAGTTTGTGTTTATTATAATTGTAGTACCCAATTCTTAAGGAAAGCTTAAGTGTCCTCAAAAATTGTAAAAAAAATGAGCGTTTTTTGTGGTTTTTCACAATTTTATCCATTTCGCAAAGATCGCAACTCATGTTATCATGCTGAATAAATCAATATTAGGAATGGTCAATGGATAAATTGTTAGTTCAGGGCGGGGTGCGGCTTGAAGGTGAAGTTCGGGTTGCCGGCGCAAAAAATGCTGCGTTACCGATAATTGCTGCAAGCCTTTTAACCGAAGGCAAAGTCAAAATCTCAAATCTTCCGCATTTGCATGATGTAACTACTATCATGGAGCTTTTAGGCTTGTTGGGCGTGAAGATTACTTTAGATGATTCTTTTTGTGTTGAAATTGATGCTGGTGATCTTTCTTCTTATACCGCGCCGTATGAGTTAGTTAAAACCATGCGTGCTTCGGTTTTAGTGCTTGGTCCGTTATTAGCTCGCTGTGGTCAGGCAAATGTTTCTTTACCTGGGGGGTGCGCAATTGGTACTAGACCGGTAGATTTGCACATTAAAGGAATGGAGGCTTTAGGTGCTGAAGTTACGGTAGAAGATGGATATATTAAAGCGTATGTCAATGAACGTTTACGGGGAGCAGAAATAATTCTGGATTTAGTGACGGTTACTGGTACAGAAAATATTATCATGGCGGCAGTTTTAGCAGAAGGTCAAACTATCATTCATAATGCTGCTTGTGAGCCGGAAGTGAAAGATTTGTGTGAGTTTTTAAAGATTTTAGGCGCAGATGTTCATGGAGCAGGAACAGATACCATTGTTGTTAATGGGGTTAAAAAATTACACGGGGGTTCTTATTCTGTTATATCAGATAGAATTGAGGCGGGTACATATTTGGTTGCGGCGGCTTTAACCAGAGGTCGTATCAAGCTTAAAGATGTTACTCCGGAAATTATGAAAGCAGTGTTAAAAAAACTGGTGGCTGCTGGCGCTCATATTGAAGTTGGTAATAATTGGGTTGAATTAGACATGCGTGGTAAGCGTCCTAAAGCAATAGATATAGTTACTGCTCCTTATCCTGGTTTTGCTACTGATATGCAGGCACAATTCATGGTTATGAATTCAGTGGCGGATGGCACCGCGCGGATTACAGAAAATATTTTTGAAAATCGTTTTATGCATGTGCAAGAATTATTGCGTATGGGTGCAAAGATTGATTTACAGGGCAATTCGGCGGTTTGTTATGGGGTTGAACAATTGTCAGGTGTGCCGGTTATGGCTACTGATTTGCGTGCATCTGCAAGTTTGGTTTTAGCAGGATTGGTTGCAGAAGGCGAAACAATGGTTGATCGTATTTATCATATTGATCGCGGTTATTCTTGTATTGAGGAAAAGCTTGCGCAATTGGGCGCAAAGATAAAGAGGATATCATAATGCCGGCAATGTTAATGGATTTAGTTAAATATCTTGATGGATTGCTTGCGATAGAAAAATTTCATGATTATTGTCCTAATGGTTTGCAGGTAGAGGGTTGCCGCGAAATAAAAAAACTGATTACTGGTGTTACGGCTTGCCAAGCGTTATTTGATCAGACGCTTTCTGAAAAAGCTGATGCAATATTAGTTCATCATGGTTTTTTTTGGAAAGAAGAAGACCCGCGCATTATTGGGATTAAGAAAAAACGCATTGCAACATTGATTGAGAATAATGTAAGTTTAATCGCTTATCATTTGCCTCTTGATGCACATCCAATTTTTGGCAACAATGCACAATTAGTGCAAAAGCTTGGAGTCGAACTTGAGTTGCCGGAAAAACGTGAGGTTACTGATATAATTTTTGTTGGCAATTTGGCAGAAGCTATGTCAGTGCGCGATTTTACTGCGAAAGTCACAGATGTTTTGCAGCGTGCACCATTATGTATCGCAGATCCTGATAAAAAGATTAAAAAAGTCGCAATATGTTCTGGCGGTGCGCAGGATTATTTTAACCAGGCTTTAACGCATGGTATTGATGCATTTTTAACAGGTGAAATTTGTGAGCATGTAGTGCATGCGGCGCGTGAGACGGGAGTTGCTTATATTGCAGCAGGTCATCATGCTACCGAGAAATATGGTATTCAGACTATCGGTGAACATGCTGCACAAAAGTTTAATTTGGAATATAAATTTATTGATATTGAAAATCCGGTATGAAAGGGGGCCGCATCTTCACTTATTACATGGTAACCACTTGATTTTAAAGGAAAAAACAAGGGGTCGCATCTTCACTTATTACATGCAAGAAGTAATAAGTGAAGATGCGACCCCTATAAAAACCATATAAAATCAAATAGTTATGACGATTGATCATGTAATAAGTGAAGATGCGTCCCCAGATGGTGGTTTGTCCCCAGATGGTGGTTTTATGAAAACAAGATTTTGTCCTAGTCCAACAGGGTTTATGCATTTAGGTAATTTGCGGACGGCGTTGTTTAGTTTTTTGTTTGCTGCATCGTTGGACGGACAGTTTTTGTTGCGTATCGAGGATACGGACAAAGAGCGATCTGATATTCGTTACACTAAAGCTATTTTACAAGATTTAGAATGGCTAGGTTTATATTGGCAGGAAGGTCCTGGATGTGAGCAGGGAAATGGTCCGTATTTTCAGTCACAGCGTTTTAATATTTATGATAAATATTATCAGCAGTTAGAAAAGGTTGGGTTGGTTTATCCTTGTTTTTGTACTAAAGAGCAATTAGCGCTTTCGCGTAAGATTCAATTATCGTCAGGTAAGCCGCCGCGTTATCCTGGTACATGTACTAAGCTTAGTGAGAAAGAAATTAAAGCTAAAATTGCAGCAGGGGAACCGTATACTTTGCGTTTTCGTGTGCCGGAACATAAAACCATTGAATTTGATGATTTTGTGCAGGGAATCCATAAATTTAATAGTGATGATATTGGTGATTTTATTGTGCGCCGTACTGATGGTACGCCGCCGTTTATGTTTTGTAATGCAATTGATGATGCTTTGATGGAGGTTACGCATGTGGTGCGCGGAGCAGATCATGTGGCTAATACTCCTAATCAAATTATGATCTTGGAAAGTTTAGGATTATCAGTGCCAAGATATGGTCATATATCTTTAATTATGGGATATGATGGCACGCCTTTATCTAAGCGGCATGGCAGCAGCAGTATTGCTGAGATGCGGGAGAAAGGTTATTTGCCTGGCGCGATTCTTAATTATTTGGCGCGCCAAGGCCATAATTATGAAGATAATAGTTATATGACTATCAAAGAGTTAGCTGATAAATTTGATGTTGATTGTTTAAGTAAATCATCGGCTAGATTTGATCATAATCAGTTATTGCATTGGCAGAAATTAGCTTTAGCGCATTTAAGTGATAGTGAAATTTGGCAATGGATGGGTGATGCGGTGCATTCGTTGGTGCCGTTGTCTTTAAGGGAATTATTTACTGCAGCAGTTGTTCCTAATGTAATTTTTCCGGAAGATGCATATTTTTGGGCGCAAGTGTTGTTTGTTGAAATTGGCGAGCTTGATGAGGAAAAAATCAAAATTATTCATACGGTTGGTAAGCAATATTACGAAATTGCATTAAAGGCATTAGGGCAGGTTGGTAATGATTATCCCCAAATTTTAGAAATTTTGAAAGCGGAGTTAAGTGTGAAAGGCAAGGCGTTATTTATGCCGTTGCGGGTTGCATTGACTGGTGAAACGCATGGTCCGGAGTTAGCAGATATTTTTCAGTTGTTAAGTGTTTCGGAGATACAAAAGCGGTTGCAATATGCCATGTCAATTTGTTAGTAATCAGGTGTTGTCTTTTTCAGACACGCACAAGCACATCCATGTGTTGCTAAGGCTCGGCCATCCATGGCCTCGCATTGTCTGAAAAAGACAACACCTGATTACTTAAGTAGAGTGAAAGGATGTATGTTGAAGATTTATAACACATTAACCAGAACCAAAGAGGAATTTAAGCCGATTACGCCTCACAAAGTAAATTTTTATGCGTGTGGGATAACGGTTTATGATTTTTGTCATATTGGGCATGCGAGATCATTAATTATTTTTGATGTGATAGTTAGATATTTGCGATATTTAAAGTATAACGTTAAGTTTGTGCGTAATTTTACAGATATTGATGATAAGATTATTAAGCGCGCCAATGAGAACCAGGAAGATTTTCAGGAATTGACTAGTCGTTTTATTGCCGCCATGCATGAAGATTGTGAGGAATTAGGTTTGCTGCCGCCGGATGAAGAACCGCGGGCGACACAATTTATGCCGCAGATAATTCAAATGGTGCAAACTCTTGTTGATAAGGGCTATGCGTATGTTGGCGCCAATGGTGATGTGTATTACGATATTAGTAAATTTGAAAATTATGGAAAGCTTTCTAATCGGAATATCGAACAATTACAAGCTGGAGCGCGGGTTGAGTTATCAGATGCTAAAAAAAATCCTCTGGATTTTGTTTTATGGAAATTAGCTAAACCGGATGAGCCAAGTTGGGATTCACCATGGGGCAAAGGGAGACCTGGTTGGCATATTGAATGTTCAGCCATGTCGACACATTGTTTAGCCGAGCATTTTGATATTCATGCTGGAGGACAGGATTTGGTGTTTCCGCATCATGAAAATGAAATTGCACAAGCCGAAGCTGCTACAGGTGAGAAATTTGCTAATTATTGGATTCATACAGGTTTGCTGCAGGTTGACGGACAAAAGATGTCAAAATCTCTGGGTAATTTTTTTACGATTCGTGATGTATTACAAAAATTTTCACCGGAAGTGTTGCGTTATTTTATGATTACCAGCAATTATCGCAGTCCGCTTAATTATTCAGAAACAGATATGGTAAATGCGCGGCATGCGTTGGAACGGTTATATACATCTTTGCGTGATTTTTCATCTGCGGAATTAGAAGCTGCTCCTGATTCGGAGCAGGGTAATCAGGCTTTTGTAAGCGCTATGAATGATGATTTTAATACCCCCGAAGCTTTAGCGGTGTTATTTGATTTATCTCACCAAATTAATAAATTAAGAGATTCAGATAAAGTAGAAGCTGGACAATTAGCAAAACAATTAAAAAAACTTGGCGGCATTTTAGGTATCTTGCAAAAAGATCCGGCACAATTTTTGCAGAGTATAATCGGCGAAGAAATTGATACTGCCGAAATAGAACAACTGATCAAAGCGCGCAATGATGCCAGGAAAAACAAAAATTGGGCTGAGGCTGACCGCATTCGGGATGAATTAGATCAAATAGGAGTTGTGCTCGAGGATAAGTCTTCCGGAACAATTTGGCGCCGTAAGTAATTTTTAGTGTACATTTTCTTAAAGAATATCAATCTAACAGGCGCGTTGGTTTGCAAAAGCTTGTTCGTGTATTTTATAAATTTACCTCCATTTGTTGAAATATTACAAAATTCATGTATAACTCTTTGTTTCTGAGTAATAAAATTAACAATTTTTTTCGCTTTTAAGAAAACCTTAAGCCTGATCTTCTATACTAAGAGTAAGAGGATAGTTTATGAGTTTTATAGATCAAGGTCAAAAAACAATATCATTAGCATATAACTATTTTACCAGTGGTTTTAGTTTAATGTCGTCTGGTCAGAAGTTACAGCGTTATATCAATCGTAAGGATGGTTCTTATAAAGTAATTGCAAATATTAATTTGCATTTTGTAGATGATGAAGATAATTGTGATAAGTTGCATTTAAAGCATAACGATGTTGTGATAATCGAAGATTATATTATTAAAGTTTATGATGCGAAAAAGAAGCAATTAGTAGAAATTGATGAAGAAACTTTAATCTTAACTAAAAGTAATGATATGTTTTTTTATGATCAGTGTGAAGATAAATTGATTTATTTTTCTCAAATCAGAAGTAATCTTCATCGTTATAATATGATCAGGAATTATTATTTGTTTAAATTGTGCAAAAAACAAGAGATTAAGGCAAAAGAACAATATTTAAAAAGAGTTCGTAAAAAGTTAATAAAAGAAAATATAGGTGCCGGTTATCTTAAGCAATTAGAACAAACTAATGCTCTTAATTATTTTTCTAATTATGTTGCTACTTCGCATTATTCTCCCGTTGTTTTCTCTATGATGACTACAATTTTCACTTATATTGTAGCAGTAGTAACAACTGCGGCAGCTATTGGTTTGTTAATTACTGGCGGGTTAACATTTGCTATTGTGGTAGCGATAGCTGCGCCGATTGCGTCAGGTATAGCTGCAGCAACAAGTTTATTTAATGCAATAAAAAATCGTGATAAGTTGTCAGGGTATGCTGCAGGATCTTATGCTTGTTCTGCGTCTGGTTTTTTATTGATTGCATTAGCAGTAGTTTTTCCGCTTGCGTCACCTGTTTTAACTCCTATTGGCACTTTTCTTGCCGGCATTGGAGTGGTTGGTACCACAATGATTTATGGAGTTAAGTATAAAGATACAATAAAAAAATATTATAAAAAAGCACGTAGTTGGTTAAAAAATAGTTTTGTTCCTTTATTAAAAAAAATAAAGCTGGAGAAATATTTACACAATATTGCTAACTTTTTTAAGTGTCAAAAAAACAAGGTAATGAATTGGGTGAAAAAAACTTCGGTTGTGGATCATATGCGTAATGTTGCTTATGCTGGAGCTGGTATTACCACTGGATTATTTGTTACTGCTGTAGTTTGCACGTTTGTTTTTCCGCCAGCAGTGCCATTTTTGTCAGGAGCAGGAACATTGATTGCTATTGGCAGTGTTGGAACTTTAGCTGTAAGTAAGTTTGTAAAGCATAAACAAAAAATTGTTAATGCCTTCAATAAGGCTGGAAATTTTGTTAAAGCAATTCCGAAAAAATGTAAGAGCTTTGTCAATAAGATTAAAGCGCGTTTTAAGGGTTGGCCAATAAGATCATTGTTTAAAAAGAAAAGTATTGTGCAGCGTGATGTTGAAATGCAAACTGTTAAAGTTAAAACCATACGGATTCAGAAACAACCGGCATTGCAAAAACAAAGGAAAAAACAAGATTTGCTGCCAACAAAAACTAATAGAATTAAATCGCTAATGTATAATGGCATGGTAACTTCGATGATTAGTTGTCCAACATTGAGTTTATATTTTCATCATCATTTACACCATCAAGCATTGCACGCAGTTGCTATATTTGCAGTTGCATCTATATTTGTTGGTATATTTTCTAAAGCCAAAAAACTTTTTTGGGGCAAAAAACGTAAATTGCCGACGAAAATTGATGTTAAGATGCGCGCTGTAAATACTAATGTTGAGTCGACACAGTCTGTTGAGATTGATCAGCAAGAAAATAAACTAATTAATCATAGGATGAATGATTGTGTTGATGATTGTTTAACTGTAAAAGTCAGAATGACTCATTAAAAAAACCGTAAAATAATCAGCAATCTCAAATACGATAAAATTTATAAAATTGTGCAGCATTTTTGTTTTTGCAGCAAATCATACTGCTCAGATAGGTTGATCAGCTGGTTAACGGTTTTTTCTATGTCATCAAAATACGGACGCTTGTCAGGTTTAGGGTCTATCATTTTTCGTACAAGATTTGTAAATTGGCTAGCCATTTGGGTTTTGTTTTTAAAAAATCCAAACATTTTGTTTAACAAGCAATTAACACATTCTTTATGATTAGAGAATATTGTATTTGTGTCATTTTTTAAAATGTATTTTTTATGCAAAAATTTTATGTTTTTTTTCGGCATAAATTTCCATATATCATCAGTGCCTTTCAGGCGCGAACAAATAATTTGCAGAAAAATTATACCTAAAGAATATATATCAAATATTTTTGTCATCACAGGTTTCTTGCCTTTGCAAAAATCGACGTACGAATCTATGGGAAATACCAAAGGAGTGCATGCACAAATATTTTCTCCAAATTTCTTGGCAAATTCTAAATCAATAAGATACAATTTATCGTTTTTTATCATTATATTATTGAGTTTTAAATCGGAATTGCCATAACCTTTTGTATGCAGTTTTTTAAGTTCCATAACTATGTTTTTAAACAATCTAAAAGAATGTGTCAATTTACGTTTTCTAAGTTTTTTTATATATTTGGATAAATCACAATCCAGTTTTGGCATAAGCTGATGTACTTTTGAATAAACTTTTGTATTCGCATCGTCCAAAAAATTATTGTGCTGAACATACAGTGTAGAATATTTGTGGGTAAAAAAATTACATTTCAACATATAGTTTTTTCCATATAATTTATTCGATAATTTTCTTGCGGTTTTACTTCTTGCTTCAAAATCACATAATCTATGATTTTCATCAGTTATAAAATATTGGGATCTAACTATATATTCGCTCTCAGGATGCAGTTCAACCAATTTTCCCGAATTAGTTTTTTTCAAAATCATCAATACCTTTTTAATTTTAACATCATTTGTAAAGTTAATGGTTTTTTCAGAATCATATGCGTAATAATATTCATAATGATTTTCCATACCAATATTGCCTTCGATTTTGCGAAAAGTAACATTCGGTTTAATTAGGGCAGGAACCTTTGTTAATTTTGCTGTATTTATGCATGTTATTTTTTGGTTTGCTATTTTTTGTGGAATTTTTCGCTGCTGCTTCTTATCCAGGTGTTGCACAAATTGTTCTATTATTTGTAGTTTAACAGTTTCGGGAATAGTTAATTTATGGCCGTTTGCATCTTTAAATGTTAATCGCTTTATTGTTTTTTTATACATAGTTATTATTATTATTATTATTGATAAATAGTTATTATTATATATTACATTTTAGATTATAAATCTTAAGATAACCTTAAGTATCTTTAAAAATTCGCATCTTAAATTAGTGGAAAATCCGGTATTGACAGTTCTGTAATGTGTGCTATAGTACCTATCATGAAAAAGACTTTTGTACAATTTATTCACCATTGCCATCATTTGCATGCGTATTTGATGGTGTAGTCTTTTTATTTTTAGAAGGCGCGCCTAGGGATGATGCCTTCTAAGCTCTAAGATAAATGCGGCCTCAGAAGGTATTGATTCTGGGGCTTTTTTGTTTTAGAGGAGTTAGTATTATGCAAGCCAGTAAACGTAAAGTGCTAAGCGTTTTTAGCTTAGTGATGATTAATGTAATTGCCATCGACAGTGTACGCGGGATTCCAATGGGGGCGCACTATGGACTCGCGCTAATTCTTATTTATATAATTTTTGGATTCGCTTTTTTTATTCCTAGCGCTTTAGTATCGGCAGAGCTTGCAACCGCCTGGCCGCAAACTGGTGGAATCTATGTGTGGGTGCGAGAAGCTTTTGGTGTGCCTATAGGTTTTTTAGTTAGCTGGATCCAATGGGTTTATAATATTTGCTGGTATCCAACGATTTTATCTTTGCTTGGCGCAACTATTGCTTATTTGTTTGATCCAAAATTAGCAGATAATACCTTGTATATGTTAGCCGTAGTGCTGCTTTCCTATTGGGTGTTAACTGCGATTACTTTATGCGGCATGCGCGCATCTGGATTGGTAAGCTCAATTGCGGCAATTTTAGGTACTTTGCTGCCAATGATATTTATTACGATTTTAGGTATCATTTGGATATGTATGGGCAAGCCGATTAATTTGCCGATTAGTTTTGCTGCATTAATTCCTGAGGTAAAAAGTCCGCAAAATTTAGTGTTATTATCTGGTATTGTGTATACCTTAGTCGGCATGGAGATGTCTGCGGCGCACGCGCAGGATGTTAAAAATCCGCGCAGAGATTATCCGCGCGCATTATTATATTCAACTATTGTGATTTTTGTTTCATTAATTGTGTCGTCACTTGCGGTAGCATTAGTTTTGCCGCCGAAACGATTAGATATTTTAACTGGATTGTTGGATGCGTTTCATGCATTTTTTGCATCGTTTGGTTTAGCGTGGCTAATGCCGTTGATTGCAATTTTAATTGGAGTTGGAATTGTTGGCGGTGTGGGCGCCTGGATGATTGGGCCAACGCGGGGATTGCTAATTGCAGCACAAGATGGCTGTGTACCGCCATTTTTACAAAAAATTAATAAGAAAAACATGCCGGTGGCTTTATTATTAACTCAGGCAATAATTGTTACGATTATTAGCGCCGTGTTTTTAGTAATGCCGAGTGTCAGCAGTTCTTTTTGGATTTTAATTGATTTAACTGCGCAGTTAGCAATGTCTTCATATTTGTTTTTATTTGGTGCGGCGATTTATTTGCGTTATAAACACCCAAAAGTGACACGGCCTTACAAAGTTCCATTTAGTAATCTTGGTATGTGGATTATTTGTGTTGCCGGGATCATTGCAGCCTTGTTTGTTATTTTAATTGGATATTTCCCGCCAGCGCAAATTAAAATCGGTAATATTATTTTTTATGAGTCGTTTTTAATTCTTGGTTTTGGTTTGTTTTATGCAATTCCATTATTGTTGTATAAGTTTCGTAGACATTCCTGGCGATTGGCGAAGACTGAGAGTGCAGCATTATTGAGCGAAGTAGAGCAGGAAGAGCCAAGGCATTAGTCAAATAAATCATGTTCGTCAGCGTCTTTGATTACCACATCGACTAAATCGCCAGATTTTAGTCGATGGGAGTCGCTGATATAAACATTACCATCAATTTCTGGTGCGTCACCTTGGGTGCGGCCGATTGCGTTACGATCAATAACCTCGTCAATTAAAACTTGCATAGTAGTGTCGATTTTTGTTTGTAACTTATCAGCGCTTATTTGTGCTTGTAAATTCATTAGTTCAGCTTGGCGGAACTGTTTAATTTCTTCAGGAATGTGATTTGGCAGTTGATTTGCGTGGGCTCCTTCGACTGGTGAATATTGAAAACAGCCAACACGATCTAACTGTGCTTGTTCAAGAAATTCTAGTAGTTCTTTAAATTCTTGTTCGGTTTCACCAGGAAAGCCAACAATAAAAGTGCTGCGGATAGTTAAATTGGGGCACATATCGCGCCATCGGGAAATTTTTTCGAGTAGATTTTTATGATCACCAGGGCGCTGCATTAGTTTTAAAATACGGGAATTACAGTGCTGCAGCGGTACATCTAAGTACGGCAAAATTTTGTTTTCTGCCATTAGTGGCAAGATTTTTTCGATGATTGGATGTGGATACAGGTAATGTAGTCTTATCCAAATTCCAAGTTCACCTAATTCATATGCCAGTTTGATTAGATTGGTTTCCTGGTCAAGATCGTCACCATAAGCAGTAGTGTCTTGTGAAATAATAATTAGTTCTTTGGTACCTGTATCAACTAGTTGTTCAGCTTCCTGAATAATTTCTTTAAGTGGTCGGCTGATTAATTTTCCGCGTAATTGCGGAATAATGCAAAAGCTGCATTGGTGATTGCATCCTTCAGAAATTTTTAAATAAGCATAATGCGAAGGGGTTAACTTAAATCCAGCTGCGGGAATTTCATAGGTGGATAAAATTTTTGTTGGTAAATATTTTTGAACAGCGTTAACAACTTCGGCAATCTTATTTGGTCCGCAAATATATAATACTTCGGGATGGTGTTTTTTAATTAATTGTTTATTGACGCCTAAACATCCGGTAACAATAACTTTGCTATGGTTTTGCAGAGCATTCGCAATAGTGTCGAGTGATTCTTGTATGGCGTCGTTGATAAAACCACAAGTGTTTATGATTACTAGATCGGCTTCATTATAAGTGGTTACAATCTCATATCCAGATCGGATTAGTTGCGTAATTAATTTTTCGGCATCAACGAGATTTTTAGCGCAGCCTAGATTTATTACACCGATAGTATGTTTATGGTTTTTCATTCATCTTTTGGGGTTTCTGGTTTTGGTTCTTTTGGTTTAGGTTTGCTTTTATGGCGAAAGGTGATACGTCCTTTGGAAAGATCATAAGGAGTAAGTTCGACAGTTACATAGTCTCCTTTTAAAATGCGAATGTAATTTTTGCGCATTTTTCCGGAAATGTGGGCAATAACAGTATGACCATTTTCGAGTTCAACGCGAAACATGGTGTTTGGAAGAACATCAACAACAACTCCTTCCATTTCAATGTGATCGGCTTTTGGCATAAGTTCCTCATGGGTAATTAATAAATATATTATACAATAATTATTTTGTAGTACAAGTTTCATTAGGTTTTAATGTCAAACCAAAATAGAAATGTCCTTTAGTTCTCCAAATTAGAAATGTCCCCCTCCGATTATAGAATAAACCATTGTGGTAAATTCTATCAATTATAGTAATGCTTAATTCTTATGATAAGATCTG
>JASFHF010000026.1:0-29781 GCA_050123375.1 Gammaproteobacteria bacterium
AGTCTTGTGCTTGAACAAGATGAAGACACCAAGAAAGATAAAAATAACAAGAAAAAGAAAGTAAAGCAGCCTGAAGAAGGAAACCGTTTACGAGAACCAGATTCAGATAAGAAAGAAAATGATACAAAAAGAATTATACAAGGTCTTAAACTTGAAAAAGATAGCAAGAAGCGCGTGAAGAAGAAAAAAATTTATAATATTGATAAACTTGAACGGCAGACTGAAGAAAATAAATGCGAGGTAAATAAGCTAGTACAAGAGTATAAGTTGTTAGAGGATGAACGGGAATTGAAATTGAAACGCCAATTAAATCCAAAGAATTTGGAAACAGAAGAAGTGGAGATTGACGAGAAACGATTGGAGGTTTAACCAATCGGTGATTTAGTAAACAGGAAATAATCAATATAATATTTGGAGGTAAAATAATGTATAGCAAATCTGGTAAAGGGGAGACCAAATTATACCTTGTACAGCTACAGCAGAAATTTTTACGGGCTAAGAAAAATATTAATGGAACTATAAAAAAATTAGAGTGTGGTTTTTTTTCTCGTACTGCTGATGAACGAAAAAAGATTTCAGAATTGTTAGAACAAAATTATAATCTTTTGGCTAAATGTAACAAGTCACTTGATAAGATTAGTTATGATTTGAAAAAAATTAACTGTTGTTCAAGTGCCTAAAAAGCTAAACTTGATTACTCTAAAGGCCGATAATACTGATCTTCAGTATATTAATGATAAATTAGAAAAACTTAAATTATCAAAAAAACCTATTTTTCTATCCTCACCGCACAAACTTTTGTTTCTGGAATTTTTGCTACGGGATCGATCGCGCAGTTAGTTAGTACGTTAGTTGGCGACTCAGCAAAATGGAAAGTCATCGCGACAACTCCTGGCGGTGTGGTATCGGTAATTTTGGTTTTTACTTTGATTTCGCCGCGGCGTGAAATGACGCGTACTTCTTCGCTGTCTTTAATTTGCAGGTTTTCCGCATCTACAGGATTTATTTCTACCAATTCACATGGCATTAACACGTTTAATCCTTCTACTGCGCGTGTCATGGTACCAGTATGGAAATGATACAGGCTTCGATCGGTAGTTAAAATCAGCGGATATTCTTTATCCGGTAATTCCATTGGTTTTTTGTAAACTAATGGCATAAATTTGCCTTTACCGTTTGGAGTTGCAAATTTATCTTTATGTAAGAATTTGGTGCCAGGATGTTTTTCGTCTGAACACGGCCATTGGATTCCTGCTTTTTCAATTCGTTTATAAGTTATGCCGCCATAAATTGGCGCTAATTTTGCAACTTCCTGCATGATTTCTTCTGAAGTTTTAAAATCAAACCCTTTAGCATTTAAACGTTGCGCTAAATCACAAATGATTTCCCAATCACCTCGGGATTCTCCGACATTTACAATTGCTTTGCGGACACGCTGTACCCGACGTTCAGAACAAGTAAATGTTCCATCTTTTTCGGCAAAACTTGCTGCTGGCAAAACCACATCAGCGAGTTCCGCAGTTTCAGTCATGAAAATATCTTGAACCACAAGAAATTCAGTTTTTTCTAACGCGGCTTTTACGTGATTCGCATCGGCTTCACTTAAAATTGGATTTTCGCCAACGACATATACTGATTTAATTATACCTTTATCAATTGCAGTTAAAATTTCCGTATGAGTTAAACCGATTTTATCATCTAGCTTAACTCCCCAGGCTTTTTCAAATTTCTTTTGCGCATCTTTATCAGTGACTTTTTGATAACCAGGGTAAACGTTTGGTAAGGCTGCCATATCACATGCGCCTTGTACGTTGTTTTGACCACGCAGCGGGTTGACACCGGATGATGGTTTACCAACGTTACCGGTCAACATGGCTAAATTGCTGGTTGCTAAAACATTATCGGTGCCGCAAGTATGCTGCGTAATTCCCATTGCATACAAAATTGAGCCTGGTTTTTCGGTTGCGTAGATGCGTGCTGCTTCAACAATTTTTTCACGAGGAACACCGGTGGTTTTTGCAACATATTCTAAATCAAAATTTTCTAAAGATTTTTTGAAAGCATCAAAGTTTTCACATCTTTCTTTAATAAATTTTTCGTCATGCAAATTTTCGTCTAAAATCACACGCGCCATTCCCATCATCAGCACTACATCGGTGCCGGGTTTGTGCTGTAAAAATATATGCGCATGCCGACATAGATCAATCCAGCGTGGATTTGCAACGATTAATTTACAACCTTTACGTGCTGCGCGTTTTACTTGTAATGCAATTATTGGATGTGCTTCAGTGGTGTTGGTGCCAATCGCAAAAATACACTTGGCATCACCAATTTCATCGTTTGAATTTGTCATTGCGCCGCTGCCGAAACTTTGTGCGAGACCGGCAACAGTTGGTGCGTGACATAAACGTGCACAATGATCGATATTGTTGGTTCCCATTACTGCACGCGCAAATTTTTGTACTACGTAATTATCTTCATTAGTACATTTTGCCGAAGAAAACATGGCAAATTTTTCTTTTTTATAATTTTTTAATTTATTTGCGATCAAATCCAGAGCTTCATCCCAGGTGCTTTCTACAAATTTTTCATCGCGCTTAATTAATGGCTTAGTTAAGCGTTTTGGACTATTTACAAATTCATAACCAAATCGGCCTTTTACACATAAACTGCCGTGGTTAGATTGACTTTCACGGTTGCCGCGCGAGCTTATTATTTTGTTACCGCGCACGCCAAGAATTAAACTGCAGCCGCAGCCGCAATACGGGCAAGTAGTTGTTACTTCGCGCGAAGGTTGTTCACATTTTTTAAAAGATAAAGCGCCGGTTGGGCAGCGTACTACACATTCTCCGCAGGATTCACAACGTGATTCGACCCACGGTTCTTTATTAAATGGACGAACAGTTGAGTCATAACCGCGATCTGCATAATCAATCGCATGAATTTCCTGTAGCTCACCGCAGGTTCTTATGCAAAGTTTGCATAAAATACATTTGTTAGGATCGTAATCGAAGAATGGATTAGAACGATCAATCAGCAAATTGCGCGAAGATTGGATAAATGGTTCTAAATCTTTATCGCGTATTCCAATGTAATTAGCAGCTTTTTGTAATTCACAATGAGTGTTTTTACCGCATTCTAAGCAGCTTCCACAGTGATAATTCAACAATAATTTAATGGTGGTGCTGCGTACGGTATTAATTTGCGCAGTTTCGGTTTTGACTTTCATGCCTTCAGTAACTGGAGTGTTACATGCAGTCACAGGTCCTTTAGGATGGCCAATGTCAACCAAACACAACCGACAAATTCCGACAGGTCTTAAATCTGAGTTGTAGCAAATATTTGGAATGTAAATATTGTTTTCCAAAGCAGCTTGCAAAATAGTTTTATTTGCGTCAGTTGTAATTTTTACCCCATCGATGGTGAGATTAATTTTTTTACTCATTGTCATCACCTCCTTTTTTGAATTGTCCCGGAATTTTTGTTACTGCCTTTCCTTTAATTGGACATATATCCAGACACGCGCCGCATTTGATGCATTTTTTTTGAATAATTTCTTGTGGTTGTTTTTTTTCGCCGACGATTGCTTTGGTAGGACAAATTTTAGTGCATAATTGACAGCCAATGCATTTGTCCGGCAAAATTTTGTAGTGAATCAATGCAGGGCAAACGCCCGCCGGACAGCATTTATCATTGATATGTGCTTCATATTCTTCTCTGAAATAACCTAAAGTGGTTAATACTGGATTTGGCGCAGTTTGACCTAAACCGCATAAAGAGCCTTTAGATACAGTTTCGCATAATTCAGTTAATAAAGTTATATCTTCAGGCTTGCCTCCACCGGCACAAATTCTTTCGAGAATATCCAGCATTTGTTTAGTGCCTAAACGACATGGAGTACATTTTCCGCATGATTCTTTTTGCGAGAAATTAATAAAATATTTAGCGACATCAACCATACAGGTTTTATCATTCATTATTACCATGCCGCCGGAACCCATAATTGAACCAGCTTTGGCTAGTGTTTCAAAGTCAACTGGAGAATCTAAAAATTCTTCCGGCAAACATCCTCCAGATGGTCCTCCAGTTTGTACGGCTTTAAATTTTCCATCAGAAACGCCGCCGCCAATGTCAAAAATAATTTCCCGCAGAGTTGTGCCCATTGCAACTTCAATTAATCCGCAATTATTGATGTGTCCAGTAATACAAAAAACTGCAGTGCCTTTACAGGTTTCAGTTCCAATGCTGGCAAACCAGTCTGCGCCGTTATTAATGATGACTGGAACACTGGCCAGGGTTTTAACATTGTTGATGTTCGAAGGTTTGCCATAAAGACCGGAAACAGCCGGATAGGGCGGGCGTGGATTTGGACGACCACTTTTACCTTCAATTGAACCCATTAATGCGGTTTCTTCACCGCAAACAAATGCGCCCGCACCTTCTTTGATGTTGAATTTTAAATTAAAATTTGTGCCAAAAATATTTTTACCTAAAAATCCTTGATCGAAGGCTTGTTTAATCGCATTACGAATGCGTTTTACCGCGAGTGGGTATTCAGCGCGCACGTAAACATAAGCTTCATCGGCGCCGATTGCATAAGCTGCAATTGACAATCCTTCGATAACGCTATGCGGGTTAGCTTCTAAAATAGCACCGTCCATAAATGCTCCCGGATCCCCTTCGTCAGCATTGCAAATGACATATTTTTTATTACCGGGAGAATTGTGACAAAATTCCCATTTTGTTCCTGTGGGGAATCCAGCGCCGCCGCGTCCGCGCAAACCTGATTTTTTAATTTCTTCGATTACTTCTTTAGGCTGCATTTTGGTTAAAACTTTTTCTAAAGCTTTATAGCCATCGTGCGCGATATATTCTTCTATTTTTTCCGGGTTAATCTTGCCGCAATTGCGTAATACAACTAGACGATGTTGTTTTGCATAAAATCCAATATCTTTGTAGTGAGGGATATATTCTCCGGTATCGGGATTTTTATAAAGCAAACGTTCGACTAATTTATTTTCTTTTAGATGCGTTTTCACAATGTCGTGCGCATCTTCTGGTTTTACTTCGGAATAAAAAACGCCTTCAGGTTCGATCACTACAATTGGTCCGCGTTGACAAAAACCATGACATCCAGTTAATTTTAATTCAACATTTTTTACATCTTGTGCTTTAAGTTCTTTTTCAATGTGTTTGTAGATTTCCTCGCCATTTGCGGAAACGCAAGCAGTGCCCAAACAAATAGTTATTTCACGTTTATTGTTATTCATTTAGTTTCTCCTTTTTTCTGCGCGCCAAGTTCATCAAGGATTTCGACAACTTTTTTTGGGGTTAACCGGCCGTAAGTTTTTTTGTTGATTACCATTGCGGGCGCTAAACTACATGCGCCAATGCAGGCGACGGTTTCTAAAGAATATTTACCATCTTTAGTGGTTTCCCCTTCTTCGATACCCAGGTGGGTTTTAATTTTTTCCTGAATTTGTGGTGCTCCTTTAACATGGCATGCAGTACCGCGGCAAACCATGATGTGGTTTTCGCCAACCGGAGTGAAACGAAATTGTGTGTAGAAGGTTGCAACGCTGTAAATACGGCTTTCAGCTATGTTAGTAAATTTAGCAATAGCGAGCATAGCTTCGCGTGATAGATATCCATACTTAGCTTGCACCGCTTGTAGTAACGGAATAATTTCATTTTCAACACCTTTAAATTTAGAGAAGATTTTTGTGAAAGTTTGTGTCATAATGAATTGCCTTTTATATCGAAATAAGCGCAAGATTAGTATGTTAATCGAGTGTCGTCAATTAAAATTTTTAATTGACTTAAGATGGGCAGGCGATTAAAATAAGGTAACTCACCTAAAGTGAGTTACTTTAGGTGAGTTACCTTAGCGAGGATAAAATGCCAGAAAATTTTGCCAAATATTTTCCTTTGGGATTGGCTAAGAAGCAGGCTTTTTGTAACAGATTAATAGAACAAGAGATTTTAGCTAAAAATATCAGGAGTATTGTTCACACGGTCATTTCCTCACCACGCAGGTATGGTAAGAGTAGCTTGGCTTTGAAGGTTATTGAGGATTCCAAATTAGCTTACGAAGCAGTGGATCTTTTTATTGCCAAAGATGGTGAAACAATTGAGAGGCATATTTTAGCTGGTATTAACCGATTAATTAGTAGTGTTATTACCATTTCGGAGCGAGCAATTAATTTAATAAAAACAACTTTAAAGCATATAAATGCCAAAATTTTGATAGGCACAGGAGGGATTAATCTTGAGTTTGATTTATCCAAGTCTGATGTGGCAACAAATATTTTGGAGATGCTGCAGGCTCTGGATAAAATTTTGATTAGGCAGAAAATCAAAGCAATTTTGTTTATTGATGAATTTCAACAAATCGGCGCACTAGATAATTCGCGCGGAATAGAAGGTGCTTTTAGGCATGTTGCGCAACAAACACGAAATATTATTTTTATTTTTTCAGGAAGTAATCGTCATTTATTAATGCATATGTTTGATGATCGTAATCGGCCATTTTATAAATTATGTCATCATATACATTTGGAACGTATTGAAGAAGTTCATTATAAAAAATTCTTGAATAAACTTAGCCAGAAAGCTTGGCAGAAAAATTTAAGTATAGATGAATTTGCGGCAATTATTACGCATACAGAGCGGCATCCGTATTATATGAATCTTTTGTGTTCTAGAATTTGGCAATTAAAAGTAAAATCTAATATGCAAGTGATAAATGATATTTGGTTAAATTATGTTTTTGAAGAAAGAAGTAAGATTATTGCTGAGTTTGATAAATTAACAGCAAATCAATATTTTGTATTAAATATAATTGCACATGGTCATAATAGCGATTTAACCAGTAAAGATTTTTTAACAAAATGGAAAATATCTAGTTCATCAGTTATTAAAGTATTGAAGTTTTTAGAGCAAAATGATTATATTTATAAACGAGATCATCAATATTATATTATTGACCCTTTGATTAAAAAATCATTATTGGTTTTTTCAGAAAATTAATAGGAGTTTTGATGAAAAGTAATCAAGTGCATCAGGGATTTTTACAGGCTATCGGCAACACGCCATTAGTGCAGCTTGATTTTGCAGTGAAACCCGCAATTTTAGCTAAATTGGAATTTTTAAATCCTGGCGGCAGTATTAAGGATCGTGCAGCATTGTTTATGGTTGAAGAAGCGGAGCGGCAGGGTTTATTAAAACCAGGCGGTACTATTGTTGAAGCTTCTTCAGGTAACCAGGGGATTGCATTGGCGATGATTGGTGTTTTGAAAGGTTATCGAGTAATTATTACTACGCCAGATCGTACTAGCTTTGAAAAGATTGCAACATTACAAGCTTACGGCGCTAAAGTTTATGTTTGTCCGGATACGGATTCTCTTGATGATCCGGAAGGTTATCATGCCAAGGCAGAAGAATTACACGAAAGTATTCCTGGTTCTTTTATGCCAAATCAATATTACAATAAACAAAACGCGCGCGCACATTATTTAACAACTGGTCCGGAAATTTGGCAGCAAACTGGAGGAGAAGTTACGCATTGTTTTATCGGTATGGGGAGTTGCGGTACGATTTCAGGTGCCGGACAATTTTTAAAAGAAAAAAATCCTAACATAAAAATTATTGGCATTGATGCAGCAACTTCTGCGCTTTCTAGTCCGGATAATCCGAAAGCGTACAAAACTGAAGGGATTGGTGTTGATGTAATTAGTGATATGTATGATCCACAAATAGTTGATGCAGTTGTACCGATTAAAGATAATGATGCATTTGCTATGACAAAAAAATTAGCACGGCAAGGTTATTTGGTTGGTTTATCCAGCGGTGCGGTAATGCATGTTGCTTTAAATTATGCGAAGCATTTAACTGCGCAGGATGTTGCGGTAGTAGTTTTTGCTGATTCCGGACGCTCTTATTTGAGTAAGGTATTTAAGTGAAGTTGTAATTACTTAAAAATAAAAAGATGGATGGATATACCGCTCGCTATTGAAGAAGCCGGATTTATATTGCCAGTTTAAATTGGAACTCATGATTTTACAACTTGTTTGTTTTTGTAAAATCATGAGTCAGCAAGCACAATCATAGCTTTAATAGAACACAAGTATATCATGCGCGGTAGCTGCCACAGAAATTTAATAAGTAATTTGGCAGTTACAAATTTCGCATCTTGAAGAGGAATGGGTATAGTTACGTGAAGTTTTATAGATATCAATCATTAGGCAATGATTTTATTTTATTGGATTGGCTGGAGTGTGAAGATTCTATAAATCCAGATTGGATAAGACAAAATTGTGATCGCCGAAATGGCGCCGGTGCAGATGGAATTTTGGTTTTACAGAATAAAAACCACCCTCGAGTTCGTATATTTAATGCAGATGGAAGCGATGGACAAAGTTGTTTTAATGGAGTGCGTTGTGCTGCGTATCATTTAGTTAGTCAGAGAAATTTTCCACAAACATTTAAACTTAAAATGCAGCGGCTAATTAATTGTGAAGTAATCAAAAATTTAATTACGATAAATGTCGGAAAAGTTAGTTATAAAAAACCTCATCAAATTTTAATCGCAAATAAAATATTATCGGGACATATTGTTGATGTTGGCAACCCGCATTTTGTGATTTTGGAAAAAATTGATTTAAGCTGGTTACAAAAATACGGCCATGCAATTGAAAATCACCAGGATTTTCCAGGCCGCACAAATGTTGAGTTTGTTTGGAGAAACGCAAATAATTATTATGCTTTAGTTTATGAACGTGGTTGCGGTATCACTAAAGCTTGCGGTACTGGTGCAGCAGCGATTGTGCAGACTTTATTTCACCAAAATGAAATCACATGTAATCAGAAAATTTCAATTCAAATGCCTGGCGGCGTTTTGCAGACTTATCTTGATGATAATGAATCCGTCATTCAGGTTGCGCAAGCAGAGATAGTTAATTAAAAAACCCCATAATTTATACTCGAGTAATTTATCTGCTATTTTTTAAATAATGTACAAAAATCTATATTTTATTTCAACAATTTAAAACTAATGTTAATATTTTCCTTAAAATTCGCATCTTTAAATGAGATTGGTTTATTCTCGTTTTCACAAAAATATGCAGTTGATGCAAATCGCATATTTGCTATAATGAAGATTATGCCAAGGGAATTGAGACTTGCGCAAATGCGTATGAAGGAGATGAGAAATGAAATTTGATCCAGTTCCACATAATCATGAGGAGTTTTTAAAAATACCAGGCGTGTTAGAAGAATATAATGCTCTGGAAGAAGAATTTGCGATGATAGATGCAATGATTGAAGCGCGAAAAAAATCTGGTAAAACGCAAAAAGAAATTGCTAAAGCAATGAAAACAACTCAGTCGGTTGTGGCACGTATTGAATCTAATATTGCAGAAAAGCATCATTCACCAACTATCAATACTTTGCGCAGGTATGCTGCGGCTTTGGGATGCGTGCTGCAAATCAAATTAGTTCCACAAAAGAGATCAAAAACAGCATGAATATGAATGTCTAAAGTTATCCTCGATAAGGTCTTATGATCACCGTTGAACCGATATTAAGAAAATTATTATTCAGCCATTTTGCAACTATAGGTGAAACCCGAATGCATCCATGACTAGCATTGTAATCTGGTATTGCTCCGGAACCATGAATTGCATAACCTCCTTTAAAATGCATACAATAAGGCATTGGCGCGCCGCCATTAGTTTCGATTGGGAATTTGGTTGAGATGCAATCTGCCCCGCCTTTGCGTAAAATGCTAAAAGTTCCGCTGATGGTGCGGCAAGGGCGTCCGACGTCAGGGCAATATTGTGCGCCGCCGGAGCTTTTGCCGGTGTTAATACGTCGGCCTTCTTCATTATAAACTGCCCAGGCGCGATAATTTGGATCAAAAATAAAAACGCGTTTACCGGTTGCGGGTCTGGTTGTTGGGAAATAATTGCTTCCTTTAGTATCCTTATCACCATCAGGATCGCCAGGTGTGAAAGAGCATCCAGCTAAAATTGTGGCTAAGATGCTAACTATAAGAATTTTTCCGATTTGCATGTGCAACCTCCTTGTAAAATATTCATCATATCATAAGTTTTATAAACTGAGAAATTTGTGTTTGAGGAATAGCTTATGAAATAAACCGTAATTGGTTCTGGCTTAGTAAACAATGAATTGTTATAATGCTCATTAATCGAGCAAAATAAAAGCTTTGTTTTTTCAGCGGGTTATATGAATATAGAAATTCCAGATTTTTCAAAAGTGCGTATTTTGGTAGTTGGCGATTTGATGTTGGATCGCTATTGGTATGGCCAGACTGCACGAATCTCACCTGAAGCGCCTGTACCAGTAGTAAAGGTACAAAATATTGAAGAACGTCCAGGCGGTGCTGGCAATGTTGCCTTAAATCTTGCTGCTTTAGGAGTTAAAACCAGCTTGCTGGCGATTACTGGTGATGATATAGAAGCTGAATCTTTAAATAAGCTGTTAACTTCTGCTGGAGTAGAGTGTTTTCTGCAGAAATTATCTAATTTGCCGACGATTACTAAGTTACGCGTGATGAGTCAACATCAACAATTAATTCGCTTGGATTTTGAAAACAATTTTCAACTTAAAATTAATCAAGAATTGTTAAATAAATTTAAGGTATGTGTAAAAAATTTTGATGCGGTAATTTTATCTGATTATGGCAAAGGTACGTTAATGAATTCTAAGGAGTTAATTAAAATTGCAGCCGCTGCTAAAGTTCCAGTGTTCGTAGATCCTAAACAGAAAGATTTTTCTTTTTATAAAGGTGCGGCTTTTATTACGCCGAATTTTAAAGAGTTTCAGGCAGCCGCTGGTGAATGTAAAACCGAAAAAGAAATTATTTCAAGAGCACAGGATTTATTAAAGACATATAATTTAGAGAATTTATTGATTACGCGTGGTGCGCAGGGAATGACTCTATGTTGTTTTGATAAAAAGTCACAACATTTTTCTACACATGCGCGCGAGGTTTTTGATGTAACTGGTGCAGGTGATACGGTGATTGCAGTTTTAGCTGCAGCAGTGGCGTCAGGGTTGGATTTGATTCAGGCGGCGCAATTAGCAAATATTGCTGCCGGAATTGCTGTTTCTAAATTAGGCGCGGTATCAATTAGTGCGGAAGAATTAAATCAAGCCACAACATTAAATCATCTGAATAATATTGTAAATGAAGAGCAGTTGCAATTGGCAATACAAGATGCGCGAACTAAAGGAGAAAAAATTGTTTTTACCAATGGTTGTTTTGATATTTTGCATGCAGGACATGTATATTATTTAGAGCAAGCGAAAAAATTAGGTCATCGTTTAATTGTTGCAGTTAATAATGATAATTCAGTCAAGCGATTGAAAGGGGATAATCGGCCGATTAATGATGTGAACAAACGTATGGCGGTTTTAGCTGGATTAAATGCAGTTGATTGGGTAGTGCCGTTTGCTGAAGATACTCCTGAAAGGTTAATTAATGAATTGTTGCCAGATGTTTTAGTTAAAGGCGGTGATTGGAAGCCGGAGGAAATTGTTGGCAGTCAAACAGTTTTGCAAAATGGCGGAGAAGTTAAATCATTGAATTTTATTGATGGGTGTTCAACGACTTCAGTGATTGATCGGGTTAAGGGGGCGGAATGATTGTAGTTACCGGTGGTGCGGGATTTATTGGCAGTAATATAGTAAAAGCTTTAAATGATCGTGGTGTAACTGATATTTTAGTGGTTGATGAGTTAACTGATGGTAGAAAGTTTAAAAATATTGTTGATTGTGAAATTTCTGATTATTTAAATAAGGATTTTTTTCTGGATATGTTACTTGAGGATGGTTTTGATAAATCAATCGAAGCAATCTTTCATCAAGGTGCTTGTTCTGATACGACTGAATGGAATGGAAAATTCATGATGGATAATAATTATGATTATTCAAAAATGTTATTGCATTATTGTTTGGCAAAAAAAATTCCGTTTATTTATGCGTCGAGCGCAGCAATTTATGGTACAGAAAAAAATTTTAAAGAAGAAGTACGATATGAAAAACCATTAAATATTTATGGTTATTCTAAATTTTTGTTTGATCAATATGTACGAGGTATTTTACCTGTTGCAAAAAGTCAAGTGGTAGGTTTACGTTACTTTAATGTGTATGGTCCGCGCGAATTTCATAAAGGGAAAATGGCAAGTGTTGCGTTTCATTTTAATCAACAAATTCAACAAACGGGTATAGTTAAATTATTTGAAGGTTGTGATGACTATGCTGATGGTGAACAATTGCGTGATTTTATTTATGTTGGTGATGCTGTTGCGGTTAATTTATGGTTTTTAGATCATTCAAAAAAATCTGGAATTTTTAATTTAGGAACTGGCCGTGCGCAGACTTTTAATGATGTGGCGCGCGCGGTTATTGATTGGCATGGTAGAGGCAAAATTGAGTATATTCCGTTTCCAGAAGAACTTAAAGGCTATTATCAAAGTTTTACTCAGGCAGATCTTACCAAATTACGAAAAGCTGGATGTAAAATTAAGTTTAAGTCAGTAGAGCAAGGCGTTAAAGAATACATGCAGAATATAGAGAAGGCGAAATAATGGCGGGAACACTATATATCATTTCTGCGGCTTCTGGAACAGGTAAAACTAGTTTGGTAAATGCTTTGGTAAGATCGTTTAAAAGTTTGGAAGTTTCGGTGTCGTATACTACCAGACCGAAAAGATCAAGTGAAAAGGAAGGCAAGGATTATCATTTTGTTACACAGCAACAATTTGATAGAATGATTGCAGATGGAGAATTTTTAGAATATGCGACGGTTTTCGGCAAGCATTATGGTACTTCAAAAACCGAGGTGCAAAAAAAACTGGATCAAGGGATTGATATTATTTTAGAAATTGATTGGCAAGGCGCGCGCCAGGCACGAAAAAATATAGCAAATGTTATAAGTATTTTTATTTTGCCGCCGTCTAAGGCAGAATTAAAACGCAGAATCATTGGGCGTAATCAAGATGAGATAGTAGTAATAAATCAACGATTAAAAGCTGCAAGTCATGAAATTTCGCACTATTATGAATATAATTACTTGGTAGTAAATGATAAATTTGATGATGCATTGACTGCATTAAAGTCGATTGTTTTAGCCAGGCGTTGCCGTGAGGATACGCGTGAGCAAGAATTAAAAGATTTGTTAGAAGAGTTGATATCAAATTAATTGGGGTCAGGTCTTGAATTTTAGGCTTTGACTTAGTGGATAGAAATAGCAAAGTCAAGTTTTGAGTTTTAAATTAACGTGTAAAATTCAAGACCTGACCCCGCTACGTTGTGAATTTTAACTAATAGGAGCTAAAGATGGCAAGACTAACAGTAGAAGATTGTTTAAAAAAAGAAAATAACCGGTTTAAGTTGATTATGCGTGCTGCAAAAAGAGCACGTAATTTAGAGCGGGGCGCAGAAGCAGCTGTGCCTTGGGATAATGATAAACCTACGGTTGTTGCTTTGCGCGAAATTGCTGATGGGGTTCTTGAGGAAGGAACATCAAAGCAATCAAAGATGTCAGACACCTAAGGGTGTTTGACACCCAGGAGCGTTCTAATGTCGGAATTTTTGCAATTACAGAAAAAATTACGTTCTTATTTACCTAAAAAAGAAATCAAAAATATTCGTCAGGCTTTTTTATTTGCTGAAACTGCACATAAACAACAAACCCGTATTTCTGGCAAGCCTTATATTACCCACCCAATAGCCGTTGGCAGCATTCTTGCAGATATGCGGCTTGATTCACCAAGTATTATCGCGGCAATTCTACACGATACTATTGAAGATACTGGAATTGATAAACAAACGTTAGAAGAACATTTTGGTCCAGAAGTTGCTAAATTAGTTGATGGAGTTAGTAAATTAGAACAAATTCAATTTGAATCACGTGCTAAAGCTCAAGCAGAAAATTTTCGCAAAATGGTTATTGCGATGGTGGGTGATATTCGTGTTATTTTGATTAAACTTGCTGATCGTTTACATAATATGCGTACCCTGGAACATTTACCGCTGGAAAAACGCCAGCGTATTGCCAAAGAAACTCTGGAAATTTATGCACCGATTGCTAATCGTTTGGGAATGAATAATTTTAGACTTGAGTTTGAAAATCGGTCATTTGCAATGTTGCATCCATGGCGGTATACAATTTTAAATGCTGCAATTAAAAGATCTCGCGGCAATCGTAAAGAATTATTAGGCATTATTCATTCGACTTTAAATGATGCATTAAAAAAAGCTAAATTAAAACATTTTAAATTATGGGGGCGCGAAAAACATATTTATAGTATTTATAAAAAGATGAAGGAAAAGAAATTAAAATTTTCTGAAGTTATGGATATTTATGCATTTCGCGTGGTGTTTAAAACGGCAGGTGATTGTTATCGTGCTTTAGGTGTGCTGCATAATTTATATAAACCTGTACCGGAAAAATTTAAAGATTATATTGCGATCCCGAAAGTTAATGGTTACCAGTCATTACATACAGTTTTATTTGGGCCGTATGGTGTACCGATTGAAATTCAGATTCGTACTGAAGAAATGAATAAAATGGCTGAAAGCGGAATTGCGGCACATTGGTTGTACAAATCAAAAAGCGGGGGCGCTGCTAGTCAGGCACAATTGCGCGCTAGAGCTTGGATTCAGGAATTATTGGAAATTCAGCAAAATGCGGGTGATTCATTAGAATTTATTGAGAATGTTAAAACCGATTTATTTCCTGATGCAATTTATGTGTTTACTCCGCAAGGTGAAATAATGGAGTTGCCTAATGGCGCAACACCAGTTGATTTTGCTTATGCAGTGCATTCTGATATTGGTGATACTTGTATGGCAGTTAATATTGATGGACGTTCGTCACCTTTAAGTACGCAATTAATTAATGGTCAGAAAATAGAAATCATTACTTCACCTAATGCCACACCAAAGCCTAATTGGCTTGATTTTGTAGTTACCGGAAAAGCGCGCAGCTGTATTCGTAACTATTTAAAAAATCAGCAAGGTGCTGAAGCAATTAAATTAGGGCACAGATTATTGGAAAATGTATTAGAAATGCAGAATACTAATCTTTCTGAAATTCCTGTGGAAAATATGCAAAAAGTATTACGGCAATCTAATTACAAAACTGAAGATGCTTTATACAAAGCGATTGGTTTAGGGAATCAGTTTGCTCAATTGGTGGCGCAGCGTTTATTAAATACCGAAGAATTTAAAATTGGAGAAGTTGGGACTAATCGGGTTCAAGCCGAACCCCTAAGTATTAAAGGTTCAGAAGGAATGGTAATTAGTTTTGCTAAATGTTGTTATCCAATTCCTGGTGATCCAATTTCAGGGGTTTTGACTGCGGGACACGGTTTAGTGGTGCATAATGCCAGGTGTAAAAATTTAATTGAATTGAATAATCAGCCAGATAAATGTGTACCATTGCGTTGGGCAGATGAAGTGCGTGGTGATTTTGAAACAGAACTTTATATTGAAATTTCTAATCAGCGCGGCGCTTTGGCAAGTATTGCGCTTGCAATTGCTGAAGTTGATTCAAATATAAGTACAGCGCATATGATGCAGCGTGATGCATATTACCAGCAGATCAATGTGGTTATTACAGTGCAAAATCGCGATCAGCTTGTACAAGTGATACGTCGTATTCGGCAGTTAAATAATGTAGTAAAAGTTACTCGCGTCCAGGGGTGAGGGGGTGTTGTTTAGAAAATTGAATAGTTAGCTGTCTGTAGCAACACCACCTAAAAATCTACTGGTTCCGCTAGTTTGTGCGGTCCATGTAGTACCATCAGAACTGGTTAATATAGTGCCACTTTGTCCAACTATAATAAATTGATTTTGGCTGCTGCTGTATGCGATACTATCCAGAGAATTTGTGGTTCCACTAGTTTGTGTGGTCCATGTGATTCCATAATTGCTGGTTAATATAGCACCAGAACCTCCAACCGCAATCCATTTACTTGGGCTGCTGCTATATGCGATATTATATAGAGCATTTGTGGTTCCACCGGCTTGTGCGGTCCATGTGATACCATTAGAGCTAGTTAATATATTAACTAGCATTCCGACTGTGATTAGCAGGTCTTGATTGCTGCTGTATGTAATACCAACTAGAGAGTTAATGGTTCCGCTGGTTCGTGATGTCCATGTAGTGCCATCAGGACTGGTTAATATAGTGCCGCTATCTCCAACCACGACCCATAGGTCTTGACCACTGCTGTATGCAACATTACTCAGAAGGTTAGCAGTTCCGCTGGTTCGTGATGTCCATGTAGTACCATCAGGGCTGGTTAATATAGTGCCGCTATATCCAACTGCGACCCATAGGTCTTGACTACTGCTGTATGCAACATTATACAGATTGTTAGCAGTTCCGCTGGTTCGTGATGTCCATGTGATGCCATCAGGGCTGGTTAATATAATGCCACTTTCTCCAACTGCAATCCATAGAGTTTGACTACTGCTGTATGCAACACTATTCAGATCGTTAGTAGTTCCGCTGGTTCGTGATATCCATGTTACACCTTTATCAGAGCTGGTTAATATAGTCCCAGAATAACCTACACTGACATATAGGTGTGATGTGGTTGACCCGCCGCCGCCTCCCCCGTTATTTTGATCCTTGTTATGTTTAAATAGATAATATCCTCCAACCACAGCAGAAGAGCCTACTAGAGCTGTAGGTACCAGCCATGTTGGTGTTGTAGTTGAGTTAATGTTTACTAAAGGTTTAGAGGCAGCAGAAAGTGTACTTGTAGTTAAAAATAAAACAGCGTAAATTGTAAATAAAAAAATTTGTTTCATAATTTAGAATCTTCCTTGGTTACTATTTTTGTAAAAAGTGTGTTAATAATATCAAGTCTAAAGTAGTAGTACAATATCTATTAAGTCAAATCATTATATGAACTGATATTTTCAACTTTATATTGATTATTTTTGCAGCGGTGCATATATACGATATAATTAATAGCTTCTTTGATTAACCGGGTTGGTACAATGGTTACTGCTTCTTGAACTAAATCTTCGATTCGGGATAAAGTTGATTTTAAACTGTTGGAGTGGATAGTACAAATGCCTCCAGGATGACCGGTATTCCAAGCCTTTAATAATTCTAGTGCAGCTCCATCGCGTACTTCGCCAACAATAATACGGTCTGGCCGCATTCGCAATGATCCTTTAACTAAATCGTGCATTGATACAGTATTTGAAGTTCGCAGTTTAATACAGTCATCCACATTAACTTGTAATTCAGGTAAATCTTCTAACACAATAATTCTTTCGTTGCTGTTTTTTAGTTCGTTCAATAGTGCATTTGCAAAGGTGGTTTTACCCGAAGCGGTACTGCCTGCGATCAAAATATTTTTTCTATTTTTTATTGCTTGTTTTATTGTTTCTGCTTGTTTAGCAGTCAAGCTTTTTGCGTTCACATAGTCATCTAAAGTAAATATACGAATAGCTTTTTTACGCATGGTGAAACTGGGTTGATCAACAACTGGGGGGAGCCAGCCTTGAAAGCGCGCACCGGATTCAGGTAATTCGCAAGCAACTTCCGGGTGATCTTGATTGGCAATCATTTGTCTGTGAGTTGCGACTAGTTTGATCATGTTTGCTACTTGATTAGCAGTGAAGATAATTTCAGTGTAATATTTGCCGCGAGTTAATGAGTCAACCCATAATTTTCCATCTGGATTAACCATTATTTCGATGACATCATCGTCTGCCATCAATTTTTTAATATCGTTGCCAAATGATGTGGATAGCATATCGAGGTGTCGTTGTGCAGATTTTTGGTTCATAAGTAATCTTGCGCAGATTGTTTAATAAAATAAAATCTGTAGGGGGTCGGAGCTTTGCATGATTACAAGGTAATAAATAACGCGGGACGCGAGCTTTACATAATTACAATGCCTTGTTTGTTACTTTGTAATCATGTAAAGCTCCGTCCCTTAAAGAATTTAGCTATTACCTCGTAACTATTGTAAAACTCACGACCCGCCTACTTTTAATAAAAATTTAGCTTTACCTATTATTCTATCATCATTTACCGGGCCAAAATAGCGTCCGTCGAAAGAATTTTTTAATTTAGTGCTCATTAATAGGTATTGGTGTTTTTTTAATTTGCCGCAAAAACAGTTGTTTGGCAGCTTTTTACCAGGTTTGTATTCCTGGTATATTGGCGCAATTTTTTGGTTGTTAATATATATCCACTTTTTGTTTTGGCAAACATAATCTCCTGGAATACCAACAACATATTTTAGCATTAATCCATTTTTTGGCAGCCATTTTTTTTGCAGTAAAAAATGCAGGAACTTTTCTGGCGGTTTGAATAACACAATATCTCTGCGATGAAAGTGTTGGCTTGGTTTTATGAAATAAAAACCTTTTGGCATGCTGGCAGTTACTTGATAAGTAAGCAAAAATCCACGTTTTTTTAAGCGGATTAAATTATGTTGTAATATTACTAATACAAGTATTACTGCTAAGATATATAAGGAAGCTTTCCGTAACTTAATTTGCACTACTTTTTCCCTTGTTGCATTGCTTTGGTAAAGGAAGCAGTGATTTTTTTTAAAGTTTCATCAGAAATACTTTTGGTAA
Source organism: Gammaproteobacteria bacterium (assembly GCA_050123375.1). Lineage (GTDB taxonomy): Bacteria > Pseudomonadota > Gammaproteobacteria > UBA12402 > UBA12402 > JASFHF01. The sequence continues at coordinate 18,643 of JASFHF010000026.1, forward strand.
TGGTGCTTCTTTTACCAATTGCGCTGGCAGAATGTAACCCTGCAGAATTTTGACCAGATTGTAGTCCGCTGCCAGATGAAGTAATGCCGGAAGCAGCTTGTGTTTGAATAACTGTGCTTCCGCTAGTATTAGATGCGTTATGGTTTATTCCATTGTTTAGTCGAGCTGCGGGTTCAATGGTTGTAGCTGCTTGCATCGATGCTGGTTCGAAACTTGATGATGTTGTTAAGTTATTTTGAAATGCGGGCATGTCGATTTTATTCATGCTGACGTTTCTATTGGAAGAATTAATTTTGAATGAACCAATTGCATTTGCAGCATATGCAGGTAATTTTATGGCTAAGTAAAGAAATAAAAGTGAAGTAAAGAATAAACCTAGTATTTTATTAATGTTGTAACTGATATTTGGATCGGTTAAGTTGAATGAATTCCATGTTGCAATAACACTGCCAATTACCATAATTAGAACAGCGACTCTAACACCTGCTTTTAACACGGCTTGTACTGAGCGGTCAAACATATCAGCGCTGGGTTTAAAAATACCAAGCGGCAGCATAATTAAGGATATTAATGATACCAAATAAAATCCCGCTAATTGCACTACAATTTGAATGCCTAATAAACCAAACACCAATAAAATGCCGAATCCTAAAGTAGATAGCAAAATTACTAAACCAAAAGTATTACTGGTTGTTGCTATTTGTAACAACCCAAGTCCAACATTATAACCTACTTGCCAGATTAATGCCGGGTTAAAGATATATTTGCTCAGGTTGTGAGTATCGGCGACTAGGCCGCCAATTTGCGCAAAGCTATTGATAATTTCACTTAATAACCAGGCATAATTTTGGATGAGAAAAAAAATCAAACCAATTTTAATAACTTTAAAAAATAATTCGTCCCATGAAGAATTTTGACCAAACGCGTATAATAATCCAAAAATAACTACTTCGAAGGTAGCGAAAATAAATAATAAATTTACAGCATAATGAGTAACTGAACCGAATGCGTGGTTGATATGAGAAATAAAAGTTGTTTGTACCAGCGAAATTGCACTTGGATCTAACATTTTTCATCAACCTTGGTTATCACCATTATAAAATGTTTTTTTACTCATTAAAATCTTCCTGTTTATAAAGGTATGGTTCCATTATCATATCTTTTTTGACAATCACATTAAATTCATAGCCAATGGGGATAGTTAAAGTAGGTTGGATATTCATTGCTTGTTCTGTAAGTTGTGTTCCTGTTTGTGATATGCTTGATGCTCCTCCTAATATAGCATTTTGCCGAGAGCTTCGCCAATACGGATTTCCATTGTTATAATTGTTATCTGCAGCAACGCCTGCACCGACACTTAATAATGTTGATAATGTTGCAGCACCCAACACTCTGCCCCAATGATTATCGACATTTCCTTTCATTCCTGATTGTCCTGTAACATCAGTACCGACATATTTATCTAATTGAATTGAAGACCCATCTGGTCTAATAATTCTTGTGAATGCAATTAATACGCGTTCTTGCCCATAAGCGATGACTGATTGATATTCGCCAAGTAATTTTGATCCTTTTGGGATAAGCAAAAAGCTGCCGCTAACGGTATCAAATACATTTTGTCTTATTTGTGCGATTACCGATCCTGGTAAAGTAGTATTAATTGCTGTAATTAATTCGGCTGGAATAATGGTTCCAGCTTGAACTTCATAAGGAGAAATGGGCTTTAATAATGGATGTTTGTCATAGACATCTTCATCTTTATCGGAGCTTTGTAAAAAAGCCATTTTTTGTGCTTGCATGTTTTGGGCGTTATAAGCGCTTTGTTTATCAGATGATAGTGTTGAGTTTTGTGTGACTGATGTTTTAGAGGACTGCTGGTCATCTGAGGGTTTTGGAAGATGTTCATTAGGTGGGGTAGCTCCGGCAAAAAATATGCCGCTGGTGTTTGCTTGTTTTATTCTTTGTGTGTCTACTGATTGTGAACGTACTAATTGGTGCTGCAGAAGATCTGCAATTCTTTGCTGTAAAAATGCTTGTTGATTCTTTAAATCTTCAATTTCTTTTTCTATTTCAGGAGGGATGACTGGTTTAGCTGAACTAATTAGATATTTTTTAATAGCAGCTATGTCAGAATAATTTTTAGGTAATTGTTTTAAGGTATCGTCAGCATCTTTGGCATTATTTATATCACTGTTTTTTACAGTCAAATTAGTTGAGGTTTGTTTTCGCTTTGTGGTTGGCGTTTGAAAAATGCTAAAAATAACCCAGCAGAAAAACAGTGCTCCTATAATTATCAGGCAAAAAACCAGACCGCGATTAATTCTTATCGTACTTTGTGGTTTTACTCGCAAAGTAAATGGTTCTGATTTATGTTTATCATCTTCACGCATATTAATTGCCGTTATAAGTGATTTGTATAATTGGTGAATTTTTTTCGCCTAAGCATAATTGTGCCTGATAAACCACACTGTCGATAATATAATAATTGCCTTTAACTCGGTAATTGGCAGCTTTGACGTTTTCTTTATCACCTAAAAATAAAGTCGGGGCTATCTGCATGTTTTTTGGAAACTGAATATAAGTTTTTTGTCCGTCATTAAAAACTTCAATTGGAGACCAATTTGGCGGTTTGTTACCTTTAGTCATGGTTAATTTATAGTTGAAATTTAAGTTGGCTAAGCGTAAACCGTCAAGACGGTTCTTTGAGGTCAAGCTGCGGTATCTTTTTACGAAACTGTGGCTGCTTGGATAATGCCAGGTAACCACCGCCATGTACGTATGGTATGTTGAATGTAATGACAAATGATATGTTCTAAGGTTTGTAGTGACTACTAAGCTATTAGTTAAGTTGCTTTCAGTTGGTTTAATTAACAGATGTTCCATTTTATCAGATGATGATCCGCTGTAAGTTTTAGATACTTCCCAGCGATAAGTGTCGCCAGCTGCAACGGATATAATGTTTTCGCCGGGCTGGAATTGTAGGTCGGTTACGCTTAGCGGTGCGCAATAAATTTTATACAACGCTCCAGGCATATAGGAAAAACTCATAATGGAATCAACGTAAGAAGTTGATTTAGGTAAGCGCAGCGCTTGTCTGTTAGCCCTGTTTACTGCAGAAACACCAATTGTACGTGAATATTTATGCGATGGTAATTTTCTAACTGTGATGTTAGTGTGTTTAACTGAATTGGCTAAAGCACAGTTAAATGTCAGAGCAGCGATTGCGGCGATGCTCGAAAAAATGGTGACAGTGTTTTTCATTTTATGCTTCCCGTCGTGAAATATTGAAATCAACTATATAAAGTCCCAGCGGATTTTGCAAGATGCTTTTTTGTGATGTTGGTTGTTTTATTGCGATGGTAAATACCCCACTATATTTTTGTTGTTGTGTATTTTGATCGCTAACATCCGTGGTAGTTTCAGCCCAATCCATTTGAAACGTATTATTACTGATAGGGTTAATATCGGTAATGTTTACCACAATGGTTTTTTTGCCCAGGAGTGCTACCGGATTATTTTTTTGCAAATAGTTACTTAGAATTTTAGAACTGTTTTGGGTTAAAAATTTATATGCAGCAAGCCAGTTTTGTTTGGCTACCACAGGATCCAAAGGTAATTCGCGTATTAATTTTATGAAATGACTAATGAAATATTCTTCTTGTGCTTTAGTTGGCTGATAACGAGTTACTAACGGCACAATATTTACTACTCTGCCAGAATTAGCAACTTCTGCAACAAATACTTTATTTTTGTTAATGCTTAGACTAATTCCTAATAAAAGTAATAGCACCAACACGCCTATCATCGATAAAATTGCGATTAGGCGCCAGTTAGATGCTTGTGCCGACAAACTGCCGAATCGATCGCTCCATTCAAGGCGTGCGCGCATATAAGGTGTTTCCGCATCGGGTGATTTATATTGCGGCGTTGCCTGGTTAAATTTTTTATTCTGTTTGGTCATATCTAAACCTCTCTACTTGTAACAATTTCCCAAGCCCAGTTTAAATTTTTCCTGGATAAATAATTGGGAAGAAAATTTTTTCTTCCATGTTTTGCAATAATTTCTTTTACAATTTGTTGATCTTTTGGTGTACTTGCTGCGCAAAATGACATAGCAACCGGCCCCAATTCCAAATCAAATAAGCGATTGCCGAGTCGTGATGTGTAATAATATTGTTTTTTTGGGATGGCAGTTGCTAAAATTGATAATTGTTGTTCGTTTAAACCTAGTTTTTCATATGCTGTTTTAATTTGCGGTTCAAGTGTGCGGTCATTCGGTAATAGAATGCGTGCAGGGCAGGCTTCCAGTAATGCAGATGCGATATTTGATTTAATAATATCGTCTACGGATTGGGTTGCAAATACCACGCTGACATTTTTTTTACGCAAGCTTTTTAGCCAATTGCGGACTTTGCTGGCAAAAATCGGATGGTCTAAAAACAGCCATGCTTCATCTAAAACTAATAGAGTAGGTGCTCCAGTAAAACGTTTTTCTAGGCGATGAAATAAATAACTTAAGATTGGTGCGATAATACTTGGCATAGTCATTAATTCTTCCATTTCATAGCATTGCAATGAGTTACCGCATTCTATTTCATGTTCCGCATCTAAAATATGTCCAAATGGTCCGGAAACGGTATAAGTGGATAATGCATCTCTAATCATTTGATTTTGTACTAAAGCACATAGTCCGGTTAAAGTGTGTTGATGTTTTGGCATTTGTGCCAGTGAGCTTAATGCTTCCCAAATCGCGCTTTTTACTTCAGGATTTATAGTAATTTCTTCGTTAATTAATAAGCCTAAAAGCCATTCAGCAGCCCAGATTTTTTCAGCTTCATCATCAATATTGGCTAAAGGCTGAAATTCTAAATATTGTTTGTTTTGTTGGTCGCGTTTTCCTAATTCATAATAACCGCCATCAACTCCGATAGTGGTTGCAAGAAAACTGCCGCCTTTGTCAAATACAAAAACTTGCGCGTTTTTGTAGCGTCTAAATTGTAGTGCTAAAGTAGTTAATAGAACTGATTTACCAGATCCTGTTGGTCCTATAATCATAGTATGGCCAACATCGCCGATATGTAATGTAAATCTGAATGGTGTTCTGCCGTGAGTATGTACATACATTAAAGAGGATGCTTGTAAATGATAATCTTGTTTTTGTCCTGACCAGGTAGCTGAGAACGGCATTAAATGTGCAAGATTTAAAGTATGCAGTATTGGTTTGCGTACGTTGGCATAAGCTTGTCCTGGCAGAGAAGATAACCAGGCTTCTACTGCATTAAATGTTTCTGCAATGGTGGTAAAACCCAAACTATTAATAATTTTTTCAACTTCATGGCGCATTGCAGTAGCTTTTTCCAGGTTTTTGTCCATTACAGTAACGGTAGCAGTATAATAACCAAAGGATACATAATCTTCAGCTAATTCTTTGAGCGCTTCGTCTGCGTCTTTAGTTTTTTCCACTGATGCAGTATCTAATAATTGACTTTCGCTTTTGGTAAAGACTTCTTGCAGTAAATTCAGCATACCTTTACGTTTAGCAAACCATTTTTGTTTGTAGCGTTTTAATTGTTTTTCTGCTTCTAATTTATCTAACGGAATGAATCGCGTCATCCAGCGATAATTAATTGATAATTGATTTAACTGATCCAATAATGCTGGTTGTGTTGCAAAAGGAAATCCTAACACTGAAATAGTTTTTATGTGATAATCACCTAATTGTGGAGAAATTCCAGTAATTAACGGGGTATCGGCGAGAAATGCATCTAAGTACATTGGAATTTCAGGAGCTTTAATTATGTGATTTTTAGTAGATATAGTGGAATGCAAATAAGTTAAAGTTTCATCGTCATTTAAAAAAGCAACTTCAAACATGAAATCTTGTAAGATATTATAAAATCGTTGCGTGGCGATTTGAAAAAAATCTAAACTTTCTTGTTGAGCAGTTTTGTTTGTTTGTGCAGCGTTGTTTGTTTTGGTGACAAACAATTTTGATATCTTTGTTGTAGTTTCTTCTGGTGGTAAATATTGCAAAGTTAAATAATAATAACTTTCAAAGCTAATGCCGCTATGTTCAAAACGATCTCGTCTTTCTGCATCGACTAGCCAACTTACTGGATCAGGAAAACTGGATGTTGCAGGATAAGAAGTATATGGTTGACGTCTAGCTTCTATATACATGGTCCAGCCGGAACCGAATCTTTTTAAAGCGTTATTTAAACGAGCGGTAATCGAAACTAATTGTGGTTCAGTTGATGAAGCTAAATCTGGTCCGCGAAAACTTAAGGTACGTTGTAGTGAACCATCTTTATTTAAAACAATGCCAGGAGCAATTAGAGCTGCCCATGGTAATAAATCAGCTAATCTATCAGGATGTTTTTTGTATTCGGTTATTTTCATGAGTTATTCATAATATTTTTTATGTCTTAAATGTCTAATAAACACATCAAAAAAATGCGGGTCACGTTTAGCACAAAATACTGCTGCAATGTGAATGATTAAGCTGATAGGCAAAATATACAATATATGCAGACCCAGTAATAATGCTGCACAAGCCGTCCAGTTTAAAATTGCAAAGCGTCTGGGAACGCCCATCAGCATTACAGGCAATACTAAAGAATTATGTAATTTAATTCGATATCCTGGGGTTGGCATTTAATTATTACCTAAAATTATTAAAATATAACTTTCACGCTTGGCAGTAGCTCAAAAAACTGTGCCGCCGGAAAAACCAAACAAAGTTACTACCAAAGTAGATGCGGTAAATGCAATTGATAATCCCAGCACTACTTGAAAAACTCGCCGCATGCCGCTGCCGGCTTCGCCGAAAGCAATACCAAAACCAGCAATTACGATAGCAAGAACTCCTAAAATTTTAGCAACCGGACCAGTTAATGAATCTAAAATTTTTTCTAGCGGTCCTTCCCATGGTAAACCAGTGGCTGATGCATAAGCATTTGCCATAGTTAAAAATAAAATTCCACTTGATAGGCAAAAATAACAGAATAGTTTTTTTAATTTTCGTATGGTTGTTTTTAAAAAACACATGATTTAACCTCTTACATTAGATTAATTAAGCACTGATTATACCCAAAAATATCGCTTTAAAACCAGGAAAACCTTAATAAATTTGTGTGTCATAAATATATACAGAGGGAAACATGATGGCTTTTATCGAATGATAACCAGTGTGCCTCCGCGGCCGCGGCGAGTGAAGTGGCGATTGAGCCATCTGGCATCTTCAGTGAACATGCGGATGCAGCCGTGGCTAGCATGATATCCAGGTAAAAAACTGCCGTGCATCGCAAATCCTTTATAGAAAAACATACAATATGGCATTGGTGCGCCGCCTCTGCCAACTGGATATTTTGAAGAAACGCAGCCTGGTCCGCCTTTTGAATGAATTGAAAATATTCCTCGCGGGGTGCCGCATCTGCGTCCCACATCCGGACACCAACCTTTGCCGGCAGATACTGGCCCCCAATGTAATAAACGACCATATTCATCATAAGCACCGAAGGCTTGTAATCTGAGATTAATTAATAAAATTCTGCGTCCCCTGGGTTCGATTTGGTGTGGGAATGGAGAAACCTCCATGTGGCTGATTGAATATAGGTTTTTTGGAACGGCAATAATCATGCCGCGGCGCAATCTAGTGTTGGTGCGGTTGATACGTCTAACAATTTGTTGTTCGCGTCGATTGGGAAATAATCTTGACCAGCTATCACCAGCTTTGGCGCGAATACATACATAACCACGTCTTCCACACAAACGTCTTCCATAATTTGCGTGTGCAACCGCAGAAATCAGCAGCAAGCCAGACAATATTACAATGATGATTCTAGGCATTTTTTCTTCCTTCACAAGTTTCGCAGTTGCGAAACTGGAGCCTTAATTTATATATCTTACCTAATACTTTACAAAAAATCGATGTTCGCGTGATATTGGCAAATAACATTTGGCAAAGATTGGTTTTTCTAGGATAATGATTGCATTTGAATTTAAGAGGTTAGTGTTTATGGAACAATATGTTGCTTTTTTTACTCAACATTGGGGGCTGAGTTTATTGCTGCTAATAATTATTTTAGCAATTGCAATCTATGAGTTGGGAGCAAAAGGCGTTGGTCCAAAACGTACTTCTGCGCAAAAAGCGGTGCAATTAATAAATCATGATAATGCGATGATGATTGATTTGCGTGATTGTTCATCTTTTAAGCAAGGCCATATTATTAATGCAATAAATATTCCGATAAACGAATTAAAACAAAAAATTACTACATTAAATAAATATCAACATAAACCAATCATCTTAGTGTTGGCATCTGGTCAACAATCGTTGCAGGCTACTAAGCTTTTTGTTAAAAATGGGTTTATTAATGTTAGTGTCTTGGGTGGTGGTATGCGTGCTTGGCGAGAAGCAAATCTGCCGGTGGAAAAATAACTATATCAATCGCCAACGAAGATGCCAGATTTAAAAACTGATGTCATCCCGCGGCCTTGTTAGTTGACCGCGGGATCCAGGCTGTTTAATAGATTTTCCTGGATACCGCGGTCAAGCCGCGGTATGACAATATGTGGTAAATCCGGCTTCTTGAGGTGAGATTGGTATCTTCAAGGGGATAAAAGAATGGTGCAACAAGAAACCAAAGAAAGTAATAAACAACAATTAGAAATACAGCGTATTTATGTTAAAGATTTGTCGTTGGAGTCACCTGCAGCGCCAAAAATTTTTCGTGAGGAATGGCGTCCAGAGCTTACGATTGATTTAAATATTAAAAATAATCAATTAGAAGAGAATGTTTATGAAATAGTTTTAGAAGTTACTATTACTGCAAAAATGGGAGAAAAAACCGCATTTTTGGCCGAGGTACATCAGGCAGGAATTTTCTTTTTAGCTGGTTTTGACGAAAATCAGACTGATCAGATACTTAATGCTTATTGTCCTACGGTATTATTTCCTTATGCGCGTGAAGTAGTTTCGGACATTACAGTTAAAGCAAGTTTTCCGCCATTAAATTTGGCGCCGGTAAACTTTGATGTTTTATATTTGCAGCAAAAAGCCGAAGGTAAAGTTGCTGAAGCTCAATCTCAGGAAGAGGTAAAACATTAAAATGCAATTATCTCCCATAGCTATTCTTGGTGCTGGTTCATGGGGCACAGCATTGGCTATTCATTTAGCACAGAATAGACAAAGTGTGAATTTGTGGGAATTTGATACTGATCAGGTGGTTGCGCTGCAGCGTGATCGCAGTAATCAGCGTTATCTTTCTGGTTTTAAATTACCAGATAATGTAATGGTCATGGGGGATATGGAATCGGCGGTCAAAGATGTTCAGGATATTTTGATAGTTGTTCCTAGTTTTGCCTTTTATCAAACTTTATTAGTTTTAAAACCGTTGATCAGCGCTGATATTCGTATAGCGTGGGCAACTAAAGGAATTGATCATGAATCTTGCCGATTATTGCATGAGTTAGTCATCGAACATTTGGGCGAGCGTCCGATTGCAGTAATATCAGGGCCTTCGTTTGCGCGGGAAGTTGCACAAGGATTACCTACTGCTGTAGTGGCTGCTTCTAATGATGAAGATTTTGTGCGGGATTTAGTTAAGCGGTTTAATCATCACGCGTTTCGCGTTTACATGAGTAAAGACATAATTGGAGTGCAGCTTGGGGGTGCAATTAAAAATGTTATTGCAATTGCAGTTGGTGCAAGTGACGGCCTTCATTATGGGGCAAATGCGAAAAGCGCATTAGTTACGCGCGGTTTAGCCGAAATTATGCGATTAGGTTTAGCTATGAAAGCGGAATCGCGTACGTTTATGGGTTTATCCGGCTTAGGGGATTTGGTATTAACTTGCACAGATAATCAATCGCGTAATCGGCGTTTAGGGTTGGCGATTGCGAAAGGCCAGTCAGTAGACGCAGCAATGCAGGAGATTGGTCAAGTAGTTGAGGGAATTAACACTGTTGATCAGGTTCTTTGTTTGGCGAAAAAGTATAAAGTTGAAATGCCGATTTGTCAGCAAGTTGGCCGAATTCTAAGTGGCAAAATTCAATTACGTGATGCAGTGGTCGAATTATTATCTCGTAGTCCAAAGTTCGAATAGCTTCTTATTTAACAGCCAGTTTTTATTAAATTCCAATAATTTTTTATTGAAAAACGATAAAACAGGTGTAGCATGTATTATGCGGAGGGATAACTATGGCTATTATTATTAATTTAGATTTATTATTGTTACAGCGCAAAATGCGTTCAAGCGAGTTAGCCAAGATAATTGGTATTACTGAGCAAAACTTATCGATTTTGAAGAATGGAAAATCCAAGGCGATTCGTTTATCTACTTTAGATGCTATTTGCAAGTCGCTTGCTTGTCAGCCTGGCGATATTTTAAGTTATGAGCAGGACGAAGAAAGGTGGTAATATTAATTACAAGCGTAGTAATTAGGCGAGGCGTGAGCTATTAAATTTTGTAAATATTTTTACGGTGTTTTATATTAAGTACAAGTACGGTAACTTTATAATCTTGTATTTTACAAATAATTCGATAATCTCCGAGTCTATATCTCCACAATCCTGATAGTTTGCCTTTTAAAGGTTTTCCTAGGTAGCGAGGATTGTTACATCCTGATATCTTGTTATTTAGAAAATTTATAATTTTCTTTTGTATAGGTTTATCAAGTTTTTTAAGTTGTTTAACTGCATGCGTGTCGATTCTAACTTTCCAAATCAAGTTTTTTAATTACCTCTTCTAATGATATAGAGGGGTTTTTTTCTTCTAAGACGGCGACAGCTAGCAAATAATCTTCCCGATCTTCAAGAAACCGCTCTATAGCTTTTATTATGTAGTACGTTTTTGTTCTGCCAGTTTTGCTTGCTAGGGTTTTAAGTCGATTTTCTAGTTTTTTAGGCAATCTTACAGTGATCATTTTAATTTCCAATGGTGTTTTACTTGTATTACAAATATTACAAGTATAGCACATTTTTTAAAATGAGCAAGCGCTTGGTAGTTAAGTGTCAAACCAAAATAGAAATGTCCTTTAGTTCTCCAAATTAGAAATGTCCCCCTCCGATTATAGAATAAACCATTGTGGTAAATTCTATCAATTATAGTAATGCTTAATTCTTATGATAAGATCTGA
>JASFHF010000027.1:0-29676 GCA_050123375.1 Gammaproteobacteria bacterium
TTTGACTCATGGTTAGCAAATTCCCCATTTTTGGACTCCTTTATTATTTTTAAAGAAGTCAATTTAAACAAAAAAGGGGACATTTCTAAATTGCTCAATCGGGACATTTTAAAATTGCCGTTACAAAAGCACAATAGATCTTTTCATATAAAGGTTAACTGTATATAATGTGCGCTTTAACGTGTGGATCGGTGTTGAAGGACGTATAAATGCAGCCAGTTAAAATTATTGCAGAAGCTGGAGTAAATCATAACGGCTCAGTTGAGTTGGCAAAGCAATTAGTTGATATTGCCGTTGCTTCTGGCGTGGATGTTGTAAAGTTTCAAACATACAAGACTGATAATTTAGTCGTCAGGAACACGCCCAAAGCCTCATACCAGCAACAAATTTCCAAGCAAGGTGAATCTCAATATGATATGTTGAAAAAATATGAATTAAGCCTGGATGAGCATCGCGAGCTGATTGATTATTGCCAGCAGCACAGTATTGAATTTTTGTCTTCAGCATTTGATTTAGAAAGTTTGGATTTGTTGGCAAATGAATTTGGGTTGGAGACAATTAAATTTGGTTCAGGTGAAATAACCAACTGGCCATTATTATTACAAGCGGCGCAATGGCATAAAAAAATTATTTTATCAACTGGAATGTCTGTTTTATCCGATGTTGAAAATGCCTTGGCTGTTTTGGCTTTTGGGTTTTTATATGACAGCTTTCCTGAATCATTGAATGATTGTTATCAAGCTTATTTTCGTAAAGAGTCTCAAGAGTTGCTAAACAAAAATGTTACATTATTACATTGTACTACTGATTATCCCGCATCTTTTTCTGAGGTTAATCTCAATGTTATTGAAACCATGAGGCGAGCTTTTGATTTATTGGTTGGATTTTCCGATCATACAGCCGGGATTGCTGTGCCAATCGCAGCGGTTGCTAAAGGTGCAGCTGTGATTGAAAAGCATTTTACCTTAGATAAAGACCTTCCTGGGCCAGATCACAAAGCATCTTTGAATCCAAAGGAATTAGCCGAAATGGTTAAAAGTATTCGGCAGGTTGAAAAATCACTGGGTAATGGTGTGAAGCGCCCGTCTAAAAGAGAATTACAAAACAAAGATGTGGTTATGAAGCGTCTTATTGCAACAAATGCCATTAAAAAGGGGGAGCGGTTTTCTCATAGTAATTTAAGTTTAAAGAGAGCGGCGCAAGGAATTTCGAGTGTAAGTTATTGGCAATGGATTGGAAAAAAAGCAAATCGTGATTATCAACAAGGTGAAGTGGTTACTGAGTGATGAAAGAAGTTTTTATTTTAGGCGCCGGCGGTCATGCAAAAGTAGTTGTTGATATTTTGTTGTCATATGATGATGTTAATATTTTAGGGATATTGGACGCCGATGAAAATAAAATTGGAAACAATATTTTAGATATAGAGGTTATTGGAACTGATAAGATATTGGATAGCTTTACACCCCAAAAAATCTTTTTGGTAAATGCAATTGGTTCAACTGCCATACCAAAAAAACGTGCAGAAATTTATAAAAAATTTAAATCGATGGGGTATAAATTTTTTTCGGTAGTGCATAAAAGCGCATGCATAGCTAGAGATGTTGAAATTGGTGAAGGTGCGCAGATTATGGCTGGCGCGGTTATACAGTCGGGATGCAAAATTGGAACTAATGCTATAGTTAATACCGTGGCTTCAATTGATCATGATGGTCGTATAGGAGATAATTCGCACCTGGCACCAGGAGTGATTTGCTCGGGTAATGTTACAGTTGGAAATAATACTCATGTGGGTGTTGGTGCGGTGATTATACAAAATATTGATGTTGGAGACAATTGTTTAGTGGCTGCAGGATCAGTGGTTACTAAAAATATTATGGCAGGAAGCTTTGTTATGGGGGTTCCTGCCAAAAAGGTTGATAAGGATGCATAATAAAAAATTTTTAGCTATTATTCCAGCGTGCGGGGGATCGAAAGATATTCCTATCAAAAATTCAAGAAGTTGAGATTAATGAATTATTTATTATCAAAGCCAATAGATTTAAAATCTTTATTGTATGTTTTGATGTGGGTCTTAGTGATATTTTTTTCATCAAAATTTTTTTATCATGCTTTTTTTTCTAGCATAATAATATGTCTGGTTATAGCTATAGCCATGATTCGTTTAGTTGATTTACGATTAAATATTTTTTTCTTGTATATTTTTTGCAGTATATTTTTAGCTATATGTATGATATCGATATTAGTTTTTGGAGTGCAGCAGTCATTTATGACGGAATTTTTAAAATATTTTTTTGTTTTTATCGGCGGTTTACTTATTGCAAGCGTTTATCCATCGGATGCTCTTGCTAAAATATTGCGATTTTTCCCCATAGTTTTAGTTATGTATTTACTATTTTTAACGTGGTCGCATGGTTTTTCTTTTTATCAGTATTATAGATTAGGGTTATCTGATACATTAGGTGGCCCAAACACTGTGGGTTTTTTTATATCTGTAGCAATAATAGTATTATTAGCTGATGACAATGCTATCGCTAAATTCTGGCTAAAGTCGATTATAATAATTATTTTATTAACGTTTTTGGCGTCAACATTTTCTCGATCAGCCATTTTTGGTTTATTACTCGGGTATCTATATGCTTTTTTTCTTAAAAAAAAGAAAAGAATAAGTGATATTGTTTTATTTGTTTATATGGTTTTTGTTTTTGGGTTGATAATGTATTATTTTTCTGCGCATGCTCATGAGTTGTATCATCATGAAATTGCCAAATTTAACGTTTTTTCTGATGTAAGAAAAACCGGAGGTAGTGGTAGGCTTACTATTTGGGTTACGGTTTTGCACCAGTGGCTTATACATCCTAAAGCATGGTTAACCGGGTTTGGCCCAGGATTAATAAGCAAGTTCAATCTTTTTGGTGTGCATTATAAATCGATAGATTCATTTGCGGTGGTGTCTATTTATTCTTACGGAATTATTGGTTTTATTGCATCATTATTTATTTATTATAAATTGTTAATAGTAAAGGAAGATGATTGTTATGTAAATTATAAAAGATTACTTGGTGCTTTTTTGTTTTTTGTTTTGATTGTTAATAACACAACTTCAGCTTCGCAAGCGGTTTTTTTAGGCATGCTGATTTTTGCTTTTGTGTTAAGCAAAAATAATATAGGTATTAAGAGAATGGAGAAGGTTAATGAAAGGTAATTTTAAAAAAGGAAAATTATAATGAAAGTCGCAATAGTACATGATTGGTTAGTAACTTATGCTGGGGCAGAACGTGTTGTAGAACAAATGCTAAATTGTTTTCCTGAGGCTGATATTTTTTCACTTATTGATTTTATTCCGAAAGGGCAGAGAAATTTTATAAAAAATAAGAAGGTAACAACATCTTTTTTGCAAAAAATGCCGTTTATTAAAACAAAGTATAGAAGTTATTTGCCTTTGATGCCTTTTGCGATTGAACAATTTGATCTAAACAAATATGATTTAATTATTTCCAGTTCCCATGCTGTTGCGAAAGGTGTTATTGTGGGACCTGATCAACTACATATTAGTTATGTATATTCTCCCATGAGATATGCTTGGGATTTCCAGTTTCAGTATTTACGGGAAGCTAATTTAACCAAAGGAATTAAGGGGCTGGTAGCTAAGAAGATTTTACACAAAATGAGAATATGGGATGCTTTATCTGCTAATCGGGTTGATTATTTTATTACGCTTTCTGATTTTATTAAAAGACGTATTCAAAAAGCTTATCGTCGCGATTCAGTTGTTATTGCTCCCCCCGTTAATGTAGAAGCATTTCAATATCATCCTGAAAAAGAAAATTTTTATCTTGCTGCTGCAAGATTAGTTCCGTATAAAAGGGTTGACTTAATTGTAGACGCTTTTGCGAGGATGCCTGATAAAAAACTTGTTGTTATTGGTGATGGTCCGGAAATAAAGAAAATTCGATCGAAAGCAACAGGCAATATAACAGTTATGGGATACCAGCCGTTTGAGATTTTGCGAGAACATATGCAGCGGGCAAAAGCTTTTCTTTATGCCGCTGAAGATGATTTTAGTATTGTTATGATAGAAGCGCAGGCTTGCGGTACCCCATCAATTGCTTATGGTAAAGGAGCTGCATTGGAGATAGTCAAAGACATGGATTCTGCGGAGCCAAATGGTATATTTTTCCCGCATCAAACTGCGGAATCAGTGATTGATGCTGTTGAAAGATTTGAACATATGGGCAATACAATTAAAGCAGAAAATTGTCGTGCAAATGCAGAAAAATATCAACCACAAGTTTTTTGTGAAAAGTTTTATAAATACGTTATGGATAAATATAACTTTTTTCGCGAAGCATTATAATTTTTTTAAACATTGTTTTAGCTCTGATAATTGTTTTTGTATATCGATGTGATGGTTGCCAATAAAGAATCCCTGATCGTGCACGGTGTTGGAATTTTTGTGTGTACCAACAATTCTGTGGGATAAATATTTTATTACTTTGTGGCGTAAAATATTTCCGGAAATTACAGGTCTAAATTCTATGTTGTGTTGATCTAATATTTTTAGTACATCATTTCTTTTTATTGAGAGATTATTAATAATCATAGAGAAACCAAACCATGAGCTTTGTCCATTTTCTTGCTGAATAATAAACCTATCATCGTGTTCAAATAAATTTTTAAATACGGCTGCATTTGATCGCCTGATTTTTATAAGTTGATCCAATTTTTTTAACTGCTCAATTCCTATTGCTCCTGACATTTCTACAGGTCTGATATTATATCCTGGTAAAATAAAATTGAATGATTCATAAAAAGAATCAGCTGACTTTTTATAGATGGTGTTTTTTTCTGGCAAATGTCGGGTCCAGCCGTGTGATCTCATTGCAAGCATGATATGATATAATTCTTCATTGTCAGTTACAATCATACCGCCTTCCATGGTTGATATGTGGTGGGAGAAAAAAGTACTAAATGTCCCGCAAATTCCGTAAGTTCCGGTATATTTGTTATTTAATTTAGAACCCATCGATTCACAATTATCTTCGATTAAATATAGATTGTATTTTTCGCATATTTGTTTTAGTTTTATTAAGTTGGCGGGATTACCTAAAATGTTAGGCACTAAAATCGATTTGGTTTTATTAGTTATGGCATTTTCTATTAGATTGCAATCTATATTTAAAGTGTTTAAGTTGATGTCTACAAAAACTAATTTCATGTTATATTGTTGTACTGGATAATAAGTTGTGGACCACGAAAGTGAAGGTACGATAATTTCATCTTCTGCTTGTAGTGGATTTTCTTTTTTATAGCAGAGCGCTGCAATTGCTAGAAGGTTCGCTGATGATCCTGAGTTAACCATGACCGCATATTTGCTGCCAAAATATTTTGCGAATTCTTGTTCGAATTTTTGTACGGCATTTCCCATAGTATAACGATCATTTTTAATAACACGCATAATGGCGTCGATTTCGCTTTTATCCCATGTGCTGGATGCTAAAGGTAAATTTTTCATTTATGCTGTCCCTGTGTTGATTTTCGCAGAAAAAAGTCATAAGTTTTTTTAATTCCTTCCTCTAACGAGGTTTTTGGCTTCCATTTGAATTGCAAAGATTTGTTTGAATTCAATAATCGTTTTCTAATCCCATTTGGTTTTGTTTGGTCGAATAAAAATTTACCTTGATATCCAATTATTTTTGCTGCAGTTAAATAATAATCGCATATTGCAAAATCAGTACCAGAACCAACATTAATTAAATTTGGTAATTTTTTACAATTTATTAAAGCCATTTCAAGAAAATCTACCAAATCTTCAACAAATAGGATTTCGCGTTTTGATTTACCATCTCCCCATATATAAACGTGAGGATATTGGTTTATTTTGGCCAGATGAATTTTATTTATAATTGCTGGAATAAAATGAGCTGAATCATCAGAAAAGTTGTCGTTCGGCCCATATAAATTACATGGTGCGATTGATTTATAGTTGAACGATTTTGTTTGTGAAATAAAATTACAAAGCAAAACAGCAGAAATTTTGGCGATAGCGTATCCTTCTTTATTAGATTCTAGTTTACCTGACAAAAAATCTTCTTCGCTTAAAGTTTCTTTTGTTGATGGGTAAATGCATGCGCTGCTTATATTGATTAAGTTTTTTATTTGCATTTTTTGCGATGCTAATATGACATTATTGCTTATGGTTGTATTATTAACCAAAAATTCAATTGGTTTTTCAATGTTATTTTGAATGCCGCCAACTTTTGCTGCAAGATGAAAAACAAAGTTTGGTTTATGTTTTTTTAAAAAGGTTAACGTATCTGAATAATTTAGTAAGTTTAATTCTTTTATGGTTGGTGCAATTATTTTCATTCCTAAAGCACGCATTCTTTCACATAGGGCTGTGCCAAGCATACCATGTCCGCCAGTAACAAAAATTTTGTATTTACTTATATCCATGTTTATTTACGGCTTTCTTTTTGTAAATCAGCGAGAGCCATTTCAGTTACTAATTCTTCGAATGTTATTTTTGGTTCCCAGCCTAATTTTTCTTTTGCTTTAGTCGGATCGCATAGTAAGGATTCCACTTCTGCGGGGCGAAAATATCTTGGGTCTATAGCAACAATACAATTTCCTTTTTCATCAATTGCTTTTTCATTGACTCCTTCTCCTTCCCAATAAATTTTTAAATCTATTACTTCAGCTGCCTTATTAATCATTTCTTTAACTGAATGTTGTTTTCCTGTACCAATTGCAAAATCTTCTGGATGATTTTGTTGTAGCATTAGCCATTGCGCTTCAACAAAATCTTTTGCGTGACCCCAATCTCGTTTAGCATATAAATTTCCTATATATAAACATTTTTGTTTACCTAGTTTTATTCGGGCTAATCCTCTAGTTATTTTTCTCGTTACAAATGTTTCGCCGCGAAGAGGGGATTCATGATTGAATAATATTCCATTGCAGGCGAACATGTTGTAAGCTTCGCGATAATTGACAGTTATCCAATAAGCATATAATTTAGCAACTCCGTATGGTGAACGTGGATAAAATGGTGTGGTTTCTTTTTGGGGAGATTCTTGAGCTTTGCCGAAAAGTTCTGAAGTTGAAGCTTGGTAATATTTTACTTTATCTTGTAAGTTTAAAATGCGAATAGCTTCTAAGAGACGTAATGTTCCAATCCCGTCCGAATCAGCAGTATATTCTGGTTTTTCAAAAGATACTTGTACATGGCTTTGCGCTGCTAAGTTATAAATTTCATCTGGTTGTGATTGCTGAATTATTCTGATTAAGCTGCTGGAATCAGTCATATCGCCGTGATGCAAGTGAAATGGTTTTTTTTCTTCATGCGGTTCCTGGTATAAATGATCGATACGCGCGGTATTTATTAAAGATGTTCTTCTTTTTATACCGTGTACTTCATAGTTTTTGTTAAGTAAAAATTCTGCAAGATATGCGCCATCTTGTCCGGTAATGCCGGTGATCAAGGCTACTTTTTTTTGCATTTGCTTATTTCCTGTGGGTTTGGACAAAAGAAGTTCCAAAGTATAAAAATTGCATAATTTTTATACAATTTTTTATAAAAACATTTTACATTATAAATAGATAGAATTAAAATTGCACTATTTTAATTCTATTTCAATGGATAATCTTATGGTCAGGCGAGGTTTACTCAAGGACAATGCAGCTTCTTTGTTGTTTTGCGTTCGTTTGCTTGATGTTGTTTTGTGGATAATTGCTGGATTATTGGCTTTTTGGGTGAAATTCGGTCATTTGCAGTTAAATGTCAGCTATCGGTTAATTATTTTGTTTGGTGCGCTATTAGTTCCCATCGTTTTTTCTTGTTTTAAAGTGTACGACCCATTGAGAGGCAGGCAGTTTTATAAGCACGTAAAGCGCATTTTTTTCTCATTGGTTGTTGTTATGATGTGTTTGATGATGCTGGTTTTTTCTTTAAAAATAGGAGCAAATTTTTCTAGAATATGGATGTTTTATTGCGCCATTATTGCATCGACTTTATTAGTAGCCTTTAGGTGTTGTTTGAACTTTTTTTTAAAAACTTTAAGGAAACATGGATTCAATCAGCGTCGCATAGTTGTTATTGGCGCCGGTAATATTGGCGAGAAAGTTTCTCAAGCAGTTAATGATGCTTTGTGGAGTGGTTTGTGCATACATATGTTTATGGATGATGCTTCGGATTATCAAAGAAAAAATGTTAATGATATCCCAATAATAACAGTACCTAAAGATCTTGATTATTATCTCAAACAGAATTGCATAGATGAAGTTTGGATAGCTTTGCCTTTAACTGCAATGAATAGGGTGGCAGAAATCTCACATAAGTTGCGTTTTAGTACAGTGACGGTTCGTCTAGTTCCAGATATTTTTACGTTTAATCTTTTGAATCATTCTGTAACTGAAATTGCAGGAGTGCCTGTAGTTAGCATTAAAACTTCACCAATGATTGGGATCAATCGGTGGGTTAAGGCAATAGAAGATCGCATGTTGGCTTTGATGGTTTTAATTTTGATTAGTCCGTTATTATTGATTATAGCTATAGTAGTTAAGTTATCTTCTTCCGGGCCAGTATTTTATCGTCAGCGCAGAGTTAGTTGGAATGGAGTTGAGTTTGATATGCTGAAGTTTCGTTCTATGCCGGTAAATGTTGAAGCAAAAACGGGAGCAGTTTGGGCGCAAGCAGGTGAAAATCGGGCAACCAAAGTGGGTTCTTTTTTACGCAGGACTAGTTTAGATGAATTACCGCAATTTATTAATGTGTTGAGAGGTGATATGTCGATAGTTGGGCCGCGTCCAGAACGGCCGGTTTTTGTTGAACAATTTAAACAGGAAATTCCACGTTATATGCAAAAGCATTTAGTGAAAGCTGGAATTACCGGATGGGCGCAAATTAATGGATGGCGCGGTAATACGGATTTAAGTAAGCGCATTGAACATGATTTATATTATATAGAGAATTGGTCTTTGTGGTTTGATCTTAAAATTATCTTTGCTACTTTTGTTAATGGCTTTGTGAATAAAAATGCGTATTAATTTTTGTTAGGAAGAGAGTATAATTATGCAAAATATAATAACATCAAAAAAAATTCTTTTATTATGGACGATTCTTTGGTTGACCCTGGAAATTTTCATTTGCACAATGTTTTATTTGCCCAATGGTCAGCGTATTAATGTGCCTTATGGGCAATATGTTTTTTTTGCGGTTGGTTTAATTACTTCTGTTATATTGATTATCTGTTATAAGCGGCAAATTTTTAGAAATACTTCAAAATTTTTTTTATTGCTGCTTTTTTTGTTATTTGGTATATGTTTTATTTCTGGAATTTTAGGGTTAGCGCCGTTTTATAGTATTAGACTATTAGTAATCGTTTTTATTACTTCATTGCCTTTTATGCTTATTGGTATATTATCTGCTAATTTTTTGCGAAGCAAAGTTGTTTATCCGATTTTATTTTTTGGGTTTTTATCTGCTTTTGGCGCGATATTTTTGGAATATTATGGCTCGGTACATGTATTTGGTTTAATGATTAATAATTTTCATTGGGAGCCGACGCGTTGGTCGTTTGTTTTTTGTCAGGCGAATGGGCTGGGTGATGAGATTGCTTTAACTATTGCCGCGTTTTTGTATGGCATTTTGGTTATTAAAGGCGTCAAAAAACAAGTATTGATACTACTATTATTGTTGCCATTATGGTTTGTTTTGTATAAAACGAATTCACGCAGTGCAATATTGTTGACGGGATTTTCTGTGTTTGTTTTTTGTATTGTAAATATATTTAGGCTGCAAGAATATTTTAAATGGAGCGTGATCAAACGTAATTTAATTTTATTATCGTTTCTGATTATATGTACATTGCTTGCTATTGTCGCAGTAATATTTGCTTCACATTATTTTCGTATAGATATTAGCAATATGAATTCATTTACCAGTGCGCGTTGGCAATATTGGATGTTGATATTAAAAGGATTTAATAATAATTTATTTTTTGGTTATGGATATGGCGGAACGCAAATGTTTTTGAAAAACCCAGATATTGGCGCATATAACATATATATTGATTTAGCGGGGCAAACTGGACTTTTTGGGCTTGGCGCTTTATTATTGTTTTGGTTTAGCGGTATTTTTTTAAGTATAAAATATATTATTAAAAGTTGGAACATTGACCGCAATTTGTCATTTTTTGCGGTTTTCATTTTAATGTTGTTGGGAGGGATGGTTTTAGAACAATTAGGAGATTCCTTTATTTTATTTATAAATAAATTTAATTTCGTATTTTTCTTTGCAATAGCGGCGGCTTATGCTTTGCCGTTTGCATATAAAAAAGCAATTAATAATGTACCAGTATAAATTTACAGTTTTTACGCCAACTTATAATCGTGCTCACACAATTCATAGAGTATATGAGAGCTTATGCAAGCAGACTTTTCGTGATTTTGAATGGTTAATTGTTGATGATGGTTCAACCGATAATACCAGAGAATTGATTGAAAAATGGAAGAGCCAAGCTGATTTTCCAATTAAATATATTTGGCAGAAAAATGGCGGTAAGCATACAGCGTTTAATCGTGGTGTTGCAGAGACAAGAGGCGAATTGTTTTTAGCTGCTGATTCGGATGATGGATTTGTAGCACAAGCTTTGGAAAGATTTAATTACCATTGGGAATCTATAGTGGATAAATCTAAATTTGTTGGTGTGTGCGCGCATTGTATGTATAAGGATGGCAGTTTGGTTGGCAAAAAATTTCCACGATCGCCAATGGACTCAGACGCAGAAGAAATTTTTTATCGTTATAAGCTCCAAGGTGAAAAATGGGGTTTTCAAAGGACTGATATCTTAAAAGAATTTCCGTTTCCTGAACCAAAAGGCATGAAATTTGTTTCTGAAACATATGTTTGGTTTCGTATTGCTAAACAATATAAGACTCGTTTTGTTAATGAAATGTTACGGGTGTATTATCAAGATGCTGGCAATCAATTGATGAAAAGATCAATCTACAAGATAGCTGCAGCCAGAATATTTTATGCTGATAATATTAATATTTCGATTAATTGGTTTTGGCGGGCTCCTTATAGATTTTGGAAAACTGCGGTTCAGTATGTTAGGTTTTCCGTTTTGTCAAAAGATAGTATTTATTTACAGTTGCAGCGGCTAAAAGGATTTTTGCCAAAATTATTATGGCTTTCATCAGTTATCCCGGGCGTGATGTTGGCTGCACGGGATGTTTATCAAAGCAGAAAAGAAAAAAATGGCTGATAATTTTATTACTTTAACCAAGCATTCTTTGATTTATTTTTTTGCAAACATTATCCCTGCGGTAATTTCATTCGCAATGCTATTTGCATATACTAGATTGTTAGTTCCAGCAGACTATGGTTTGTATTATTTACTTTATTCAGCCGCGATTTTAGTTATGTCAATTACTTTTGGCGGATTAGGTCTTGCGGTAGCGAGATTTTGGTCTGGCATGCAAGACGAGCGCCAAAAACAAATTTTTATTTCAACATATAGTCTAATTATAATAGTTCTGTTAGTTTTTATGCTGATTATTTTTGCGGTTGTTTTAATGCTTTTTTATTTGAAGTATAGAAAACTGGTCATTTTTTGGGGGTTAGGAGTTTTTGTTACCCAAAGTATGCTGCAGCTTAATCTTGATTATTTACGTGCAGAAATTAAACCTATAATTTATAGCGGATTAAATTGTATTAAATCTATTTTGGGTTTGACCATTGCTTTATTATTAATTTATCACGGGTGGGGAATTAATGGCGCATTGGCTGGAATTGTAGCTGCGAATTTAATTGCTTTATTGTTATTTGTTCGAGCCAATTACCGTTGGTTAAATGTTAAAATTAATTTATTTAATTATGCAGCATTTAAACAGATTTTATTTTATGCTGCGCCTTTGTCAGTAAATTTTGGTTTGAATTATTTGATTGCCAATTCAGATCGTTGGTTGATTGCGAGTTTATTATCAATCAAACAGGCTGGTTTGTATTCTGCGGCATATAACTTACCATTATATTGTTTAAGCTTAATTATGACAGTGGTGAATTTAGCAGCATACCCAATTATTATGAAAGCATATGAGCAGCAAGGAGATGAAGCCGCCAAATCATATTTAAGCAAACAATTGTTGTTGTTTTTGGGGTTGGTATTGCCAACATGCTTTGGATTAATCTTATTAAATCGTAATTTTATTTATTTTGCTTTGGGATCGCAATTTAGAAATTCTGCAATAATGTTAATGCCGTTTATTGTAGTCGCGACATTTTTTAGCGGATTAAAAACAAACTATCTTGACTTTAGTTTTCAGTTAAAAAAAAATACTGTAAATCTTTTATGGATTTCTATCATTATTTTAGTTGGCAATGTTATTTTAAATTTAATATTAATTCCTATAATGGGAATTTTAGGTTCGGCAGTTGCTTCGATGGTTGCTTTTGGAATTGGTTTATTGATAAGTTTTGTTTGGGGACGAAAGTATTTTGAGCTTCCATTTCCAATTAAGCAAACATGGAAAATTATTATGCCGTTAATTGTTATGGTTATGGTTTTGACTTTAATTAACAATTGGCATGGAAAATATATATTATTTTTGCAAATTACAATCGCTATTATAGCTTATGTATTAACGTTATTGTTGTTTAATTGGCGCGATAGTTTGAAAATATTTACACAAATTATTATATCGGAGTCGTAGCGTGAATGAAAGAAAAAAAATAGCTTTATTAATTCCTAATTTAGGCGGCGGCGGCGCTGAGCGTTTAGTAGTAGATTTTGCTAATGAATTAGCTGATCTTAATTATCGCGTTGATTTAGTGGTTGTAAATGCACATGGTGTGTATAAATCGCAAGTCTCGTCGAAAGTAAATCTTATTGACTTAAAAGCAAAAAGAGTATTATTTGCAATCTTCAAATTGCGTTCGTATTTTAAACATCAAAAACCGGATGTGATTTATTCAGCATTATTTCATATGAATTTAGCTGCATTGATGGCTAATTTTTTATTATTGAGTAACACCAAGATAATTGTCAGTATTCATAATACTTTATCCATCTTATTAAAAAACATTAATTCAATAATGGCCAAGATATTTATTTTTTTGATGAGATTTTTTTATCCTCGGGCGTTTGAAATTATTGCAGTTTCAAAGGGGGTGGCGGATGATTTAAAAAAAATAATTCCAAAATGTGACAATATAGTGGTGATTTATAACGCAGCCATAAGTAAAGAAAAGCTGGATAAATCGCTGGAAAACTTCGATCATGTTTGGATTACTGCTAAAAATTACCCAGTTATTTTAACCATTGGGAGATTAACGGCGCAAAAGAATTATTCCATGTTATTGCATTCATTTGCCAAACTAAAGTCTAATCTGCCAGCAAAATTAATTATATTAGGTGAGGGTGAATTAAGATCGAAATTGCAGCAGGAAATTTGCCAGCTAAATTTAGCTGAAGATGTCGATATGCCGGGGTTTGTTAATAACCCGTACCCGTATTTAAAAAATTGTGATTTGTTTGTGCTAACTTCAAATTATGAAGGTTTTGGAATTGTATTAGTCGAAGCATTGGCTTTAGGAACTAAAGTTGCAGCAACTGATTGCATGAGCGGTCCACGGGAAATATTATGTGATGGTAAATATGGGGAATTGGTGAAGGTTGGTGATGTTGATGGTATGGCGTATGCGATGGAAAAATCTTTGCGTTCTACGCCGGTAGTAGTTGATAGTGATCATTTACAAAAATTTAGTATCGAAAAATTTGTGCAGCAGCATTTAGATATATTTTTTAAATAAACTACATTGATCTTTAATAAAAACATGAAATTTATAGAAAAAGCTAATATTGGCATTAAATTGGAACTCGCGATTTTACAACTTGTTTGTTTATGTAAAATCGCGAGTCAGCAAGCATCTGCTAGCTTGAAAGAACACGAATTTATCATGCGCGGTAGCTGCCACGAAAATTTAATATGTGCTTTTGTCAGTTACAAATCTCGCATCTTGAAGTAGAATGAGATATATTATGAATAAAATAAAAGTTACACACATAATTACTTGTTTGGATACCGGCGGTGCTGAAATGATGTTGTATAAGCTTTTGTCGTCATGTGATCGTAATAATTGCTCAATGTCAGTAATTTCGTTATCTGATATCGGAGAAATCGGCAAGAAAATTCAAGGTTTGGATGTATCAGTAACCGCTTTAAATGCGCGTAAAAGTTTTGCTGGAATTTTTAGTGTTTTTAAATTAATTAAAATTTTACGCAAAGAAAAACCGGATATTATTCAGACTTGGATGTATCATGCAAATTTTCTTGGTGCAATCGCTACTTTATTTGTAAAAAAAGCTAAATTGATTTGGGGTATTCATAATGGTTATTTAGATAAAAACAGAATGAAACGTGCCACGGTATTAGTTGCAAAAATTTGTGCGTGGTTGTCTTACTTGATTCCAAAAAAAATAGTTTGCTGCGCTAAAGCCACAGTAGATATCCACGCTAAATTTGGTTACGCATCGTCTAAAATGATCGTAATTCCAAATGGGTTTGATCTGCAAACATTTCAATATAATAGTGAGTTTTACCAGGATGTTCGTAAAGAATTGCGATTACCGAGTGATAGTTTGTTAATTGGTATGTTGGCTCGTTTTGATGCTGATAAAGATTACCCGAATTTTATGCATGCATCGCAACAAATTATGATGCAAAATCCAACAGCTTATTTTATATGTTGCGGTAAAAATGTGGATAATAACAATGCTAAATTAGTTGGTTTAATAGAAAAGTACAAGTTACAAAATCGTTGTTATTTGTTGGGTGAAAGGCGAGATGTGGTTAGATTATTGTCGGCATTTGATGTATTAGTTTCATCTTCGGTATCGGAAGGATTTTCTAATGTAATTGGTGAAGCGATGGCTTGTGAAGTTCCATGTGTGGTGACAAATGTGGGTGATTCTGCGGAAATTGTTTGCGATAAAAATTGTGTGGTGCCGTCACAGAATTCGCAAGAGTTAGCAAGAGCAGTTCAGCATATTTTATGTATGAATGCGGAGCAGCGTAAATTACTTGGTAAAGCAGCAAGAATCAGGATTAAAGATAATTATTCATTGGAAAAAATTGTACAAGAATATCAAAATTTGTATCAGGAATTAGGTGAATAAAAAATGAAGAAAAAAGTTTTTATAATCGTAAATCATCCAAAAAACATATTAGTGTTTCGATCACAATTGATTTTAGATTTTAAAAATAATGGGTATGAAGTAGTTATTTGTTCTATTAATGATAGTAAATCAGTTTTTGAATTAAAAAAGCGTAACATACGTTTTATTCCTATTCGTATGCAGTCGAGCGGTATTAGTCCTATAAAAGATATAATTGCTTTAGTTGATTTGTATAAGCAAATTAAAAAAGAATCACCAGATATAGTGGTAAATTTTACAATAAAACCAAATATTTATGGGTCAATTGCAGCTCATTTCGCCGGAGTAAAAAATATTTATTCATTTATGACCGGATTAGGGTATGTTTTTACTGGTCACGGAATTAAGCGTAGTATTGTTAGATTTTTTACTAAGTTTCTTTATAAACAAGCATTTGTTTGTAATAGAAAGGTATTTTTTGAAAATATCGATGACTTGAACATATTTATTAACAACAAGTTGATTGATCAGCATAAAGCGATTTTACTTAATGGGTGTGGTGTTGATATTGATAGATTTCGTTTAGTCGATTTGCCTGACAGGTTTTGCTTTTTATTAATTGCGAGGTTGTTAAAAGATAAGGGGGTTGTGGAATATGTGCAGGCTGCAAGAATTATCAAGAAAAAATATCCGCAAGTAAGTTTTAAATTAATTGGGGGATGGACGGGAAAAGATAATCCATCAGCAATTAAGGAAAAAATTGTAGCTGGATGGCGGCAAGAAGGTGTAGTTGATTTTTTGCCAGTAGTTGATGATGTTCGTCCAGTAATAAATTCGGCATCTATTTATGTTTTGCCGTCATATCGTGAGGGAACTTCCAAGGCAGTTTTGGAGGCAATGGCAATGGGCAGGCCGATAATTACTACGGATGTGCCAGGATGCAGGCAGACGATACAGCATGGCAAAAATGGATATTTGGTTCCAGCAAGAAATGTAAAAGAATTAGCTTTGGCAATGGAGAAATTTATTTTACAGCCTAATTTAATGAAAAAAATGGGTGCAGTAAGCAGAAAAATTGTTGAAGAAAAATATGACGTGCGTAAGGTAAATGGTGTAATATTGGATGTACTTAACGAGTTTTAGATAAACATATGGGCTGAATTCCCGTTTTCGCGGGGATGGCAGTAAGCGATTTAACTAAGGATATAAAGTAGTGCTGCATTTAATTTTAAGTATGTTAATTACATTTTGCTTCACTATCTGTGTGATTGTTTATGCAAGACCAGTTGCGGCGCATGTAGGTTTGGTTGATTTGCCGAATGATAGAAAAAATCACGAGGGAAATATTCCTTTAATTGGCGGTTTGGCTATGATATTTGGTATTGTTGTTGGGATTTTAATGCTTGATATTTCTTTGGCGCCTTACCGGGTTTTGTTGGTTGCGGTTGCTGTCATGACTTTTTTTAGTATGCTGGATGATTTACATGAATTGTCTCATAAAAAAAGATTTATTATTCAGTGTTTTGTTGCTTTTGTGATGGTGTATTTTGGACATCTTTTGATTTTCGATTTGGGTAATTTTTTATTTTGGCGTGACATTATTTTAGGTTCTCTAAATTTACCATTTACTATCATTGCAATCATTGCGATGATTAATGCAATGAATATGCTGGACGGTTTAGATGGACTTATGGGTTCGGTTGCTTTATCACAATTTATTTTGTTGACAATTTTAGCCTGGCATGTTGGGAGATCGAATGATGCTTATTTTATCTTAATAATTATAAGCGCTCTTCTAGCATTTTTATGTTTTAATTTTCCATATAAAAAACAAATCAAATCGAAAATTTTTATGGGCGATGTTGGCAGTGCGTCGTTGGGGATTTTAATTTCCTGGTTTTTAATTAGCTTATCACAGCCGCCGGTTAAAGCGGCTAATCCGGTCGTGTTTTTATGGGTTATGGCAATACCTTGTTTTGATTTGGTAAGCGTAATGTTGCGGCGATTATACAATAGAAAGTCTCCATTTAAAGCAGATCATGAACATCTGCATCATTTGCTTAAAAAATCGGGCTTAAGTAATTTGACTACGGTAATTGTTATTTTGATAATTTCTCTATTATTCGGTTTAGCGGGAATCAGTATGAGTTTTGCGCATGTGTCTGAAAGTGTTATGTTCGTAACTTTGCTTGGATGTTTTCTTGGATATATGTTTGTGGTCAATTATCGGAATTTATTGCCGCATACGATAAGATATTTTACACAATCAGAAAAACGATTGCAGGAAGAAAGCTAAATTTATTTATTCAAGTAAGTGTAAAAGACATAACTTGATTGGCAGATCAAACTTGGATTTGATATCAAATATCCTACAAAAAAATAATCCATTTACTTGCTTTAAAATTTTATTTTTTGGCGTATTATGATTGTTCATAAAACTTTAAGATCACGATGATCTATCTTGTTTTATTTGATTCAAAATCTGATTCAAAATCACGAGCACTGAGGCTCAAGTTTTATAACTTTATTAAAGTTAAGAATATGTTGAATGTGACTTTTGTCTTTGTAGGGGGGCAAAAATTTATTGTATCTATAAATATTGTCATCCCGCGGTTTGACCGCGGGATCCAGAAAATAAAGAAATTCAGCGCTGGATTCCGCGGTCAAGCCGCGGGATGACAATAAGGTAAAAATAATTCGTTTAAAAAAGATTCCCCTTGCAAAGGACTTTTGTATTTAATAAAAGGAACAATGTATTATGCGATTTCGAATAAAATATGGTAATAGGTTTAGTAACAAGTTATTTAAAGATCTGATCAAGTTTCTGATAGCAATTTCATTTTGTTGTATGGGTGTATGTTTTGCTAGTTCACAGCTTTTGCCTTCGTTGACAGAAGTGTCTCATGTGCAAGAAAATCATAAAAATAAAACGACAGATATTTTAAGTGCGAAATTAGACAATAAATTAAATAATAAATTTTTATCAAACTCTATGCAGGTTTCTGATAAAAAAAACGCAGAAGAAGTCGGAAGTTTATCAGGAAAACTGGAAGTAAATGAAGCAGGAGCAGCGGTTTATAATGTTCCGATAAACGTCCCGCCAGGCACTGCAGGAATGACTCCAAAGCTTTCGATAACTTATAGCAGCAATCAAAAAAATGGTTTGCTTGGAATGGGTTTTTCGCTGGAAGGCTTAACCTCAATAGTTCGAGCGCCGCAAAATAAAGCGCAAAACGGTCAAATTCACGGAGTAGATTTTACCGATGCAGATAAGTTTTCTTTAGGAGGCCAGCAATTAGTAGCGATAAAAGGAGATTACGGCCAGGATCAAACTGAATACCGAACATACATAGATAGCCAATCAAAAATAATATCGTACGGAAGACAAGGAAATGGTCCACAAAGTTTTAAGGTTTGGACTAAGGGAGGCCAAATAGCGGAATACGGAGTAAGTGAAGACTCAAGACTAAAAGCGTACATAGAAGATCCGCAAGGAAAAGTATTAGATGACCAAACGGTAAAGCAATGGACTTTAAATAAAATCGAAGACACTGCAGGAAATTATTTACAAGTACATTATTTTAAAGATGAAGCAAACGGGATTTTTTATCCGACGGAAATAGACTATAGCGGAAACGATGCAGCAGGAATCAAGCCGTATAACAAAGTAGAATTTGTTTATGCAGATCGGCCGGATGCAAGAACGTTATATCATGCAGGCTCGAAAAGTGTTTTAAACAAAAGACTAAGTGAAGTCAAAGTATATTCAGGAGATCAATCAGGAAATTATCAATTAGTATATGACTATCAATTAAATTATGAAATCAGCCCAAACACATATAGATCAAGATTAACGAGTATTAAATTAAGTGACGCGAACGGAAACTATTATCCGGCAACAAAATTCAATTGGCAAACTAATGATGGGGGGTGGGAAAGGGCATCGCAGTATGCGCCGCCAGTGGAGATAGCATCACAAATAACCAAATGTGGTTTAGATGCGGGGGTAAGGTTTGTTGATTTAAATGGTAATGGGTTGTTGGATATAGTAAAGAGCGCAGGATGGACGGGAGGGCCTTGGCCGAAATATGGTGCCTGGATTAATGCTGGCAATGGTTGGAAAAATGTATCAAATAAATATAAATTACCAGTAGAAATTACGGATTTTAATGCCCGGGATGGTTCAGTAGATGCAGGTGTTAGGTTTATTGATTTAGATGGCAATGGTATTTTGGATGTTGTCAAATTAGCAAGTTGGACACGAGATCCATCACCTAAGGATGGTGCTTGGATAAATACAGGAGATGGCTGGGAAAATGTGTCAAGTAAATATAAACTGCCAGTAGAGATAACGTCACAAATAACCATATGGGGTTTAGATGCAGGGGTAAGATTTATAGACTTAAATGGTAATGGATTACTGGATATAGTGAAAGGTGCGGGATGGACGGGAGGTTCTTGGCCGAAATATGGTGCTTGGATGAATGCGTATAATGGTTGGGATAATGTAACAGACAAGTATTCACCACCAGTAGAAATAACCGCATCTTTGGGTCAATTTGGATTAGATGCAGGGGTAAGGTTTGTTGATTTAAATGGTAATGGGTTGTTGGATATAGTAAAGAGCGCAGGATGGACGAAAGAGCCAAAATATGGTGCTTGGATAAATACGGGCAGTAGTTGGAAAAATGTATCAGATAAATATAAATTACCAGTGGAAATTACGGATCATAATACTCCGGATGGTTCAGTAGATGCAGGTGTTAGGTTTATTGATTTAAATGGCAATGGTATCCAGGATGTTGTTAAGTTAGCAAGTTGGACAGGAGATCCGTCACCTAAAGAAGGTGCTTGGATAAATATGGGTACTGGTTGGAAAGATGTATCAAAAGAATATACCCCGCCTGTGGAGATAGCATCACAAATAACCAAATGTGGTTTAGATGCGGGTGTTAGATTTGTTGATTTAAATGGTAGTGGATTGTTGGATATAATAAAGAGTGCAGGATGGACGGGAGGTCCTTGGCCGAAGTATGGTGCGTGGGTAAATACGGGCAGTGGTTGGAAAAATGTATCCGATAAATATAAATTACCAGTGGAAATTACGGATCATAATACTCCAGATGGCTCAGTAGATGCGGGTGTTAGATTTGTTGATTTAAATGGCAATGGTATTTTGGATGTTGTCAAATTAGCAAGTTGGACAGGAGATCCATCACCTAAAGAAGGTGCCTGGCTAAACAAAGCCAAAAAACGTCCTGACATGTTAATCGGAATAACGAACGGTTTAGGAGAAAAGACTTCGATAGATTATGAACCGTTATCAGGAACATATGTAAAGGTATACGATCAAGAGAAAGATGCGGAAGGTAAATTAATCAGCCAATATCCTAATCCGCAAGTTGATGCACCGATGTATGTTGTATATCAGACATCAAGTGATGCTGCGATAAGTGATCCAAAAACATTATCTAAATTAGCCAGGGAAAACGAAAATTATTCAAAAGATTATTCAAAGAATCATTCCCCGCAAAGCAAATACTCAACGGTACCAAGTTATGAGGATACAAGTCAGCACATAACCACGTATCGTTATACCGGAGCGCGAGTAAATAAACTGGGCTGGGGCTTTTTAGGATTTCATCAGGTAAGTATCAAAGATGAATCTACAGGAATAACCAAGACGACTACGTATAGTCAAGACGCAGATAAACATTTACAAAGTCAGGTATTGTCGACGTTGACGCAAACAGCAACAGGAAAAGCGTTAACAGATAATAATTTAACGTGGGAAGTAAAACAGTACGGAGACGGAAGTTTAAATCATACTTATTATTTGCCTTATGCTTCTAAAGTAGTGGAACATCACTATGCGCTAAGTGACGGTTCATTAACCAGTACGAAAACTACAACAACGCAGTTAGATGATTACGGAAATGCAATAGATATAGATGAAATCATAAGCGGAGCGACAGGAGCTTATGAAACACATACGCAAAACACCTATAAAAATGATGCGGACAAATGGTATTTAGGAGAATTATTAAAAACAATAGTAACGAAGAGCAGTCCAAATAATGATGCAGTAACACGAACCTCAATTTTTGCTTATGATGATGCAAACGGAATGTTAACCCAAACAACAGTAGAACCGGATGATGAAAATTATACATTGACAAAAGATTTCGAGCGAGACCATTTTGGAAATCTTATAAAGACGACGATTACAGGCAAAGGCATAGAAACAAGAAGTAACAGTGTAACGTATGATGCGGAAGGAAGATTTGTTTTAACGAAGACCAATGCCTTAGGACAAACGGCAAGTCAAACCATAGATGAAAGATTCGGGGAACCATTAACAATAACAGATTTAAACGGATTAGTTACGAAATATGAATACGATGGATTTGGCAGGAAGACAAAAGTAACGAACCCGGATGGAACAGTAACGACGCAAGTTTACAATTGGTGTAATCATGAAGTAAGTAGAATAAATGAGATAAATGAAATAAATGAAATAAATAAAATAAATAAAAATGAAGAAATTAATGGAAAAATTAATGGAAAAACAAATTATCTAAAACTGCAATCGGGCGATTACAAAAATCCTAAGATTGCGATAGTAGGACAAGGGATGGAAGACCAGCCGATCAAAGCGGTATATTCTATTACGACCCATGCTACAGGCGGCACGACCGATATAATGTACTACGATCAATTAGGCAGAGATACAGCATCAACCACCCAAGGCTTTGACGGACGAACGATTTGGAAAGACACATTTTATGATGATCTGGGCAGGGTAATTCAACAATCGGTACCGTATTTTGGAGATAGTTTTTCTAGTCTTTCAAAAACTAAAACAAAAAATGCAAAAAAAATAAAGATGTCTTATGGAGAAATCATCGGAGACCAAGCATATTATACTAGATTCAAATATGATGTTTTAGGCCGAGTAATAGAAACCACCAATCCAGATGACAGTGTAATAACAGTAAATTACGATGGCTTAACCACAACGACAATCAACCCGCTCAAACAGCAAGTAATTAAACAAGCTAATGTAACCGGCAAGATAATAAAAGCGATAGACAATAACGGAGGTCAAACGAGTTACAAATATGATTCTTATGGAAATTTGGTTTGGATGTATGAAGGCAAAGGTACAGCCTCAACGATCACCTATGACAAATTAGGCAGAAAGATCGCGATGCATGATCCGGACAAAGGAAACTGGAGTTATAAATATGATGTGTTAGGAGAACTAATATCCCAAACTGATGCAAATGGAAATACAACGACATTCAAATATGACAAACTAGGCAGAATGACAAGCCGAACCGATAAAGGAGGTACCAGCACCTGGATTTATGGTACAAACAAGAATGCGCATAACGTTGGAAAATTAATTGAGGTTAGAGGAATAAGTAATGACGGTAAAAATCCTACGGCAATTCAGTTAATCAAAGCAGCTAAAGACGGTATAGGAAATTATACCAGAACGATAATTTATAATAGTTTATCATTACCGGAATATGTAACAATAAGCATTAATAACAATACTTATACGACTACGACCGCCATAGGTTATGACCGATTGGGTCGATTATTAACAACGGTGTATCCAGGAAATGTAAAAGTAAAGAATGATTACAATGAATTAGGATATTTAGAAAAGAAAGAAAATGCAGATACGGGACAAATATATTGGCAAGCCAATGCGATGGATGCAGCAGGTCATGTTATTTCAGAGACGCATAGTAATGGTTTGATCACGACGAGGACATATGATCCGAGGACAGGATTTTTATTAAATATTCAAACCAAATTAAGTCAAGCCTTAGAGTTACAAAAAAAACTACTGCCTGGAATTACAAAGATAAAAAAAGTAAATCA
This sequence comes from Gammaproteobacteria bacterium, assembly GCA_050123375.1. Classification (GTDB taxonomy): domain Bacteria; phylum Pseudomonadota; class Gammaproteobacteria; order UBA12402; family UBA12402; genus JASFHF01. The sequence continues at coordinate 23,055 of JASFHF010000027.1, forward strand.
AAAAACTGAAAAAGACAATAAAACAAATAAAACAAAAGAACCAATACAAACTCAAGCAAACGATGCAACTATAGTCCAAAACTTACAATATAGTTACGATTCACTGGGAAATGTGCAAACCAGAGATAATAATGTAACCGCAACCGCAGAAAATTTTAATTATGATAACTTAAATCGTTTAACTGCATGGAATGCAAACGGCAAAACTCAAGCAACTTACAAATATGATGCATTTGGAAATATTATTTACAAATCAGATGTAGGTACATATACGTATGGTGAGGGAACAAATGGAGCGCCGCATGCAGTAACCAGCATCAAATCAATAGACGGAAAGACTTATCATTATAAATATGACAAAAATGGAAATCAAATTTCAGGTCAGGTAAAAGATGTAAACCGCACAATAACATATACCAGTTATGACAAACCAAACCAACTTACAGATGAAACCCACAATACAACGACAAATTATGTATACGGTCCAGACCGTACCCGTTTTGCGCGTTTATATAAATCAGGAAATATAACCACAGACACATATTTTTTAGGAAATTATCAATTAGAAGTGCACAATGATAATGGAAAAATAACGATATCCAAGAAATACTATGTATCGCCGGATACCTTATATATAAACAAAACAGACGGATCAGGAAAGATTTTAAGTAAAGAAACATATACCCTATTAAAAGATAACTTAGGCTCATTAACCGTAATAACCACAAGTAATGCAGATGTATTACAGAGATTTAGTTATGATCCTTATGGAAAGCAAACACAGATCGAAGGCAAACATCTGGATAATCCAATAACCCATGAAGGATTTACTGGTCATGAAAATATCGAAGGAATGAATTTAATCCACACCAATGGAAGATTATATGATCCAATTTTAGGAAGATTTTTAAGCGCAGATCCGAATGTACAAGATCCTACGAACTCACAAAGCTTAAACAGATATAGTTATTGCTTAAACAACCCATTAGCGTATACAGATCCGACAGGATTTTTTTCGTTTAAACATTTGTTTCATGATATAGGTAAAGCGATTCATGATATATTTAAAAATCAATTTGTGAGGATGGCGTTATCAATAATAATAGGATCTATTCCAGGAGTTAACTGGATTGGAATTGCATTATATGAAGCGATGTTTAATATGGTAATGGCAACAGCGTATGGAGCAAGTACCCATGATGTTTTTCGAACGGGACTGATAACATTTGCGACGGCGGTGATATGGAATGAAGTGGGGGATTTTTTGGGAGAGAATCCAAATATACCCGGAAAAGGAGAAGCGCCGTATTTAGAAAAAGTAGCAGTGCATGGATTAGTGGGAGGAGGGATTCAAGCGGCAGAAGGAGGAAGTTTTAAAGATGGATTTTTATCGGCTGCGACGGCAGAAGCCTTGCCGATTGGATCAATAGGTGGTAAAGATGCAGAATTGAAGCCGAGGATAATAGCAGAAAGGACAGCGGCCGCGTCGCTAGTAGGAGGAACCGTGGCAGCAGCGACAGGAGGAAATTTTGTAAGTGGTGCAAAGACTGCTGCTTTTGCAGAGTTGTTTAATGATTTAAATCATCTTGGAGCGGATAAATATAAGCAATATAAAACTGAACAAGCGTTAAAAACGGCAATGGGTCCAAATAGTGTGGTAATTGGTGAACGGCCTCTAGATGGAGCGGATGATATGTATAGTAATAATTGGTCACACAAGCATCATTTAGATTATGCACATATGAATGTTTTTTGGACGGATTCTGCAGATTCTGAAGGCAATTTTGAGCTTTATAATGTAGGTTTCTTTGATAATCAAGGAGTGATTTCAGATCCTGTTTTAGCCAGAAATCCTGAAAATATAAATAAATATAGATTTGGTTCAATTTATCATAATGTTTCAGCGACGTATAATTCTGGGGTTATGTATCAGGCAACACATCCAGCTGGTTTTTCGCCTAATAATTGGACTCTTTTACATAATTGTCAGGATTATGCGCCAGCTGTATTTAAAAATTTGAATTTAGAGTCTTATTAGGAGATTATAGTGAATATAAAAAAAATTTTTATAATAATATTATTTTTATTTGCGAGCGTAACAGTTATGGCTGGAAATATTTCATTGCCAAATGGACAAGTAATTTATGCAATAGGTGGAGGGCTTTATTCTCTTGATCTTGCAACAAGACAAATAAATAACTTATATACTTTGTCGAGGGGAGAAATAAATGCAGTAAGCCAATTAGATGCTAATTGGATATTATTAGGGATGAATGAGATTGATAAAGGAAATATTATTGCTAAATTTAATATAAAAAAGAATAATATGAAAATTATTGGTAAAGGTACTTCGCCAGTATATTTATCTGCTCAACATAGAATATTATTTTCAACTTTAGATGGAGTGTATATTGCTGATATTAAAAACTTTAGAAAACAGAGGAAGTTAGTTAAGCAATGTAATATTGATAATGTTCCTATCTTTTTGGCTTCAAAAAATAAGGCTGTTTTTGTTACTTATGATTGTAATCAACAAAAAACTATTTGGCTCTACGATTCTAAAAGTGACAAGCTACAAGTTTTGCATTTAAAAGATTGTTTGCCGATGTTATGGCGAGATAGAACAAAGCAATTAGTTTGTGACATAGGGGAGCAAAAATATTTTTTATTCAGTTTAGATGGAAAGTATACTGAAAGATTATTGTTGGGAAAAGCTGTCTATCCTGTTTTATATTTACCAGATACCGATCAGTTAATATTGTTGGTGAACAAAGCAACAAGGTTGGTTGGGGAAGCACATAATCTATGGATATATGATTTTAAAGTTGGCAAGAAAGAGCTAATAAGCAAAAATAATGGTTTTGCTTTGGGTGCTGGTATATTTTTGCCGGCAAAAGATTGATGTATTAAATTAATCAGTCAAAGGGGGTCAAGTCTTGAATTTTGTAATTTGACCAACAAAGTATCAAATTCCAAAATTCAAGACTTATGCCCAAATTTAAAAAACCTTGAAATTTTTTGGTATGGAAAATATAAAATTACCAGGAAAGACAACAGATAAGTATTAAATAAAAGTAAAAATTTGTTATAAATCAAACATCTTGGAATTGCAATGTTTGAAAAGGTTATTAATAGATTGTTTAATATGACAATTGAAATACTTAGAAAAGTTACGATTGCTAGAGACGAAAAATTGGAAAATGACTTGGCTAAAAATATGAAGTATGCCAACAGCAGTAACAGTAAAATAATGTGACGCAAGGAATGTCCGCCAAACGATCGTTGAATCCTATACAGGAAAAATTTGATGTTTGCCGTTGGATGTAGCTTAAAAAGCTGCCATGTCAAATTCAAGCAAGTCTTATTAATCGTATATGGGTCATGTTTTGACGGGCTAAAAGAAGATATTATTGTGTATATTATGCTGTTAAATGATTGTTGATAATGGTAACGCACATCTTTAGATTTAATTTTTTTATTTATTGGTAATGTATTAAAAAGTAATTTGTTTGAAATCGCTTTTTTATATGCGGTTGTAAAAACTTTTTTTTCTAAAGGGTCTTTTAAAAACTTTGCATCTGCTTGAGTAGAAAAATAAAAAGGAGAAACTATTAATTGCTGGCCTGTCTGAGAATTCATTGAAAATGATCCGTTGTAGATATAGTGATATGTTCGTCCAACAATATTTACTAGAATAACACAGGACAATATGCCAATAAACAAAGTTTTTAGGCTTAGGCTAAAATGTTTGATAAATATTCTTAAGAACAGCAATGCAGCAAATATACCATATATGAAATAAAATTGCGGCCGCAATAAAAGCAGCATTGCTGAAAATAATAAAAAATAAGCAAAATTAGTTTTTGTTTGTTTAATTAAAAAATTAGCTAATGCTATAAACCAAAATATGAATAATGGCAATGCTATTCCTTCAGTTAAAATATATTGACTAAAAGAATATTTTTTTACTAGTAAAGTAGCTCTTATAAAATAAAACAAAGCAAATACGTTTGGAATTTTAAAAGTATTTTTCATAAAGTTGGCCGAATTAAATAATGCTATTATTAATAATATTCCTTGAAATGAAATTATCAAATGATAATGTCTAGACAACAAACTAATAAACAAAGGATATAATGGCGCTCTATGTGCACTATGTGCAATATATCCAGCACTATCAGGTGAAAATAGCGGGCATTTAATACTAAGATTTATCAAAATTCCCATAGTAACTACACATAAAATTATTATAATTATTTTTTTGTTTGCAAAAGCTGCATCAACTTTTTGTAAAAATTTATTCATATTAATTTCCATAATATTGTTCCAATTTATCTGCTTGGTAATCAAATCTAAGCATCCTATTATATATTTAATATTTGACAAGGTACAAATTTTATATACAATAGTTGAACATTTAGTGTTCATTATAATTGTATTTATGGCAAATTTAGAATTAATTTTAGGCAAAAATAATCACATCCTAGTACAACTATTCAGATACACCTTTGTGGGAGGAGCAGCTTTTATCGTTGATTTCGTAACGCTTTTTTGCCTAACTTCATTTTTGCATGTTTTTTACCTGGTATCTGCATCTATTGCATTTAGTGTTGGGGTGTTAATCAATTATTTATTGAGTACTTCTTGGGTTTTTGCCCACAGAAAAATCGATCATCGTGGTATGGAGTTTTTAATTTTTGCTGTAATAGGATTATTTGGTCTTGGATTAAATGATATTACCATGTGGTTTTTTACTGGATTGGTTGGAATGTATTATTTGTTATCAAAAATAATTGCAACTGGATTGGTATATTTTTTCAATTTTTTTGTTCGCAAACAAATGCTTTTTTAGTCAGGGATTTAAAATGACAAAAAACAAAACAGCCATCATCATAGGAGCCGGCCCTGCTGGTTTAACTGCCGCTTATGAATTATTAAAAAGAACTAATATAAAACCAATTATTTTAGAAGCAACCGATGGTATAGGTGGCATAGCTCAGACGGTTAATTATAAAGGAAATCGCATGGACATTGGTGGCCATCGATTTTTTTCCAAATCACAACGTGTAATTAAGTGGTGGTTAAAATTTTTTACTTTAGAAAATGATCTCAATCCAAAAGAACATAACAAAGTAATGTTGCTACGCAATCGTATATCAAGAATTTTCTTTTTAAGAAAATTTTTTAATTATCCTGTTTCTTTGAATTGGCAAACATTTAAAAATTTAGGTTTTTGGCGTATATTAAAAATAGCATATTCCTATTTATATATTTGTATATTTCCAATTAAATCAGAAAAAAATCTAGAAGATTTTTTTATAAATCGTTTTGGTAAAGAACTTTATTTAACTTTTTTTAAAGATTATACTGAAAAAGTTTGGGGAATAAGTTGTGATAAAATTAGTGCTGAATGGGGAGCACAAAGAATCAAAGGATTATCTGTAATCAAAACTATAATACATGCTTTTAAAAAAATTTTGCCGCATAAAAAAACCAATATGCAGCAAAAAAATGTTGAGACAAGTTTAATAGAACAATTTATGTATCCAAAATATGGGCCAGGGCAGCTATGGGAAACTGTGGCAGATGAAATTATTGCTCTTGGAGGAGAAATACGGAGAAATCATCAGGCAATAAGTTTGTATATCGAAAATGATAATAACTGTATTATCGAGGTTAAAAATAATAAAGATGATTCTATAAGTTCTTTGTGCGGTAACTTGGTATTTTCTACTATGCCGGTAAAAGATTTAATTAGCAATTTTAAAAACAATGTTCCAGCAGATGTTGCTGATATTGCTGATAATTTAAAATATCGTGATTTTATTACTGTTGGATTGTTATTAAATAAAATAAAATCTAAAAATGCTTTTATGCCGGATAACTGGATTTATATTCAGGAACGTGATGTCAAAATAGGAAGGCTGCAGATATTTAATAACTGGAGTCCTTATATGGTTAAAAATTCTGATACTATATTTATGGGATTGGAATATTTTTGTAATGAAAATGATAAGTTATGGTTAATGGGTGATGAAGAGTTCGCTGGTTTTGCAATTGATGAAATGGAAAAAATAAATTTAATTAATAAACATGATGTTGTTGATTATGTGGTTGTAAAAATGCCAAAGACTTATCCTGTTTATTTTGGTGCCTATAGTCAATTCGATAAAATCAAACATTTTACTAGTCAATTTAAAAATTTATTTTTGATTGGTAGAAACGGTATGCACCGTTACAATAATATGGATCATTCGATGTTGACCGCAATGGTTGCTGTTGATAATATCCAGAATGAAATTGCTACAAAGGAAAATATCTGGCAAGTAAATACCGAAGATGAATACCATGAATCCGATCATAAAAAGAAAAAGTATTAAATTGTAAAAATCAGGCGTCAGAAGGGTCAAGTCTTGAATTTTGTAATTTGACCAACAAAGCAACAAATTCCAAAATTCAAGACTTGACCCCATAACAACCTAGGGCAAATGTAATATGTCATTCCAAAATGATAATGTCCAGTTAATGCCAAAATAGAAATGTCCCCCAAATTGTAAATTGGTTATCCTATTGGATTCAGAAAATTTAAAGATAGGAGAGCCACAAAATGGGAGACATTGTA
>JASFHF010000028.1:0-28904 GCA_050123375.1 Gammaproteobacteria bacterium
GCTTCATTGAGGAACCTTGTGCTGGAAAACTGCACGCAGGGGTCTGTCCGGGGGGACATCTCCAATGAAACAAAATTTGAATTGAACTTTAAATTGAGGAGTAAGAGAGATGTCTCTACCAACTAAATCTGAAAAAAGATGGCAGCAGCGATTTCACAATTTTGAACAAGCGATGGGCAAATTAACCGATGCGGTTCAGCAAGAAAGTTATTCTGATTTAGAAAGAGCTGGATTGATTAAAACTACAGATTTTTCATTTGAGCTTGCGTGGAAGACGTTGAAAGATTTACTTGAGTATGAAGGTTATGAAGTCAAGACGCCGCGCATGGTATTAAAGCAAGCATTTAAGAGCGAGTATATTCAAGACGGAAATAAATGGTTAGATTTGTTGGATAAACGTAATTTTTTGGCTCATGTTTATGATGATGTGTTTAGCAAAGAAGTGGTTCTCTTAATTAAAGAGCAATATTATCCTTTGTTAAAGGATTTGTATGAATCTTTGAAGAAAGAAAGATTAAAGTGAAATTTGGATTAACTAAACAGGAATTAACCAGTATCATAGAAGTTTTGCAAACTTTTCCGGAAATAAATAGTGCTTATATTTTTGGTTCGCGCGCAACAGATTCTTATACAAAAACTTCTGACATTGATTTAATGATTGAAGCGCCGAATTTAAGTTTTAGCGATTTTCTTGCGTTAAAAGTAAAGTTACACAAACTTTCAATTATTTACACTATAGATGTTGTGCATTTTGAACGTATAAGTAGCCAAGAGCTAAAAAATGAAATTGAAACTACTAAAAAATTAATTTATCAAGAATCATGAATATGGAAATCAAGCCTTATATAATAAAACCATTAATTTTTATTTTACTATTATCAAGCACTATAGTTAACGCAGAAGTGCGTGGTATTTATATTACACAACCAACTTTGGAAAATACATCTACTTTAAAATATTTAATTAAACGATCTAAAGCAGTCGGTATTAATACTTTTGTTATAGATTTGAAGCGTATATCAAGGAAATATAATCAGAATATACCTTTAGTTAAACAAGCTAATTTGAGATATGTAGCTAGAATAGTAATTTTTCCTCATGGTGGAAATAGAGCTAAAGTTTTGTCCATTCCTTATCGGCAGCAAAAATATAAATTAGTTAAGCAGGCAATTGCGTTAGGAGCTAATGCAATTCAGTTAGATTATATTCGTTATCATGATAAAAGCCGTGCGGTGTGGCAAAATGTGAAAGATATTTATCAAGTAATTAAGTGGTTTCATGATCGTTTAGTCCCCCAGCATATTCCTTTGCAAATTGATATTTTTGGAGTTGTAACCAAGCGTGATTTATTAAGTATTGGGCAAAGTGCGCGTGCGTTTGCAAATGTGGTGGAAGCAATGTGTCCTATGGTATACCCTTCACATTATATTCCAGAGCATTACCATTCGCGCCGCCCTTATCAAACGGTTTTTTCATCTTTGCAAGCGCTAAAAGCGCAATTTGGCGGTCATCCGCCATTTAAAATTTATGCATTTATTGAAGTATCTAACTATATATACCGATATTCGGGTCAGCAAAAATTACGATACATCAATGAGCAGTTACGGGGCGTCCGGGATAGTCGGATTAGTGGCTGGTATGCCTGGAGTCCGCGTAATCGATATAATGCGTTATTTCAGGTATTGCGTTGAAGAAAATGTAACATCTCAATTACTGCAAGCTAAATTGATGTGTTTGCTTCCACTTTTTGAGATGTTACAAGAAAATTAGGTTATAATAAATGTATGAACCAAAAACCACGCATACTAGTTGTTGATGATGACCAGCAGATTTGTGATTTACTGGAAGGGTTTCTTGGCAAACACGGTTATCAGGTTTTTGCTGCGCATGATGGTGTACAGATGCGCCGCACGCTTAAAGAGAAAACTGTTGATTTAATTATCCTCGATGTAATGATGCCAGGTGAAGACGGGATTACTTTATGCCGTCAAATAAGAGAAAAATTAGTAACACCAATTATTATTTTGAGTGCGATGGGGGATGAAACTGATCGCATTGTTGGGCTTAAAATGGGAGCCGATGATTATTTGCCAAAACCTTTTAATCCTAAAGAACTTTTAGCTCGAATTGAAGCTTTGTTGCGTCGTACACGTGGTACATTAAGTGCAGAACCAACTTTAAAACAAATGCCAAAATTTAGATTTTTAGATTGGGTTTTAGATTGCAACAAGCGTCATCTGATTGCGCCTGATGGTTTGACTATTCCATTAAGTGCCGGCGAATACGAGCTTTTATTAACTTTTATTAAGCATCCGCAACGTGTTTTAAGCCGTGATCAGTTACTGGATTTAACCAAAGAAAAAGAAGGCACCCCATTTGATCGTGCGATTGATGTGCAGGTTGGACGATTGCGTAAAAAAATCGAAAGAGATATAAAAAACCCACAAATTATTATTACCGTACGTGGCGGTGGTTATGAGTTTACTCCTAAGGTGGAAATTTTATGAAAATTTTTCCAGGCAAAACCGCATGGCAAACCTTTTTGATTTTATTTTTTGGTTTTATTATTATTTTGCTGGCGGCATTATTTGTTTCAAATGCAATTTGGCAAATTGCGCAGCGGCATCAACCTGATTTCACACAAAAAATTCATAAAGTTGTCCAGATTTATGATCGCGTTAAACTTAGTTTTAAGGATAAAAAACCGCGATTAATTAAAGTAACTGATAGCCAAAGGATTCGGGCGCACCTTGCAAATCATCCGGCAAAAATGGCACAACAATTTTTAAAACCAACAGAGGTGCAGATTATTCAGTGGTTTAAAGCACATCCTGGAAGCCGCAGAATTGCATTGAAATTAGAAAATGGAAAATGGCTAAATATAGTTATTATACCGTCGCGGCGACATCTTTGGTGGGCATTCGCCGGGTTTGGTTTGTTGGCAATTATTTTAATTGCGTTAGTTATTTTATTGTGCGCCTGGGCGGTTAAACGTTTAGCAGTACCATTAAGTGATGTTGCCAAGGCGGCTAAGCATTTAGGAGTGGATATTAACATGCCATTATTAGCGAAAACAAATAATCCGGAAATTAATGAGATTATTGACGCTTTTAATCAGGTACAAACACGGATTAGAAAAATGATTAATGATCGTACTCAGATGTTGGCGGCAATTTCGCATGATTTGCGAACTCCAATTACGCGCTTGAAATTACGTGCTGAATCGTTTGAGGATGCAGCACAGCATGATAAGATGATTGCTGATTTACAGGAAATGGAAGATATGATTACTTCTGTTTTGTTATTCGCGCGCGAAGATGCATGCAATGAAGTTTTAGAAAAATTTGATTTGAATGCATTATTGGAATCTTTATGTGATGACTTAATTGATGCTGGTTTTGATGTAAGTTATCAAAGCTCCATTACCCGCTTGCCGTTTTTTGGGTGTATTGGTACTTTAAAACGAGCGTTTGCTAATTTGATTAACAACGCAGTGAAATATGGCAAGCAGGCGGAAGTTTCTTTAAAACAAAAAGACAATTTAGCAACAATTGAAATTATTGATAATGGTCCTGGTATTCCGGAAGCGGATTTGTTGAAGGTTTTTGAGCCTTTTTATCGGGTGGATCAGTCGCGTTCGCGCAAAACTGGTGGTACGGGTTTAGGTTTAACTATTGCGCGGGATACAATTATTGCGCACAATGGAGAGATTGTCTTGATGAATCTTCCCGGTGGTGGGTTTAAGGTAATAGTTACTTTACCGTTAGAAGCGTGATTCAATTTTTGATATGGAAATTATAAGAGGTTTTGGGTAACTATTTTCTCCTCCCTGGCACATCCATGTGCCTCCCGCACTTCCATCCCTGGGTGCTAGTCGTCGAAAATAATTACCCAAAACCTCTTATAATTGCCATGTAAAAATTTGGCTAATAGTTGTAATTAAGGTATGATTTTAACATGGAATTAAAGTTTAATAACATCGGTATTATGGGTAAGCAACACACTGCTGGTGTAGCGGATACAGTTATGGCATTGATTGAGTTTTTGCGTGCAAAAAAAGTGAATATTTTTCTCGAAGGAGATACCGCAAAATTATTGCAGACTAAGTATGATTTATCCGTTATATCGTATGAGAAGCTTGGCACTAAATGTGATTTGCTAATTGTAGTTGGCGGTGATGGCTGCATGCTGAATGCTGCGCATGTTGCAGTATTGAATAATGTTCCAATTGTGGGTATTAATCGTGGGCGGCTTGGTTTTTTGACAGATATTAAGCCTAATGAAATTGATGAAAAAATTGGTGCAATTCTGCGAGGTGAATTTAAGGAAGAAGGACGGTTTTTATTAACTGCTTGTGTTGAAGGTAAAAAGCAAGCTGATCTTCATATTGCATTAAACGATTTTGTGTTAACCTCAGGTGCAACGGCACAAATGATTGAATTTGAAATTTATATTGATGAAAAGTTTATGTGCAGCATGCGTTCAGACGGGTTAATTATTGCAACGCCAACAGGTTCTACCGCTTATGCATTATCAGGAGGAGGTCCAATCCTAAATCCTATTTTGAATGCAACAGTGCTGGTGCCGATGTTTCCGCATACGTTAAGTAGCCGCCCGATAGTTATTGATGCAAGCAGTAAAATTAAAATTTGTATTTCTGAAAGTACTTTAACTCCTCCTCGATTTAGCTGCGATGGTAATCCGTATATCAAGATTAATCCTGGTGAATGTGTTTGTGTGGAAAAAATGTCAGATAATTTGCGTTTGATTCATCCAAAAGATTATGATTATTTTGAAACCTTGCGCAGCAAGTTATATTGGGGACAGAAGATAACGTAAAAAGTTGACGGGTCGTGAGCTATTAAATGGTTACGGAGTAATAGCTAAATTTATTAAGGGTCGGAGCTTTACATGATTACAAAGCAACAAACATGGCTTTGTAATTATGTAATAGCTCACGACCCGCCTAAATTTGGCTTTGTAATCATGTAAAGCTCCGACCCTCAATGAATCTCTATTTGACTAAAGCAATAAAATCAAAACTGGGATAACAGAAAGATGTTAGTTAATATCACTATAAAAAATTTTGCGATCATTGATCAACTGAATTTAGATTTATCCAATGGAATAACTGTATTAACGGGGGAAACTGGTGCAGGAAAATCAATAATTGTTGATGCGGTTGAATTAGCTTTGGGGGCGCGTGCCTCAGTCGACATGATTAGGCATGGTACAGACCGAGCTGATATTTCGATTTCATTTGATCTTGCAGAAAATTTGAGAGTACAAAATTGTTTGCGGGAATTAGAATTAGATCATGCTGATGAATGTATAATTCGGCGCACTATCTCAAAAGATGGTCGTTCTAAAAGTTTTGTTAACGACATTCCAACAACATTACAATCATTGCGTAACATCACCGAAAACTTAATCAGTATTCATGGCCAGCATGAGTTTCATACTTTATTAAAACGAGAAATCCAGCGCAGTTTATTGGACAATTTTGCTGGGCATAGTAATTTAATCCATAAAGTTAAAGAAATGTTTTTTGTATGGCAAGGATATAAGAATGAATATGAGCAGGTGCAACAATCTTCGGTTGACGCAACTGCGCGTGCGGAATTTTTGAATTATCAAATAAAAGAGCTTGCTGAGCTTGAGTTGAAAGAAAATGAAATTGAATTACTACATCAAGAACATAAAAAATTAGCAAATGCCGATGAGTTATTAAATAATTGCCAAATGGTTTTAGCTTTATTATCTGAAGGTAATGAAATTAATGTTTTGGAACTTTTGCATCAAGCGAATTTTTCATTAGAGAAAATTAAAAATATTGCCCCGCAAATACAAGATGCTTCTAAGTTATTAGATGGTGCAGTTGTGGAAGTTGAAGAATCTATAAATGAAATTAAGCATTATTTAGACTCGGTGGAATTAAATCCAGAAAGGTTACAAGAAGTTGAAAGCCGTTTAGCAAAAATTGAAGATGTGGCGCGCAAACATCGGGTAAAAGCGGAAAATTTAGTTGAGCTGTATGAAAAAATGCAGCAGGAATTTATGACGCTTGAAAATAAAGATAAGTTGCTGGAAGGTTTGCAAGAGAAAATTATAAAAGCCGAGCAAGAATATTTTGCTTTTGCAAACAAACTTTCTGCAAGCCGCAAAAAATATGCGAAAAAGTTGAGTTGTTTGGTGACGGAAAATATGCAGCGGCTTGGAATGCGCGGCGGTAAGTTTGCAATTGAATTTGAAGATTTAAGCGCAAAGCCGACCTCTTCTGGTTGTGAAGCCATTACATTTATGGTGAGCGCAAATCCCGGGCAGCCTTTATCTCTATTAAGTAAAGTTGCATCGGGGGGAGAATTATCGCGAATTAGTCTAGCTATTCAGGTAGTGACGGCACAAAAAAGCGCGACACCTGTTTTAATTTTTGATGAAGTTGATGTTGGTATTGGCGGGGCTACAGCCGAAATTGTTGGAAAATTATTGCGAAAATTAGGCGACTCTACACAAGCTATTTGCATTACTCACCAGGCGCAAGTGGCGGCTTTTGCTCATTCTCATTTGTTGGTGGGGAAAGAAAGCCATGCAAATGCAACAAAAGTGACGGTCGGTTATTTGGACGAACAAGGCAAAATCAAAGAGTTAGCGCGCATGATAGGCGGAGTTAAGATTACTGAGCAGGCGTTGGCGCACGCAAAAGAAATGCTATTCTAGTTATCTAAATCAAATATTGTAAGACTGTGCCGTATATTGCGTGCGATTATTCTGCAGAATTTGTACGATTTTTCTGTATTTTTTTATTGTTTTTTTCTGATAGGTCAATTATACTGCACATCTCATTTTTCTAGAAAAATGCGAAAATTCTTTAATTTAAGAATTTTTATTAATGGTTAACCTTAAATAGGAGAAAAAAATGAAAAAACTACTTTTAGTAACAGGAGCAGCAATTGCTCTTGGGACTGTGGGCGTAAGCTCTGCAGCTGTTTCAGCTGCTCCAAGTAATAATACTGGCATTACTTTACCAGGATTTTATGTTGGTGTTGGTGCAGGATATGGTGGAATGTATACTAAGTTAAGTTCTGCTGATAAAAGAATGGGTACAATCTATGGTGGACATAGTGAAAAGACACGTGGATTTGCTGCCCGAGGATCTTTAGGCTATTTGTGGGCGCTTCCGCAGGTCCAAAACTTCCAACTTGGTGCTGAATTAGGGTATAACTATTATCCTAAGAACAAGTACTCTATTGGTACAGCACCTAGATATTCTTGGAACTATAAAGGCTGGAATGCGGACTTATTAGCAGTTGGCAAATATAACTTTAACAATACTGGTTTTAACATTATTGGTAAAGCTGGTGCTGCTTATATTAGACAAAAAACAACTATAGTTGATACATCTCCTATGGGAGTAGAAGTTTCCCCAGCAGCAGGTTCATATACCAAAAAAGCGGTTAAACCTGAAGCTGCAATTGGTGTAGGTTATGACATCAACCAAAATATTGGTATTAATCTAATTTATTCGCACATTTTTGGCAGCAAGCCAAAAAATCCTACCACAGTAATTGCAGGTTCACCTCTTGCAAATGCAAAGGATTATACCAAAATTGCTTCAGTTGATACCATATTGTTAAATGTAACCTACCACTTTGGTAACTTGGATGGTTTAGTTTAATAAGCGATCTATAAGGAAGTAGTGATAACTAACATTGTATGTTAGTAGTACTACCTAAAAGCCGGGCATTTGCTCGGCTTTTTTATTGCTTTTATTTGGTGAATTGATTACACTTAGCTCCTATTTTTCTAGAAAAATGTGAAAATTCTTGGATTTCTGAGAATTTTTTAAATGGTTAACCTTAAATTTTAGGAGACAAAAATGAAGAAACTACTTTTGATCACGGGAGCTGCTTTAGCTCTTGGCGCCGCGGGAGCAAGTTCTGCTGCTGCTTTAGCTGTTCCAAGCGGGAATACTGGTACTTTACCAGGTTTTTATGTTGGTGTTGGCGCCGGATACGGCGGAATGAATACGCCTAAACTGAACGATACTGATAAAGCTTTATCAGCAGGTAACAACAGTGAACATTTTCGTGGGTTTGCTGCCAGAGGTTTTTTGGGTTATTTGTGGGCGCTTCCGCAAGTTCAGAATTTTAAACTTGGTGCAGAATTAGGATATAATTACTATCCTAAAAATAAATATACTGTTGGTCCAGCAGGAACTAGAGATGCATGGAACTACAAAGGCTGGAATGTGGATTTGTTAGCAGTTGGTAAATACAACTTTGGCGATACTGGTTTTAACGTTATCGGAAAAATTGGCCCAACATATGTTAGACAAAAATTATCTGTGACTGAAAATAACATAGCTGGTGGGGTTAACAATACAACTGGTGCATCCAAGAGCAAAGTTAAAGCTGAAGGAGCTATTGGTTTAGGTTACGATATCAATCGAAATATTGATGTTAATGTGATTTATGCTCATGTATTTGGTACTACGCCAGGTCATGCAACCGATGCTAACAATGCATCAACTATGAACAAAGTTGCTTCGGTTGATACTGTGTTAGTTAACATTGCTTATCATTTTGGCAACGTGGGCGGTTTGGTTTAATACCCCCTATTTTTTATTAGTTACAAAGTAATAAGCCAGGTTCTTTGAGGGTCGGAGCTTTACATATTACAAAGCAACAAACATGGCACTTGTAATAATGTAAAGCTCGCGACCCGCTTGACTTTTACTTTTAATTGACCTCTATTCTTTGTTTATTTAAGTCCGGTCCTAAGTTATAATACGAAAATCAAAAAAATAGGAAACAAGTCAAATGCGCAAAGTTTTAATTTTGTTCTTGGTGGTTCTAGTTGGTGGATGTTTATTTGGATGTCACATGTATCGTCCTGATGTTCAGCAGGGAAATGTGGTTTCACAAAAAATGGCTAGCAAATTATATCTCGGGATGAGTCAGGCAGCAGCTAAAAGAATTTTAGGAGAACCGTTATTAGTTAACGTTTTTGCTAATAATCGATTAGACTATGTATATACTTATAAACATGGAGGTCAACCAATGACGGAGCGGCAGATCATTTTAACTTTTAGCAATAATCGCTTGGTTCGTATCAGAAAAAAATTGGGTTAACTTAGATGGCAATAACTAATTGGCATGCTCTTTCTTCAGAGGAAGTGTTACATCATTTAAATGCTACTAAAAAAGGTCTTACTCAATCGGAAGTTCATCGGCGTATTCAAATTTATGGGGCTAATCGTTTAAAAGCAGCCAAAAAGCGCAGCGCTTGGTTACGTTTTCTTGACCAATTCAACAACGTATTAATCTATATTTTATTAATTTCTGCAGGAATTACCATTTTTTTACGAGAATGGGTTGATGCTACAGTTATTTTGGGAGTAGTTATTTTAAATGCGATTATTGGTTTTATTCAAGAAGGTAAAGCAGAAAAGGCATTAGACGCAATTCGTAATTTATTATCCTTGCAAGCAGTCGTAGTACGTGATGGTCGCCGGCAAACTGTTTTAGCAGAAAATTTAGTGCCTGGAGATATAGTTTTTTTATCTCCAGGTGATAAAGTACCTGCAGATTTGCGTTTATTAAATACAAAGAATTTACAAATTCAAGAAGCAATTTTAACCGGCGAGTCAAATCCTGTTGAAAAAACCTCAGAAAGTGTTGCAGAAACGACCAGCAATCTTGGCGATAGAGTTTCAATGACATATAGCGGAACACTAGTAACTTATGGTCGTGGTGTTGGTGTGGTTGTTGCCACGGGGGAAAAGACCGAAATTGGCCGTATCAGTGAAATGATTACGGAAGCCACATCATTAGAAACCCCTTTATTAAAACAAATGAATGTTTTAGGTCGTTGGATTAGTTTAATTATTTGTTTGATGGCATTAACTACTTTTTTAATTGGATTTTTTGTTTGGGGTAATAGTTTTGATGATATGTTTATGGCAGCGGTAAGTCTTGCAGTCGCTGCGATTCCGGAAGGATTACCAGCAATTATCACTATTACTTTAGCGATTGGTATTACCCGCATGGCAAAGCGAAATGCGATTATTCGCAAATTGCCAGCGGTTGAAATAATGGGAAGTGTTTCAGTTATTTGTACCGATAAAACTGGAACGTTAACCCGTAATGAGCTTGCAGCACAAAAAGTTATTACAGCAAAACATAATTATAACGTAACTGGCAGCGGATATAATTCTTCAGGAGAAATTAAAATAGATGAAAAAGCAATAATCCCGGATGAGCATAAAGAACTTATGTCGATAGCGAAAGCTACAGTTTTGTGCAATGATGCTGAATTAACCCGAGTAGGAGATGAATGGATTTTACAAGGCAGTCCAGTTGATGGAGCATTATTAACATTTGGTTTAAAAGCAGGAATTGATTTGCATGCGCTTAGGCAATCATATGCTACAACAGATTTTATTCCTTTTGAGTCAGCTAATAAATTCATGGGAACTTTAAACCATGACGATCAAGGTAATGGATTTATCTATATCAAAGGCGCGCCGGAGAAAATTTTGTCGATGTGTCAATTTCAATCGACTGATGGGCATAAAGAGCCGTTACAATTGGAATATTGGCGCAAACATATTAGAGAACTTGCGAGTCAAGGACAAAGATTGATCGCGATTGCGTATAAACCAGCTGCAATAGAACAAAAAATATTAAATTTTACTGATTTAGATCAAGATATGATTTTGCTTGGTTTGTTTGGCTTACTTGATTTACCTCGTGAGGAAGCAGTTGCTGCGGTGTCGCAGACCCAACATGCGGGAATAAAAATAAAAATGATTACCGGAGACCATATATTAACTGCTCGTGCCATCGCAAAAATGGTAGGAATAAAAAGCTGTGATAGGGTTTTAACCGGCAAAGACCTGGATGAAATTGATGATGAAGTATTGCATGGAGTAGTAAAAGATGTTGATGTTTATGCGCGAACATCCCCAGAACACAAATTACGTTTAGTTAAAGCATTACAATCCAGAAATCATATTGTGGCGATGACAGGAGATGGGGTAAACGATGCACCTGCATTAAAACAAGCAAATATTGGTGTTGCGATGGGGAAAAGAGGTACGGAGGCAGCCAAAGAAGTATCCGAAATGGTATTAGTAGATGATAATTTTGCCTCAATTGCGCATGCGGTTGAAGAAGGCAGAACTGTATATGATAATTTGAAAAAAACTTTAATTTATATTTTACCTAATGATATTGCTGAAGCCGCGATCTTAGTAATGGCAATTTTATTAGGGAAGATGTTGCCAATTACGGCAGTGCAAATTTTATGGGTAAATTTAATTACGGCAGTGACACTCGCGTTAGCATTAGCATTTGAATCAGCAGAAGATGGAGTTATGCAACGCAGACCGCGTCCGCCGAATCAACCGCTTATAACATTATTTCTATTATGGCGAATTTTATTTGTGTCGGCATTAATTGTTATATGCGGATTTGGTTTATTTTTGTTAGAGAGAAAGCTACAAACTGATATAATGCAGGCACGTACGGTGGTAGTAAATATGATTGTTATGGCGGAATGTGTATATTTATTTAATTGCCGCAAAATTCGTGAGGCTACCTGGAACTGGAATGGATTATTTGGCAGCAAGCCGGTATTAATTGCGGTAGGTCTTACGATTATATTTCAATTATTGTTTACCTATATACCCTATATGGAAAGATTTTTTGGGGTGGCTTCGATTGGTTTTAAACAATGGGGTTTAATTTTAGTGGCTTCAGGTTGTATTTATTTGTTAGTTGAGCTTGAAAAATGTATTGTGAGGAAATTTAGAATAGCGAAATAATAATGGGGGTCAAGTCTTGAATTTTGGAATTTGACTTAATTTAAGTCAAATTCCAAAATTCAAGACTTGACCCCGCATTGGAGAATAATATGAAATTTAATGACGAACAATGGCGAGTTAAAGTTGGTTTAGCAGAGATGTTAAAAGGCGGCACAATTATGGATGTGGTTAATGCGGAGCAGGCAAAGATTGCAGAAGATGCTGGTGCTTGTGCAGTAATGGCGCTTGAAAGAGTTCCGGCAGATATTCGCAAAGAAGGCGGTGTAGCGCGTACTGCAGCGCCGGAAATTATTGAGGAAATTATGGAGGCGGTTTCAATTCCGGTGATGGCAAAAGCGCGTATTGGTCATTTTGTTGAAGCACAGATATTGCAGGAAATTGGAGTTGATTTTGTTGATGAGAGTGAAGTGTTAACCCCAGCGGATGAAGAAAACCATATTGATAAGTACGAGTTTAAAGTACCGTTTGTTTGCGGATGCCGCAATTTGGGCGAGGCGTTGCGGCGTATTGCTGAAGGCGCTGCGATGATTAGAACCAAAGGTGAAGCTGGTACTGGTAATATTGTGGAAGCGGTGCGACACATGCGCACGATTAACCAACAAATCAGAAAAGCTACGATTTTGCGCAAAGATGAATTGGTAAGTGAGGCAAAAAACCTTGCGGTTCCTTTGGAATTGCTGCAATGGGTTGCAGAAAATGGAAAATTACCGGTGCCGAACTTTTCTGCCGGCGGAGTTGCAACACCAGCTGATGCTGCATTAGTTCGTCAATTAGGAGCTGAAGCTGTTTTTGTTGGCTCAGGAATTTTTAAATCGACAGATCCTGTAAAGCGCGCAAAAAGTATTGTATTGGCAACCACGCATTATAATGATCCAAAAATTCTGTTAGAAGTTTCACACGATCTTGGTGAAGCGATGCCTGGTATTGATATTAGTAAGCTTTCCGAGAATGAAAAGTTTCAGGCAAGAGATGAATAAAAATGATTGGTGTTCTCGCAATTCAAGGTGGTTATGCTGCACACGCAGAGATGCTGGCACAATTAAAAGTGCAATACTCTTTAGTGGTTTCAGTTGAACAATTAAAAAAATGTACAGCATTAATTATTCCTGGCGGCGAAAGCTCAACAATTCTAAAATTTATCACAGCAAATGGTTTGTTTGAAGAAATTATAAGTTTTCATAAGCAAGGGAAGTCAATTTTTGGAACATGTGCTGGGGCAATATTATTAGCTAAAAAAGTAATTAATCCGCCGCAAAAATCGTTAGATTTTGTGGATATAACTATAAAGCGTAACGCCTATGGTCGTCAATTGCAAAGTCATATTGCAATAGGCAAAAATCTTATAAACAATCAGCTGCAAGAGATGGTATTTATTCGCGCGCCAAAAATAATTGAGCTTGATCCAAAAGTAAAAGTATTAGCAACTTGCGGGGAAGAGCCAGTCGCGGTCGAAGAAAACAATTGTTTGTTAACGACATTTCACCCGGAGTTATCTTCGGATCTATTTTGGCATAAGTATTTTTTAGAAATATAGGAAATTTATTTTTAAAATGCTTGTTGACATCGTAGTTGGTTTTCAATAACATCTTATCTCTTTAGCACAGATAATGCTAGTGCTGATATAACGATATTTTTTTGTCCTAACATAGCATTACATAATATAAATAAAATCATAATATAGAATTATATAATTCATCATATGCCCTTGGCATAAATAATAGAAATAAAAAATATATAACTTTTGTTCTGCTTAATGCAGACGTATGAATTTATATTTTATTGTTTTTATAATTTATTAAGGGTGTATGCTATGGTAATACCTGCTAGAAGGTTTCGAACCCATGATATTGTTGTTTCTGAAAAAACAATATCTGACAAACAAAAATCTGATAATAAATCTAAATATTTATCAAAAAATCAACCTCAGTTATTTAACATGGTTGATTTTGTTTTAAAGGATGCTTTAAAAATCATTTGTGATAATAAATTTTTTGGTGCAATTTATTTAGTTAATGGGCTTAAATTGGAAGGGTATTTTTGTGATTTTGATGATCAAGTCATAATTTTAACCTTTTCCGATAATAATAAAAAACAAATGGTTTATCATCATGCAATTGCTACGATACAAATTTAAGTTGAGAAGATAAGTAAAGGAAATTCAAAATGTACAATTCCATATCGAATATAAATCATAAGTGTATTATTTGGGCTTATCTTCATATTAGCATGTATGAAATTATATTTGGATTACTTGGGTTTGTAGTAACAGTTGCTTTTATTTTAATCGCGGAAATGTATCTGCATCGGAAGCGAAAAAAACGTCAAAATATATAAAGAGAAGTATTTAGAACAAAATTAAGGTGGTGCATCTGGTGTAGCTTATATGGAGCGCGGCGGAGTATGGGGAATAATATTAACGAAATTTGGTTAGCTGAGCTTGCATTTTTGTTTATTAATCGCTATTGTTCATTTCAGAATGATGATTTAATGAAAGAGAGAATAAATAGAGATGTATTTAATCTTCAAAGATATAATAGAAACAGGCTTTTCTCTTGGGTTATTAGTTGGAGCAGTTTTATTTATACCCCAGATGCTCAAGCTTGTTAAAACTAAAAATTCTCAAAATGTGTCTCTTGTCACCTTTCTTGGTTTTAATGCTATTCAGTTATTTGTAATCTTTCATGGTGTTATACATAAAGATTCTTTATTAATTTATGGTAATTTAATTAGATTTATTATATGTGCGATGGTTTCTTACTTAATAATCTTATATAGATTTCAAAAAATTTTTTTGTTAAAAAGAAAAAGGTAATATGCAGTTATGTGGGAAACAGATGTTATCGAAATATTTTTTGCTTGCGGATTATTGATCAATGCTGTTTTATATGCTTTTCAGGTTATTAAGTTATACAAACTTAAATCTTCAGAGGGTGTTTCTTTTATAACTTTTTTTGGGTTTGCTTTAATTCAAATTTTTACTACATTACATGGTTACATTCATCATGATATTTTGCTTACGCTTGGTACTGCTTTGGGCGTATTAACTTGTGGAACGGTGTCTTTTCAAATAATTTACTATAGTAAAGTAAGGGTTAGGTTACAATAGAAGTGTTGAATAACAATCGAAAAAGAAAAGCTAAATTTATTAATGCTGATAAATATAAAGACGAGTTTGAACGCTCCAGATGTTTTTTGCCGATAAGTGTCGGACAGCCATATCATGAAGGTGAGAAGTTTGCAGCAACCATTAGATTGGTTAATGATAGTAATTTTAAAGAATGTGTGATTGTAGTTTGTGATACTTTACAGCGTCATACCATGGCGATTTTTGAGCCAGAAATGGACGAGGAATCTTTATATCAAAAGGCATTGCAAAATGGTGATGCCTGGATTGAAAGAAATAAAAGCACAATTGAAACTTTAACTATTCCGTATCAAATAGTTCGGTGGAACAAATGGCTATTTTCACCCTTATATCAGCAAAAAAGAAAAATTATTGATGAAGCGTATGATACAGATGCTAAATTTAAACAAGCTTTTGATGATACGGTGAGTCAATTTTTAGACCGCATAAAAAAAAGAAGAAAAGCTATAAATTTATCAATAGCTTTTAATAAAAGTTTAGAATATGTCAAAGAAGAATGTGTGGTTGATGTTTTATGGATAAAGGAGCAGTTTAGTTTTATTATATACCCGCGTCCAAGACCAATAGCAAAACAAATTGTTTTTGAGAAATTCATAGAAGAAAATCATGAAGGTTTTTTAGGAAGATTGGTGGTAAAATTCAAATAGATATTTAAAAAGGTATTTTTATGGATGAATCGATAGTTAAAGAGTTAGAAGAAAAAATTAAACAGTTAGAAACGGGTCAAGTAATTTATTATAGTAAATAATGGTGAGGTTACAATAGAAGTGTTAAATAACAACCGAAAAAGAAAAGCTAAATTTATTAATGCTGATAAATATAAAGACGAGTTTGAACGCTCCAGATGTTTTTTGCCGATAAGTGTCGGACAGCCATATCATGAAGGTGAGAAGTTTGCAGCAACCATTAGATTGGTTAATGATAGTAATTTTAAAGAATGTGTGATTGTAGTTTGTGATACTTTACAGCGTCATACCATGGCGATTTTTGAGCCAGAAATGGACGAGGAATCTTTATATCAAAAGGCATTGCAAAATGGTGATGCCTGGATTGAAAGAAATAAAAGCACAATTGAAACTTTAACTATTCCGTATCAAATAGTTCGGTGGAACAAATGGCTGTTTTCACCCTTATATCAGCAAAAAAGAAAAATTATTGATGAAGCGTATGATGCTGATGCTAAATTCAAAAAAGCTTTTGATGACACGGTGAGCCAATTTTTAGACCGCATAAAAAAAAGAAGAAAAGATATAAATTTATCAATAGCTTTTGATAAAAGTTTAGAATATGTAAAAGAGGAATGTGTGTTTGATTTTTTATGTATAAAAGATCAGTTTAATTTTGAAATATATCCGCAGTTAAGGTCAAAGGCAAAACAAGTAGTTTATGAAAAATTTATAAAGAAAAGTCATAAAATTTTTTTAAAAAGACGGGTAGTAAAATTCAAATAGATGTTTATGCAAAAAGGTATTTTTATGGATGAATCAATTATTAAACAATTAAAGGAAAAAATTAAGCAACTAGAAACACAAAACAAATATTTAACCAATATTATTGAACTAATGCCGGTTAATGTTTATTGGAAAGATAAAAATGCTGTGTGTGCTGGTTGTAACAAAAACGTGCTAAAAATTTTGGGGTTAAAATCCTATGATGAATATATTGGGAAAACAGATATAGATCTTTTAGGTGAGATTGATGGTAGGAAAATATTTGACAAAGATAGAGAAATTATGCGGTCAAAAAAGCCAAGAATGATGGAAGAAATTGTTGTTCGTCAAGGAAGCAAAGAAGCCTATTTTTTAACTAGTAAAGCGCCTATTTTGGATGATAACAATAATGTAATTGGTCTTATAGGCGTGTCGTATGATATTACCCGGCAAAAACAGAGCGAAGAGGCATTACGACAGGAAAAGATAAAATCAAAATTGCAGGAGGAGAGATTGCAGGTTCTCAAAGCTGTTGGGGCGAGTGTTGCGCATGAGCTGCGTACGCCGTTAAGATCAATTGGGAGTGCTGCTTCATCTGTGATTTTGTATCTTCCGGAATTATTAGGTGCATACAAGTTGGCAAAGGAAGCAAATTTGCCGGTTAAGGTTATTAGAAATAAAAATATTGAATTATTAAAATCTTTGCCTGAAGACATTATGCTGGAAATTGATTCCGTTAATACCATTATTAATATGTTGTTAATGAATATCAAAGAATCAGATATGCTGCCAAAAGAATTTGAGGAGTTGCATGTAAGTCAATGTGTGCAGGATGCGCTTAATAGATATCCTTTTCAGGAAAGACATAAATCCTGGGTGGTGTGGGATAGTTCTAAAGAAGAAGATTTTGTGTTTAAAGGGAATAAACTTTTATTTGAACATATTATTTTTAATTTAATGAAGAATGCGCTTTATTATGTCGAAAAGGCTCATGGGAAAAGCGGAGGAAAAATCACCATAAAGCTTGAGAAAGGAGAAAAAGAAAATCGATTGTATTTTAAAGATAATGGAACGGGAATTTCGGAAGATGTTTTACCTAAAATATTTGATGATTTTTTTAGCAGAACAATGCATGGTACAGGAATAGGTTTATCATTTTGTAGATCGGCAATTAAAAAAATGGGCGGTTCAATTAATTGTCGTTCAAAAGAAGGAGAATTCACCGAGTTTGTATTGAATTTTCCAGTTCATAAGAGTAAAGTTTGAAAAGTTTGGGATGAGAAAATTAAAAAGGGAGATTATATTATGTCCGATAAAAAAATCGCTTGTTGTTTTTATCCTACCAAAGTTATTGTTATAGACGATCAACAATCATATCTTAATCGCATTAGTTTGGAAATTGGAAAGGATATAGATATTGATTGCTTTGCTGAGGCAAAAGAAGCAGTTGATTTTTTAAAAAAACAACCTAAAGTTGATTTTTTATCAAGCAAGTTGCTTTCATCGCTAAAAGATCGTGAAAATATCGGAGATCTTGAAAACGATTATATAGAGCGTGCATATACTGCGATTAATGTTTTTGATATACACAAAATGATTTATAATACTGATCGTTTCAAACAGATAATTGTAATAATTGTTGATTATGCAATGCCCGAAATGGATGGTTTGCAAGTTAGTGAGGCATTAAAAAACATACCATTTAAAATTATCATGCTTACTGGCAAAGCGCCGCCCGATGTGGTTATTAAGGCTTTTAATGCGGGATTTATTCATAGATATGTTAGCAAAGATTCTTCTGATTTTAAAAAAGAACTTGAAAACGCAATCTTTGATTTACAAAAAGCTTATTTTTATGAATCTTCAGAGACAGCCATAAAAAGCTTAGCGATTAGTCCAACAAGTTGTTTGGGCGATACAAAATTTGCTGAATTTTTTAATGAATTTTGCCGTAAAGAAAATGTTGTTGAATACTATTTGATGAATGAAGCCGGAAGTTATTTATTATTAGATATGCAGGGTAACCCAAGTATATTAGCGGTAAAAACTGAAAGGGATATGAGTGAATATGCAGAAATAGCCAGAGACTATGATGCGCCGCAAAAAATCACAGAGGCTTTAACATCTTATAAAAAATTATTATTTTTATTTAATGAGGATGATCAGTATAATGTGCCGATAGAAAATTGGGATGATTATAGCTATCCTGCTACTAAGCTAAAAGGTGACAAAGATATATTTTATTATTCTCACATTAAAAATGTGGATAAATATGATATTGATAAAAGCAAAATAGTTTCTTATCAGTCGTTTTTAGAAGCTTGATTTTGGTAAATGGCGTAACCTTTTTGCTTAAGTAGTTGTAATCCCCTGTACATTTTTGTTACACTACCCGCCATGAGCGATGATGTCCTTATCAAGAAAATCGAGCAAGGTGATTACCAGAAAATTTGGCAGCAGATGATGGATTTTACCCAAAATCGAACATCTGATGCGCCAGATGAAATTTGGCTGGTTGAACATGATCCAGTGTTTACCCAAGGTATGGCGGGCAAGCCTAAGCATGTGCTTAATCCGGGAAATATTCCAGTAGTGCAGACTGATCGCGGCGGTCAAGTTACTTATCATGGACCAGGTCAATTGGTAGTTTATCCGTTGATTGATTTACGCCGTGCCAAAATCGGGATTAAGCAGTATGTTGGAATTCTTGAAGAAACCACGATTCAATTATTAGCTGATTATGGTATTGCAGTGGGAATTCATGAAGGAGCGCCAGGAGTTTATGTGGGCGACGCAAAAATTTGTTCGATTGGTTTGCGTGTTAGGCGTGGATGCAGTTATCATGGTTTGGCGTTAAATGTTAGCATGGATTTAGAGCCGTTTTTGCGGATTAATCCATGTGGATTTCGAAAATTAGCTATGACACAGATAAAAGATTTTGTTAATGATATAAAATTTTCTGAAGTTGAAAATAAAATTTGTAAATATTTAATTGAGAACATTTATGACAGAAAAACAAAAACCATTACGTAAACCAGAATGGATTCGCGTGCAGCTAGCTGCAGGCAATAAAGGGGAAAAAGTAAATAAAATTTTGCGTGAAGGCGATCATGTGACCGTATGCGAAGAAGCAAATTGTCCTAATCGTGCAGAGTGTTATGGCTGTGGTACGGCAACTTTTATGATTATGGGAGATGTTTGCACGCGCAATTGTAAATTTTGTAATGTCGCACATGGCAAACCTCAGCCATTAGATATAAATGAACCGAATAAATTGGCCGCAACAGTTGCGATGATGAAATTAAAGTATGTAGTGGTTACTTCAGTTGATCGTGATGATTTGTCTGATGGTGGTGCTGCACATTATGCGGCGACAATTAAAGCTGTTCGCGAAAAAAATCCTGAAACTAAAATTGAAATTTTAACGCCGGATTTTCGCGGCTGTATGCAAACAGCTTTAGAAATTTTATCTGAAAATCCTGCCGACGTTTTTAACCATAACTTAGAAACTGTGCCAAGGCTTTTTAAAGCAATTACCCCGAGTTGTGATTATCAATCATCATTAAATTTATTGTGCGAACATAAAAAACTTTTACCTAATGTTCCAACCAAATCTGGTTTAATGGTTGGCCTTGGTGAGACGGATGAAGAAGTCTTGGAAGTGTTAAAAAATTTGCGCGCGCATGAAGTCGACATGTTAACTATCGGACAATATTTGCAGCCAAGTCATAAACATGTTCCAGTTGAGCGTTATGTTACTCCGGAAAAATTTGCAGAATTTAAACAGCTTGCATTAAAAATGGGATTTAAGCGGGTTGCCAGCGGCCCAATGGTTCGTTCTTCTTATCATGCTGAGATACAGGTTTGATCTTATGTTAAGTTGTCAACCAAGAGGTTGACAACCTTTTGGTTGACAACCAGTAGGTTGTCAAACTATAACTGAGTGTCATCCTTATTATGTAAATGCTTTATGTCGTAAAATATGGATGAAATGTTTGAATAAGCCCCCCACTTTAGTAGACGTAACGAAGACTTGGGGAGAATATATATTGCAAGAGGAATCAAGAATCGCCAAAGAATTAACAACATTAAATGAGACGCAAAAGAAATTATTGATTTTAATTGCAGATGGACAAATTTATTCAGTAGTACCTAGGTCTGCTTTACATAAAATGAATATTTCTAGGCAAGCAGCTACAAAAGCGTTAACGATATTATGCCAAAAAGATTATTTGTATAAAGACACATCTGGAAAATATTTGATTATTGACCCGCTCTTAAAGGCATCCTTACAGTTTTTTTATTTGT
Organism: Gammaproteobacteria bacterium; assembly: GCA_050123375.1. GTDB lineage: Bacteria > Pseudomonadota > Gammaproteobacteria > UBA12402 > UBA12402 > JASFHF01. The sequence goes on from JASFHF010000028.1 coordinate 20,711, forward strand.
AACAGTTTTGTTACAAATTTTTTCTTAACTGACATAGTCTTGTTACTTTACTTCTCTATACTTCCTGCACGATATAACTTTATAGGAGTATAGAAAATGAAAAAAATCATTCTAGCGTTAATAGCATCAGGTGCTTTATTAATTGCAGCAGGCAGCGCTTATGCAGGTGGGCCAGCTCCATCATTAACTCATTCACACTCAGGTCCACGCACACATACCCGGGCGCATGAGTCGATCAGTTTTCATTTTGGTTTTGGTCCGCGTCATTGTCGTCCAGACCCTGGATATTGGAGATGGCGCCGCTGGCATCGCGCGAATTGGCGTTGGCATCATAGGCATTGTGGATTTAGACATTATCATCGTTGTTGGTAGTAGATAAGAACAGCCTGGATCCCGCGGTCAACTTACTGGGCCGCGGGATGACGGGTTTTGTTATGGTCATATTAAATAACGTAAAAAAATATCGGCGCTGATAATCAATATTTCACCATATTCAGTTGTGATTTTTTCATAGATATTGGACTGATTTACAACCTGTAAACCGCGTTTACAAGGAAGAAGTTTTAAAAAAGTTTTCCAATTTTGTGATAATTTATTTTGATTGAGTTTAACTTCAATTGGCAGCCACGGCTCCTTATTTTTTAACAGGATAAAATCAATTTCCTGGCCATCTTTGTTACGCAAAAACCGTAATTCAAAATTTCCATGTCCGGTGTCTGATAAATAATTACAATATTTCAGTAAATGTGAAGCAATTAAATTTTCAAATCTGGCAGCTTGGTTTTCTATTTCACTCCAATCCCATAAATAAATTTTACCCATTTTTTTTACGGAGCGTTTAAGTGAATTTGTGTAGGGTTTGATTTCATAATGGTAATAAAGTTCTTGTAGGCAGGTTAGCCATCTTCGCATGGTGCCGTATGTTACTTCTAAGTCTTCGCTTAATGATTGTACGCTTAAAGGATTGGCCGCTTTTTCAGGTAATAAAGAAGCCAACATTTCGATTTGGCTTAATTCATGAATTCTACTTAGGTCGCGCAAATCTTCACGAATAATTTTTTCCAAACGGTTTTTACGCCATAAGTTAAGCGTTTTCTCGCTTGCTGCTAATAAAGGTTCTGGAAACGGGCCAAATTTATTTAATAAACGCAAATATTTTGCTGCTGTTTTGTTTTGTGCATTTTTTCCGGTAAATAACGTCGTAATTAAATTTTCCGGTAATATCATTTTACTTTTCAAAAGTTCAGCAAGGGAAAAAGGATGCAGCAAAAAATGATAATAACGACCCATTAAACTATCACTTCCTTTGCGGTACGTATTTAAGCGCGCGCTGCCGGTGACCAATATATCATTTGTTTTATCCATGGTGTCGAAAATTCCTTTTAATGATCTTTTCCACAATTTTGCTTTATGAATTTCATCTAAAATGATTAATGGTTTAGTTTTATTTTTTGGTTGGATGAGTATTTGCGAAGGATTTTTTGTCCATAAGCGTCTAAAAATAGTTTCGTCCCAATTGTAATATTTGCCGCACCCTCTTTGTTGCAGCAAGTGCTTGCTCATAGTAGTTTTGCCCACTTGACGCGGGCCTGAAACAAAAGCCATTTTGTTGTTGGCAAAACAGATATTCGAAATAGTTTGTTCTAAATAACGAGTTTTAGACATACGGCTATTTTAACATAAGATAGAAAAATAGCCAATTTTTTTGGCTATTTTTCTATCTTATGACAAAATAGTCAGAAGGTAATATCTGACCTTTCCTGCTCGCTTTTGTTTGATGATTTGCCAATTTTGCGGTAAATCATCAGACAGTAAGGTGGTATTGGTTTCGATGTAAGCATAACCGTTTGCTTTGAGTAAATTGTTTTTAGCAAGCAATTGGCAGTATGTTGGAATCATTTGCTTCTGAAATGGTGGATCAAGAAAAACAATATCAAACTGTTCTTTTGTTTGTGATAAATACTGTTCCGCGTTCATGTGATAGATTTCGAGATTTTCAGCTTGCAGCATTTTCTGATTGGCGTGAAGATTTGCAATAACTTCCGGGGCAGAATCAACAAAAACCACATTAGCTGCGCCGCGGGATAAAGCTTCAAAACCTAAAGCGCCGCTGCCGGCAAATAGATCCAGGCAATTTGCGCCATTGATAACCTTCGCTAACCAATTAAATAAAGTTTCGCGTACCCGATCAGGTGTAGGACGTAAATTTTTTAAATCAGGAAAAGGTAATTTTCTGCCGCGCCAGATGCCCGCGATGATGCGTACTTGATTGCGTAATGTGGAGTTTGATGGTTTGCGCATAATTTGTCTAAAAAGCGAACAATTTTTGTAGTATGATAACGTTTTAATGAAACTTTTTCAAATTGAATGATCTGTAGTAAAATAATAATATGATTGATAAAAAAGGTTTTCGCACGGGAATAGGTATTATTTTAGCCAATGATAGTAATCGGCTGCTTTTTGCACGGCGAATTGGTCAAAATGGTTGGCAATTTCCACAGGGCGGAGTGAACAGGGCAGAATCTCCCGAAGAAGCGATGTTTCGTGAATTATATGAGGAAGTGGGTTTACAGTCAGAAGATGTCGAAATTTTGGCTGCGAGTAAAGATTGGTTTAAATATCGTTTACCAAAATATATGGTACGTCGTTGTGCTAAGCCTATTTGTTTAGGCCAGCGGCAACGATGGTTTTTATTGCGCTTATTAGGTGATGATCAAAAGGTACGTTTTGATGTTACCAATAAACCGGAGTTTGATGGTTTTAAATGGGTGCGTTATTGGTATCCTTTGCGGCAGGTAATTTCTTTTAAGAAAAATGTTTATCGCCAGGTTTTGCAAGAATTTGCAACGGTATTGTTTGGGGTCAAGTCTTGAATTTTGGAATTTGACTTAATTTAAGTCAAATTCCAAAATTCAAGACTTGACCCCCATGTGGGGTGAAAATTGTTAAAGTTATTGCGGCGTATAATACAAGAAGTTGGTGCTGCTCAGGATCTTGATGAGGCTTTAAATATCATTGTCTCACGTGTGCGCGCGGAAATTAATACTCAGGCATGTTCTATATTTCTTATGAACCAGGATCAATCCATGTTGACTTTAATGGCGACAGATGGTTTGGATCCGAAAGTGGTAAAAAAAGCTACCCTTCCAATTGATGATAGTTTGGCTGGTTTAGTTGCAGAACTTGGAGAGCCTTTAAATTTAGATGATGCAACCAAACATCCTAAATTCTTTCAAATCGCCATGGGTGAAGAACCTTATCGGGCGTATCTGGGTGTTCCAATTAAGTTTCGGCGCAAATTATTAGGGGTACTGACTGTTCAGCAGCGTGAAGCGCGGCGTTATGATGCTGCAGAAGAAGCTTTTTTAATTACGATTGCGATGCAGTTAGCTCGTTTGATTGAACCTTACGTTGAAACAAAAAAATCAGCAACTTCATTAGTATTACAAGGCATGCCTAGTGTTCCTGGAGTTGGAATTGGTGAAGGTGTAATCGTTTATGCGCCTGCGGATTTAGATGCAGTGATTGATCGTGAGCCAAAAAATGTTGCGGCAGAAATAAAAGATTTTGAGGAAGCGTTGGCCAGCGTTCGTGCAGAAACAGAAATTTTAGGGGAAAGATTGGCTGCAAGTTTGCCGCAAGAAGAAAAAGATTTGTTTGATGCATATTTAAGAATTCTTGATCGTGATAGTTTAGGCCGGGATGTGATTAAAGAAATCAGAAAAGGACATTGGGCGCAAAGCGCAGTAAAGCGCGTAATAAAAAAATATATTAAGCAATTTGAAAACATGGACAATGAGTATTTTAGAGAGCGTGCTTCTGATTTAAAAGATTTAGGAAGGCGTATTTTAGCGCAATTGCAATCGGAAAAACAAAGTGAATATGAATATCCGGCAGAAACCATTTTGGTTGGTGAAGAAATCTCTGCATCTAATTTAGCTGAAGTGCCGGAAGGCCGATTAGTTGGTATAGTTTCAGCCAAAGGTTCTAGTAATGCACATGTAGCAATTTTGGCACGCTCCTTGGGAATTCCTACGGTTATGGGAGTTAGTGATTTACCGGTTGCACAATTAGAGCATGCTAAGTTGATTGTGGACGGTTATTTTGGTCATGTACATGTTGCGCCAAAAGCACGCATGCTGAAAGCATTTGAAGAATTAGCGAAAGAAGAACATGAGCTTGATGCTGAATTAGAACATTTGCGTGAGTTGCCGGCACAAACTCAAGATGGATATCAAATTAAAATGTATGTTAATGTTGGATTATCAGCGGATGTTGGCAAGGCGTTAACTGTAGGAGCAGAAGGGGTTGGTTTATACCGGACCGAATTACCTTTTATGATCCGCGATCGTTTTCCGTCGAGTGAAGAACAACGAATAGTTTATCGCCAACTGCTAAGTACTTTTGCTCCGCGTCCGGTTACGATGCGCGTGTTAGATGTCGGCGGAGATAAAAAGTTGCCCTATTTTCCTGTTGAGGAATCAAACCCAACTTTAGGTTGGCGGGGAATTCGCTTATTGTTAGATCATCCGGAAATATTTTTAGGGCAATTGCGTGCGATGTTTAAAGCAAATGTTGGTCTTAATAATTTGCAAATTATGTTTCCAATGGTTGGCGATGTAGTGCAGGTTGATGAAGTATTAGAATTGTTTAATAAAGTTTATCAGGAAATTGTAGATGAAGGGTTGCAATTAACCAGGCCTAAAGTTGGAGTTATGATAGAGGTTCCATCAGCCATATATCAAATTAAAATATTAGCGCGTAAAGTTGATTTTCTTTCGGTTGGCAGTAACGATTTAACTCAATATCTTTTAGCTGTTGATAGAAATAATGAACAAGTTGCAAATTTATATGATTCACTGCATCCGGCAGTTTTGCGGGCATTGTTACATATAGTCGATGGAGCGCATCAGGAAAATAAACCGGTTAGTGTGTGCGGAGAAATGGCGGGTGATCCGGCTGCAGTGATTTTATTGTTAGGAATGGGTGTTGATATATTAAGCATGAGTGCAGTGCATGTTTTGCGTATGCGGTGGCTGATTAGAAGCTTTACTTTTAAGCGCGCAAAAAAATTATTGAGCGAAGTTTTGATTATGGAAAATGCACAGCAAATTCGTAGGCACATGGAGCAAGTGCTGGATGAAGCAGGATTAGGCGGGTTGATTCGTGCTGGACGGCACTAGGGATTAAAATTTTTCCCGCAGCAGAAATTTTGCTGCGGGAACATTTTTATTTATTTTGATAATAGTTCATATGCCATCACAGTATGTTTGCATAACATTGCTGTGGTAATTGACCCTATTCCGCCTGGAACTGCAGAGATTTTTTCAACGATCGGTTCCGCAGCAGCAAAATCGACATCACCACAATATTTACCTGGGTTGTGCGGATCAGGATTAATGCCGACATCAATAACAATTTGTCCGCTTTTTACGAAGTCAGCATTTACCATTTTTGCGCGGCCGACAGCAGCAATTAAAATTTCTGCTTCCTGACAAACCTTGGGTAAATCCACGGTGCGGGAATGACAAATAGTAACAGTTCCATGCTCCCGCAATAGCAGCATAGCCATTGGTTTGCCTACAACTAAAGATCTGCCTAAAACTACACAGCGTTTACCTTTGACGGGAATGTCGTAAAAGTGCAGCATTTCCATACAAGCGGCTGGTGTACATGGAGGGAAGGCGGTTGGTATATCGGCATAAACCTGCCCTGCGCTAGCGATATTCATGCAGTCAACATCTTTAATTACAGGAATGAGTGAACGGATTTTCTTTTCGTCTAAATGTTTTGGTAACGGTGCGAATAACAGAATGCCATGAATGTCTTTTTTATTCGCGATTTCCGTGATTGCTTGTTCAAAAGCTTCTTGAGTTACATCTTCTGGATATTCAAAAACTTCATAATCCATTCCGACAGCAGCGCAGGTTTTTTTCGCTCCGCCTTCATAATATAAATCATCTGGACGTGCGCCAACTCTAATAATACCGAGTTTTGGAATTGCACCTTTTTCTTTTAATAAACTAATTTTTTCAGTTAATTCAGCTTTAATTGCATCAGCAACTGGTTTGCCTTTTAAAACTTCTGCCATTTTTTATTCTCCTAATATTTAATTTATTTAGTGATTTTATTGGTTACTAATTCTAAGGTTGCATCAGCAACTTTGCAGCCTTCATCGAAAAGCTGCTGCATTTCTTTTTTATTTGTTTCAATATAATCTTGATCTTTAATAAAATTAAAGTTGATTAAAACATTTAGTCTTGCTGCAATTAAAGCAGATTTCATAAATGTAACACCACAGCCAACATCTGAAATTGCAATCATAGTTCCGATTTCGCCCATTCTTTTATGCAGCATAATGCCGGCATGAGCTTTACGCATAATTTCCATTGGTACAGAACAGGCATCTTTACAGCATTTTTCAATTATTTGTGCTTTTTGTTCCGCTTGTTCTGGGGTTTCTTTTGGAAGACCATAAGCTTTCGATAATGGTTCAAAAACCGCCGCGTCTTTGTCAATTAAGTCCATCAGTTCGGCAATCACCGTTTCACCTTTGGCTACTAAGTCTTTTACTTCGTCTTCAACTTCAGCATATTTCTTTTTTCCAATAGTTAAATTGCCTACCATATTAGAAAGAGCCATACCTAAGGCGCCTCCGAATGCCGCAGCTCCGCCGCCTCCAGGAATAGGCGCTTTGGATGCTAGTTTTTCAATAAACTCTCCACATTTGATTTCTCTAGTATTTGACATATTTTACCTCTCGTTTCATTTTTGTTAAATTGCGGGAGTAAAATACTGTATTTTGGGATGAACTGCAACCCATCTTTGTTATAATTAAGAATTACGCGATATTTTGCGAACTAGCGAGCGCACACTCGGAGGGTTGTTTGCAAACGCGCTCCTGGCTAATTTTCCCGACTAACTTGGGGAAAATTAGCCGGCACGTCCATGTGTAGCTTCTTTCGAGGCATCCATGCCTCTCAAGAGTTTGCAAACAACCCTCGCTCGATGCGCTAAGCGCAAAATATCGCGTGCGATAAGGGTAGAAATTGCTGATTAGTTGGGAAGTTAATGAATTTTTACATTTTACTATATCCGTTAATTGGAGTGCTGGCTGGCTTGCTTTCTGGGATGTTGGGTATTGGCGGAGGGATTATCGTTGTGCCAGGGTTGGCCTTTGTATTTGCACATTTTGCAAAGATGCAGGGTTTTTCTATGCATATGGCAGAGGGAACCTCGTTAGCTATAATGATTATTACCGCTATTTCCTCTATTTATGCACATCATCAGCGGGAGAATATTTTATGGCCGCTTTTTTTGCGTTTATTACCTGGGATATTAATTGGTGTAATAAGTGGTGCAATATTTGCTGGTTATTTACCTGCGCGTATCTTGGAGATTATTTTTGGGGTGTTTGTATTTTTGATGGCACTTCGGATGTTTTTGTTAATCAAGTCTAAACCAACACGTAAGCTGCCAAGTTGGCCTTGGTTATCTTTAATTGCATTTATAATTGGAGGCAAATCTGGATTATTAGGTATTGGCGGCGGAGCGATTACCATTCCTTTTTTGAATTATTGTAACGTACCGATGCGTAAAGCTTCTGGAACTTCAATTGCATGCACTTTGCCGATAGCGATAGTTGGAGCAATTAGTTTTGCAATAACAGGTTTTAATGTTGTGACAATTCCTTACAGCATCGGTTATATTTATTTGCCGGCATTTTTTGGTGTAGCAGTTATGAGTTTGTTATTTGCCCCGGTAGGTGCAGCATTATCTGGCAAAGTCGATGTTGCATTAGTTAAACGTATTTTTGGAGTTTTGTTGTTTGTTGCCAGCATCAAAATGATTTTAAGTTAATTTTTTTATAAAACCACGTAGTTTTTACGCTAAAATTAATTTGATATTTGTTTAATATATCTATTTTTTGGATATAATATTGGGAGGAGGTTATGAGTGTGGCACAAGTTGCGTTTGACACTTTAGCATATGCTAATCGTTTAAAAAAAGCTGGAGTTGATCCAAAAATTGCAGAAGTACAAGCTGAGCTGCAAGTGCAAGTTCTTAATGACTTGACTGAGAATCGTTTAGCGACCAAAGAGGATATGGGAGAGTTACGGAAGGATATGGATTTGTTACGTTTAGCGACCAAAGAGGATATGGGAGAGTTACGGAAGGATATGGATTTGTTACG
>JASFHF010000029.1:0-27345 GCA_050123375.1 Gammaproteobacteria bacterium
TTTTAAATTTCTAAAAAAATAATTTTATTTTTTATCAGTTTCTGTTACCTTCATTACTGATTTAAATTTCGGCAAGGGGACATTTCTATCTTGCTGAAAAGGGGACATTTCTAAATTGCTCTAACATTAGTGTTAACAAGATACCAACCATACCTCAAAATACGAATTTCTAGCTTCCACTTTTATTCCTGGTGAGATCATTTTAAGCGCGCAATATTCTCGATATTACTTGCTTAAAATGATCTCACCAGGAATAAAATTGTTTGCTATAATCTTCGCATTTTGAGGTATGGTTGGTATAATAATTCCTTTAGGGAATCACTTAAAGGGCCTATCTTATGACTTCATTTGTCTTTATTACCGGCGGCGTTGTTTCTTCTTTAGGCAAAGGAATTACTTCTGCATCTTTAGGCGCGATTTTAGAGGCGCGCGGCTTGAAGCTTGCGATGATGAAGCTTGATCCCTATATCAATGTTGATCCAGGAACGATGAGTCCTTTCCAGCATGGTGAAGTATTTGTAACTGAAGATGGCGCCGAAACCGATCTTGATCTTGGACATTATGAGCGTTTTGTGCGCGTTAAAATGACCAAGCAAAGTAATTTTACCACCGGCCAGGTTTATGCTGAAGTGTTGCGCAAAGAACGTAGAGGCGATTATCTCGGCGGTACGGTTCAGGTTATTCCGCATATTACTGATGAAATTAAACGGCGCATCAAAATTATGGCAGACGGCATTGATGTAGTAATTGTTGAAATTGGCGGAACCGTAGGTGATATTGAATCATTGCCTTTTCTTGAAGCGATTAGACAATTGCGCATGGAAATGGGCAGCAAACAAACTTTATTTATTCATCTAACTTTAGTTCCTTATCTTAAAACCGCAGGAGAAATGAAAACCAAGCCAACGCAGCATTCAGTAAAAGAATTACGTTCGATTGGTGTTCAGCCGGATATTTTATTATGCCGTTGTGAACGTGCATTACCTGAAGATCAGCGTTCTAAAATTGCGTTATTTACTAACGTAGAAAAGAAAGCAGTTATTCCGGTGCAGGATAAAAAAAGCATTTATCAATTACCAATTGATTTACATAAACAAGGATTAGATGAAATCGTAGTGGAAAAACTTGGTTTAGCGGTTCAACAAACTGATTTATCAGATTGGCAACAGGTAATTAAAGCGCAGAATAATCCGCAAGGTGAAGTTAAAGTTGCCATGGTAGGTAAATATATTGATTTGCCTGATGCATACAAGTCGTTAACCGAAGCGTTAATTCATGCAGGAATTAAAACACATACGAAAGTGAATATTGATTATGTTCCTTCGGAAAAGCTGGAAGAAGAAGGTGTTGGTATGTTAAATGATTGTGATGCGATTATTATTCCTGGCGGTTTTGGTGAGCGGGGTATTGAAGGAAAAATTTTAGCAGCTAAGTATGCGCGTGAAAATAAAATCCCGTTTTTAGGAATATGTTTAGGTATGCATATTGCATTAATTGAATTTGCACGCAACAAAGTAAAAATGAAAAATGCGAATAGTACGGAATTTGATACGCAAACCCCATATCCTGTGGTTGGTTTAATTACTGAATGGATGGATGCAAGCGGTAAAGTTGAAAAGCGGCACAGAAAATCGGACAAGGGTGGTACAATGCGTTTGGGCGGACAAGTTTGTGTGTTAAAAGAAGGAACTTTGGTGCGTAAATTATATGATGCGCCGGAAATTATCGAGAGGCATCGGCATCGTTATGAAGTTAATAATGATTTAATTAAACAACTGGAAAAAGCTGGAATGGTGGTTGCCGGGCGTTCTAAGGACGGTAAGTTAGTAGAAATGATTGAATTACCAAAAAATGGCTGGTTTGTTGGTTGTCAGTTTCATCCGGAATTTACTTCTAATCCGCGTGATGGCCATCCATTATTTGTTGGGTTTATTGAAGCAGCAAAACACCATCATCGTCATCCCGCGGCTTGACCGCGGGATCCAGGCTGTTTTTTAAGGGGCTGGTTATTAATGAAAATTCAAGATATTGAGATTGGTTTAAACAAACCATTTACTTTAATTGCTGGTCCTTGTGTGATTGAAAGTGAACAATTGGTTTTAGATACCGCAGGTTTTTTAAAAGAAATAACTAATGAATTAAATATAGCATTTATTTTTAAAGCTTCATTTGACAAAGCCAATCGCACCTCAGCGGAAAGTTTTCGTGGAATTGGTTTTGAAAAAGGTTTGCAAATTTTACAGAAAGTGAAACAGCAATTTAATCTTCCAGTTTTAACTGATGTGCATGAATCAACCCCGGTGCATGAAGTTGCTGAAGTTGTTGATGTTTTACAAACTGCGGCGTTTTTGTGTCGTCAAACAGATTATTTGCAGCGCGTAGCGAAAGCAGGTTTGCCGGTTAACATCAAGAAGGGGCAATTTTTAGCTCCGTGGGATATGCAGAATGTAGTTGATAAAATGCGCTCGACCGGCAATGAGAATTTAATGGTTTGCGAGCGAGGTGTGTCGTTTGGTTATAATAAACTTATTGTCGATATGCGGTCTTTAGTGATTATGCGCGAGACTGGTTGCCCGGTAATTTTTGATGCGACGCATTCGGTGCAGGAGCCAGGCGGCTTGGGGCAAGCTACTGGCGGACAGCGTGAATTTGTGCCGGCGCTTGCGCGTGCTGCAGTTGCAGTTGGTGTTGCCGGAATTTTTCTTGAAACTCATCCTGATCCAGATAAAGCTTTAAGCGATGGTCCTAACATGTGGCCGTTATCTAAGATGAAATCATTGTTAGAAGTGTTGCAGCAGTTGGATGGTATTGTGAAATTAAGTTAGTTTTGGTGTTACCGTAGATGGTTTTTTGGTTTGTGAAATATTAGGCTCATTTTTCTTTGGTTTTTCTTCGTTTTTGGTATTAGGTTTTTCTCCCTTTTGTGTGTTGGTTGTCTTTTTATCTGAGGCAGGGACTTTTTCAAATTTTGTTAACATGTTTTTGGTGCTTGGTGAAGTGAGGTTGATTTTTTTTGGTGCAACCTTCTTGGCTTCTGGTTTTTCCTTCTTAAATTCAAGTTTAGATTTTATCTTTGTCCAAAATGATGTTATTTTTTTCTCAGCTTTTTCGAAAAATTTGTCTACAGATTCAGATATTTTTTGTATTTTTGTTACTATTTTTTCCCAAAAACCAAGTTTGGCTTTAGGTGTTGATTCTATACATGGCATGTCTTTATATTCTTTTATTTCGCCTTTAAGTGTTTTAACCAGACTATATTCTTGAGCAGTAATTTCTTTTTGGATTAGATTTGTTTTTACAGCAGAGACGATGCCTGATATTACAGCTCCGCATAGTAAAGAAACACCTACGAGTGTTCCAGCAATACCAATTGGCGGGCAAAAAATACAAAAAGGCGCGGCGATGGCAGTTATGATTGTTCCTGTGGTGCTTAAACCGGATGTTCTGGCATTGTTTTTTTGTTTAGTCTCACGCAATTCTGTTTTTTTATCTTTTAAGGTTTTGTCGTTTTTTATGATCTCCATAATTTCCGAGTTGTCTTTTTTTTCATCTTCTTTACTATATTTCTTTTTTGCTTTGTTATTTTGCCATCTGTTATAAACTTGCAGTATATATCCTCCAGTGAATGAGGTTGCACCCAGACCGCAAATAATTCCGCCAATAATAGTAAGAGGTACGCCCACAGGGGAACCTATTACGCTGCTGGATAGTAATGAGCCAACGGCAAACATAATACTGCCAACGGCCATGAATCCTGCGCCTCCGACAACCAAACCGGTAGAAGCAGAACGCAATTTTTCTGTTTTGTAACGTTGTTTACTGTTGCGTAGCTTTTTATTGCGAATTCTTCTTAATTTTTCGCTGCCTAATAAAAATGATTCTTCTTCTTTCTCTTTTGATAATGTTTTTGTAAACTTCTGTATATACTTTTTTATGTCATTCGTTGTTAGGAACTCGTTTTTATATTTCTTTGCATGCTTTTCTATTTCTTCCATGTCTTTACAATATTGCTTTATTTTTTTATATTTTTTTAATGCATGTTTACGTTTGGAGTTATTTTCAATAGCATTGGAAGTGCCCCATAAGGAAGTCCAGATGCCGGAAATTGTTTGTGCTGCTGTACCAAAGATTAATGGTATTAATGGCGGAAGAACACAACCGACTAAAATTGCTCCAGCAGTTATGGCGGCTATTCCTGTAATACCGCTTATTCCAAAAACGGCATGTTTTATTACGCCAAATGTTGTTTGTATTTTTACTTCTTTTTGTTTGTTATCAAATATCCATAAATCTTTTGGATTATTATTTGTTAATAAGATGTCATTTATACGAGCTTGATGCTGAAGGAGTAAAAATCTCTCTTCCCATTTTTGAATATCTTTTATGCTTAAAGCAATTTTTTCTTTCTGACATTTTTCCGAGAACCATTTTATTATTCCTGACAAGTTTTTTTGGTAGATTTTTTCTTTGTCTTCTTCATTTAGAAAAGCCTCAATTATTTTTTCCTTGAAATTTCTCCTGGCGAGTTTTCTTTTGCTATTATCCAGAGTGATCCTAATATTATCGGGGGCGGTGATAGTATTAAGTATATCACCAACAAACGCCATACTGTTATTGATAATATCAAGGCTGATGTTATGCAGAGGACGCGCGTTTTGGTCATATACTAAGGATGTGTTGCAATTCCAATTACTATCCAGCATGGTTGTGGGTTTGTTTAACCCTTTTATTTTTTGTTCTTTAGGCATATAAATTCTACCAAAAACTGTGTAAAAACAATGTAGTTATCATCAAACGTATCGTTTTTTTGTCTGTTTATCAGTATAGCATAAAATCAGCACATTATAGTTAAAAATATTACGAAAAACATATCTTTTTTCTTACAAATTTGGCGGTAGGAAATGCTCGCGAGCAAAGATAAACCTCGCAACTTGAAGTATGATTGGTATATAATATCTTTTTAAATCAAAGAGGTTCGGCATTGAAAAAAGACTTATTAAAAAACTTAGTTTTATGGGCAATTATTGCGCTAATTTTAATTGTGGTATTTAACAGCTTTGGACCAAAACAGGCGCCGCATGAGCAGTTTATTTATTCGCAATTTTTGCAGCAGGTGCAAAAAGGCGATATCGCGTCGGTTACGATCGAGAATCAAAATGTTACTGGTAAGACCAAAGCAGATAAGACGTTTAAGACTTATATTCCTTCGGAGCATGAACACCTGTTGGTTGAGCTCAATAAAGCAAAGGTTGCAGTAACCATCAAACCTCCGGCAAAACGCAGCTTTTTACTGCAATTATTAATTAGTTGGTTTCCGATTATTTTGATTGTGGCGATTTGGATTTATATTTTGCGGCAGCAAACTGGCGCTGGTCGTGGTGGTGCGATGTCATTTGGGCGCAGCCGCGCTCGATTGTTGAATGAAGGACAGGTGAAGGTAACTTTTGCTGATGTTGCTGGCTGTGACGAGGCTAAACAAGATGTTGAGGAATTAGTTGAGTTTTTAAAAGATCCAGCTAAGTTTCAAAAATTGGGCGGTAAAGTGCCGCGCGGAGCATTGTTGGTAGGTGCTCCAGGAACAGGTAAAACTTTATTGGCGAAAGCGGTTGCTGGGGAAGCTAAAGTTCCATTTTTTAGTATTTCTGGTTCGGATTTTGTTGAAATGTTTGTCGGTGTTGGGGCGTCCAGAGTGCGGGATATGTTTGAACAGGCTAAGAAACAGGCTCCATGTATTATCTTTATTGATGAGCTTGATGCGGTTGGTCGACATCGGGGTGCAGGTCTTGGCGGCGGTCATGATGAGCGCGAACAAACCTTGAATCAATTATTAGTTGAAATGGATGGTTTTGAAGGTAAGGAAGGAGTTATTGTTTTAGCTGCAACTAATAGGCCTGATGTATTAGATCCTGCTTTATTACGGCCTGGACGTTTTGATCGGCAGATTGTTGTGCCGTTACCTGATATTCGCGGCCGGGAACAAATCTTAAAAGTTCACATGAAAAAGATTCCAATGGCAGATAAAGTTAATTTGGCAATTATTGCGCGTGGAACCCCTGGTTTCTCAGGTGCTGATTTAGCTAATTTAACCAACGAAGCTGCATTAATTGCTGCGCGTAAGAACAAAGCTAAAGTTGATATGGAGGCGCTTGAACAAGCCAAAGATAAAATTATGATGGGCGCTGAACGTCGTACTATGGTGATGAGCGAAGACGAAAAGAGGCTTACTGCTTATCATGAAGCTGGTCATGCAATAGTTGGCAGGTTAATGCCGGAACATGATCCAATTTATAAAGTTACGATTATCCCCAGAGGCAGAGCTTTAGGTGTAACTATGTTTTTGCCGGAACAAGATCGTTATAGTATTACCAAATTAAGGCTTAATAGCCAAATAACTGCCTTATATGGTGGTAGAGCTGCTGAAGCATTGGTATTTGGTTCGGAACGTATTACTACCGGCGCTGCCAACGATATTAAGAGGGCGACAGAATTAACCCGTAATATGGTAATGCAATGGGGGCTTTCTGATAAATTAGGTCCATTAACCTATGGTGAAGAGCAGGGTGAAGTATTTCTTGGTCAATCATTAGTGACTAAACATCGGGAAATTTCTGATCGCACGGCAGAAGAAATTGATGAAGAAGTGCGTGCAATTGTTAATAAGAATTACAAGCATGCCGAAACTTTATTAAAAGAACATCGTGAAATTTTGGATATGATGGCCGAAGCTTTAATTAAGTATGAAACGCTGGATTCTAATCAGATTGATGATCTGATGGCGGGAAAGCCAGCCAGACCGCCTAGTGATTGGACAATGGAAGAAGAGCAAACTGCAATTCCTGAAACTGAAAAAACAAATGACAAAGAAAAAACGTAAATATTTTGGTACTGATGGAATTCGTGGTCGAGTCGGCAGTTTTCCTATTACTCCTGAATTTGTACTGAAGCTCGGATGGGCTGCAGGTAAGGTTTTGTGTTGCCAAAAAGATGATTGTAGGGTTTTAATCGGTAAAGATACCCGGGTTTCTGGCTATATGTTTGAATCAGCTTTAGAAGCTGGTTTATCTGCTGCAGGTGCTAATATTTATTTGCTTGGACCTATTCCAACTCCAGCGGTAGCTTTTTTGACTCGGGATTTACGCGCTCAGTTGGGTATTGTAATTAGTGCATCACATAATCCTTATTATGATAATGGGATTAAGTTTTTTTTGGGGAATGGTCAAAAATTACCTGATGAAATCGAACTGCAAATTGAGCAACAAATTGATGAGACCGAAATAGCAATTGACGGAAGAAATATTGGCAAGGTAAAGCGTATTGATGATGCATCGACTCGTTATGTAGAATTTTGTAAAAAAGTTTTTCCTGCCGAACTTTCTTTGCAAGGAATAAAGCTGGTTATTGATTGTGCCAATGGCGCTGATTATGACGTTGGGCCAAAAGTATTTCGTGAATTGGGAGCTGAAGTCTTAGAGATTGGCGGTAATCCGGATGGTTTTAATATCAACGAATTTTGTGGTGCTACCGATTTAAAAAGACTGCAAAAAGTTGTATTGGCGGAGCAGGCAGATTTTGGTATTGCTTTGGATGGAGACGGTGACCGATTGATGATGATTGATCATAAGGGCGAAATTGTTGATGGTGATGAAATCGTTTTTATTATTGCTAGATATTTACATGAAAACAGCAAGCTTACAGGTGGAGTTGTTGGAACTGAGATGAGTAATTTTGGTTTAGAGCGAGCTTTACATCGATTAAAAATACCATTCGTTCGCAGTAAAGTAGGTGATCGTTATGTTATGGAAGAATTATTAAAGCAAAATTGGATTCTTGGCGGCGAATCTTCAGGTCATATAATACATTTAAATTCTGTAACTACCGGAGATGGGATTGTTTCGGCATTATTGGTTTTGACGGCAGTGGTGACTACAGGTAAATCTTTACACGACCTTAAAAGCAGTATGCAGAAGATGCCGCAAAAATTGATTAATGTGAAAGTTTCTAATAAAGCGCGTGTTGATGCAGAATCAGTGCAGAATGCGCAAAAAATTGCGCAGCAGAGATTAAAAGATATTGGTAGGATTTTGTTAAGGCCGTCTGGAACCGAACCTGTTGTGCGGGTGATGGTTGAAGGTACAGATGTAGGTTTGATTAGTGAAATTGCATTGGAGTTAGCTGATGTGGTGAAGGGGGCGAGTTTTTGATTAATTACGAAGTCAAAATTAGATTCTTTAAGGGACGGAGCTTTACATGATTACAAAGCAACAAGCAAGGCATTGTAATTATGTAAAGCTCGCGTCCCGTTTAGCATTTGTTGGTCTGTGATGATAAAGGATTTACTTAACCCAAAAAACTGGGGTCTTATATTAATCTTTATTATTGCAAGAATATTAGTCTTGTTGCCGTATTCAGTTCTCATGAAAATCGGAAAATTTTTTGGCTTCATGCTTTATTTTTTTATGAAAAAGCGTCTGGAAATTGTGAGAATCAATATAAAATTGTGTTTTCCTGAACTTAATGAACAAGAACATCAGGCATTAGTTAAAGCCAATATGATTTCTTATGGCAAGGCTATTTTTGAGTTTTTATTAGCGTTTATGGCATCGGATAAAAAAATAGCTGGTTTATATACTACCGAGGGTTCAGAGTATTTGCATGAGGCTTTAAAAGGAAAAACAGGAGCGATTTTACTTTGTGCGCATTTTACCCCGTTAGAGCTTGCTGGCCGTATGGGTAGCATGAGCATTAGTAACATGAAAGAAAAACTTTATGTAATGTACCGTCAACATAAAAATCCTTTGCTTGAGGATTTTGTGGTAACCAGAAGGTCGCGGTATGCAAAAGGTTTGATTCCAAAAACTAAAGTTTTGCGAATGCTGAAAGTTTTGAGAAGCAATAATGCTGTTTGGTATGCTCAAGATCAGAATGCCAGTAATAATATGGTGTTTGCCCCGTTTTTTGGGACTCTTGCTTCAACCACCACAGCTCTTTCCCGAATCACTAAAATTACCGGCGCCAAAGTAGTGCCGTTTTTATTTTATCGAAAAACCGATGATTCAGGATATGGATTAGAAGTATTTCCTGCTTTAGAAAATTTTCCTTCGGGCGATGATGTAGCTGATGCTACAAGAATTAATCAATTGATTGAGGGATGGGTAAAAGAACATCCAGATCAATATTTATGGATACATCGGCGTTTTAAGGTGCGTCCTCCGGGAGAAGCTCCTATTTATCCAGTAAAAAAGAAAAAGCCATCAAAATAGTTGATGGCTTTTAAAAGATTTAATAATCTGAATGATTATTTAACCATTTCTTTGAGTTTTTTCAAAGCTCTTACCTTCACGACGTGGTGTGCTGGTTTTGCTTTGAATGTTGTTTCCTCTCCGGTAAAAGGATTGATGCCTTTACGTGCTTTTCTTGCTTTTTTGTAGACTTTAGTGATTTTGACAAAGTCAAGTTTAAAGTCAACTCCGGCAGCTAGATGTGCTTTGATAACTTTTGGTAAAGCATCTAACATATCTTTAGCTTGTTTTTTCGTGACGCCGGCATGATCTGCTAAGATTTTGCAGATTTCAGACTTGGTGAGAGCTTTTCTCACTTTAGGCATAATTGCTTTTTTCACGACTGTTTTTTTAGGGGCTGCCTTTTTCTTTTTGGCTTTGGTTACTTTTCTCTTTTTAGGAGCTTTTTTGACTTTCCTTGCTGCTCTTTTTTTAGCAGGTTTTCTGGTGACTTTTTTTGCTACTTTCTTTTTAGTAGCTTTCCGTTTCTTTTTTGTGGACTTTCTAGTGGCCATTGTAGAATCCCTCATATTAATTAAAAAACTAAAAATATTTAGCTTTAAAAAAATAGCTAAACATAATAAAGATATCACAATAGTAATTATTTGGAAGAATTTTATTGCAAAAAACCCTATTTTTTACGTTTTTTTACTATTTTTTAAGGTTTTTTATGAGTTTTTATTAAAAAATAGATTTTATGGTTATTTATACGTTTGTTTTATAGGATGAACTAGAGGTTTTTTGTTTAAGCAAAATGATGTGATTTTGATTATTGTATGATGGTGAAATTGATTTGAGAGGCATTTAGTGATGATAAATTAATGCAAAATAGAAGGAAAAGGCTTGTATATTTATTGGCTATCTTGTAAAATTTCTGCTCTTTCAAGTGGCATTGGAGCGTGATGAATGAAAACAACCAAATTCGTAAAACCAGAGGATGCAAAATGCAGGTGGTATCTTGTTGATGCAGAGAATCAGGTTTTAGGGCGTTTAGCAGCGGCGATTGCAATACGGTTAAGAGGCAAGCATAAAGCTGAGTATACGCCTAATCAAGATCTGGGTGATTATGTCGTGGTAATTAATGCGAAAAAAGTACATGTTACGGGTAACAAAAAAACGGATAAAGTATACTATAAGCACACTGGTTATCCGGGAGGAATAAAGTCAGCTAATTTTGAAACTTTATTGGAAAATAAGCCGGAGTTTATTATTGAACATGCGGTAAAAGGCATGCTGCCAAAAGGTCCATTGGGTCGCAAAATGTTTGCGAAATTAAAAGTTTATGCTGGAGCAGAACACCCACACACAGCCCAGCAACCTGAAACACTGAAAATCGAAACGGAATAGATTATGGCAAAAAAGAAAATTAAATACTATTATGGTACGGGTCGTCGCAAAAGCTCAACCGCTCGAGTTTTTATCAAACCTGGTAAAGGACAAATTACAATTAATACTTGCAGTTTAGCTGATTATTTTGGTCGCGAAACTGCACACATGATTGTTTTACAGCCATTAGAAGCAGTCAATATGGTTGATAAGTTCGATATTAACGTGACTGTACGGGGTGGTGGTTCTTCGGGTCAAGCAGGTGCTATTCGTCTGGGTATTGCTCGTGCTTTGGTTCAATATGATGAGGAAGAAGGTGGCGAAGGCGGCGAAAGTGGTGGTGAACGATCTTTTCGTCGTATATTACGTGGTTTTGGTTATTTGACGCGTGATGCGCGTCAAGTTGAGCGTAAAAAAGTTGGTTTGCATAAAGCGCGTAAAGCAACACAATATTCTAAACGATAATGTAAAAAGTAGAGCTTACGTGAAAAGATGAGATGCGCGACAAAAAAATTGCAGGAAAGCAATTTTTTGTCGCACCAGCAAAAGCGAGCGAAAAAGCGGAGTTTATATAAATAAATGAGCATTTTGAGCGAGCTTTTAACAAAGCAGATCGCTTTTCACGTAAGCTCTAAGGTAGGTGAATTATGGCTCTTGCTAGTAAACGATCAGTAATGACTTTATATTCTGCTTCAGATATAGATAATCATCGTACCCGGATTGTATTAGCAGAAAAAGGCATTTTGGTTGATGTTATCGAAGCAGATCGTCATGATGATTTAACTGGGTTTTTAGAGAAGAATCCTCGTGGCACAACACCAACTTTAATTGATCGTGATTTAATTTTGTATAAATCACGCATTATTATGGAATATTTGGATGAAAGGTTTCCGCATCCTCCTTTGTTGCCGGTATATCCGATTGCACGTGCCAGATCGCGTTTAATGATTTTTCAGATCGAACAAGATTGGTATACGCTGGTTGAACAAATTCAATCATCAGCTACTGAAGAAGAAAAAGCAAAAGCGCGTGAAAATTTGTTAAAGAGTTTCAATGAATCAATGCCGCTTATTAACAATTCGTCATATTTTATGAGTGAGGATTTTTCTATGATTGACTGCTGTATTGCACCGATTTTATGGCGTTTACCGCAATTAGGAATTACCTTGCCTGCGAATTTAAAATCCTTGCAGACTTATGCTAAAAAGCTTTTTAATCGCGATTCTTTTCAAGCTAGTTTGACTGAAATGGAGCGAGAGTTACAAGAAATTTCATAAAGGTATGTCTTTCGGGAGAATGATTGGCATATGATGACATCACAAAAACCTTATTTAGTGCGCGCTTTTTTTGATTGGATTGTCGATAATAAATGTAATCCATATTTGGTAGTGCAGGCAGATTACCCGAAAACCAGAGTGCCGCAAGAATATGTCGATAAAAATGGGCAAATCGTTTTCAACATTTCACCGGGAATTGTGCGGGATTTACAGCTTGGAGATAAATATATCACCTTTGCTGCGCGTTTTTCCGGCGTCAAGCAGAATATTTATATTCCAATTCAAGCGGTCGTAGCTATTTATGCCAAAGAAAACAGTCAGGGTATGGTGTTTGAAGCAGAAGAACCGGAAGTTATGGAAGATGATGGTTCGTCTTCCGGGTCTGGTATAAAAGTAATTAAGTAGAAATGGGGTCGGGTCGTAACGATTTACAAGCGCAAAAAGTTGACGGGTCGTGAGCTTTACATGATTACAAGTGCCATGTTTGTTGCTTTGTAATCATGTAAAGCTCCGACCTTCAAAGAAACTAATTTTGGCTCGTCAGCATTCTATATATATTTTGGCAAGTATTGATTAGCTTGATGCAATAGTTTGCGATGTACGCGATAATTTGTGTCATAACTAGCGACCAATTGCCAAAATTTTTTGGAGTGATTGAGTTCTTTAATGTGGCATAGTTCGTGCACTAGTACGTAATCCACAAGATTTGCCGGCAAAAATAATAGCTTATAATTTAAATTAATATCTTTATATTCCGAGCAGCTTCCCCAGCGGGTTTTTTGTCCGCGGATAGATAAATTGGTAAAAGGAATGTTTAGGTCGTAGCTAATGGCTCGTAACCAATGACCAAGATGACGGTGCGCTTTTTTCTTTAACCAATTTTTTAATGCAGTTCGGTGCTTTTTAGCTTCACCTTTGATTAACAAGTGATATGGAGCAATTTTTTTGATCGTAGTGCGGGTCTGTATAGCTTTTTCATAAGTTATTTTCCAGGTTTCGTGAATGGAGCGCAGTTCAATCTGAATTTCTTTCATTTTCGTAACTGGTGCGATTTTGTAATGCGCCCGCGATGGTGCGGCTATCTACATATTCAAGTTCGCCGCCAAGCGGCACTCCGTAAGCAATGCGTGAGATCTTGATATTAAATGGTTTGGCTGATTCGGCAATATAATATGCAGTGGCTTCGCCTTCGGCAGTATGATTGGTGGCTATAATGATTTCTTTGATTTGATTATTTTGTAAGTGACATTGTAATTGTTCCATCCCTAATTCATTTGGACCAATTCCATCTAATGGCGATAAATGACCCATTAAAACAAAATATCGGCCTTGATATGCCGCAGTTTGTTCGATAGCGACGATGTCGGCGGGGGTTTCTACAATGCATAATATGCTTGAATCACGAGCTGGGTTAGTACATAATCTGCAAGTATCGGTTTCACTAAAAGTACGGCAAGTTTGACAATAACCTACTTGTTGCATAGCCTGGTTGATAGTTTGTGCTAGATATTTCCCGTTTTCGCGCTCACGGTCTAAAAGATGAAAAGCCATACGTTGCGCTGTTTTCGGCCCAACTCCAGGCAGACAACGTAAGGCTTCGATTAATTTATGAGTAAGTGGGCTAAAATCCATGCCGTTATGATATCAAAATTACAATTATGCGCCAGTGTTGCCGCCAAAATCTTCAGGAAGGTTCATCTCCTTAGCAATTTCCATCATTTTTTTCTTGGTGGCTGCTTCGATCTTTTCAGCAGCATCATTGATTGCTGCGGCGACTAAGTCAGCAATGGTTTCTTCATCTTCATCCATCAAAGATGGAGCTATATATACGGATAGTGTTCGATGGTTGCCATTCATTTTAACTTTAACTAAGCCTCCACCTGCGACGCCTTCAACCACAGTATTAGTGATTTCTTTTTGCGCTTTTTGCATGTGGGTTTGCATTTCTTGTGCTTTTTTCATTATCTCTTGCATATCTGGCATGGTCATTATCCTCTAAAGATTAAATTTCAAGGTCATTATAGACGATTATTTATTAATAGCCAAAAATTTTAGCCTATTTTAGGGCTTTTTATTCTGTGTTAATTAAATTTGGTTCAACTACTGCGCCAAATTGTTTTACCATAGCTTGGACATTTGGATCTTGTAAGATAGTTTCAACCGCAGCTTGGTGTTTGTTATCAGCTTGATGTTGTGCAAGTTCTGCCGGAGTTTTTTCTTTGGTATCTTCAAGCTTAATGGATAGCTTGATTTCGTGATTAAGTTTTTGTTTGATCGCATCATGCAAACGTTCTTTTAAATTATTATTTAATAAAGCAGCATGTTTTTTATTTAAAAATAATTCAATTTGGTTTTTATCAAAAGTTTTTAATACACAATTAGATGCTAAAGCATAAGTCATTCCGGTTAATTGTAGTTGCGTAATAAAATCAGCCCAATTGTTTATGGTTTGGTATGTATCATCCCGCGATATAGGTTGATCATTCTGCGGCTGAACTGCGGGATCTATTGAACGCATGTCATCCCGCGGCTTGACTGCGGGATCCATGCTTGTTTTTGTTTGTTGAGTACGTGATTGTTTTACTAAACTTGCAGGACAAAATGCAAGCATACGCAACAAAATCATTTCAAACCCGCTTTTAGCATCGGCAATTAACACAAGATCACGCCGTCCGATTAATGCAATTTGATAATAAAGTTGAACATCTTCTTTAGTAAATAGCTGGCAAAATTCTGTAATTTCAGGAGCGGCTGTTTCCGGGATAATTTGAGAAATTGCAATTTTATGCAGAAACGAAATTAATTCTTCTAAAACATTACTAAAATCAGCAGCTAATTCAGCTAGCTGATTAACCATACCTAATAAATTTTTGGCATTTTTTTCTGCCAATGCATGCAATATTTTTTGTATATAATTTTGATCAACTGTACCAAGCATCGCATTTACATCAATAGTAGTTACATTGTTTTGGCTGAATGCAATTGCCTGATCAAGCAGGCTTAAAGCGTCGCGCATGCTGCCGTTTGCTGCACGTGCAATGTTCTGTAAAGCTTCTTGTTCATGCGCAATATTTTCCTGGTCTAAAACAAATTGCAAGTAATCAGCGATTTTTTCTGGTGATAAATTCTTAAGATGAAATTGCAAACAGCGCGATAATACAGTTACTGGTAATTTTTGCGGATCAGTAGTTGCAAGCAAAAATTTTACATGTTTTGGCGGTTCTTCCAGAGTTTTTAGTAAGGCATTAAAGCTGTGACCCGAAAGCATGTGTACTTCGTCGATAATGTAAATTTTATATCTGCCGCGGGCCGGGAGGTATTGTACATTATCTAATAAATCGCGGGTATCTTCTACTTTAGTTCTTGATGCTGCGTCGACCTCAATTAAATCAACAAAATTACCATTATCAATAGCCTGGCAGGCATCGCATTTGCCGCATGGTTTAGAGCTAACCCCAGTTTCACAGTTTAAACATTTGGCAATAATGCGTGCAATTGTAGTTTTGCCGACCCCGCGAGTTCCAGTGAATAAGTAAGCATGATGTAAGCGTGATTTATCTAAGGCATTAACTAGTGCGCGGACCACGTGTTCTTGGCCAACTAGTGTTTCGAAGGAACTGGGGCGATATTTACGGGCTAAAACTTGGTGATTTACTTCTGAGGTCATTTTGTATCCTAATTCTGTTGTTGTTATCCCGCGGCTTGACCGTGGGATCCAGGCTGTTATTATTGTAATTCGGTGATATTTTATATATTTTTGTTGCGATAGGGAATAAACATAATAAATTAAATGCGGGTGTAGTTCAATGGTAGAACTTTAGCTTCCCAAGCTAATAACGTGGGTTCGATTCCCATCACCCGCTTATACATTTACAATATTTTACAGGAGTTTTGATAATTAGGGGTTATCTTTGTTCAGACACGCTCGAGCACATCCATGTGGCGCTAAGGCTCGACCATCCATGGTCTCGCATTGTCTGAAAAAGATAACCCCTAATTATCAATAAAATTGGTATTAATTGTATGAGTGAAAAATCTAAAGTCATCGTTGGTATGTCAGGCGGGGTTGATTCTTCTGTTGCGGCTTTGTTGCTGCAAAAACAAGGTTTTTTGGTTGAAGGCTTGTTCATGAATAATTGGGAAGAGCCTGATGTTGGAGAAACCAAGGGTTGTCAAGCAAGTCGTGATTTAACTGATGCAGCAAGTGTTTGCGGTTTGCTTGGGATTAAATTACATACGATGAATTTTGCTGATGAATATTGGGATCGTGTGTTTACTTGTTTTTTGGAAGAATATAAAGCTGGCCGCACGCCGAATCCGGATATTTTGTGCAACAAGGAAATCAAATTTAAAGCTTTTTTAGAATATGCATTAGATTTAGGTGCGGATTATATTGCTACTGGGCATTTTGTGCGTAAGCGTGAAGTTGGTGGAAAATTTCAATTACTCAAAGGTGTTGATCCAAATAAAGATCAAAGTTATTTCTTATATACACTACAGCAGCATCAGTTAGCAAAAAGTTTATTTCCTGCCGGTGATTTAACTAAAGATGAAGTGCGTAAAATTGCAAAAGAATCTGGATTTAGAAATCACAATAAAAAAGACAGCACCGGAATTTGTTTTATTGGTGAACGTAAATTCAAAGATTTTTTAAATAAATTTTTGCCTGCAAAACCCGGTGAAATTAAAACCGCAGATGGTAAAGTAATTGGCAAACATGATGGTTTGATGTATTACACTTTAGGGCAGCGTCAAGGGATTGGAATTGGCGGACGCAAAGATGCCAATGAAGCGCCGTGGTATGTGTTAAAAAAAGATTTAAAAAATAATGTTTTAATTGTTGGTCAAGGGCACGATCATCCGCTGTTATTTTCCAAAAGTTTGCGCGCAAATAAATTAGATTGGGTTGGCGGCAGTGCGCCTTGCGCTCCGTTAAAATGCAAAGCAAAAACTCGTTATCGCCAGAAAGATCAAGCATGTGTGATTAAAAGTATTGATGATGAAGCGCATGTTATTTTTGATGAACAACAATGGGCAGTAACGCCAGGACAATCAGTAGTTTTTTATCAGGATGAAGTTTGTTTAGGCGGGGGTGTGATTATCTAATTCTAGCAAAAATTGATAAACCGGCATGCTTTGTATTTTGTTAATATTTCCTATAACTGGTGTCTTGGTTAAGATAATACTATTTTTAAATTGTTTTAATGTTTTTAAATCACTTGGGCGAATTTGTGTAGCCCATTTTACTTCAATTGCTTGTGGCAATTTGTTTTTAAGCCAGATCACATCAACTTCGCCGTGATCACTTTTGAAATAAAAAGTTTTATATAATCGTTTGCAGTGATTGGCGACACATGCTTCAATTAATATGTTTTCTATTTTTGGTGAATTTGAATAGCCCTCGCGTTGTAACCAGTTTAAAATTGTTTGATAGATAAATGGATCAGTAAAATGAAATTTACGCGCTTTCCGCGGAAATCCTTGTTTTCTGTTTTGATCATATGCTTGTAAATTAATTAAAATATCCATTCTTTCTAACAAGCGGCAGTAATCTATACAAGTTTCTTTACTAATCATGCCGATTTTTTGGGTTAAACCTGAATATGAAGTTTGTGAAACGCCGATAGTTAATAATGCATTTAAAATTGCAAGTAATGTATCTTCATTTTTTCCTTGTTTTAAAAAATCTCCACGAATCCATTGTTCATAGGTAATGAAAGTTGCTGTAGATATTTCATTAGTTTGTGCAAGATCATTTATAGCGCGTAGATATCCGCCGCATTGTAAATAATTTTTAAATATTTTAAAAAGTTTTTTGTCATTTGATTTGATTTCAGGTGCAATTAATTTTGTATATTCACTAAAGGATAAAGGATATAAGTGAAAATCGGTTTGTGATGCTTTGCCGCGCCTTCCAGGAAAACGCATCGCAGCTTCTTTTAGTATTAAAGAATCTGATCCGGTTAAGATGCATAGTCCTTGTTGAAAATATCCTTCGTCAGCTAATGCTTTGATGGTGCGGTCCCAATTTTTTACAAAAGTAATTTCATCGACAATAAGTAAAAATCGCTCATTGTTGATTTCATTAAAAAAGAAACGTAAAGTGTTGCTTAATTCTTTAGCGTCAAAAATTTCATCGCAAGGCAGATAAAATATATTTTTTGGCGCGAAAATTTTTTTAGACAAACATTTTTTGATTAACTGTTTGCATGAAGTGGATTTTCCTACTTGTCGTCCGCCAGTTAAAATATAAATTCCAGGGATATCTAAATCGAGTTGTTTCCACCAGTTGAATTGGTATTTATATTTTAATTGAGCTAAGGCATGCAAGTGCGGGTCTAATTGCTCAAATTTCCTGAGGTTTTCTTTGAATTGGTTGTGTCTTTGGTACGCAGCAAGCATAAGTCACCCATAAGCCATTGTTTATACATAATAACATCATTAGACAAATTTGTCTAGTAGCCATTAGACAAATTTGTCTAATGCTTTGCATACGATTTCAGCGGCGTCGAGCTTGCGGAGTTTTCTGCCATTTTCTGCCATATTTAGTAAAGTAGCGCGATCTGTTATAGCAGCAAGATTTTCTGCTAAATTATTTGCGCTAAAGTCTTTATACGGCAGCAAACATGCAGCATTGGCAACAACCAAGAAGTTAGCGTTAGCAGTTTGGTGGTCATCGACAGCATAAGGGTAAGGAATCAGAATTGCTGCAATGCCGACGGCAGCTAATTCTGCAATTGTGGAGGCGCCTGCCCGAGAGATGACTAAATCTGCCCATTGGTAAGCTTTTGCCATATCGGTTATAAACGCGTCAATCCGCGCGGAGATTTTGGCATTTTCATAATTCTGTTCAGCTATAGCCAGATATTTTTTGCCAGCTTGATGCCAAACTTTTGGTCGCTTTTCCGCAGGCAGTTGCGCTAAAGCAAGAGGTACAACTTGATTAAACGATAGTGATCCTTGACTGCCGCCAATAATCAGTAGATGAATTGGACCGGAATGTTGTGTTAGGCGCTCTTGCGGAGGCGGCAATGCAGCTATATTTGCGCGTACTGGATTGCCTGCATAAATGTATTTTGGATTGGGGAAACCAGTAAATGCGCTAGATGCGAGATGTGCTAGAATTTTGTTAGTCATACCTGGAATAGCATTTTGTTCGTGAATGATTAGTTTTTTGCGGAGCAGCCAGGCAGCTAATCCTCCAGGCCCACTGACAAACCCCCCCATACCAAGCACCACATCAGGCTTGGTTTTGCGGATAATCCGGATAGATTGTGCTAAGGCGATTAATAGTCTGAATGGTATAGTTAATATATGAAATATACTTTTTTTGCCGCGAAGTCTCGAAATTGAAATGGTATACAGCGGAATATCGGTTTGCGGGATTATGGAGGTTTCCAAGCCTCGTTTAGCGCCAAGCCAGGTGACCTCTATATGGTTTTTTTGCAATAAACGAGCAATGGCAAGGGCTGGAAAAATATGCCCTCCGGTACCGCCGGCCGCAATTAAAACTCGTTTCGTCATTTGGATATAGTATCAGAATTTGCTTGCTTGCCGTGAGCAAATTTGCTATAAAACAAGACCTTTTGAATAAAAATCGAGATAATTATTATGAGTCAAGTATGTGAAGTAACTGGCAAGTGCCCTCAATATGGGAATAATGTTTCCCATTCTAACTGCAAAACTCGCCGTCGGTTTAATCCTAATCTGCATGTGCGGCGTTTTTGGGTAGAAAGCGAAAAGCGTTATGTGACTTTGCGGGTCAGCACTAAAGGTTTGCGTATCATTGATAAGAAAGGTATTGAGTCAGTATTAGCTGATATCAAAAAACGTAAACAAGAAGATAAAGACAAATAGGAATATACAGATATGGTATCTGATAGAGTAAAAATTAGAATGAATTCAACCGGTGTTGGTAAAGACGGCAAATCGACTGGTTATTTCAAAACTACTACTAAAAAAGTTAAAGGCGTGGTCGGTGAGAAAAAAGGCAAATTGGAAAAGATGATGTTTGATCCACGTGCTTGGGATGCTGAAAAAGGCAAGTTTGGTATGTATGTTCTGTTTAAGGAAGGCAAGATTAGTAAAGGCAGTAAGGGTAATAAAGGCAAGAAATAATTCAGGACTTCCGTGAAAAGCGATCTGCTTTGTTGCAAAAACCCGCTTGTTAGCGGGTTTTTTGTTTATTGAAAATTATCTTCGGTTGTAGTTAAAAGTAATTTTTGTGCGATTAATGCATTGAGGCTTACTTTTGCAAGTGCAGCTTCCATGGCTAAGTGACGATGTACGCGTTTATCAATGCGTACATTTAAATGTCCACTAAATTTTTTCTGCGAAAGCGCTACGGGAATTTTTTCGCCGTGTTTGCGGTAACTTTTTTTAGCAGCATTCCACGCAATTTTTAATTCGCGCAAAGCTTCTTCGGCGGTATCACCGCATGCGGAGATGCTGGGCAGCTCAACAAAATGAGCCAGCCAATCGCCATCTTCGTCTAAGTATATGTTTACTGAAAAACCGTCAAATTCTTTCTTAGTCATTTTTCTATTCCTGGTTAATGTTGCAATGTTGTAATCGGCAACTACCGGCGTTTCGCCGTTATACTGTAACTATATATGGTTACAACAATTTGTCAACAGTGTCAACAATGTAAACAAATGTTTACTGATCACAATAAGATAAATCAAGTAGTTACGTGATTTCATTGTAATATCTCAATAAGTGGAGGTAGTAGCAAATTTTGTATGATAGTTAATATAACACCAACGCTGGAAAAATCGGAACTCGTGATTTTACAGCCTGTTTGTTCTGTAAAATCACGAGTAAACAAGCCTCAGCGAGGCTATAAAAAAATATCAATCTAACAGGCGCGTTGGCTCGTAAAAGCTTGTTCGTGCATTTTATAAATTTACCTCCACTTATTGAGATGTTACATTTCATTCTCAGAATTATATCTGGCGAGAAATTGTTTAACTTGGTAAGCTTTGGCTTGGCCTTTGCGATTTTGAATAGAAATGCGATGCTTTTTTGGTGAGTACCATATTTGATGGCTGCCGGTTTGATGGTCTTTAATCCAGCCACACTGATTTAACAAATTACAAAATTCATCAAATTTTAGTCCTTTCGGATTATCTTGTGCCTTCAGCAATAATTTTTCTTTTTTTCGCATGTTGTAACTATATATGGTTACAACAATTTGTCAATCTTTTCAAATAATTGTTAAACTAATTTTTCTTTTAAAGCTTGTGCGATTTCTGGTGGAACAAAAGGTGATAGGTCGCCGTGTTCTTTAGCAATTGTACGAACTAATGATGAAGCAACATGAATATAATTATCATCGGGTGTTAAGAAAATCGTTTCTAAGTTTGGTACAAGTTTGCGGTTCATATTAGCCATTTGCAATTCATAATCGAAATCAGAAACAACTCGTAAACCGCGCAAAATTACATTACATTTTTGTTGTTTAGCAAATTCTGTTAATAATCCGCTGAAAGTTTTTATGCTTATGCTATTTAATCCGGCAAATATTGATTGAACCAAATTAATTCGTTCTCCTAAAGAAAACAATGTTTGTTTTTCTTTATTATCAGCAACTGCAACAATAATGTGATCAAACATTTTGCTTGCGCGTTTAACTAAATCAATATGACCAAAAGTAATTGGATCAAATGTGCCGGGATAAATTGCAGTAGTTTTCATTGGGTTTCCTCTTTAGTGGCCATAATAATGGGTGAAAAAGATATTATAAAGCGGTACAATGCGATTATGCAATGGTCATATAGGAATTCCGCTATGAAACTTGATCAATTTACTGCTATTTCGCCGATTGATGGGCGTTATTTGTCTAAGTTAACCGAATTGCAGCCGATTTTTAGCGAATTTGGGTTAATGCGTTATAGATTGTTGGTAGAGATTCGTTGGTTTCAGGAATTGGCAAAGCATAAACAAATTCCAGAAATTTCATCTTTTAATGCTAGCGAAAATAATTTTTTGGAAAAAATAATTAATAATTTTTCAATTCAAGACGCTAAACGAATTAAAACAATTGAAAATAAAATTAATCATGATGTTAAATCGGTAGAATATTTTATTAAAGAAAGAATTGCTACTAATAAAAAATTATCAAAGTTTAGTGAGTTTGTTCATTTTGGTTGCACTTCTGAAGACATTAACAATTTAGCTTACGCTTTAATGGTCAAAGATGCGTTACAGGTTTGTGTTTTGCCCCAGCTAAATGCAATAATGCATGAGTTAAAAAAAATAGCGCGTAAATATGCTAAATTGTCGATGTTATCCAGAACTCATGGGCAGCCGGCTACACCTACTACTTTAGGCAAAGAAATTGCTAATTTTGCTGCACGTTTGGATCGGCAATGCCAACAATTAAAAACTCTTAAAATAGTTGGTAAATTTAACGGGGCGGTTGGAAATTATAATGCGCATTTAATTGCTTATCCAAAAATAAAGTGGCAAAAATTTTCAGCAAAATTTGTTAGTTCATTAGGGTTGGAAATTAACAATTATACTACGCAAATTGAGCCGCATGATTGGATTGCTGAGTTGAATCATGTTTGCGTGCGTATCAATAATATTTTGATCGATTTTTGCCGGGATATATGGATGTATATTTCATTAAATTATTTTTCACAAAAAATTAGCGTAAAAGAAGTTGGTTCATCAACCATGCCGCATAAAGTTAATCCGATTGATTTTGAAAATGCGGAAGGTAATTTAGGTGTGGCAAATGCATTGCTGCAGCATTTTGCTAATAAATTACCGATTTCTCGTTTACAAAGGGATTTGAGTGATTCTACAGTAATGCGTAATTTAGGAGCGGCGTTAGCGCATAGTTTATTAGCTTATAAGTCTTTGTTAACAGGAATAGGCAAGTTAGAAGTTAATAAAAAAAATATCAAAGATGATTTAGCAAATCATGTAGATATTTTAGCTGA
Organism: Gammaproteobacteria bacterium; assembly: GCA_050123375.1. Classification (GTDB taxonomy): domain Bacteria; phylum Pseudomonadota; class Gammaproteobacteria; order UBA12402; family UBA12402; genus JASFHF01. The sequence goes on from JASFHF010000029.1 coordinate 22,831, forward strand.
AGCTTTGCAAACTATCATGCGCCGTTATGGTGTGGCAAAGCCGTATGAAAAATTAAAAAAATTAACTCGTGGCAAGCAAATAGATCAAGCAGAGTTATTGATTTTTATTGATACTTTAGATATTCCACAAGCCGCAAAACATCAGTTAAAGCATCTGCGGCCGGAAGATTATACAGGGTTGGCTGCTGAGTTGGCGCGGGATGTTTAATAATGATATCTACATTGGTATATTATGATTTCTTTATCGTTGTTATTTGCTTGATAAACTAGCCGATGAGTTTCATTAATTCTTCTTGACCATTTTCCTGCAAGATCAAATTTAAGTGGTTCCGGTTTTCCCAAACCTGAAAATGGATTACGTTGTATATCTTTAATTAGTTGATTGATGCGTTTAAGTATTTTTTTGTTTTTAGTTTGCCAATATATATAGTCTTCCCATGCATGTGAAGTCCAATAAAGGTTCATTCAATTAAATCCTTGTTTTTATAATTGCCTTTTTCATATTGTTTAATGCTTTCGCGTAATCTGTTGGCATTGGCAGGGCAAGCTAATAAATAGGCAGTTTCGTGAATAGCATTGAAGTCTTCCAGGGACATCATTACCACCGGTTTAGCTGATTTGCGTGTAATAATTACCAGATCGTGCTCATCACAGACGCGATCCATAGTTTTAGCCAAGTTTTGTCTAGCATTTGAATATGAAATGGCTTCCATAGCTTCCTCCAAATTGTACATTTTATTGTACAATTATAGTATCGTATGTAAAGATGTCAATGAAAAGCGTGGAAGTCAATTGATAATTAACCATCGCGGGTGCCTTGTTTCCTTCCTTGGGGTGGGCCTGAATCCTTTCAAAAGGCCCCTCGCGATGGTTTTTGGAGAGGGGTATTAATACTATAGGCTATGCAAGGTCATTATTCCATCAAATTAAATCTGAAAAAATTATAAGACTTTTGCTACAGTGTGGACAAATTTTGGACTACAGAATTTGGCGCATTTTCTATTAATCATTGAAAAAATTAGCAAAAAATTGCAGTTTTTTTACAAAACCCCGTAAAAACTACGCTAGTTAAAATTATTGTAATTGCTATGATGCGCATATAACAACATGATGGAGATTTAGCGATATGGAAAATAAAAATAAATATTTTTCAAAAAAACGTAGTAATTCTAACTGTCTAAAACAAAAAAAGATCACCGCAACTTACCGGACTATTAGCAGAGAGTTTCCGCAAATGTCACGTTTGATGCTTAAGGACTTAATGCAAATTGATGGTTATTCTGATATTGAGATTGGTTTTGCATCCGGTGTGGGATTAGACATTATCCGTAAGATTGCTATGGGGAATACTTGTTGCGTTTCTAAAACAACGTTTTTGCGGTTATTGGGATTATATGCCAGGGTGTTTTGTGATTGGTTTGCTTTACGTGAAGATGAGTTATAGGCGATGCGGAGTACAGTTAGTAAAAAAGCGCATGATAACAACACCATGCGCTCGGATAGCATCCATGTTTTATTATTATCTCAATTCAATTATAGATGGTCATTATTAAGAAAATCTTAAGCAAATTCATTTTCTGCGAAAAAAACACTAGAAATTAACTTCCCTAATAAAAAATCAAAGACTTATGTTTAAGTCAATAATAAGTAAGAAGTGGTGGAATCTAATACATTTTGCGTACATGTTATCTTACCTAACTTATTGATATTTCGTTAACAGATCAGAAATACCCTACAAAAAAATAGGAAAAAACGCACAAAATGTCTATTATTTAAGCAAATGTTAAGGTTTGTCTACTATACTAATAGTATAAAGATTAACCATGGGTGAAGTGGCTATGCCAAAGAAAAAAATGCCGACAATACAGGAAATATATAAGTCAGAGATCAATGAGATTCTCGAAGGTTTTGAACCTATTCAACAGAGTTTTGTAAAAGAAAATAGCTTATTTGAAAAAAGATTGCAATTCGAACAAAAAATGTTGCAATTTGAACTAAACCATTTGGGGATAATACAAGATTTCATCGATATAAGTAATGACGCGCAATTTTCTATGGAGATAGGTAATACAATTTGGGAACAAGAAAGCAATAAGTTAAAAGACTCTTTAGATTCTTTATTAAAAATCGATAACGTAAATGAATTTTATCAAAATATTTATGATAAAATGATTGAGTTTTTTAATAACATCAATAAGCTTTTTAAAGAAAAATTTGCTTATACACTCTTTCCGCTGTTTAACAAAAAAGAAATTCCAAATGAGATAAAAACAATATTTGAAAAATTTAGGATAGTGAATAGCTGTGAAAATGGTAAGGTTAATATTAATCTGAATTTGGATCCATCAATTAAGAAACAGGATGTTGTTGATGGTTTTAAGGATTATCTTGATGAAAATTTATTTAATTCCATAAAGAAACGATTACGATTAAATGATGAGAAAACACGGAAGGAAATTAATTTCATCCATAATCAGATTAATTCCCTCCATAATCAGATTGATTCCATCCAATGTTTTAAAAAGATCCTTCAGGAGCTTAGAGAGACAAAAAACTTTAAAGATATTTCTTCGTTTCGGAAAGGTTTAAGTGAGGAAGTTAAGCAACTAAAAATAAAATTGCCGAAACATAAAGTTGCTTTGGAAAATTTGGCGAAAAAAATTGAGGGAAGTTTTAAATCAGAAATATGTTACCATATTAAATTTGAGTTAAGTAATAATAATCTTTATCAAGATAACAAAGAGAAATTATATAAAGATACCGAATCAATAGTTCAATGTTTTAAAGAAAGTTTTTCTTCGCTACTTTTAGATGATCCAGGATTTTATTCATATGCAAAATCAATCGTAAAAGACGCCATTAAAGAAAATAATAAAAAAGGTGCCTTAACAAAGATGGTGCAAGAAAAAATAAATAACTTTAAAAAAGATTTTTATCAGTTGCAATATAAATATAAGCAAGTTATAGATTTTATTGATAATATGGATGGTCAAGCAACAAAGCAAAATAAATATATTTTAAATAGTCTGGTGAAGGAATTGATAGACTCTACGTATAAATTTATAACTGAATGGATAGGTAAAAAAGAGGTTGGTGCGGACGATTTAATGGCAATGGTTGTGATCCTGGGCAAAACGTTATTAAGTGGTTTTAAAGAGCGTCAAATACAAGAGATAAACAAAAAAGCACAAAATATCGATGAAAAATTTTTCAGAGGAGAAAACCTTGCACAGGAACAAAATCGTTTTTTGTATATATTTTCATCAATTCAACATATTAAAGAGAAAAATAAAACTGGTACTAATATCACCAATAAAGAAAGAGATAAGTTTTTTCAGCAACAGAATCGAAAAAAAATAAAAGAATATAAAACTAAGTTATATCTATTTATTGAAAAGTTTTACGCTTTATCAAAAGTTGTGTCACCTTCAGGTAATTATAGTCGTAACTATCAAAAATTTATAGAGCGACAAAAAAAATGCTATGAGTCTATTGAAAAATCTCTTTATGTAGAGGATAAAAAAAACTTTAGCATAGCTAAATTGTATGAGGATGAATATAAATGTACAAAGCAAATAGAATTATATAAGCAGTATCTAAAAGGTTATGACAATTGTGGTGATGATAAACAAAACAAATTATTGCGCGAAGGTATTGAAAAAACCTTTAAATATCGACATGATAATTTATTTGGCAGAATTTTAAATTTAACATATAGTGAAATTAAAAAATATAAGCGTATTCCTTTTTTAAGCAGAATTTTCAAAAAAACAAAATTTAGAAACAAACAGGCGCAATTGTTATTAAATCGTATTGAAAAATTTTGCAAAGAAGTTAATCCAAAAAGTGCGTTTGTTGATTTTCTTAAGCTTATTAACAATGCTATTTCTAAATCGATAAAAGCTGATGGAGATAAATATAAAAACAACTGGAAAAACAAACGCAGCAAATATCGTGATATTTTAAATCAAACTAAAAAATTATTATTTAAGTTTTGTCCTAAAGAGCAACTACGGGATTTGATGCAGCAAGAAAAGGAGTATATAAATAAGGTTGTATTTGAGAAAGATAAGGTAGGCATTTTGATGTTTAATGATGAATTTCACGCAGTATTTGGCTCTAATTGCATGTGTAAATTAAAAACAGAAAATAGTAGTGATCCAAAGAAGAGCGATAAGGTTCTTTCAATCAATTTCGAAAATAATGGTGAAAGTGTTATTAAGCTGCTTAGGGAGTTATCTATAGACAAGGAATATCAAAAAGAGCGTAAAATTGGATTTTCCTATTTGTTTGATGGCTTGTTTGGGTATTATAATACGATTTTAGACAATATAAGCTCATTACAAAAACCAGATGAGCAAAAATGTGATACACCAAAAACTGAAAGTAGTCTTGTGCTTGAACAAGATGAAGACACCAAGAAAGATAAAAATAACAAGAAAAAGAAAGTAAAGCAGCCTGAAGAAGGAAACCGTTTACGAGAACCAGATTCAGATAAGAAAGAAAATGATACAA
>JASFHF010000030.1:0-25076 GCA_050123375.1 Gammaproteobacteria bacterium
TCAAGCAAAAGAAGAGAAGCTTCACGAACAAAGAAATTTATTTTAATAACGAGATATTGGGGATAGCAAGCACCCTTTTAGGGTGCTAAACAAAACCACCTTCTTAGAAGGTGGTTTCTTTACTTTAGTTGAGTTATATCCGGCAGAAAAAAGCTATAATTTATTGTTAATCGAGCAGTATGTTAAATTTGGCGAAATAATTAAAGCTGCTTCTTTGATTGTGCCTTTTTTAGTAATTGAACCGAAAACTAAAGCAGATTGGCAGGCTTTGCTTCTTTATTATAAAATTCTGCGTGTAAAAACATATGCTAAATCTGAGGTTAGTTATGCTCGACGCAGAGGTTTAAATGAAATGAAAAACGTTATTGCTATTTTAAAAAAGGGTGATTTTCGTGATGATGATGCAATGGAAATTGCAGAAGATGCTGCCAAAATGGAAGATGTAAAAACTGCTGTAACAATTTACCAAAAAGTTCTTGATAATTCTAAGCAAAAATGTACTCAAAATTGTATGCAATTATATGCTAATGCAGGCAGGTTTATGTTGTCGCAGCGTCTGTATGTTGCAAGCAGCAAATTTTATTTTCTTGCACAAGATCATGCGACGGTGTTGGATGAGCAGCGTGAATATTTTATTGCAGCATTAAAAAGTTTGCAGTCAGGTGATATGTTGAATTTAGCAATGAATGAAGCGGGTAAACATACTGGTAATTTGGCAGATGATCGGGAAACTTTGTTATTTTTATCGCGTTTGGCGTTAGCCGCTAACAAAAACAAATTAGCAGAAAAATATATTGAGCGGGTATTGCAATTAAAATTATATAAATCTTCGAAATAGTGGCTATTACATGAATTGTAAAAAGATTATCATTATTTGTTATTGCGCAATTATTTTTGGTTGTAGTGGGCTGGTGTTTGCACAACGAACAAAAGTAAATGTTGATAAATCCGTTAAGATTCCACCAAAAAAAATTACTTTAACTGTTAACGGCAAAAAAATTTCTTTGATTACATATGATGATCACATATATAAATTGGCATATGATACTTATTTGGCTAATGGCAAAGTTGATATTGCTTACATGATTGCACAAGCTGCAGTACAGCAAAACCCTAAAAGTTTGTGGTGGCGCAGAAAGTTAGCAATCACTGCTGGTTGGTATGATAAGCCGCGGGTTGCTTTGGCACAATGGGTTTATTTGGCAGAACGTAGTGAAGATCGTCAAGCGATTGATAGGGCGATTAATATTGCTGGGATGCTGCACGAGAATGAGTTATTAGCTAAATTATTTAAGTTGCGGATTAAATACGGATATGAGTTTCAAAAAGCATGGACAGGTTTTATCGCTGCTAAAGAAGCGTTGGGAAAACCGGAAGAAGCAATTTTGGAATTGCAGCAAAGTATCAGGGAAAAACCAGAATTATACAAATATGAAAAATTAGGTGCTTTGTATCATTCTGTCGGTGATGTTAAATCAGAATTTAAGGTGTTAACCGAAATCAACAAGCGTTTTGGGATAATGCCAAAATTTGCATTGCGTCAGGCTGAAATATTATATTCTTATGGCAAAATTAAAGAAGCTCATAATATTCTGGTGCGGGCAGCCTCAAAAGCAAAAGATAGTGATTATGAATTTTGGCGTAATTTGGGTCAAATTGCATGGATGGTTGATGATACAGATAATGCCAAATTGGCGTTTGCAAAATTACATAAACAAGGCAAATTAGATGCTTATTCTTTATTAAATTATATACTTTTACTGGAAAAATCCAATCCGCGGGAAGCATTAAATTTCGCATTAAATGGTTATCATAAGTTTAAGAAAGATAATTTTGTATTGCAGGCTTTAATCATCGCATTAAATTTACAAGATTGGGATGTGCTGCAGCAAATCATTTTTGATTTCCCATCATCTACAAAAAAATATCTGTCCGATTATCCAATTTTTTATGTAGCTAAAGCGCAATTATTGGCAAAATTGGGGCGTCGTGATGAAGCATTGACTTTATATCAAAAATTAGTAGCACGATCTCCGGAACGTACGGATTTAAAAATTGGTTATTTATGGTTTTTAATTGATTTTAAGTATAAAAAACAATTGCGGTTAGAGTTGGATCAAAATCAACAACTGGCAATGGAAGATGTGAATTTTGCTTCAGCTTATGCTGCAGGTTATGTTCTTTTGGGAGAACCGCAGAATGCGTTAATTATATATAAACGACATTTTGCTGCAAAATCACAGGATCCGGATTGGCTAATTAATTTTGCTGATACTTTAAATCAGCTAAATAATTCTGTTGATGCAATAAAAATGCGTGAACTTGCATGGTATTTTATGTTAAAACAAATTATTGCCAATGCTGATAAGCCGATATCGAAAACGGAAATGATTAATTTTGCCCGTATAGCCATGTATCAGGGTTCCGGTGATATTGCGGCTAGAACTATATCTCAGCTTAGTAATTATGCTACGGATACAAATGCGTCTAATCATGTAATGATTTGGGCTTTGCAAATGAATAATCATGCTTTGGCAGAGTATTTTTTAAATCATTATGCCAAAGAAGATGAGGTTCCAGTCTGGATTCAAAATTCAATAGCGCTAAACAATAATGATAGAGAATATTTAAGCAAATTATTAAATAAACATCTTAATAAATTGCCGTATCGTGATCGAGTGACATCTGCTAGCCGTGTTGGCAATGAACGTTTAGCGCAGACTTTAGCTTATCGCGGTTTGTATGAGCATCCTACTGATTCCGAAATGTATAAATTATTTGAAGATACAAAATTACCCGCCGCCGATAACATTAGAATAGCTCCGGAATGGCAAAAATCCGGCAATATTTACGGGGCAAAATTAGCGTTAAAAGGAACAAAATTTATTACTCCAAGAATTAGTGTAATGCCGTGGGTAAATTTGTGGCGCACTAAGACTAAATCATCTGATTTTATTTTGCCGGCGACAAGTTTAGATAAGCAAGCTGGGTTGCGGATTAATCGACGTTATCGTCGCGGGATAACGAGCTTGGCATTAGGTTATCGTAATGCGTTGGCTGGATTTTTAAATGCTAAGTTCATCAATTCATATGCATTTACCAGTAAGCTGGATACGGTTTTATCACTTGGTTATAATCAGGAAGCTTCCGAATCGACGGCATTATTGATTGGAGGAATGAAAGACGAAGCTAAGTTTGATGCTAGTTATAAGATTGATGTGCGTGATACGTTATTTGGCAATGTATCATACAGCTATTTCAAATCGCAGGATGATGTTCATTTGGGGAATGGTCAACGCTATGAATTGGTATTTTCGCATAAGTTTCAATTAGCTTACCCTGATTGGAACGCCAGATTATTTGTTGCGTCAAATGATTATCAGCGTAATGGCCGTGTTAGTAATAAAGCTGCTAAATTAATTCCTTCAGGACAAGCTCCGTCAGTAGATTTCTTTTTTCCGGTTGATTCTAATGAATATGGCGGTGGTTTTGGCTTCGGTCAGGCTTATAGAGATAATTATACGCATGCCTGGCGGCCTTTTGTTGATATTAATGCATATTATAATACTGATGTTAGTATGGCGTATTTCGGCAATGCAGGTATTGCTGGTTCGGTATTTGGCCGCGATCATTTAGTTTTCTTTGTTAATTATGGCTTGAATATTGAAACTTTTGGTCAAAAGGATTATGTTGTAGGTATGAGTTATAATATGTATTTCTGAGGAGTTAGTATGCAAAGGATTGTTATTGTTTTGTTCGTTTCGATTGGGTTGCTGCTTGGTGGTTGCACAGCTACCAAAATCAATAGATCAATATATGCACAGCCTCTTAGTCCGTATTGTAAATGGGGTGTGGTACCTTTAGCTAATTATACACAATCTCCACAGGTAGGGGAAAAAGCAGCAGCGATAACTGCTGGATTGCTGAAGGCATATGGTATCAATAATGTGGTTGTTTATCATCGCCCAGGTTCTTGTAAAACTGTGTTAACTTGTCCACATCAAATAATGTCAAATTATCAAATGCGTTTATGGGCACGAAAAGCGGGTGTCAAATATGTAATGACCGGTGCAGTTAATGAATGGCGTTATAAAGTTGGTTTGGATGGTGAGCCGGCGGTTAGTCTTACTTTAAATGTCATAGATGTGCGTTCTGGCAAAATGGTTTGGAGTACCGTTGGCAGTAAAGTTGGCGGCAGTCGAGAAAGTATTGGTGTGATAGCGCATGAATTAATTAACGGCATGCTAAATATGTTGGTTTTAAGCAAATGACAAAAATACAACAATATAAGAGCAAATTATTGTATGGAGTACAAGATTGGCGCGCTTATATTGAGATTGGTGTATTTATAATTGCTTCAGTTTTAGTAACTTATTTTTTTAACCGCGCAGATCCGTTTTGTATTCATGCCAGTTTTCCATGGATTTGGTTGGTGCCAGTGTTGGTTGCTTTGCGTTATGGTACTCTCCCGGGAGTTTTTGTAATCGTTGTATTTTTAATTGTTTTTTTCGCATTTGATCCACAATCTATTATTACTGTTAAGGAATATCGTTATGCGACTCTTGGAGGATTATTGTTGACAGTATTTTGTGGTGAATTTAATAGTTCATGGTTGGATTCAATGCAGCGTTTTACTCAGTTAAATGGTTATATTCAAAAACGTTTAGATGGGCTCAATCGTGCTTTCTATTTGTTGCGTATATCACACGATCAGCTGGAACAAAGTTTGATTGGTCAACCGTCAACTTTGCGCAGCATTTTAACAGAGATTAAAGATTTGCTAGTTAAAGCAGAAGGAAAATGTACAAAAGAAATTGCTAAGCAGTTTCTATATATTTTAGGCCAATATTGTAGTATGGAACAAGCTGGTTTGCATCTTTATCAAAATGATAAGTTTGTTATTGACCCCATTGCATATATTGGTGCGGCTGGATCTCAGTTGGTAGTAAGTGATCCGATGGTACAAAATTGTCTTAGTAATGATAGTTTTGATTATTATGCAATTAATCAGTTAGCAAAAACACAGGAAAGCAAATATTTAGCAGTCGTTTTATTGCGTACTATTGATGGTAAGCTTTGTGGGATTTTGGCTATCGAAAAACTTTCTTTTTGGTCATTAACTGAAGAAACATTGCGTACTTTAAGTATTATTGCTACATACTTTGCTGATGATATTTGGGCGGTTAAAGAAATGGCTGATTTTTTAAAAGTTTATCCTGATGCGCCGCCTAATTTTGCTTTTGAGTTAAAAAGATTACAGCATTTGCGTGAGAAAAGTGGTGTTGATAGTGCGTTGTGCGCTTTTGTGATTGCTTCAAGTGCGCGCCAAGAAAATATTGTTACACAAATGCAGCATTTGCGTCGAGGGATGGATATTGGTTGGCACCATCAACAAAAGGATCGAAGTATTTTGTTTACTTTAATGCCGTTTGCGTCATCCGTTGCTGTTGAAGGTTACCGCAATCGTTTTCAGATTTTTTTGAAGAGCGAATTTGGTATAAATCTTGGCGAGGATAAAGAAGTTTATTTGCGTGTTTTGCAGATTTTTCCAGGAAAGCCATTGCAGGTTATGCAGCAGTTGATGGAATATACCAATCGCCAATGAAGGTGCTGAATTTATACTGCCGGTTTAAATTGGAACTAGTGATTTTACAACATGTTTGTTTTGTAAAATCACTAGTAAGCAAGCATAAAAATAACTGAAAAAGAACCCAGATTTACCATGCGCGGTAGTTGTCACAGAAATTTAATAAGTAATTTGGCAGTTACAAATCTCGCAACTTGAAGTGTAACGGGTATATATTAATGCAGTTTGATTTGTTATTTTTGATCAATGTGTGTGTTAATGCAGTAATCGCAATATTGTTGTGGTATGGCTTGCCTGCAAGATTACGGCAACCAAAATGGGCGGTAATTTTGTTTTTTGTTTCTATTGCTGTATTTTTACCGGTGGTAGGTATATTATTTTTAATTGTTGCAGTTATTTTATCATATTGGTTCACTCGCAAAAAAGCAGAGAAAATTATTCAAGCAAAAGAATTACCAACTTATAAGCGTGAAAAAATTATTTCGCCAGTCAGTTTTGGAGTGGGTGGTGCATGGACACGTTTGTATAATGCAGAGATAGTAACTGCTGATAGATTGCAAGCGATGTTTACCATTAATGCTGCGCAAAATGCAGTAGCCAATAATTTAAATTTAAATATGTTACATGAAAAAAATGATCAATTAAGATTGTATGCTTTTGGTTTGTTGAGTAAGCAAACCAAAAAACTTGATAAGCGCATTAGTGAGCTTAAACAGAAATTATTAACAGCAAAAAGCTTAATTGAGCAGTCTGAAATAAAAAAAAATTTAGCATTTTCGTATTGGGAGTTTATTTATTTAGATTTGGTTCATGCCGATTTATCAATATATATTGAAGCAAAGGTATTGCAATATACGCAAGAAGCTTTAAAGCAAATGCCGAATGATGCTGGTTTATGGGTATTATTAGGCAAAATTTATTTTCATAAAAAAGATTATGCTAATGCGAAAGATGCTTTTGAGCATGCAGGTAAATTACATGCTCCTTGTGAAAATGTTTCGATTTACTTGGCAGAAATATATTTTGAACAGCGCGATTTTGCTAAAGTGCGTGAATATTGTAAGAGGTGTGATATTGTTGGGAGTGCTTCGAAAACGTATGCTATTATAAAATTTTGGGGTGTGTCATGATTAAGGAAGTTATGCGCAAGGCAAAAAATGCTGATATAGCTCTTATATTAGAAGGATCATATCCATTTGTTGTTGGCGGAGTATCACATTGGACTCATCAAATGATTAAACATTTCAAGCAATATAAATTTGCGGTTATTTTTTTTGGTTCAACACCGGAAGATTATCCTAAAGGCATATGTTATGATTTGCCGGAGAATGTCGTTCATTTTGAAGAGCATTATTTATTTTCTGATAGTGTAAGTGAGCATTTTGAAAAGCAAACGTCAAAAGAGGTATTATCTTTTCACTTGTTAGAAGATTTTTTAAAGGATCAGGATGAAGAGGCTATTGCTAAATTTCATGATTTGAATTTTTATATTCAATCGACGATTGGTAAAGATTATATAGATTTTTTCCATTCAAAAAAATCATGGAGATTTGTGGTTAGTAATTATATAAAATATTGTTCCAACCCTTCTTTTATCGAGTATTTTTGGAACATTATGCATATTCAAAAGCCTTTATGGATATTAACGAATTTAGTAGAAGATTTTATTAAAGTTAAGGCTGTTCATACAGTTTCTACTGGATATGCAGGGTTTTATGCCGCTTTGCTTAACGCTAAATATAATTATCCATTAATTTTAACTGAGCACGGCATTTATTCTGAGGAGCGCCGTATTGAATTATTACAATCAGATGCTGTGTCCGAATTAGATATAACGCAAAGGTTTGTTACAGAAATGAGTTATTTACGTGATTTGTGGATGCGTTTTTTTGATTTATTAGCATTAATATGTTATCGCAAAGCTAATCCGGTTACTAGTTTATATATGAAAGCTATGGAGAAACAAATAGAAAATGGAGCTTTAAAAGATCGTTTAAAAGTAATTCCTAATGGCATTGATGTTGCAAAATTTGCTAAGTTGCGTGATCAACGGGATAAAAAAGCAGTGCCGATATTATGTTTGATTGGTCGAATTGTACAAATCAAAGATATCAAAACGTTTATTCGTGCTGTTAATATTATTGTGCGTAAAATTCCTGATGTTCAGGGTTGGGTTGTTGGTCCTTCAGAAGAAAGCCCAGAATATTTAGAAGAGTGTAAAAATTTAGTATCGGTATTGGAGTTACAGGATAGTTTTAAGTTTTTTCCCGAGACGCATGATGTAGGTGAATTTTTTCCAAAAATCAAATTGAATGTGTTGACTTCTATTAGTGAAAGTATGCCATTAATTTTATTAGAGGGTTTTGCAGCCGGAGTTCCCGCGTTAACTACAAATGTAGGGGTTTGTAGTGAATTAATTTTTGGCGGGTCAGAAGCAGACAAGAAACTTGGCGCTGCTGGTAATGTTGTACCAATTGCTAGTCCACAGGAGTTTGCTGATGCTGCAGTAGAGTTATTACAAAGTGATGAAAAATGGTTACAAGCACAAAAAGCTGCGATTGCTCGAGTGGAACAGTTTTATAATCAGGAAAAAATGTTTAAGGAGTACCAACAAGTTTATTTGCAGACGCTAGGAGATAGTTAGATTAATTATGGCGGGAATTGGATTTGAATTACAAAAGTTAATGAGGCGAGGTACTTACACAGGTGTTATTCGCGCATATACTTATGCGGGTATTATTAGCGCAGGCCCGTGGGTTATTTCAATTTTTGGTATTTTGTGTTTGGATTTTTTGAAATATTTTGATATTGCCAGTGCCGAAGCAGTGCAGCAGTTTCAGGTTTCTGTTACTTATTTAATTGCTGTTAGTTTAATTTTTAGTAGCTTTTTACAACATAGTTTTACGCGCTATGTTGCTGATCGTATTTTTGAAAAAAAACTTGATTTTGTTGTTCCAAATTTTAATGGTGCTTTATTAATTATCATTGGTTCTGGAGGGGTTTTAGGGGTTGCGCTGGTCTCATGGCTGTTTACAGCGCAAGGGACATATTATCAGTTATTAATGGTTACTACGTTCGTTGTTTTATGCAGTATTTGGTTTGCTACAATGTTGCTTTCCGGATTGAGAAATTTTAAAGTAATTTTTTATATTTTCGTTTTGGGTTATTCCTTATCTATTTTTATGGGTTATTCTTTTCGTGCAAGTGGTTTAAATGGGTTATTGTTTGGTTTTTTTATTGGTCAGTTTGTGTTATTAGTCGGTATGTTATTTACTATTTATTATAATTATCCGTCAAATCGTATTATAGAGTTTGATTTTTTGCGTTCTGGAAGAATGTTTATAACTTTGGTTTTTACAAGTTTATTTTATAATGTTGGTATTTGGGCAGATAAATTTATTTTTTGGTTTTATCCATTGAATAGTCATGCTGTTTTAGGTCCGTTGCGTGTTTCGGCTATTTATGATTTGCCGATTTTTCTTGCTTATTTTGCAATTATTCCTGGAATGGCGGTTTTCTTATTTCGCGTGGAAACAAATTTTGCTTATTATTATGATCGTTATTATAGTTCTATTCGTGAAGGCGAAACACTGTATAGTATTATAGGTACGCGTTATCAAATGATTGATGCTGCAAGGAAAAGTATTTTTGATATTATTAGAATTCAAGGCATCACCGTATTTTTGGTTTTGCTTTTAGCTCCGGCAATATTATCGTTATTAAATATTTCTAAATATTATGTATATTTGTTGAATATTGATGTTGTTGGAACTGGATTGTTAGTGGTTTTTTTGGTGTTAATAAATATTTTGTTTTATTTAGATAGACGCTTGGGTGTTTTTAGTTTGACGCTTTTATTTGCAGCATTAAATATTGTGTTAACTTTGATAACTCTACATTTGGGAGTGTTCTATTTTGGTTATGGTTTTGTGATGGCTCTTTTAATTGCTGATATTGTCGCTATTTTTATTTTAAATCGTGTTTTTAACCAGCTTGAATATATAACTTTTATGCGCAAGTAATTTTCAGGGTTTCATCCAAAATAAGGTTTATGCGTTTCTGAATGGGGCAAATAGGGATGTGCGTTATTTTGTAACCTAGTTCTGAATATGACTGTTCTATGAGTTTTTCTAGTGTATTAGCTCTCGAATCATCTTCAAATCGCACCCCATCATCTTCCAAAGGGAGCCGTGCTAATAGTAAAACATGCTTATATCTTTTGATTTTGGCAGCATTTGATACTTTTTCATAATCAAATTGGCGAATTTTGTAATAGGCTATGGAATCAGGAATGCCGCGGTCTAAGAAAACAAGTTTTGATGGTTCGAGAAAAATTTCCCGCTCTTTTCTGAGTTTAAAAACCTGTTGCTGAAAATATAGTGGGTTATTCATGATGCTATTTTTTTGTTTTTGCAGGGCGATAAAAGGTCTTGTCACGCCATGACCTACTGCATATCCTAGTTTTTCAAGTGCTTTTATAGTTGTAGTTTTCCCAGAACAAGGCGCACCTGTGATAACACACCAGTTGGTTTGTATCATTTTTCTTTACCTATCGGATTAGTTAAGCCGACTACGAAAGGATTGTAGTTAACATCATAATCGAATATATCAACTCCTTCGTGCTTTTTCAAAAAATTGGATAGCAGATAAAGCGCAGGGATTAATGCTATGTTCCAGAGAAATTTATATCCGTATGATACCAGCGTATTGGGTAACAGCTGAGAGTAAAATTTCATGGTGCCAGAAAAGCCTACCGCATTTCCAACGATTTGGAGGACTATTTCTCCTATCATAGTTGAGCATACCACTCGCGCCCACAGATATTTTCCAGAGAAGGAAATTTTCAATTTCGAAAGCATATAATCATTTATAAGGCTTCCTGTAAACAATGCTACTATTAATGCTAATAATTGGCGAGGAAGTTTATTAAAAACCACGGTAAAATCTACATTATCTGCATATGTAGATTGAGGACCAGAAGGTAAGTGTATAGCAATTTGGGTGTATAGCACATAGAAAAGGATAGAAAAGATAGTTAGCCAAACCATGTGTCTGCTGTAGTTATACCCATACACTTCTGTGGTTATATCTTGAATAAAAAAGGTAAGAGGATAAAAAATCATTCCCGCACACATCGGTAAGGTTACGTGAAAGAAAGGTATATTGTACGGAAATAGCCGGTTTACTATGCTTATTCCTGACAACGATAAGGCAATATAGCATGCACAAAGGATATGATAATAATGCAGATTTTTGTTTTTTTTCTGTGCAGTATTTTGTGATAAATCGCCTTTTTTTTGATTGATGAAGTCTTCCCCAGCAGCGTAGCCTACCGTTAATGCTGATTGAGTATCTAAGCCGTATAATAGGTCGTTATTATTCATTAATTCTTCAGTTGATAAGATAGAGGTTTTGTCGCCTTTTATAGTGCTTAAAGTAAATGTGGTTTTTTGCTTAGATTGGTCAAAAGACTGAGAAATTATTTTGATGGTTGGTGCTTGATGTAGTATAGAACCCGAAAAAGGTGTAGTAATGTCATTTGGAATGTTATCGACCCGCTTAGATTTTTCTAAGCTTTTAAGAAAGCCAACACGGCATACGTCCACCGGATGTAATTCTTCCAACATTTTTTTATTTGCGGTAATATTGGTAAGTTTTATTTTCACTTTTGCTCTTTTATTTGCTACTTGAAAAACTACTATTATTTGTTTTTTCTTATTTATGTAGTAAGCCTTAAATTTTAACTTGTATTGTTTTTCTGTAACGAATAAGGCTTCTATAAGCTTATCAAACATGTTTTTAAAGAAAACAAATATATTATTCGTAGTCATGTATGGCCTGCACTAAAACACCAATAATTTGATCTTTGTCTTGTAATTTTACAGTTGGGAAAATTTCGTTCACCGCAGTGAGAAATTTGTATTGACCTTCCATAATGAGTTGTCGAAATATAGTTTCGTTGTTTTTCCCACGGTATGCTAAGACAAAATCTCTGTTTTTGGGTTGTTTGTCTGGATCAATAATAAGAATGGTATTTTCTGCGAATAGAGGCCACATGGCATCGCCAGTTATTTTTATTGCAAAATTGTTTTCGGCTTTGTTAAGGTTGGTGCTAGATACCCAACTTTTGTGGTTGGATATGCTTAGATTTTGTTTAATAGCATCCCAAGTGTTTACTGCATCCCATGAGATAATAGGGATTTGTTTAGAAGGGGTGTTTGGTGCATTAATAGGTTGGTTTCCAAGCAGCTGTTCTACTGATATGTTAAAGTATTGCGCAATTGCTTGTAATGTTGATGCTCTTGGGTCAGGGGTTTTTCCTGATGCTAATCGATTTATTGTGGTACGTGGGATGTTGATTGCTCTGCTTAGGGCGGATTCATTG
The DNA here is from genome assembly GCA_050123375.1 of Gammaproteobacteria bacterium. Classification (GTDB taxonomy): domain Bacteria; phylum Pseudomonadota; class Gammaproteobacteria; order UBA12402; family UBA12402; genus JASFHF01. The sequence goes on from JASFHF010000030.1 coordinate 11,973, forward strand.
ATTCTTGCGGTATTAAGTAATAGTTTTAAAACACTACTGATCTTTGCCGCATCCGTATTCATACCAAAAAACCTCTATTGGGACTTGCAAACTGCCCGTTTATGAGCAACAATACATCCATCAATTAGCAGAAAAGCGTGATTATAACGATTTTCAGACAGAATTTGTAACATATTAGTGAAAAGGGAGCAAGTTTTGTATAAAGATTTGTAATTAAAAAATGCTGATAGGTCAATAAAGCGGTAACTTTAATTGGCTCTTTATGTTTGTCGAAATAAATATAACGAAGGTTTAGCTTCGCTGATCATATAACGAAATAATAAAAAAACGGCACATTGGTTAACCTTCATATTCTCGTATTTTTTGTGAGAGTTATGATATGACTAATGCATTTTATGTGAAACGATTAACTGTTATATTGCCTTTTAAGCTTAAAACATAGATAAGTAATTATTGGTGCAGTATGACAGTATATATTTCAAATTTGAAAACGTGTTTCGTCAAGGTAATAGATGGTGATGGCGACACATAAATTCTTAAAGAGAAACATGAAATGAAAATAGCTAGTGCCAATGAAACAAAATGTAATGTTTGCTTGCAGCAACATTTTAATTTAATGGGCTATTCAATAGAGGATTTTGTTGAAACTTTTCCGCATACGGCCCATGTAAAAGATGCAGATACTTGCAAGTATGTTTTAACTAATTTTAATAATCTTAAATTATTTGGATTTGAAAAAAAGCAAGATCTTGTTGGGAAAACCGTATTTGATTTAGCTGAGATAATGAAAGAAAAATGGCCAAAGGATTACGCTGATAATATTCAAGCTTACGATAATCAGATTATTACTACTGGAAAACCATTATGCGCAACACCAGATGAATTTCTCAATCAAGAGGGTTTTGTTGTTATTCATTCTTTTATGAAAATTCCACTATTTGATTTTTCCCAAAACCCTGTTGCTATACTAACTTTGGTTTTTGACTCAACAGCCCAAAAAAATCTTGATTCATTGCGAAAGATTTATAATAAATTATATAATAACTCAAAAGAGGCTGATCACAAATTTTTAGAATTTGTTGGTTTTAATAAAAATGAAGTGGAAAATGTTACTACAAGAGAATTGGATTTTATTTTGTCACTTAGAAACCATAAAGCCTTAAAAGGTGTGGCTTTAGATCTTGACATTTCAATTAAAGGGGTAGAAGCTTTATGCGCTAGGTTAAGAAAAGCATTAAATTGTCATACTACTGCGGAATTGCTTGATTATTTTACGGATAAACTTACTTACGAAAAATGAAAGGAAATTTTAATTATAAAAAGTCAGCTTTAATTGCTTCTTTAGGCAATATTATCGAATGGTATGATTTTGCTATTTTTGGCTATTTTTCTCCTATAATCAGCCACATTTTTTTCCCAAAATCAGTTTGGATAGTAGGGCTAATTAAATCTTTTTTAATATTTACTTTCGGATATTTTGTGAGACCTATTGGCGGTGTAATATTTGGTTATATTGGTGATAAATATGGTAGAAAAATAGCTTTGAGTATTTCATTTATTACAATGGGGTTGGCAACATTTTTAATGGGTTTGTTGCCAGGATATTATCGGTTTGGCATCATTTCTGTTTTGATGTTGTGTTTTTTAAGAATTATCCAAGGTTTATCAGCCGGTGGTGAATTAATAGGAACATCAACGTATATCTATGAGATTGTTCCTGACAGGAGTAGCGGTTTTTGGACTAGCTTAAATACAACTACGTCCATAGCAGGCGTTTTATTAGGGGCTATTGTAGCTGCGTTATCTTATCATTTTTTTAATAGTAAATTTTTATTTGATTATGGGTGGAGACTGGCTTTTTGTTTAGGAATCTTTTTAATTATTCCCTCACTTTTTTTGATACAATACCTTACTAATGAAAACCATATTAGAGATGAAAAATTAAAATGTAAAGATCACTTGTGTTCTCTTTTTAAAAACTATCATTTATCGATTACCTCTGTTATTTTAATTAATATACTTATGTCAGTAGGGTTTTATGTGGTCTTTTTATGGTTACCTGCATATCTTGGTGGAGAGGGAAAGACACATTTATCTAATATTATAGGTGTGAATTCTATTGCTATTTCTTTTTTGATTATTTTAATTCCTTTATTTGGACGTTTTTCTGATAGAGTTGGTAGTATAAAATTAGCTATAATTGCTGCTTTATTGATTTTTTCTTTAGCATACCCTTTATTTTATGTTTTTTCTTTAGAAAATAATTTTTTGTTTTTTATATGCCAAATAACTTTTTGTTTGATACTTTGTTCAATTGAAGCAACAATGCCTAAGATAATAGCACAACAATTTTCTGCGCAATCAAGGTATAGTGGAGGTGCCATCGGATATAATATTTCAACTTCATTTTTTGGTGGAACAGCTCCTTTGTTATGTACTTTACTCGTCGCAAAAACTCATTCGCTTGTTTCAATAGGGTTGTATATTATGTTTTGTGCGTTATTAAGTATAGGTGGTTATACACTTATTTTATATAATATGAAAAAGGTAAATATTTAGTCAATTGCGATCGTCCTTGCTTTAATTATTCCTCCTGCCATTTCACCTTGTTCTAAGGCATTCAGCAGATCCGTATATCTTTTACACGCGCTACAATAACCGGATTCGCCAAATTTTTTGGTTATAGTGTCTTGTTTTTGTACAATACTGTTTAGTAATGATTGATACCATTCTTTATAGTTACACGTGATATCTTCATATGATATTTTTTCCCACCTTGTTTTTTTGGAGAATACATCAAAATTTGATAGTGATATGGGATTTGTTATTTTTGTTCGATCATTGCGGATAATTAAAGTTCCTTCGCCTGAGGTTAAATCTATGTAATCGAAAATGATTAAGATTGTTTTGTCATGAGCTACTTTTCTTAATGCTGACAACGCGGCTTCTTGATCTGAAAATTCATAGAAGGAATTAAACAAGTAAATCAAATCATATTTTTCTGATAATATGGAATCAACTTTAGTGACATCTGAGCAATAAAACTTAATATCTGGATACGATGTGCATGCAAACTCAATGGATTCAGCTTCAACATCAATACCAGTAACAGAACCCCAGCCGTGATCTTGTACAAATTTTGCTGTTCCGCCTTTACCACATCCAACATCTAGAATTTTTTGATTTTTGCATTTTTGTATTCCATCAAATACTTTTAAAATAGCTTCTTCTTCGCCGGCATGTGCGTAATTACCGTTCCTAATAAATGATAAAATAGTTTTACCTTGAAAAGATCTCATCAGTATGGTCATAATTTAAACTCCTGTTAGTTTTAAATAATTTAATTTTCAAACTTTGTTTAATTTGTAATTTTTTCAAGCGAAATCAATTCGTTTTTTATAAAAATTAAAAATTCTATCATGCTTGTGTGTTATTTCATATAGAATGGTTAAAAATTTATCTAGAGTACAGTGCTAAAAATCTACAAATGTGGGGAATATCCCTACTTTAATATTATTTTAACAGAGCTAAAATGATAAATAGCTTATCGCATCGTGCAAACTTTAAACAATGGCTTATAAGTTTTGTTTGACTAGAAAGTGAGCGAGCCAGCTAAGCGGTAACTTTAGCTGGCTCTAGTATATTCGTCGAAGAATATAACGAGGGTTTAACCTCACTTATTATAATAACAAAAAGGTAGCATATTGGCTAGCCCTCGTATCTCATAATTTTTTATGCGAACCGTGATATAATTAATATACGTAATGTGCTTGATGTGTATATATAAAACGGAAAGCGAGGATTCATAATGGAAATAAAATTAAATGGTTTTTTAACAAAGGAAGTGAATAGGGTAGTTGATTTTAAGTATGGAAAACTTTTGCCAGAAGTTTTTGATGCAATGCAAAATGGCTCCCAAATATGTATTTTAGATGATAGTCAAAATATATTACCAGTTAATATTTATCACCAAAAAAATTTAAAAGGCACTTATCCTAATATTTTTACACGCTGTATTGTTATGGAGCGAATTCAACAAGTTGCTAATAAACTTGCTCCGGATTATGGTTTAATGGTTTTTGATGCTTACCGTTCGATTGACACTCAAATGCATTTATTTAATCTAGTTTGTGAAGAAATAAGCGCACAACATTTAGATTGGAATAGTAAACAGGTGGAGCAGGAGGCTAGAAAGTTTGCAGCACACCCCAGCGATAAAAGTCATTATATTATTGCCCCTCATAATTCTGGTGGAGCAATTGATGTTGCTATTTATAATTTAAAATCAAAAGAAATGTGTTTGTTTGGCACGGAATATGATGATGCGAGCGAATTGTCAAAAACAGATTTTTTTGAAAAAGAATTTGATTCTGAATTTGGACTAAGTGCTTTTGAATGGTCAGGGATTCGTTTTAATCGCAGAGTTTTATATAGTTTAATGATAGATGCTGGGTTTGTTAATTATCCTAACGAGTGGTGGCACTATGATTTGGGCGACTGCATATGGGCGAAGGAATTTGGTACAGACTGGATGTTTAGTGCAATATCTGATGAAACAATTCAATCTTTAATCACTCCACAGTGATTGAGTATCAATTCAGCAGAGGTGTTTATGGTAGCAAAAGTAGATGTTAAACATAAAGAGATTTTTGACCAAATGCCAGGATGCTGGGGTTGTAAAGATAAAGACTCGGTGTTTATGTACGCCAATGAAGAATATGGTCGTATTATAGGAGTTAAACATCATCTTGATTGCATTGGACGAACCGATTTTGATATGCCTTGCGCTACGGTTGAGTGCGCCCCTCTTTTTAGGGAACAAGATAAAAGTGTAATTTTAACTGAAAAAAAATTAAGAATATTAGATATTCATCCATTTGCTGATAACAAATGGAAAGCGTATGTATTTACCAAAACCCCTCTTTACACTAACGAGGAAATAGCAGGAACAATTTTTCATGGTGTAGATATTACTTCTGTAGCAACAATAGAAATAGGGGCATTATTAGGTAAAATATCTATTAATGATAAAAAATCTAGCTTGATTGGACAAAGCAGTTATATTATCGATAATAATAGAGGCACTATTAATTTAAGCACGCGCGAATCAGAGATTATATTTTTTACTGTTAGGGGTAAGACTGCTAAGGAAATTGCAAAAATACTAAATATTTCCTATCGCACAGTGGAAGATTATTTGTACAAGTTGAAATTAAAATTTAATGTAAAAAATAAGGCTGCATTAATAGACTCTGCTATTGGATACGGGTATTTAAACTATATTCCTACATCATTGTTTAATAAGCAATTATCTTTGATTCTTAAGGAAAATTAACTAAAATTTGTTGAAAGTAGAGAAAACTCATAAATAGATTGTAATCTCAATCTATTTTTCATAAAAAGTGTTATCAAGTTCTTTATACTTATTCAGTATAGTAAAAAATACTACCGTATTTAATACGGGTTTAAAAATATGTTGTAAGCAGTTAATATTACTCATACTAATCTAGTAAAACGGTAATTTTGCTAGTTTGGAATATATAAGTCGAAATATGAATATAACAGAGGACAAAGCCTCGCTTACATAATAACAATAAAATAGGATATTGGCTAGTGTCCTTGCAATATTTGCGAGGGGATAGCAGTGACGAGTAATACAAGATATTGTAAAAAATTAAAGCATTTTAGTTTTTTGGCTAAAAAAGAATTACTAACGCACTATTTGGATGCTGATGTTCTTTTAGTTGAAGATTGTAAATTACAGCAGTACATAATATCTCAATTTTTGTCAAATTTTGGTTTAAGTACTATCTGCATTGGTTCAGCAACAGAAGCATCACTGTATATTGAGTTTCTTAGTAACTTCAATATATTTATCTCAGATATAGAATTGCCAGATAAATCTGGTTTGAATCTTATGCAGGCAATGAATTCTTATCATGGAAAAAAAGTTATCCCCAGTATCGCTATGTCAAGTAATCAAAATTATAAATCAAAAGCATTAGATATTGGGTTTGATATTTTTATTAATAAACCAGTGTCGGAACAAGCCCTGGAACATGCTTTAGATTTTCTTAGAGTTGATTTATCACATAATAATTGCATAAGGAGTAAAGCAAGATGTTAATACTTTCGCGCAAAATAGGGGAAGCCATTGTAATAGGTGAAGATGTTAAACTTGTTATTTTAGGTTTTAGAGGGAATCAAATTAGAGTAGGTATTGAGGCACCTAAGAGTATAGGTGTTAACCGTGAAGAGATTTGGTTGCGAATTAAGGATAAGCAAAAAAAATTGATGGATAGTATAAGGTAATCATGAGGAATAAGGTAGTTAACGCAAAGTTGTATAACGTTTCAGAGCGGGTGATGAATATGTTGATAAACAAAATAGGTATTTTTTACGGATGGTTTAATAAATTAATTTTTGTATAATTTCTCTAAAAATAAAAATAAAAATAAAAATAAAAATAAAAATAAAAATAAAAATAAAAATAAAAATAAAATGTGTATAAAAGTTTTCTCGTGCAGATGAACAAGCAAAGTAATCTATATGAGTTGAAATCGGTATATTGTATAAATTACTATTATGAAGAGGTAGTTATGAATTATTGTAATAGTGTTAGAAAATTTAGTCGTAATGGTTATGATATTTATATTTATAGAGCTACCGATGTTGGGTTGTTTGCGATTATTGCTATTGACCAATCAGGTGCTAAACCAGCGATCGGCGGTTATCGCTGTATATCATATGAAAATAAAAACCTTGCAATAGCTGATGTAATTAAAATAGCAAAGGCAATGACTTTAAAAACAGCTATTAGCAGAATGCCATTTGGAGGGGGAAAAGCTGTAATAATGAAACCAAAATGCATTCCGAATAGGAAAAAATTTTTTTGAGTCATTTGGTTTTTTTATAGAATCATTGCATGGAAGATTTATTACTGGATGTGATAGTGGTGTTTCCCAGCAAGATATAAAATGGGCGGCAAATAGAACGAAATATATTACGGGCCTGCCTGATCCTTCCACAGTAGGCGATGATTTAATTGATTTAACAACGCTTGGTGTATTGCGAGCTATCGAGGTAAGCGTTAAGAGAATTATGGGACAAAATGATCTAAAAAAGACATGCATGTTGGAATACAAGGTATTGGTATGGATTGAGAATAATTTTTTTATTAAACATAAAAACGGTATTGTATAGAAAACGGCAAAGCATACAGGGATAGAATTTGGACTAGCTTCTTCCATATTATAGTGCTTAATATTGGATAATTGTTAATTATTTTCTGTCAATACGGAAATGAAAATTAATACGGAGGATACATCATTATGAAAAAAAAGAACCTTTTTTGTCGTGTTGAAATAGAAATAAATACTAATTGTAATCGATGTTGTGTTTATTGTCCTAATGCAAAACATCGACAACAAGAGCCAAAGTATATGGAAATGTGGCTTTTTAAAAAAATTATTGACGAATTAGGGACGTTAAAATTTAATGGCAGGTTGTCATATCACTTTTATAATGAACCACTATTACATCCTAATATCGAAGAATTTGTTAGCTATACAGAAAAAATTATGCCAAATATCGATCAAGTATTATACACTAATGGTGACTTTCTCACTGATATGAAATATAAATTACTTATTGCCGCTGGAATTAACCATTTTGCAGTTACAGATCATGGTAATAAAAATCTACCGAATAGACCGAAGTAAACTATATTGAAGATTACTGATTTGACAATTACGAATCGAGGTGGATGCCTTTTTGATATCAATGAGATTATAGACAAGCCATGTTTTGTTCCTGCTGAAAGGTTGTTAGTTACTTATAACGGTGATATTTTGTTGTGCTATGAGGATTATTTCAGAACTCAAAAATTTGGTAATATAGCAAATAAAAGTATAGAATCTGTGTGGTTCTCAAAGGAATTTAGTGAATATCGAAAAAGATTAATGTTAGGGCATAGATCACAATGTATGTTGTGCAAAAAATGTAGCAATGTGGCGCATATAGAACCTAATCATAAATCACTTATTACAGTAATATAGGTATGTCCCATGTTTGTTTATACACTTATATTTGGAAGGGTGCTAGCTAGTTCATATTATTTAGTTTTCCAGAAGCGCTTAACCCAAGATGGCGCACACCCTATGTTTGTTATAATTGTGAGCTATATTTTATTTTCTCTTATTGCAGTGCCGTTATTATTTTTAATAAATTTGGGAAACATATCTATAGAATGCTGGTTATATTTGTTTTTAACGTCAGTGCTTGATGCTGTAGGAAATATTTTTGCTATAATGTCATTGAATCTTACGGAATTGTCTATTTTTGGCCCAATCAATGCATTTAAACCGATTATAACTCTTTTTATAGCTATGACATTTTTACATGAAATACCAAATATTTGGGGAACGCTTGGAATAGCAATAATTTTTGGTGGTAGTTACGTGCTTGGTCTTAGTCAAAACCATCAAAAAAAACATTTAGGTTTTTTAAAAATTATTTTTTGTAAAAGTTTCTATTATAGAATCGTAGGCATGTTGCTTTTTTTAATTTCGAATGTTTTTGCAAAAAAAGCTATTATTCTTTCATCCCCACTTACTGTTATTGCTTTTTGGGCAACTTTGGGTTTGCCTTTTATTTTTATTGGGTTGGTTTTTTTAAAAAAAACCGTAATAAGTAAAAACATATTGATATTTCAAAATAATATCGGTGGTTATTTTAAAGTGCTAATTTGTTTGTTGGTAATGCAGGTATTAACCATGCTTGTATTTAGCAAGCTTTTTATAGCATATTCACTAGCTTTGTTTCAATTTTCATCGATTGTTAGTATATTTTTAGGGTACAAATATTTTAAAGAACGGCAAATTAAAATCAAGCTGCTTGGAGCATTTATAATGATACTAGGGTTGTGTTGTGTTGCTATAGGAAAATAAAACAGAGGTCATTTTTTTAATTCTAGACTGGTTTTTGCTGCCCCGTGTTGTATATAGCCAATCAATTATAATTTGAATACGCATCGAAATGTATTTTGAACAAATCATCCACACCACACCGAAGGTTTTTTGGTAACGTATTGTAATCAAATTATCTTTGTTTGGCTATATTTAATATTGGCAGCACTTATTTCAATACCAGCTTTTATTTCGTTGCGTTCTACGGAATTAAACTAGTGACTATTAATGTAAAATATACCTCCGCCTAATTTTCCTTCGACAAGATAATTGTAAATTTCAGTATATCTGCGAAGTGTTTTTAGATATTTTTCTTTACCAAATTCGTGTATAACCCGCATTTTGTTTTTTTTCAATTTACTCAGCAATGTTGCATACCATCTCACATAATTTTTACTGTTATCTATTGTTTCTACCAAAATCCAGCCAGTATTTTTTAGCATTATTTCCAGAGTTTTTTGCTTTACCGGAATAGACACCATACTGCTATCTTTTGTGTCAAGGAATGGATTTCTTTCGTTACAAATATCAGTATAGTCATATATAACCATCTTAGTTTTATTATGTGCTAATTTATTTAATGTTTTTAAAGCTTTTTCCTGATTGGCAAAAGCGTAAAATGAGTTATAAAGACATATAATATCAAAGGTTCTATTTTTTAATGCAGAAGATACTTGTATAACATCTGAAGTTTTAAATTCGACATCAAGATATGTTTTTCTTGCGTAATTTATAGAAATTTCTTCTATGTCGATACCGGTTACCTTACCCCATCCATGCTGTTGGATGAAGTTAGCTGTGCCTCCTTGTCCGCATCCAACATCAAGAATGTTTTGAGAAGTATTCTTATTAAATTTAGACATTACGGTAATTATAGCTTCTTCGCCTCCCGCATGAGTGTAATCTCCATTGCGTAAAAGAGAAACCAGTTGCTTACCTTTAAACCATCGCAAACCAGGCATAAACTTCTCCTTTCTGATTCAGTAAACAGAGTTGATAATTATACGTAAAAACCAACTTTAAAGAAACAGCCATAATAAGGATAGGCTATTTTAGCCGATATCTAAATTAATTGCCGCACTATAAAATGACACATGACAATAATGCTTCAAATAATATTGATCTTTTAATTTCAGATATAGAATTATCTGGCGAATTTGGCTTAGATTTAATTAAGCAGATAAAAAAGAGAAAGAGTAAAGGTAAACAAATTCGTCTTGGGATAGAAGCTCTGGACGAAGTGTCAATAAATCGCGAAGAAGTTTATTTGCGTATTAAACAAAAACAGCAAAATAATAATATTGAGGATATCACCATCTAATTTTATTAATAAAGTTAAAATCGGAGTGACTAGATTCGAACTAGCGACCCCTGCCTCCCGAAGGCAGTGCTCTACCAAACTGAGCTACACTCCGATAAAATTGCATCCTAAGAAGAGAAGTGGTTGTTGTCAAGCTATATACTTATTAGGTTGTTATCCCGTGACTTGATCCCTAAATCTATGCCAGTTTCAGATATTTCTGAATTCCGCGATCAACAAACTGGGTCGCAGAATGACAGGGATTTTGATAGGAATATAGATGACTGTAAATCTTGCTTGCAGGCGTGGTTGCGAGATGGTAATATGTCCGATCTTTTGACAAATTGGTTAGAATTATCTATAAATTGGAGTATGTAAGATGTACGCAGTTATTCTTACTGGCAGCAAGCAATATAAAGTGGCGGTAGGTGACACCATTGAGATTGAGAAGCTGACGCAGGAACCTAATGACAAGGTTGAGTTTGATCAGGTGCTATTGGTAGCGAAAGATGGTGATGTTAAGATTGGTACACCTTATCTTGAAGGCGCTAAGGTTTTAGGTGAGGTGGTTGAGCAAAGCCGTGCTAAGAAGATTGAAATTATTAAGTTTCGTCGGCGCAAGCATAGTATGAAAAAAATGGGTCATCGCCAGTATATTACTAGTGTAAAAATAACTGAAATCATATAAAAGGCAGAACTTACGCGAAAAGAGGTGAAATAATATGGCACACAAAAAAGCAGGCGGCAGTACACGTAATGGTCGCGATTCTCAGTCGAAGCGTTTGGGGGTAAAGCGTTTTGGTGGTGAAAATGTAATTGCAGGTAATATTTTAGTGCGGCAGCGCGGTACCCAATATCATCCTGGTGATAATGTTGGGATTGGCAAAGACCATACATTGTTTGCATTGATTGATGGTATAGTGCATTTTATTGTCAAAGGCGCAAAAAAACGCCGTTTTGTTGAAGTTCTTGCTGAAGAGTAAGCGATTTTTATGATTTTTTAAAAAGCCCCGATAACGGGGCTTTTTTTGTGGTTTATCAATAAGTGGAGGTAAAATTGGCTTCAATAATTGGGGTTGCCTTTTTCAGACACGCTTGAACACATCCATGTGGCGCTAAGGCTCGACCATCCATGGTCTCGCATTGTCTTCAAAAGGCAACCCCAATTATTGAAACTAAGTTTCATTTGTTTACCTCCATTTATTGCAGTGTTATTTTTTATAGGAAAAGTATGAAATTTATTGATGAAGCAACAATTACCGTAGAAGCTGGCCGCGGCGGCGATGGCTGTTTGAGCTTTCGTCGGGAAAAATATATTCCATTTGGCGGTCCCAATGGCGGTGATGGTGGTGATGGCGGTAGTGTTTTCTTGATTGGGGATGAAAATCTTAATACGTTGGTGGATTTTCGTTATAAGCGGCAATTTAAAGCGCAGAAAGGTTATCCGGGTGAAGGTAGTGAATGTACTGGTAAAAGCGGTGAAGATTTTTACATCAAGGTTCCCTTGGGAACGTTGGTTTACGATCAGGATACTGAGGAACTTTTAGGTGATGTAACCAAGCATGAGCAAATCTTAAAAGTTGCTCAGGGTGGTTTTCATGGTTTAGGTAACACGCGTTTTAAAACCAGCACTAATCGTGCTCCGCGCAAAACTACCAAAGGTACGCTGGGTGAAAAACGTACTTTAAAGTTAGAGCTAAAGGTGTTGGCCGACGTTGGATTGCTAGGCCTGCCGAATGCGGGCAAATCCACTTTGATTCGGTCAGTTTCGGCGGCCAAGCCAAAAGTTGCTGATTATCCATTTACTACATTGCATCCAAATTTAGGTGTGGTACGGATTGAGGTTGATAAGAGTTTTGTAATTGCCGATATTCCTGGGGTGATTGAAGGGGCGGCAGAAGGCGCAGGACTTGGGATTCAGTTTTTAAAGCATATTATGCGAACCAAATTATTGTTACATATGGTTGATGTAAAGCCTTTAGACGGAACTGATCCGGTTGGGGCGGTGAATAAAATTTCACAGGAATTAGCCAAATTTAGTCCTGAATTAGCAGCAAAACCGCGTTGGTTGGTATTAAATAAGATAGATTTGTTGGCTGATGATGAAGAGCGTGAGCAGGTTTGTAAAGATATAATTGAGCGTTTGGGCTGGCAAGGGCAAGTATTTCAGATATCAGCAATTAGTAAAATAGGTACACGAGAGTTGGTTTATGAGATAGGTAGATATTTGTGTAATAGCTAGGTTCTTTGAGGGACGGAGCTTCTTATATGGTTATGAGGTAATAGCTAGGTTCTTTGAGGGTCGGAGCTTCACATGATTACAAAGCAACAAGCAGGGCCTTTTAATTATGTGAAGCTCACGACCCGACTGCTTCAAGTTTCTTAATGTGGGCAATCAAGCGGCTTTTGTGTCGCGCAGCTTTATTTTTGTGGATTAAGCCATTGTTTGCTGCTCTGTCAATGATTGGCACTGCTTCTTTATATGCTGCGCGAGCGACTTCTAAGTCTTTTTTCTCAATTGCAGCAATGACTTTTTTTATGTAGGTACGTAACATGGCGCGTTTACTGGCGTTATTCTTACGATGTTTTTCTGCTTGCCGTACGCGTTTTCTTGCTGATCCTGAATTTGCCACTTTTTATCTCCAGTAAATTTTGTTAAGTTGTGTAAATATGCATGGAAGTTGTTCAAAAGTCAATATTTTGATATAAACTTGTAACGGCAATTTTAAAATGTCCCGATTGAGCAATTTAGAAATGTCCCCTTTTTTGTTTAAATTGACTTCTTTAAAAATAATAAAGGAGTCCAAAAATGGGGAATTTGCTAACCATGAGTCAAAA
>JASFHF010000031.1:0-24371 GCA_050123375.1 Gammaproteobacteria bacterium
GATCATCGTGATCTTGAAGTTTTATGAAAAGTTATAATACGCCAAAAAATAAAATTTTAAAGCAAGTAAATGGATTATTTTTTTGTAAGATATTTGATATTAAGCCAAAACCCAAGTTTAATCTGTCAATCAAGTTATAACTTTTACACCACTCTCTTGACTTCTCGCCCACGAAATTCACAGATTCAGCAATAATTTTTACTTATGTTTGGGTAACCTTAATAATGATGATGAGTGTATAAAGCGGTAATATAAATATCGGAACGTTATTGAATTTTGATTATGCCCATACAAGTTAAGAAAAATATTCATTGCTGCCTGACGACATTAACATTTCCAACAATTCCTTTTACCAAGCAGATAATCCGCCATCAACCATTAAATTTTGTCCAGTTACATAACTTGCCGCTTCCGAGGCTAGAAATAAAATTGCGCCAACCATTTCATGAGGCAATGCCATACGCCCCATAGGAACACGTGCAGCATATTTTCGTTGAAAAGTTTCATTTTGCCCACTTTGCACCCCACCAGGGCTAATGGAATTGACCCGTATACCCTGCTCAGCCCATAAACAAGCCAAATGTTTAGTTAACCCTACAACACCCGCTTTAGCGGCCGAATATACAGCAGGAGAATTAATTTCACGATTTAGATAAAAAGAACCTTTATAAATTCGTTGATCAGGAGCCATCGCCCCATAGATGGAAGCCGTTTGGATAATACTACCAAATCCCTGCTTTAACATTTGCGCGCCAATCGTTTTTGCCATTAAAAACATGCCGTTCAAATTAACATCAATAATTTTTTCCCACTGATCTAAATCATAATTCTCAAAATTAGCGAAAAATGCATTCAAATCTTCAGATTTTCCAGCCGCGTTATTGACAAGCACATCAATTTTTTTAAAACGTTGTAATGCTTTCGATCTGACTAACCGAATCGCGTCCTCATTTGTCACATCACAAACCTCTGCTAAACATTCTACAGAATATTTCTCTTTTATGATTTTAGCCAAATCTAATAGTGCCTCTTGATTCACATCTAACAATACTAGCTTCGCACCAAATTCTGCAAGCGCGTAAGAGAAATGAGAGCCAAGAATACCTGCAGCACCAGTAATCAACACGACCTTGTTCGACAAATCGAACAATTGTTTATAACTATCAAGCATGACGTTCTCTTCTTTTGTTTAATAAATAACTCACTAATTCAAAATCTAACGCCGTATCAATATCTATTGAACGCTCTTCAGGCATAATATAAATTTTTGTCTTATCAGTAAATAGATCATCTTGATTCAATAGATTTTCCCTTTGCCAAACATAAATGGAAGCATTCATATCATAACACTTTGGAGAATCCTGCCGTCGCACGACCGTCTGCTTTAATGATTTACTTAAATGGGGCGCTCCATTCTCATCTATTTCAACTAGATTAAAATAAGGAGAACGTCTTGCTGGTGTAACAGAAAAAAGATTACTAGCGCCAGCCTGTTCTAACAATTTAACAGCCTCACATATATCATCAACAAATCTCAGTGGTGAAGTCACATCTAAATCAACAATTGTCGAAAACTGCTGCTTTGTATTTTCTTCTGTAACTTTCGCTGCATGCTGAATTGCTGGCAATTTAGAAACAAAAGCCGTAGCCATTTCTGGTGGCCTTAATATCAAAGAATCTACACCAAACTGTCTAGCAACATCTAAAATAGCTTGAGAATCACTGCTCACTGTAATCACAGAAAATAAATTTGAAGCTTGAGCTTGTAAAATCGTATGAGCTATCAAAGGCTTGCCTGCAATCTCCCTAACATTTTTATTCTTTACGCCTTGTGACCCAGCTCGCGCACAAATAGTACACAATCTTTTCATCTTATTACCCAACTCATATTTTGGTTCGCATACTCAATCTGTTCTATTAATCTCAGCACTTCATAACCCTCCGCTAAAGAACAAAGCGATTCGTAATCTTCACTAATAAGTGCCTCAATTTGCTTACGATAAGTATCATTCGGACTAACATTATATTCTATTTTCTCTCCATTAATACAGATAGTTTGTTGAATCAAATCCGCCTCTATGATTGAATTTTCAGCAATAACATTAAACTGTCGCTGTGGCACTGGCCGCAGATAATCTAAACTAATCGCAACATGCGGGCAACGACTACACTGCATTAATATTGTGTAAACATCCTCTGATGTTAACTCAAGTTGACTTTGGTTACTTCCTGAGGCAGTTAGTTTCCTACAAGCCCCTAGTAACCAAACAACATAATCTAATTCATGACTTAAATCCCGCAGCACACCACCACCAGCTTCTTTTAAAGCCGAGTAAGTCTTTCTATAATCTCGCTGTGGACGCCATGATGGAAGATATTGCCCCACTTGTACGATAGCTGCAGCCGCCGCATAAGAACATAAATGTTTTTTTAGTTGCTGTAAAACAGGATGAAATCGCAAATTGTAACCAACAAATATATCGTGTTGACAATTCTTTGGTAAATCTAATAATTGGTGAAATAGTGGCTTTTCAATTAGAATTTTTCCTCGATAGCCTGCCGATATCAATGTTAATAAAGTTTCATAATGCTTTGCTGTCGGATTTGCAATAATCACAAGATCAAAATCAACAGCATCAATTGCTTGCTGAACACTCAAAAAACGGTGATATGGAGCATCATCGCGATTAGTTACAAAAGAAACTTGTACACCAAGCTCTTCTAATACCGAAGCATGCCGCGCACCAATAGAACCATAACCTATTACCAAGCCCTTCATTAAAAATGTCCCTCAAATTCCTGCGAAGATAATTATTTGATCAGTATAATGCGATTAAAGATTTTTTACAATTTGAATCCTCATGCGCAACGCGCGTGCAGAGATTGAAAATAATGATTTTTTGGGCTAAAATGTGCTTTTAATTTGTGGCTGCAATGTTGAGAATTTCGCAGAATGAAGCTAATTATCCTAATTCCTTGCTATAACGAATCTAAAACCTTGCCAATGACCGTAGCAGATTTACCTAAAGAAATTGATGGTATTGACCAAATAGAATACTTGGTCGTTGATGATGGCAGCACGGATAACACCAGCGAAATTGCACATTCTTTGGGAGTTCATCATGTACTACGATCAAATTACAACCAAGGATTAGCTAAAACTTTTATCCTTGGCATCAGGCATGCTGTAGACCTAGGCGCAAATATTATTGTTAATACCGATGGAGACAACCAATATTGCGGCAAAGATATTCCCAAATTAATTGCCCCAATCGCAGCAAAACAAGCAGATATTGTTGTGGGAGCTCGCCCAATATTAAAACACCAAGAATTTTCTATTGCCAAAAAAATGCTGCAAATAATAGGAAGCTGGGTTGTTAAAAAATTATCTAAAGTGAAAATTAAAGATGCTGTATCGGGGTTTAGAGCTTATTCTAAAAAAGCCGCATTAATGCTTAACATTCATACTAAATTTTCTTATTGCATCGAAACCTTAATTCAAGCAGGATATCTAAATCTAAAAGTTGTATCTGTAAATATTCACATAAATCCGAAAACACGACCTTCCAGATTATTTAAAAATATAATTCAATATTTATATCGGCAAGGCGACACCATGTTTAAAATGTTCATCTTATATCGCCCGGGAGCTTTTTTTAGCATACTTGGATGTCTGTCGTTTTTATTATTTATCATGGTAGGCTCACGCTATTTATTTCTAATATACATTGCAAATCAAGCTCATAAATCTCTTATTTTCCATTTACCATCTTTAATATTGGGAGCTATCTTTGCTTTTATTGGCATCAGCTCATTTCTGTTAGCCATTTTAGGAGAACTAATTAAGTCTCAACGAAAATTAACCGAAGAAATCTTGTATTTAAAGCGAACTGAAATGTTAGATTTTAAAAATAAAATGGATTAATCATGAATTTTCAAAATTTTTGCCAAAACCGCAGATCAATTAGAAAATTTAATAATACCATTGTTACAAAATCAGAAATTGAAGCTTTAATTACCGCAGCCATTTATGCGCCATCACATTGTAATACCCAAGAATGGCGTTTTATCATTGTTACAGATAAAAATAAAAAACAACAACTTGTCGATCATGGCGGCAGCATAGTTATTAATACTGCTAATGCCGGCGTTTTGGTTTGTTACCAAAACAACTCTGACAATTTAGAATATCATGATTGGATTCAAAGCGCTTCGGCTGCCGCACAAAATATTTTACTGCAAGCGCATGCAACTGGCTTAGGTGCATGTTGGATTTGTCACTTACCAAGCAAAAAAACTTTGCGCAAAATATTTGGAATTCATAAATCTTATGATCCTATATGTTATATCGCTATTGGTCATACCTCCCAAAAACCACTTGAAGTACCACGCAAGCTGCCATTACATGATTTTTTTAACTACAACCAATTTCCAATAATTAACAAAAATTTGCCGCGCAAAAAACTTTTTAAGATTATATTAAGAAAAATATATTATCATTTACCTTATTTCGTTAAAAAACGTTTAAACAAATTTGTAGACTCGAAATTTGTAAAAAAATTTAAAAATTAAATTCACAAGAAGGCATTATGGACCGTAAACAAAAACTATGGGCATTTGTTGAAAAAAACATTCCTAGTTTGCTTAGTAATTTAGACAAAGACCCTGATTCTCCTACATACGGTTGTTTCGACAGAAATTATTGGCACTATAAAATAAGTGATTTTTCTTCTTTTGTATTACAACAATCAGCTTTTACCATAGGATATTTGTACCATTACCCCAATGAACAAAATATTTATTTTCAAAATCCTCAAATAAAAGAATGGTCATTGGCTGGCTTACGCTATTGGGCACGTAATTTATATCAGGATGGTAGTGCGGATGAATATTATCCATTTGAAAAAGGTATCCCCCCTGTTGCATTTTCTCTTTATAGAATGACAGAATTATTTGAAATGTTTGCCGATTCTATCTATAAAGACAAAACATTAATTTTAAATGGTATGAAAAAAGCAGCTATATTTTTAGCCAAAAACCCCGAATTACAAGCATCTAATCAGGAAATGTTTGCCATAACTGCAATATTGAAAGCTGCAAAATTACTTCAACATGATGAATTGCAACAAATAGCCATTAAAAAGCTCAAGCAATTAATCACAAATAATTATTCAGCCGAAGGATGGTTTAAAGAATATGGTGGTCCCGATTTAGGATATCTAAGCCTCACTTTAGAAGCCTTAGTTGATTATAATTTAATACATAAAGAAACATCTATCACAACCATAATTAATTCTATAGTTGAATTTTCTAACATAGGGATATTTGATGGTGGTATTGTTGGTGGACAATTCAACTCAAGAAATACTGAATATTATTTACCATACGGTTTAGCAAAAATCTCTACAGAATCACCCCTGGCAAAATGTCTATTGCAAAAACTGCTTGAAAATATTGACTCTCCTACTTATCAGCAAGGATCTTTCGACGATAGATACAGGTTGCATTATGTGATGCCTTCTTTTGTAAAAACATTATCTTGTATTACACACGATAACCTGGATAACAGCCCATTGGACAAAAAAAATTGTTGGCTTAAAGAAGCAGGGTGGTATTTTAAAAAAATAAACTCATCTGAAATTCTAGTTAACACAAAGAAAGGAGGTAACTGCAAAATAGTTAAAAATGGCCGCCATTTTTTTACAAATTGCGGGTATAGAATATATTTGAATAATAAACTAGCTGTAACTAATTGGGAGAATGCAAGTAAAGCCAACATTATTACTGATAATGAATTAGAAATACACGGAGATTTTATCTACACAAAATATCACATACCAACACCTTTTAAACATTTCATATTAAGAATCGTTGCTCGTGTTTTTGGCCGAAAAATTATAAAACTTCTTAAGCAAAGGTTGATTTTTCCACACAAAAAATCCGACGTACGATTTATTCGCAAATTAGTTTTTACTAAAGATGAATTAAAAATTCACGATCATATCGTTTCAAAAAATAAAAAAATAGCAACCCTTAAAATAGCACCGAAATATTCCATGCGTCATGTTGCATCATCTAAATCTTTCGTTATTGACGAATTAAAAGATATGGCAACAATAAATCAACATAAGACACATGAAATCAATCTCGAACAAACAATAAATCTACATTCAGAAAACCCAACTATTCAGCATAATGTTTCTTTTGTAAAACATCACTCATAGGATCTTCCAAATAGTTTTTTAGAGTAAAAACTTTCTTTAAAACCAAATATTTTAATATAGAAAAAAATATTACATTAATAAACTGCGCCAAAAGATAATACACAAATAGAAAATGAACCATTACATAATACGCAAACCAATTTAACAACCTAAAAATTATCACCGATGATGAAAATTTAAAAAAAACGCCAAACCTAATAAAATCCTTTGATTTTTGATTAAACGCAAATTTCCCACAAAATAAAAAATTTATGACGGTCTGAATAACCAACACAAAAAAATATGTGATCGGAATGCTGAGTTTAACATATTCAACTAAAAAAGCATTTAATAAAATAGCAGCAAAAAATCCAGGCAAGCCAGCAAGCATAAATTTAAAAAACTTGTAACCGATTTTAATTAAGCTATCCTCTCTTTGTTTCAACAAGCTTACTTTTTTTGCTTTAAGACAAGTCATAAAACCCTTTCTTTAAATATTGCGCTTTCTTGCTAAAATTAATTTTTGTGACTTCAGATAATTTTTCACAAGTTAACAATTTTATATTGCTTATATTATCAAGCCCTATAATGAAAAAATTTATAACTTTTTAAGTATAAAATTCTTCTGCCAGTTTATGACTATTCGCTTTATGATAATCTTCCGGCCTACCAATATCCATCCAATATTCATGAATAGGAAAACTTCCGATAGTGAGTTTTTCACTTAAAGCTGTATTTAATAATTCCGGCATATCATAATAAGTATTCTCTGGCACCAAATTCACAACCTCAGGATTTAATACATAAATACCAGCACTCACAAAAAAACGATGACATGGTTTCTCATTAATGCTAACAACCCTGCAATCATCTGTCTTCACCTCACCATATGGAACTTGTAAATCATATTCTATTACACACGCTGTAGCATTAACTTGTTGTGAATTATGAAAACTCAATAAATTTTTAAAATTAACCTTGGTTAACACATCTGCGTTCATCACAATTATTGGCTTGTCTATATTTTTTGGTAAAAGACTTAACGAACCCGCTGTTCCTAATTTTTTAGTTTCTTTTAAATACTGAATATTTGCTTCTATCGTGCTTGCACTATTAAAATAATTTTCTATAACATCTGACTTATGGTGTAAAGAAATATAGAAATTATTAAACCCAAACTCAGAAAAACTGTCTATTATATTATGCAAGATCGGCTTATTACCAAAAGCAAGCAACGGCTTGGGGCAATCTTTAGTTAAAGCGCCCAACCTTGAACCTTTTCCTCCAGCCATTAACACCACACAATTATCATAATGTTTTCGTTGAAATAAATCATCTAAAGTTTTTAATCCAATAATTTTTCCAGAATCATTAATAATAGGCACATGACGCAGCCATCTTTCTTGCATACCCAATAATATTTGATCATCATGCATGTTAACCGAGGCAACAAATGGATTAGGATTCATTATTGTTTCAACTGGTAAGGACAAATCCAGCTTACGTAAAATTCCCCGCCTAATATCACCATCGGTTATGACTCCTAATATTTTTCTAGAATCATCAACAACAACAGCTATTTGCGATCCAGCACAGTCAATAACTTTCATTACATCAAAAATTGACGTATCGACTCTTATTAAAATACTTTCCCAATTATCCATGTTATTTTACTTACCTACCTCTTACCTCATCAACAAACTTAAACAAAAAAACCATAAATAATCCAAGCACAATACCAAATATTAAAGAAAATAGAACAACCATCCATAATGAAATATCATCAACAACACGCAATTCAACCATGGGGTGTAAATATTTACTGCTTTCAATACTATTTAACTGAGCTTCCAGCTGACCAAGTTTCAACCGGCTGGTAAAATATGCATGATCGTCCTGTTGCATGCGATTCACAGTACTATCTTGCATTATCATATTTTGAACTGCATTATTTCCTTGTGTATTCGACTGTATCATAGCCAACTTTTTGCTCAATATTTTTTTATCACTTTTCAAATATTTCATGTAACTTTGCTGACTCAATAATTGTAAATGTAACTCATTTTTATTTTGCGCAATAATATTAACCTCATTTTTTTTAATATTATCCAATATCATATCAAATAATTTTTGAAATTTACTTGCGTCCTGTTTTGTACCTTTGGCAGTCAAAATAATAAAATTATTTTCATTTTTATCTTCATCTTTTGTTGTGTTACTATTTTGTTGTGTGCTGCTTGTACCTATTTCAACATTAACTGTTTTTGGAAATATATAAGTAGAGAATGAATTATTGAAAACTTTGATTATCTCTGGCAAATAAACCGTTTTAATCAATTGTACAATTCTGTCAGCTTTTTGAAAATCACTATAATTAACCATGTTTCGTGTAGACGACCAACCAGCCGGTTGTATAACTTGCCTATATTCATACTGTGGCTTTCTAATATATACATAGAATATACCAATTACAACACACAAAAAAATTGTACTGATAAAGACTAATTTGCGCTTAACAATCAATTTAGCAAGACTAATCAAATCTATAGTTTGCCCTGAACCTGAACTAAAATTATAACTGTTCACATCATTTTCTTGATCCATAACCATCTCCATATGATTTAGTTTAAATTATGCGCATTTTAGTGAATTTTGGCTTTCATTGCTAGATAAAAATTAAAAAATTCCTGAATTCTATGATGCTTTTCAAAACTTGTGAGATGATTGCCTTGTAACTTTGGGAAAACCGCTTGTTTTTTGAATATACCACGTAAAATCAATAATTTTACTCCCGTTCGCATGCGCCGCCAACGCAGATCCATTTTTTCCGTTAAAACACTTGTTTAGTATAATAAAATGTACTATAATATAATATATTAATAATAATTAAGGATGCCTCATGGGCTGAGAAATAGTCTATTTGGATACACTAGAGGAATGGATGTCCCAATTAAACAAAATACAGCTAAAATCTTTGGCGAAAGAACTCAAGTTGTTAGAGCTATGTGGTAATAAAATAAAATTACCACATAGCAAAGCACTTGGAGCGGGTTTGTTTGAGCTACGAGAACGCAAATTTGGTTTAAGAATATATTATACTTACTCAAATGGTAACATAATAATTTTATTACATGTAGGAAACAAGAAATCACAAAACAAGGATATAAAGATAGCTAAAAAATTGTTAAAGCAGCATAAGGAGTGCTCATAATGAAAGTAAAAAGCTTTGCAAAACATTTAAAACAAAGATTAAATAAAAAAGAAATTGCCGAAATTGAAAAAGCAGCAAAAATTGAATATGAAGCATTACGCGCTTTACAAGACGATATTTCCCGCGCCGTTATTCAATACATGTCTAAAAACAATATCGGCTTTAATGATTTTGTAAAAAAAATTGGGAAAAGTCCAACACAAGTATCTAAAATCATCAAAGGTGAAGCTAATTTAACATTAGCTACTGTTGCACAATTATATGCTATTATGGGTTATAAAGTTCGCATCGTTGCAGCTTAAATATCATTCCAGCTCGCATGCGCCGCCAACACAGGCTAATTCACGCTTAACCTCCGTTTCATCGGAATGTTCATAAAGAACGATGTGTGAAAAATCAACTTTTTCAAAACGCTTAAGTAATTCCTCATAACGTTCTTTGCTGATTTCTTCGTATGGAGCAAGTTGATAAATATGATTTGATTTGGGCAGGAAAGAAAGTCCGCCGATAATATCCCAATCTTCGTACAGCCAATTCGCAACACTAATCCACTCATTTTCACCAACTGTAATTGTCACTGACGGATTGTGTTCCGTATAATTAGTTTTTACTTTTTTCCAATGTTCTAATTGATCTTGCGCGGTAAGATCATTTCTAAAGATAGCACCTTCTGGAGCTTGAACTGGAAAATCAAGCACAAATGTAGTTGCATCCTGCTCTGACTGACCAACTTCCGGATGATACGGCACACCCTGATCTTTTAACATTTTAAATAATGCATCTGTTGCAGAAATACGAATACGCCTAATGTAGTATGGCGCATATCTGGTATGCATGCCTGAAGCACAATCTACTGTCTGCGATACCGTGCCCGAAGGTTTCACACAAGTAATACAATTAGAAGCCGTAATTCCAAATCGTTTGGCGTAAGTTTTATTTACCTCAATAGCTCGCTCACGCAATTTGCTTAAAACTTCTGCCTCTCGTGCAACTTTACAATCCCACTGGCCAGTAATTGAAACCCCCAGCAATCTTTCTTCTTCACAGTTTTTCTTCCAATCTTTAGATAAATAAGGAAAATTTGTTAATGTTGCCTGATAAGTACCTAAAATAGTAGCAAGTCTAATCTTGCGCATTAAATCTTTTTCGGTATCGCCAGCGCGCGCCACCACCTCAGATAAATTACAAAAACCTTTGGACTGTAAAATAATTTCACCACAAGGATTAGTTCCAATAATCCCAACAATTCTATTATTGCTAATAATACCTTTTTTGGTTTTTAAGAAATTAATTCTTCTTTCTGGGAGAGTTTTAATCAAACCGCCACGATTAAAAATCCCTCGTTCACCAGAACCACTTTTCATTAAAGCGATCCATTCATCCATAAATTCTGTATTAGTTGGTTTGTGTTCATAAACAGCAGAGTTGTTTGCCACACTACGCTGCGGTTCGGTAAAATAAAATTGGCCTTTTTTTGCATCACGCATTTCAATATCATCTAAATCTGATAGTGAAATCATGGCGCTGCGCCGCACTCCACCAGACACTACTACCTCACCAATTTTACATAAAATATCGTGCGCATCCAAATTAGATAAACGACGCCCTTGTTTTTTAAGAATTTTCTCCCGGGTAAAATCCAATAATAAACGTAATGGTTCCGGACCTGAGCTTTTGCCGCCAATAGTTTTAAGTCGCGCGCCTGCTGGACGTAATTGAGAATAGTCAAATTTAATATCTTTACCCAAAAACCAAGTCTTTATTCCAGTAACTAAAGCATCACACCAACCCTCTTTGCTATCACCAATTACATGTATTGGCAGCATCTCACCAGTCTGCATTTCAATCTGTGGTAATTTTTGAATATTTTTGCTCTCAACTGAAAATCCAACACCGGTACCACACATTGAGATATACATCACCTCACCAAAATCCTGTAATTTCGATGGCGCAATAAAAGAACAATTATAAGCACATACATTAGTCGCGCGCGCTGCTTTTCCGGCAAATTGCAACAAACGCATCGACGGCATAACTTCTTGATTAAGAATTGCTTCACGAATTTCCTGATATTCTTTTTTAGTTAATTTATCTCCTAAACTCTCGCGCATAAAGTCTACATAACGATCAATTGTCTCAATCCAGGTTTCACGCCGGCTTTCACTATCAATCCAACGCGCATAAGTGCGCAAATAAACAAATTCGCTCAAAATGTTTCTAAAATAATTTTTGCTTTCTTCAGCTAAATTTTTGACATGTGATGGAATAAGTGATTTACGACGACGCACTTCTGCACGTTTTTCACGATACAAAATGTAAGCTTTTGCCGTTTTAACATAGTCATTAATTATTAATTCTTTCTCTACTGCATCTTGAATTCCTTCAACTGTAGGTACAAAGTTTTTATAACGTCGACAAATTCTAACTAATTCGGTAAAAATTTTATTGGCAATTAACTCAGCTTCTTGATAAGAACCTTCTTCACATGCCTGCATTGCTTTATAAATCGCGTTAGTAATTTTATCTAAATCAAAATTTTCTGTAGTATATCCATCTCTCTTTTGTACTTTTTTTAGTCCTAATATTTCTGCAGATTGTTTGCTGGATGACTTCCGCGCTTTCTTTGTTGTTGTTTTTCTTGTAGATTTTTTTGTTGTCGTTGTTTTTTTCGTTTTACTTGTCCTCTTTTGTGCTTTTTTTAGGCCTAATGTTTTTACAGACTGTTTACTGGTTGACTTCCGCGCTTTCTTTGTTGTTGTTTTTTTTACTGTTTTTTTTGCTCCCGTTGTTGTTTTTTTTGTTTTACTTTTTGCTGCAGTTGCCATAAAGAATCGACCTTCTATAAAAATGAAATAATTTAGAAAAGAAAAATATATTTTACACAGAAAAAAACATAATAGTCATCAAAAAAATTAAAAAATTCTTAAAAAATTTTTTTAATCATTTTCTTTACAAACACATCACAAAATGATACATGCAAAAATTGTGTCAAACATTATCATCTACCAGAAATCCAGCGAATTTCAATTAGCAACAAAAAAGCTTGCTAAAAACTTGCATTTACCGATTAAGAAAAATTTGCCGCAAGAATATACTTTAATTTTGTATTACGATAAAAATGGATTGTATTTGCAACAACTTGGAAGTGATGCTCCTAAAAAACCAATCAAAGTTGATTTCTCTGCAAAAAAAATTACTTATCGCCGAAAGCTAAACCAAAAAACTGAAAATCTTGCCAAAGCTATTGGAATCAAAGCAAAACCGCATGTGCTGGATGCAACCGCAGGCCTTGGGCGCGATGCTTTTATCCTGGCATCTTTAGGATGCACTGTGATCATGCTGGAAAAATCCCCGATAATCACAGCATTATTACAGGACGGCTTAGAACGCGCTACACATGACCCTGCTTTAATTGAAATCATTTCTCGAATACAATTAATTCAAACTGATAATATTAAATACATGCAACAACTAAAATCTCATCCTGACGTAGTTTATCTTGACCCAATGTTTCCCGTGCGTAAAAAATCCGCACTGGTAAAAAAAGAAATGCGAATTTTAACAACGCTGCTTGAAAACGAACCGCCAATTAACGAAAAATTATTACTCGAAACTGCACGCGGATGTGCCAAAAAACGCGTAGTAGTAAAACGACCACGACTTGCAAAGCCGCTTGATAATCAGAAACCTAACTTTTCAATTACCGGTAAGATATGCCGCTTTGATGTGTATGTTATCGCACCGCCAAACTCGTCTTTTATCATTTACTAACTGTGGTAATAATTTTGATATTAAACAAATAGTTATATTGAGTTATTTGTGCTATATTACAATATATCTTGGATACCTAAAAACCAAGAAAAATAAAGTAAAAAGTGCATCTGTCGAACAATTATTGTAAACATCATAAAAAAAATGGGGCAAGCAGAATGACCAATACAATAAAATCAAACGACCTAGTATGTTATCATCTGAATCAATGTAATGAGCAGCTAGAAAAGCAACTACAATCTCAAATCATTACTATACGTAGCCCTATTTACAGAGGACTGGATGATGTTGTGCGGACAGAAATTGAAAGCACTGTAGAGAAAACTCAAAGCAAAAACAAAATGTTACCAAAACTAACTGTCATATTAGAAACTACTGGCGGCTCAATTGAAGTTGTTGAAAGAATAAGCAACGTCTTTCGAAAACATTTCCATGAAGTTGATTATATTGTTCCTGGGTATGCTTATTCTGCTGGAACAGTATTAGCGCTATCCGGTGACAATATTTATATGGATTATTATTCAGTTCTTGGGCCAATTGATCCTCAAATTGAACAAGACGGAAAATTTGTACCAGGCAGGGATATCTTTACATGTATGAAAATCTTGTTAAAAAAAGCAAAAATAATACTATAACCAGCGCTGAGCTTTTATTTTTAACTAAAAAATTTGACCCTGCATTAATGTTCCTAATCGAACAAGCCAAAAATCACTCTGAAGATTTAATTAAAGAGTGGCTGCCAAAATATAAATTTAAGCATTGGAAATTTACTGAAACACGCAATGAGAAAGTAACTTTAAAAATGAAGCAAGAGCGTGCTGCTGATATTGCTAAGATATTAGGTAATGCAGCTAAATGGCATTCACATGGAAAAGGCATTACCATGAGAGAATTAACGGATGAAAATATAAAATTAAAAATAGACGATTTTGGATCAAAAAATGATCTGAATAAAATTATAAGACAATATTACGACTTATTTATTGATTACGGCAATAAAATAGGGGCGCAATATGCAATTCATACCAAATATGGATTAAGGAGAATATAAATTAATGAACCAAACTAAAACCAACACTAACGACATGCAAAATATTTTAGATCTTATTGATGCTATTGAAAAAAAAGACCTTGAAAAGGAAAATCAACTACTTGACGAAATATCATCACCATACACTATTGGCAAGTGCCCAGAACCTAAAAGATGGAAAAACACTGGCCTACAACATAAGCTTTTGTAAATATCGTAAATTTATCTAAAACAACATCTTTTCTTATTTGTCTTCAAGCATATCTTGTTTGTTTTCTGATAACCAACCTAAATGATTTTCTTTAGAAATCACACTTTTGCCTAATTCTTTCTCTGTTTCTTTTCTGGCATTGCCTGCAACTTTACCACCCCGCTTAGCTATTATTCTACTTTCATCAAATGTTTCTGGTTTTTCCTGACCAGAAATTTCGGTTGTAACTTTTTCACCAAGCATCGTAAAAATTAATTCTAAATCAGTCATATTATCCCGCAAATTAGCTTTGGATTTTATTGGTATATTTTTGTGTTTTTTATATTCAGTTGGGGTCATACCAAAAGTCGCCTTAGATATTTCAGAGGTCAAAATAGCGTAATTTTTTTGACTAGTTATACCTCTTGCTTTCCATTCATCAGTTAAATCCTGGCGAATGGCGATTCCACGCAAACGTTTATCAATCCAATCTTTCGGATATCCTTTTTGTTCATATAAAGCCTTCATTCGTTCCTGAGCTAATTCGGGGTTCTCTATCTCTTGTATTCGTTCATAACCCACTTTAGCTAACCAATGTTTGAACGGTTCAGCTTTTGGGGAGGGAATAGATTGAATTATGCGAAATAAAGTTTCAGTGTTAGTACAGTCAGTTTTATATTGCTTACCATCTGATGACTCTAATTTCAGTTGTACGATTTTTTCGTACAACTGAAAAAATCCTTCTTTTTCAGTCAGTTGTCGCTTGAGATCAGACCAGTAGCGACGAGAGTTTGAGCTTTCAGATAATACGCCAACCACATCGATAATTGAAAAAAACCATTCATTATCATGCCAGACACGACGTATTTTATGGCTTCGGAACAGAATTATTTTGTTTTCTTGATTTACTTTGTTTCCCATGATTAGCTCTCTATTGTAAATTTTAAGATAAAGATTATCGCAAAGAAAAAAATTAAAAACTAGAGTAATTTTTACGGTATTTGCTTAAAAATATCGGGCTTTGCAATTAAAAATTCAACGTCTGGTGTACTTTCTAAAATACCCCACCAACGGCGGCAAGATAGAAACAAAAATGATAGCTAAAATAACCAAAGAAAAATTTTCACGCATAAATGGAAGATTACCAAATAAATAACTGCCATAAACCAGTAAAATCACCCACGTGCAAGCACCAATGAAATTGAAACACATAAATTTATGATAATACATATGGCTCATACCAGCAACGAAAGGAGCAAAGGTACGAATAATCGGAATAAAACAAGCAATTAAAATCGTTCTGCCTCCATACTGATTATAAAAATTGTGCGTGCGCTCTAAATACGAACGCCTAAATAATAAAGATTTTTCATTTTTAAATAATAATTTGCCTAATTTATGACCAATCCAATAATTCAAAATATACCCGGAAAATGCTGCTACAATAAATAATACGATCAAATAATAAACATTTAAGGCTCCCGTCGCTGCAATCGAACCTGTTGCAAATAACAATGAATCACCCGGCATTATTGCCGCAACAACCAAACCCATTTCACAAAAAATAATCAAAAATAATAATGCATAAACCCATATCCCATACTGATTAGTAAAAAGAACCAAGTAACGATCAAGATGCAAAAAAACATTGATATAAAAATGAACAAAATGCATAAAATACATTGCCTTTCGATTATTACTAACAGGGCTTATAAGCTACTTTAGCGCAAGTCCTAGTCAAATTAACTTGCAGGAAATTGTAGCAAATTTAATAAAACTTGCAAAGAACTAGACACTAATATTTTTTTAAGGCAAAATGTCTTTCGTTATGGTTATACGAGGAAGTGTTTATGAGCGTAGATACTCGCACAGTAAGAAAACTCATCAGACTACTAAAAGAAGAAGATATCGGAAAAATCAAAATTCAAGATACTGATGGTTCAATCATCGAAGTTAGCAGATCATCCGAAACTATTTTACCGCAAACCACTATTGCAACTCCTATACAATCTACACAACCTCGTGTAGAAACAGCTACTACACCCCCAAAACAACAACCTCCTGCTACTACACAAATAACTCAGGACAAACATACCGTCAACTCACCTATGGTTGGCACCTATTATGCATCCCCATCACCTGATGCAAAACCATTCGTAGAAATTGGCCAACACGTGAATATTGGCGATGTATTATGCATTGTAGAAGCCATGAAAATGTTCAATCAAATCGAAGCAGATCGTACCGGTAAAATTACTACCATTTTAGTAGAAAACGGTCAACCGGTAGAATTTGAACAACCCTTGTTTATAATTGAATAATTCAGAGAACTTTATATGCTTAAAAAAGTACTTATTGCCAACCGAGGAGAAATCGCATTACGAATACTACGTGCTTGTAAAGAACTTGATATAAAAACCATTGCTGTACATTCTACCGCTGACGAACAACTAATGCATGTACGCCTTGCTGATGAATCAGTCTGCATTGGTCCTGCTCCTGCTATTGAGAGTTATTTAAATATTCCAGCAGTTATTAGCGCAGCAGAAATTACTAATGCTGATGCTATTCATCCTGGCTATGGCTTTTTAGCAGAAAACGCTGCATTTGCTGAACAAGTAGAAAGCTGCGGTTTTACTTTTATTGGCCCAGAAGCAAAAACGATTCGTCAAATGGGAGATAAAATTTCGGCAATTGCCACAATGAAAGATTCAGGCGTTCCTTGTGTACCAGGATCTGACGGCCCCATTACTAATGACAACGCCGAGAATATTCGTTTAGCCAATAAAATTGGTTATCCAATTATCATTAAAGCTGCGGGCGGCGGCGGCGGACGCGGTATGCGTATCGTCCGTTCTGAAGAAGAATTACTTCCAGCAATCAATATGACTAAAACTGAAGCTGGCGCTGCTTTTGGGAATGATGTCGTTTACATGGAAAAATTTTTAGAAAACCCTCGCCACATAGAATTTCAAGTATTAGCTGACGGACAAGGTAATGCGATTCATTTAGGCGAACGTGACTGCTCCATGCAACGCCGCCACCAAAAAGTTTTAGAAGAAGCACCCGCTCCGGGCATTACCCAGAAACAGCGCAATGAAATGGGAGAATTATGTGCGGAAGCATGTCGAAAAATGAATTATCGCGGCGCGGGAACTTTTGAATTTTTATATGAAAACGGCTGCTTTTATTTTATCGAAATGAATACACGTATTCAGGTAGAACACCCTATTACCGAAGCAATTACTGGTGTAGACATTGTAAAAGAACAACTATATATCGCTGCTGGTGAAAAATTGCGTATTAAGCAAAAAGATATAAAAATAAAGGGGCACGCGATAGAATGCCGTATCAATGCAGAAGACCCAAAAACTTTTTTTCCCTCTCCAGGTAAAGTTCTTTTATTTCATCCTCCCGGAGGCCCAGGTGTGCGTGTTGATGCTTATATATATAGCAGTTACACCGTCCCTCCGCATTATGATTCGCTGATAGGTAAGATCATTGTCCATGATGAAACCAGAGATACTGCTATCGCTAAAATGCGTGGCGCATTAGACGAAACTGTAATTGACGGAATTAAAACTAATATTATGATGCATCACAAAATTTTGGATGATGCAAATTTTAAAACCGGCGGCGCTAATATCCACTGGCTAGAAAAGTTACTGACATTGTAGATAAAGAAGTTTTAACTTGTCGTAAAGAAAAATCATCTTACGATAGTTATGAGCACAAATTACGCTTTATGGAAGTAATCCCGGAAATCGGCCGCAAGGCCGATTATCCGGGATCCACCCTGAAGCTTCAAAAAATTTCATTTTACCTGCTTTCGAGGAATAAGAAAGTAAAAAAAGTTGTCAAATCATACTTGAGAACCTGACAACTGGTGATATAATACACCATGTTTTGTTCAAAAATCAACCTGGACTATTGAACAAATGGGCTTACGCAAAAAGATGAGTGCGGAGCAAAAATGAGCGAAAGACGCGAGTTTACGAATAATAAATGAGCGGCTTGAGCGAATTTTTAACAAAGCAGATCGCTTTTTGCATGAGCCCAAGACAGAAGTTAATGTTTAAAAGGATACAAAACTATGAACATGATTGAAACCGAATCTGCCTCACCCGAGCAACAATCTGAAACATTACAAACAGGAAGTCTGCTAGCACAGCAAAAACCATTAAGCCATAACGTGCTAGAAGCCATTAGCAGCTACTTTGATAAAGTTGGCAATACTTTTGTTAATAATGTCTACGAAATGGTACTTGCCGAAGTAGAAAAACCACTGCTTGAGGCAGTAATGTCATATACCAAAGGCAATCAATCCAAAGCCGCAATTGTGCTAGGTATAAGCCGCGGAACTTTGCGCAAAAAACTAAAAATTTACGGCATGTTAGATTAACTATAAGGAATAGGGGACAGAGCTTCACTCGTTACAGAGCAAATAAAGTCGTCGGGTCGAGAGCTTTACATAATTACAAGGCCTTGTTTGTTGCTTTGTAATCATGTAAAGCTCCGACCCTTGAATAAACTAATTAATCTATCCCATAATTATGTGAAGCTCCGTCCCCTATACTTTACCTATACTTTCTAGTATCATGGTGAAAGCGAATGATATAAAAGCTTATTTACTATGGTTTCAGAACTTATTACAAACTCTTTATCGTACACATTTGATAATCATAAAACGAAATCCTTCAATGGAAATCGCCGTGCAATTTTAACCAATAAAAATTTATTAATTGATGCTGCGAACAATCTATTTTCCGAAATAACACACTTAAAACGCAAAAAAAATTGCACAGATATTTTACATTTACGCAAACATTTACTCAACGAAATCCATAAATTTCAAATTAAAGCTGAAACACTGCGATATGATACTGATAATATTCTAATTAGCCGTTATGCAATCAGCGCCACCCTCGATGAAATCATAAGCCAAACCTCTTGGGGAAAAGAGTGCAATTGGCAAAAACATTCACTCTTGCAAGAATTGCAACAACATGCAAATGCTGACGAACATTTTTTCACTATTTTAGATCGTATTTGCCGCGCACCAAATAAATTTATTGATAACATTGAATTAATGTATATCTGCTTATCCTTAGGTTTTGCTGGAAAATTCCGTCATCAACCACAAGAAAAACTAAATTTACAAAAAATTATTGATGCCACCTATAAAATGATACGTGCGCACCGAGGTGAAATTGATAAACGCCTATCACCCGCTATCAAATCCAATAAAACTTACAGCAAAGAAAAATGTAAAACTTTACCTATTTGGCGCACCACAATTATTGCGAGTATTCTTGTACTTGGGATATATGGAGGATTTAATTACAAATTAAAATCTTATTCCAATAAACTAATACAACAAATTCAATTAGCATCAAAATGAAAAAATTTTACTTACAGAACAATACAAAAAGAACTATAAAGAAACGAGTTAAAGACGCAATTTGTTTTTTAAAAAAAACTGGGATAGCAAAAAACAAAAAAAACCCCGCCCTAAGCTCTCTGCCATACTACATCATGCTGGGTTCACAAAGCTCTGGAAAAACCACATTGCTAACAAAATCAGAACTTAAATTTATCTTAAGTAAAAAAACTAAAGATGATGAAAAAAACCAACCAACTCAAAACTATAGTTGGTGGGCAACAGAGCATGCGGTAATTATTGATACACCTGGAAAATATTTCACCACTACCAAAAATAAAATAAATAATATACAGAAATATTTTTTCCGTTTAATAAAAAAATATAACGACTCAACTCTGCCTGCCGGAATATTGTTGATTGTAGATTTGAACAATTTTTTACGTAAATCAAAAACATTAAAAAAAGATTTTTTTCACACAATCCGCGAGCAACTATCCACTATTACAAAAATATTTCGTGCAAATATCCCAACCTATCTTATCTTTAATAAAAGTGATTTAATCACTGGATTTCGTGAATATTTTGATGATTTGAGCCGTGAAGAACGTCAGCAAGCTTGGGGAAATTTAATCAAAACCAGAAAAATCACTGATAAAACCTTTGCAGATAATTTCAATGGGATTTTTAACAACATAATCCAACGCTTAAATGACCAACTAATCTGGCATTTGCAGCACGAACGTAATCAGGATAAACGCATCTTAATTAATGAATTCCCAGCTAAAATAGCACAATTAAAAAAACCAATAAATTATTTACTAAATAATGTTTTTCGCAAGCTTGGCAAAGAATTTTGCCCTACCGGCGTATTCTTTGTTAGCGCCACTCAAGAAAAAATTACTGATTATTATGAACATGATGACACGGTATCATCAACTTGCCGCTCATTAATTAATATCCAGCCACCAAGCAATAAAGCTTATTTTGTGCATGACTTATTTTGCAATCATTTTTTTGCAGAAAAAATTCCAATTACAAAAAAAAGAAATCTATTTTACCGCAGCAATCTAACTCGTTTATTTATCTATCCCACATTAATTATTTTAATCGGTTTTTTTACCTATATGTGCTGGTATAAATATAATCGCCAAATAGGCGTTATTAAACAAGCACAGCAATTAATAATTAACAATCAGTCATCTAACCGTAAAAATAAAAAATTTAATACGCTTTTTACTTTACAGCAAATTAATTCAGCATTAACTAATTCCAGCGCCTGGTTTGCTTTAATTCCAAATCAAGCAAACTCCGAACTACAGCAAAAAATATCTACAATATACAGCAAAAAGTTGAACTCTATTGTGTTGCCAAAAATTATATCTTTGCTGAAAAAAAACCTTCGCGCGCCAAAATCATCTCCCGTCACTTTATACAACAGCTTAAAAAGCTATTTGATGTTGGGAAATACTGAAAAATACGATGCCATTTATTTAGAGAACTCATTATACGCAATCTTAACCAATGATAAGACCAAAACAAACCAAGACATACTCCCATATTTAAATGATTGGCTGGAACAGAATACCCCAAAAATTAAATTGAACAAAAAGTTAATAAAATATGCACGTGATCACTTACAACAACTAAACCCTGTTGATTTAGCATTTGCCATTTTATCCAACAAGTCTACAAATAATAAATTATTGTCATTAAACTTAAATTCCAACTCCCAAGCAGCTTATGTTTTTACCTTCGTTAATAACGATAACACTATTCAAAGCATGTATACTGCCCAAAATTTTGCAAAAATTTACCCGGATTTAATTAATACTGCGGCTATTGAAGCAATAAAAGGAAATTGGGTCATAGGCAACACTAATTTTTCGCAATCTATTAACAAAACTACTCAACAATTAACCGATAAATATTTACTAAATTATGCGAACACTTGGCTGCAGTTTATTAGCAATATAAAAATAATACACTTTACTGAAATCAATAACCTGGTTGCTGCTGTACAACTTCTTAGTAATGATAGCTCGCCACTACTTTCGCTGGCTAAACTAATACAAAATAATATTGTGCCGCAAGTCGCCGCAATTAGTCCCACATTAAAAAACTTTGCCGCTCTGTCTAATGATATTTCACAGCAAAACTCTTCAAAAAATGCAATTGTTGCCCTAAAAAATCTTGCTATCTACTTACAGCCTATCAGCGATACTAATGCAGATAAATTAGTATTTACTATGACTAGCATGCGCATGTTTAATAATGGTGCCAAAGAAAACGATCCAATTGAACACTTACTTGAAATATCACAAAATTATCCTGAACCACTTAAAAGCTGGCTATACGATCTTGGTACTAATGCATGGCATTTAATGCTTATGCTTTCCGAAAATTATATAAATGACGCATGGCAAAAAAATATTTTGCCGCAATATAATGCACAAATCGCTAATCGCTTTCCATTCGATAATACCTGCAGCAATGATGTAAGTTTAACCAGCTTTAGTTATTTCTTTGCCCCAGATGGTTTACTTGCTAAGTTTTTCAAAAACTACCTTTCCCCATTTGTAGACTCATCACAAATACCATGGAAACTAAAAAATCTAGATGGTGATTCATTGCCAATTTATGATGATACTTTAGCATCACTACAAAAAGCCTTTCAAATTCAATATACGTATTTTCGGCGCAGCGATCAGTCGCTTTATGTGCCTTTCGCAATCCAACCGCTATCCTTAAACCAAAATACTGCTGCCTTTACACTTACTTTAGGAAATCAACAAGTCACTTATCAAAATAATATGCAATATTCCGCGGATCAATTTATTTGGCCAGACAATGTAAACTCAAATATTATTAAAATAATCTTCACCGATCAAGACGGCAAACAAACTTCAATAATTGAACACGGACCCTGGGCATGGTTTAAGCTGCTGCAACAACAAAAAATGCAATTAACCAAAGATAAATATTATGACGTAACCTTTAATAAAAAGGATTCGTCAGCAGATATAGCTTTAGCCACCCCGCAAAAAAACAATCCATTTTCATTAAAATTATTTAGACATTTTAATTTGCCTAGTGATTTATAAAGGAATTTGCCCATGCATAATTATAAAAAACAATTTATTGAATTTTGTCTTAAACATGAAGTAATTCGTTTTGGTGAATTTACCTTAAAATCAGGCCGCATTAGTCCATATTTTTTTAACGCAGGGCTGTTTAATACCGGGGAAATGATTGCGCATCTTGGAGAATTTTATGCACAAGCAATAAATGCCGCGAAGTTAAATTTTGATATATTATTTGGGCCAGCGTACAAAGGCATTCCACTAGTTGTAAGCACCACAATTGCTTTGGCACAAAAGCATAATATTAATAAACCATTTTGCTTTAATCGCAAAATGGTGAAAACTCACGGTGAAGGCGGTAAATTAGTAGGCGCACCCATGCAAGGAAAAATTTTATTGATTGATGACGTAATTACTGCAGGCACCGCGGTTCGCGAAGTAATGCCTTTGATAGAAGAAAATAATGCTCAATTAAGTGGGATTTGCGTCGCATTAAACCGACAAGAACGCGGTACCGGAAAAACCTCCGCAATACAAGAAATCGAACAAAAATATAATATCCCAGTAATAAGCATCATAACGCTTGAAGATATTTTAGCTTATTTAAAAACATCTGCCGAGTTTTCTGAATTTGCAGAAAAAGTAGAAGCTTATCGTAAAAAATATGGTTCTGAATAACAAAAATTTAGAACCTGAGAACCATCTTGCTTTTTGGTTGCTTCAACATTAATTAAAGAATATTACAAATTTTTTTATTATCATCACAATTTTTTATTATTTTATTTAAATTTGCAATCTTCGAATTGCATTCCATTTCCAACACTCTAAAGCCCGCACCCTTAATTTTTTTAAGAAATTTTTTATATTTCTTTCTGACTAACGGCGCGTTTTTTAAAACCTGTTCTTTAACCAGTTGTTTCGGATTTTCTTCTATATTTTTTTGCAAAAAACCATATGGCAAAACCACAAAACTATCCATATCATTATTTGAAATATTGTAATATTTCATAACCAGATCGTATTTTTTATTAATTTTATTTAATTCAGATTTTAACAACGGTAACATATCTTCATTAATATTCTGCATTATTTCTTTAATATCTGATTTTATATCTTCATAATCAGTTAAGTTAACTTTTCTTAAAAATGTTCGACATTTTATTTTCAGTTTTATAAGCTTTTCGTTGGCGCTATGATCTTGCTTCCTTTCTAATAATTTTTCACAATCTTTTTTTATCTCTAATAATTTTTGGTCAAATAAAAATTTTTCAAGATTTTTTATTGTTTTTAGTCGGATTTTAACTAGCATTTTTATTTTATTACAAGATTTATTTTCTGCTATTTTCAATATTTTATTATAACTTTGTTTCGCACCAATTATAATGGGTCACAAAATTTAGACCACGTGATGGTATAAAATAAGATATAATCTTGGCCATAATAAAAAGAGGTCGAGCAGATGACAATAATAAAAAAACGTAAAAGATATAGTGCGGGTGAAAA
>JASFHF010000032.1:0-23137 GCA_050123375.1 Gammaproteobacteria bacterium
TGAGGCGCATATTGAAGATAAACTTACTGGCAAAAAAATTAAATTACAAACAAATTTAGATGATTATCACGACAGCGGCATACATGAACATCTTTAAAACCGCACTAATTGGCAGAAGTCAGGAAAAGAAGCGGTTTTGTTAGGTTCAGCAATTTTGGGCGCGGTAGCAGCAAAGAAATTTGATTCAATAATTGATGCAATGACAGCAATGAGCGGTGCGGAAAAAATTATTTCGCCAACGGAAAATAAAAAGATAATTAATTATCATGCAAAAAAATACCAAATATTTTTAGAGATGTATCAGGATCAGATGAAGTATAAAAGTATGCTTTATTTAATGAAATAATAATTTAATCGCCATAATAATCGCCATAATGATAAATAATTTTTGCACCCACTCATCACCTTTTTTGATACCGTAGGACGCACCCATGAAGGCGCCTAAAGATCTTCCGAACAACAATACAATACCAAATTCAAAATTTACTAAATGATGATAAAGAAATACAATTAGCGCGGTTATTACTGCAGCGAGGCTGGCAATTTTTCGTGTACCGGCAGCTTCTAAAAAAGTTTTGCCAAAAACAAAAATCAAAATATAATTCTCAAAAGTTCCTTGTCCGCCAATCATGCCTCCTTGAATTCCAGTTAAGAAAAATAAAATTGAGCCAATAACTATTCTGGTAACAGAATACGCTTTTTTTGCCGTGTGACGTGCAAATTCCTTTAACCCGGCTTTTTTAATAATCATGATAATTAAAATTATTAACAAAAATATCGCAATAAATTTATGCAAAATATCTTTAGGTACGTTAATGATAATGTGTGCACCAATCAAAGATCCAATGATCGAGAAGACAGCAGCAATGCTTCCTACGGCAAAATCCACTTTTTTGTCTAAATGAAATCGATATAAACCAACAGCGTTTGCGCCCAGAGCAGCAAACATTGAAGTAGCAATGGCGATCAGCGGTGGAAGACCCACAAAAATTAACACCGGCAATATAAACAACATCGCGCCGCCGACAGTGGTGCCGATAAAAGTCGCCGCAAAACCGACTAAAAAAACGATGCAGGCTTTTAATAAAGTAAGATGAATCATGGCGTTGATCTTATCTTTACCAGTGATTTGTTTCAAGTAATTATTTGGTTAAATTTCCATAAAGAATTTGAAATTTTTGAGACCCTTAAGTTTTCCTTAAGGTGCGTGTTATATACTAATGCAAACAATAATAAAAACCGCATAATTAACTTAAAAGAGATAAAATACCATGTCGTTTTCAGAAGAATTTAGAAAAAAAATGCAGCAAAAGTTGTCGCAAGCCGTAAATAGCGAAACCAATAAAAACAATGTTCAACAAAAAATAAATCTTATAAAAAAAATTTGTAATAATTTTACCAAATGTTATGATGAAATAAATGCTACGAATCATTTTTTTGAATACCTTTTGAGAAAAGGGGTTTATCTTATAAGTGGAACAAAATATACAGATTGGAAAGACCCCAAAATTAATAAAAAACCCACCAACGATGTAGAAGAATATATCTCAAAAGTTGATCGTTTTCAAAGTTGTAAAAGCAATGGGGCATTTGATTCTGATGAACAATTTTTCCTGCTTGTTTTTGGGCTAGCTGACAAAATTGATACTTTTTTAAAAAACAAAAATAATGGTGCGTGGGAAGAACATAAAAAACAGTTGGCAAAGAAAATTTCTGAAGAAACTCCCGAACGACCTTTTCCTAGAAAAAAAGACTTGAATCAGCAAGTTAATAAAAAAAATATCGGTACTTTAAAAAAACATATAGAAACAATTGAAAACAATTTTGATCTCTATTATAACCGCAAAACCGCTTCTGATTCTCTTAATGTGTATATGTTAAAGAAAAGCTTCGAGCTGCGTTTTAACGAATCATATGATGCATATAGGAAGAAAAACTCTATCAGAAACAGTATAACTATTAAAGTTAAACAAGAAAATATACATAATGGAGTCAAAGTTTCTAATAAAGATGAAGATAATCTTCCCATCAACAAAAAAGCAGTAACATCTGGAAAAAAAAGATTGCATGCACTAAAAATTTATCGTGTGCGATTAAAATGCCAATATAGTAGTAAACGTCAGAAAAAAAATTCACAAGGTGAATTGTTAGAATTAATTTTCAAGTTAATAGATGAAATAAACAAAAGAGCAAGCGGTAATAAATGGACAAATCTCAAAAAAAAGCTTGGTAAAAAAATTTTTGATATCACGCCGAATTATCCTGCGATGGAAATTAAGGTAACAACAAGCCCTAAAATTGTACTTGGCTATATAAAACAAATAATAGGATTTTACAACAAGTATTTTAAATTTTATGAAGACTTTAAAGTAACAGAGAAATTTATCAAAGTTATCGAAAAAATTGAGGTGTATTTTGCTAAGAATGGCGCAAATCCTCTGGTTTATTTCGAAACAACTGGCAAAAAAATACCTTTAAAAGACCATTGGAAAGGAACCAAGCTTGTTTTAACGGCTAACATTTTGTCACACCAACCCATAAAACAAAACATTATTAATCATCTTTCTATTCAAGAAAACTTTATTGCTAGAAATAATAAGAATGCTTTTCGACGTTTTCTTGTCAGAATCTTAAAAAACAAAGCACATTTAAAATTGGAAAACTTAGAAAAAATAAGATCTTTTATCGAACGGCTAAGATTCCCACAAGATTTTTTCAAAGAAAAAAAATACAACCCAAAAATCACTCTTCCAAATTTAATAAAAAAGGTCGAACTACTATATCTGAAAGCTTGTTTTCACGAAGTTAACAAGAAAGCTAATCCATTTTTGCTTCTTGATGGTGCAAAAAAAATAATAGATGGTTATCCAATAATAGAACTAAAATATAGCAATAGTCAAAATACAGTAACAGGTTGTAATTTATCCCCCAAGCACATATACAAATACATTTACGAAAGCTTACGAAAAAGCTGTTGTACAGCAATACTTCAAAAAAACGGCCTTAAAAACGGGAAAAACCCAATATTTAAATATTACGAAAACCTGTTTTCCTGTTCAAAAACTATAAGTGCAATTGATTCATTGTTAGGCGAGCTTGAAGGATTTTTCCGACCTTTAATAAAAGTTTCGTATTTTGAACAGATATATAATTATATTTTAAAATATGCAAATAATCAAATTCGAATAGTTATTAATCAGATGATCAAAAATAGCAATCAAAGCCTTGATTGCCCTGAAACCACCAAAAAAGATTTATTAATAATTATCAAGAAAAATCTTCTGCCAGGACCCAAAAATATAATTCACAACAAAAATATCTCACATTACATTGGCATTTTAAAATTATTTGTAGAATACAAAGGAATTCTAACCAGAAAGGATTATGAAGAGTTGAATAAATTTTTGCTTTCAAGCAGATTAGTTGTTGCAATAGAAGTGGATGCTGATAAGTGTGCTTTATATTATTACCGTCTTTTGCAGGAGGTTTTTTGTCAGTGCCTGGACAAGATATCTAATGAGGAGGAAAAGAAAGAATTTCAAAAAGAATATAAAAGCTTTGTTAAACACAGCAACACAGGCAATAAAAAAGATGTAAGTGTGATAAAAGAAAAAAGATTAAAATGTCATGTTTTTATACTAGATTGTTTTCATAGATACAAAAAATATTTAGCAGATGATACCATAAAAAAAATTAAACTTATTGATATAGATAAACCGAAAGGCGATCATGTTAAAGCAATAAAAAAACAGCTTCAAATTATAAAAGATAACTATGTTAAATTTCTTGCAAAACAACCGCAAAAATATGAGTATTTATGTAATATTTTTACTAAGCAGCAAAATATATTTACATTAAAGAATGTTAAATTGCGTATTTGTATGAGGGGCAAAAAACCAGGTGTGCGCAAATTCGACCCTAAAATAAAAAGTACTCTCAAAAACAAAACCGACGAATCTAACAAAAAAGTTGCATTATTGCTGTTTGAAATAATTGAGGAAAGGTTTGAAAAGCTAATTGACAGCATTTACACATTTACACAGCTTAACAATGTTTATAAAGAATTTAAAAAGGAAAACCCTATAATAAAGTCTTTGAGCAAGTTTGGGATCGAGGCTGTAATTAAAGATATTCTTGCCAAGAAACGGAAAAATATATTAGAAAACACTTTCAATTCAATAAAAGTAGCGGATAAAAAGAAAAATATATTATTTATTATTAAAGATAATAAGAAGAAAGGATTTGGGGATTTGCTCAAGGCTTATAGTGATGAAAAAATAGACAATGAGAATGTAGGCAACATCACAAATTTATTAAAAGAAATTAAATTTTTAAATGATCATTGGAACAATAAAAATTGGATTTTATTTGGCAAATTTTTAGATAACAAAAAACCAAATGGTAATCTAAATGCACTAAAAGATATTT
Source organism: Gammaproteobacteria bacterium (assembly GCA_050123375.1). Taxonomy (GTDB): domain Bacteria; phylum Pseudomonadota; class Gammaproteobacteria; order UBA12402; family UBA12402; genus JASFHF01. The sequence goes on from JASFHF010000032.1 coordinate 4,429, forward strand.
GGGCGCACATCAATGCCAAACATTTAAAAGCATTATTAAATGTAAAAAATTATCAATGTTTTATAGAAAAAATCAATCAGTGCCGCTTTTTAAAATTAACGATAGAAAAATATTTAGAGCTTGAAAAACAATCTACAACACCGCTTGATGACAATATGGAACTTGAATTAACTGGTAACGAAGATGTGCAACATGTTATAACAAGCCTTTTCAAACAGGGCGAAGACGAAAAAATTATTTCCCCATTAGTGAAATTATGCGGCACAAACGAACAAAACCAAATACTTCTGGCAAACATTAACGTCAATAATCTTTGTGATATCTTGAGTCAAAACGATTGGCAGCAGAAATTGGTAAATTTTAGTATTAATATCGAAAAAGCCAGCGAAATTCGCAAAGAAAAACTGCGAAAATTAATAACAACAAAAATTAAAGAAATTATATCGCAGTCTCAAAATAGCTTCACACTCCCGGGAGGATTATTTAAAAAGTTAGGTGTTTTATGCAAGGCTTTAGCACTAGAAACTAATGATTATTGTAGTATGATATTTGAAATTATACATAAAAATTTGGTTATAGAAAAATTACAGAATAATCATTCTATTTCTATCATAAATAATAGTTGCAAATTAATTCTTGCGCTTGGTAATGTTTCCAAAAAGGAGGAAATTTTTGATGAAATATCAAAATTATTTGCTTATTACAAACTTCGCTTTAACCGCGGTGAATCCAAAAAAAGATATAAGGATTTACTTGATAATATAGAAGAAATCGCAAAAGCTTTGGTATTAAAAATCCCTAAGAATTTATCGGAAGATGAGTACATTGAATATGCCAAACAACTGTTTAAAAAAATATCAGCAAAAAAACTTAATCTTTTATATATATATCATTCTAATAAAGACCTCTGTGAAATCTCTGATGAAGACATACAAATCATAGTTGATTTCATGCTTAAAAAAGATAAAAAAGATAGCACAGAACAATTTAATTTGCTATTACGGCACAGAAATCATGCAAAAGCATTCTATAAAATTTGGGAAAATGTTTTTGAAGACAAATCATATGGACAGATTTTGCAACGAGAAGATTTTATCCTATTTACTATAGGAACTATAGAACTTTTAAGTGATAAAGAAATTAAATACATAATTAAACAATGCAATGAATTAGATGGTTTAAAACAAGATGAAAAAGCAGAATTATTAAAAAAACAATTGTTTGTTTTTAGCGAATTCCTGCAGTATCAGCCGTATACAGATGCAAAGCTGACAAATTTTCTTGCAGAAATCATTATCACTCGCGCTGATGAATTAGATAAATTTCCAGATATTTATATTCCTACATTTGAAATGTGCGAGAAAATAAAAAATAACATCCAAGAGGCAATGAACAAGAATGTTGAAAATGCAATACTAAAAATAACTGGACATTGCGGAAAAATATATCGTGATAAAAATTTGCAAGAAAAAAAGAATGCTAAGGACAAAGATATAAATGTTCGCAATATTGAAAAGGAAAGAATAAGTTTTTATAGTGCTATTCTGGCTAAACAGCTTGATTTTGGTTTTGTTAAAAAAAAATTCGAGAAAATTTCTGCCAGTCTTTTCGTCTGCAATTACTGGAGTAAATTAAGCAAAGAAAAAACTGATTTACAGTTTGAATCATTTGACCAGGATAAAAAAATAAAATATTTATTTAATGATTATGATTATATTTGTAAAACTATTAGTGTGGTCAAATATGACGAGCATAGTTTTAATATGCTATTGAACAAGTTTGAGCTTGGTCTAAAGGGGGTTTTAAAAACGCTTTTTGAATTAATTCAAGAAAGAGACATCAATTGTCGTATTACAAAAAAACCACTTACTAAGATTGCCGGAAAAATACAATTTTCTCATAATTTACCTTCATATGAATTTTGCAAAAAACTGCTTTTTTTAATTGATTTGATTTATAAAAATTTTGATAAAAAATATGATTTCGGAGAGAAACGCAGGAAAACATTCCATAAGTTGTTTAATGATTTTGCTATAGCAATTTATGAGATTGCAAAAAACAGTGGTAAAATTTATTGCGATGTTATTAAGGATGCCGTTCAGAATGACAAACCAGAGCTTATTAAGAAATATGCTTTCCTTCGGGAGTTTTTTGTTTATGCTGTCATTGATAACATCCCTAAATGTGCTGTTAAATGGTTTGTGAATGCCGGCAAGAAGAGCATAGACAAGTGGAAACAAGACAGGAAAAATTCTTTTAATTTTTTACTGACTTATAAACTTGACAAAAAAGTAAAGTTGCCTGATAAGATTCTTTATAAAAAAACACCGTATGGTGATGATTTTGATGAAATTCCAATTTGCCAAGGTACGGATTTGTATAAAAAATTTGAGGCAGCAATACGTTCAAATAGAAACCGGTTTTTTGCTAAAAAAAGTACTTTTGAGGTATCATTTGAAGAAGTTTGCAAATACTTAAATAGCAGAGGTATAAAATTGGAATATTATGCAATCCGAAAGAAATTTCCAATGTTGCTTAAAATTAAGGGTGTCGAAATAAAGAAAATCCCTTTGGATAAAAAATACGTGAACATTAAGTTAGACTGCTTAACTGTTGAGAAGGTTGAAACAGAGAAAAACGCCAAGAAAGAGAGGAAGAGCGTAAAAAAACCAATTAAAACTCTGAAAAAATAGCTTTAATTTTTTGCACAATTTTAATTTACAGATTGGATTTTAATGCTATTATAAGGAGCATCCAATCGAAAGGAGGATGCTATGTTACGTATTGCTGAAGATGCTTTGACCTTTGATGATGTTCTTTTAATTCCAGCCGAATCTTCTGTGTTGCCCAAAGACGTTGATTTGCAAACTAATTTAACTCGAGATATCAAATTAAATATCCCATTAATTTCTGCTGCGATGGACACGGTAACCGAAGCCAAATTGGCAATTGCGATGGCGCAGGAAGGCGGTATCGGTATTATCCATAAAAATATGTCGATTGATGCGCAAGTGTATGAAGTTAAAAAAGTAAAGCGTTACGAAAGCGGCATCATCAAAGATCCAATTACTATGCAGGAAGATTGCAGCGTACAGGAAGTAGTTGATGTTATGCAAAAATATCAGTTTTCCGGAATTCCAATTATCGGAAAAGATGGAAAATTAGTTGGGATTATCACAAAAAGAGATGTTAGGTTTGAATCAAATTTATCTCAGCCGGTTGCCAACATAATGACACCTAAAGAAAAACTAATTACGGCCACTGAACGTAGTTCACGTGAAGAGGTTGTCGCATTGTTACATAAACATCGGTTAGAACGAATCATGTTGGTTAACAATAGTTTTCAATTAAAAGGCATGGTTACAGTCACTGATATTTTAAAGTCGAAAAAAAATCCGTTAGCTTCAAAAGATTCTGCACAGCGCTTATTAGTTGGTGCGGCTGTTGGTGTTAATCCTGTATCGCGCGAACGAGTAACAGGTTTGGCGGATGCAGGTGTTGATGTCATTGTGGTTGATACTGCGCACGGTCATTCCAAAGGTGTTTTAGAACAAATTAAATGGATTAAACAAAATTACCCTGATGTACAGATTATCGGCGGCAACATTGCAACCGCCGTCGCTGCCAAAGCTTTAGTTAAAGCTGGAGCTGACGCGGTTAAAGTTGGTATTGGTCCGGGATCAATTTGTACTACGCGTATTGTTAGTGGAGTTGGAGTGCCGCAAGTTACTGCAATTGCAAATGTTGCGCATGAACTAAAAGGACAAGATATTCCGATTATTGCTGATGGAGGAATACGCTTTTCTGGTGATATTGTTAAAGCGATTGCTGCTGGTGCGCATGCTGTTATGATTGGCAGTTTATTTGCTGGTACCGATGAATCACCTGGAGAGATTGAGTTATATCAGGGACGATCGTATAAAACTTATTGCGGAATGGGATCATTATGCGCGATGAAGCGTGGTTCCGCTGACCGATATTTTCAGGAAGACGCGAACGCTAACAAATTAGTTCCTGAAGGAATTGAAGGCCGCGTGCCGTATAAAGGTTCGATTTTAAATATTATTTATCAATTGGTTGGTGGGCTTCGGTCGGGTATGGGTTATACCGGCAGCGCGAATATTAATGATCTTCGTATCAAAACTGAATTCACGAGAGTAACCAGCGCAGGCATGAACGAAAGTCACGTGCATGATGTAAGCATTACCAAAGAAGCTCCGAATTATTGGAAGGAAAAATAGTATATACCGCTCTCCAATGAAGATGCGAGATTTATACTGCCAGTTTAAATTGGAACTAGTGATTTTACAGCTTGTTTGTTTTGTAAAATCACTAGTAAGCAAGCATAAAAGTAGCTAAAAAAGAACACAAATCTACCATGCGCGGTAGTTACCACGAAAATTTACTAAGTGCTTTGGTTAGTTATGAAACTAGCATTTTGAATTGAGGCGAGAACAATATAGATGAAAAATAAAATTTTAATCATTGATTTTGGTTCGCAATATACACAGTTACTTGCACGACGTGTGCGTGAGCTTGGTGTTTATTCAGAAATAATTTCTTATGATGTTGATGATGCAACCATGAAAAAAATAAATCCACAAGGAATAATTTTATCTGGTGGGCCGGAGACGGTAACGCGAAAAACTACCCCGCGTGCGCCGGAAATAGTTTTCTCTTTGGGTTGTCCAGTTTTAGGAATATGTTATGGCATGCAGACCATGGCGTTACAATTAGGCGGTGAAGTTATTGCAGCAGAACACCATGAATATGGTCATGCCAAAATAATTTGCAGCGAAGATTCAGAAATTTTCCGTGGGATTGAAGATGAAATTGATATCACCGGTCAGTCCGTTTTGTCTGTGTGGATGAGTCATGGAGATCAGGTAACTAATGTGCCCAAAGGCTTCAAGATTAGTGCAAAAACAAAATCGGCGCCGGTTGCTGCGATGGAAGATCAGCAGAAAAATTTTTATGGATTGCAATTTCATCCGGAAGTTACGCATACATTGCAAGGCAAGCATATTTTAGAACGTTTTGTAATTGATATTTGCGGATGCACACTTGAGTGGAAACCAAAAAATATCATAGAAAATTTAATTCAAAATATTCGAGCGCAAGTTTCTGATGAGCAAGTTATTTTAGGTTTGTCTGGCGGAGTTGATTCGTCAGTGCTTGCGTCATTGTTACATCAAGCAATTGGCGATCAATTAACTTGTATTTTTGTTGATACTGGTTTGTTACGTTTAAATGAAGCTCAGGAAATTCAGCAAACTTTTGCAAAACATATGGGGATTAATCTGATTACGGTTGATGCGCAAGAGGATTTTTTAGAAGCATTAAAAAATATTATAGATCCAGAAGAGAAACGTAAAATTATCGGACATTTATTTATTGAAATTTTTCATCAGGAAAGTAAAAAATTAAAAAATATTAAATGGCTTGCGCAAGGTACAATTTATCCGGATGTGATTGAGTCTGCTGCAACCAGCTTAAATTCGCATGTAATAAAATCGCATCATAATGTTGCGGGTTTGCCCGATGAATTACCATTTAAATTACTCGAGCCTTTGCGTGAGTTATTTAAAGATGAAGTGCGGATGATTGGATCTGAATTGGGTTTGCCGCATAAAATGGTTTATCGGCATCCATTTCCGGGGCCGGGACTTGCAGTTAGAATTTTAGGCGAAGTCCGTAAAGAATATGTAGATATTCTACAATATGCAGATGATATTTTTATCGAAGAATTACGCGCAAATGATTTATATGACAAAGTTGCACAAGCATTTGCAGTATTTTTGCCAGTGAAATCAGTGGCGGTAAAAGGCGATGCACGCAAGCATGAATATGTAATTAGTTTGCGCGCGGTAGAAACAGATGATTTTATGACGGCAAAATGCGCACATCTCGCGCATGATTTTTTAACTCACGTATCAAATCGTATTATCAACGAAGTCGCAGGCGTTTCGCGCGTTACCTATGATATATCCAGTAAACCCCCGGCTACCATTGAGTGGGAGTGATTTAGGAACTTAATTCCACGAAATTGGCATATTTTGTGGAGTTGCATTCCTCAAAATATCCACATTTCATGGAGCTCCACTCCTCATAATTGACTAATTTCGTGGAGTTGGCTATAATTAAAATATGGATATTCCAAGAGTTTTTCAAGATTTAGACAAATACCTTCATCCAAACAAGGTGTTATTGATATATGGTCCCAGGCAAGCAGGGAAGACAACCTTGCTTAAAAATTTTTTACAGACCACTTCCCTCAAATACCGATTTGATTCCGGCGACAACATTAGTATTCAGCATCTTTTGAGTTCACAGGATTTTGGGCTAATTAAAGAATATGCACAAAATTATCAGCTTATTGTTATTGATGAAGCGCAGAAAATCAAAGGCATTGGCCAAGCTTTGAAAATTATGGTTGATCAAATTCCGGATATAAAAATTATCGCGACTGGTTCGTCATCCTTTGAGTTAGCGGGACAAGTAGGCGAACCATTAACTGGCCGCAAAAAAACGTTAACTTTATATCCCATAGCTTATGTAGAATTAAACATGCTATACAATCGCCATGAATTAAAAGAACAGTTAGAAAAAATATTAATTTATGGTTCTTACCCGGAAGTAATTACAACTTCGAGTGTAAAAAAAGCAGAATTAATTATGGAAATGTCGCAATCATATCTTTTAAAAGATATATTAGAATTTGATAAAGTAAAAAATTCTAAAACTTTAGTAGATTTATTACGATTATTAGCATTCCAAGTTGGCAGTGAGGTATCTTTATCTGAATTAGCGCAGCAATTAGGAATTGATACGAAAACGGTAGCCAGATATATTGATTTATTAGAAAAGAGTTTTGTTATTTATAATTTACGAGGATTCAGTCGGAATTTACGTAAAGAAATCACTAAAAAAAGTAAATATTATTTTTATGACAATGGGATGCGCAATGCTATTATAGCTAATTTTAATTCATTAAATTTACGCGATGATGTTGGAAAATTATGGGAAAATTTTTTGATTATGGAAAGAATAAAAAAACAAAGTTATGCAGGCATCTATACCAATAAATATTTTTGGCGAACTTGGGATCAGAAAGAAATAGATTTTGTCGAAGAATATGAAGGTGTTTTACATGGGTTTGAATTTAAGTGGGGCAAAACTACAGCAAAGGCGCCAAAAGAATGGCTTAGTACATATTCAAATGCTAAATTTACCGTGATAAATTCAGAAAATTATTTGGATTTTATACTATAACGCAAGTAATTTATAATTTATTCCCAATCGTAGCTACCATCACCGCTTTGATTGTATGCATACGATTTTCGGCTTCATCAAAAATTACAGAATGTTTGCTTTGAAAAACTTCGTCGGTGACTTCCATTTCTTTTATGCCATATTTTTTGTAAATTTCTGCGCCAACTTCGGTTTTAAGATCATGAAATGCTGGTAAACAATGCATAAAAATCACATTTGGATTATTGGTTTTGCGCAGCATATCCATGTTCACCTGATATGGCGATAATAGTTTTATTCTTTCGGCAAATTTTGCTTCTTCGCCCATGGAAACCCAAACGTCGGTATAAATAACATCAGCGTCTTTAATTGCAATTTCAATTTTTTCGGTTAATTCTATTTTGGCGCCAGTTTGTTTTGCAATTTCTTGCATTTCTTTTACTAAATTTTCATCAGGAAATAAACTTTTAGGTGCAAGTGCGGCAAAATGCATGCCCATTTTGGCGGCGCCTATCATTAATGAATTTCCCATGTTGTTGCGCGCGTCTCCCACATAAACAAACTTAATTTTGTTTAATGGTTTGTTGACATGTTCTTGAATTGTTAAAAAATCTGCAAGAATTTGTGTTGGATGATACAAATCAGTTAAACCATTCCACACAGGAACGCCAGCATTTTTTGCGAGATCTTCCGCGGTTTCTTGTTTAAAGCCGCGAAATTCAATGCCGTCATAATAACGGCCTAAAACTTTAGCGGTATCTGAGATCGATTCTTTTTTACCCATTTGGCTGTTAGATAAAAAAGTAACTTGAGCACCTTCATCAAATGCTGCGACTTCAAATGCGCATCTGGTGCGAGTAGAAGTTTTTTCAAATAATAAAACGATATTTTTATTTTTTAAATTTTTTTCATAAATACCTTTTTTCTTTTTATTTTTTAAGTCACGCGCAAGATCAAGCAGAAAGTTGATTTCTTTTGGAGAGAAGTCTTTTAAGGTTAAAAAATGTTTACCAAATAAATTTATTGTCATTAAGTATTCTCCTGGTTTAGTTAATATTCGATGGTTTTCACATTTTGTCGAATCATTTAAAAAATATTGGCAAGTTCATATTTTAGTAAAACATCTTTAATTAGCGGGTCAATTATACTATATCCTTTTGCGGTTTTTTCAATATAATCCTGTTCTTCCAAGGTTTGTAAACCTTTTAATAAGGCCGCGCCAGATAAATTAAGTTGTTGCTATATTTTTCTGCTAGTTAATTCTGTTTGTACCCCAGTTGCTATTAAAGCTAACAGTTTAATCTGCGCAGTGCCTTTTCGTGATAAGTTATAACTTATATCTTTAGCTCGAATATTTAAAAAAGATTTCCATGCTATTAACACATCCTTTGAGGTTGGTAGTTTATTTTTATTCAAACAAAATCGCCATAAATAAAAGCATAAGTTGTAAACTCGCTTCGGATGACATTCAGTGACTTCAAAAATTGTTTTAATGGTTTTTGTCGATATTTTTTTGTTAAATGTTTTTTGAGCAATCTTTATGAGATATTTTTGATAGCCAAGCCAGTTCATTATTTCTGCCAATGAATGATGAGCCCCTTGCTATGCCTTGTGGGAAATAGTTTTCTAACACAAAATTTCTCCGTTAGAGGTTTAACTTCTATATAATTTACCTGTAGGTTAATTACCACATGGTTAATTGTCAAGCTTTTCTTTATCAGCAGCGTTTTCTATAAATCTCGCATTTTCATTGGAGAACAATATAAATTTAAATGGTTTCACGTTCCAGCGGGCACGTCATGCAGCGGGTGCCGCCGCGGCCGCGTCCTAATTCGGAGCCGGAAATACTAATTACTTCAATTTCTGCATTGCGTAAGGCTTCATTAGTTACGGTATTGCATTCATAACCGATCACTTTACCGGGGGCTAATGTCAATAAATTACCGCCATCAGTCCATTGTTCACGCTCTTTGGTAAACGCGTCACTTTGTGGGATGATACGTTTTATTTTGTCAACACCAAGCGCACGTGCAATTGCGGCAAAGGTATCTTGTTCTTCATTGATTTTAAATTCACGATGAGCTTTTCCTGGTGTTAAACTCCAGCTGCGAATTTTATAATCTTCTGGGAACAATACACAAAAAGCATCATGATCAACCATTGTCATTACTGTATCTAAATGCATTGAGGCGCGAATTTTTGGGACTTCAATTGCGATAACTTGTTTTTTAATTTTTTTAGCGAACAAAGTTTTTACTAACGATTCAATTACCTCTGGTGTGGTGCGTTCACTCATGCCAATCAACAAGCAATCATGATTAAGCACTAAGATATCTCCGCCTTCTATGGTATGATTTTCAAGCTTAAGATCACTGCCGTCATACCAAATTTCGAAATCTGTCTCACGAAACATGGGGTGAAATTTATAAATAGCAGCTAAATTTAATGTTTCTCCGTGACGGGCAGGATAATGCATTGGATTGATGCATACACCATTGCCAACCCAGCACGAAGTGTCGCGTGTAAAATATAAATTAGGCAACGGCGGCAATAAAAAATCTGTTGGTCTGCATTGCGTGCCTACCAAGCCTAGCGGTTTAATCGGTGTTTCTTCCCAGGTAAGTCCAGAGGTTAGGTGTAATGCTAATTGTGCAGAATCAAGATCAGTGAGAAAAGCGTATAAGTGATCTCTCAAAATTGAATAATGATATATGCGGTTGATTGTATGGTTAAGTAGCCAGCGTCGTGCAATTTTATCTTCCAATGTTTCTTGTAACAGGTCATGCAGTAAGTATGTTTGAACCCCATGTTTTTTTAGAATACTTTCAAAGTGCACGTGTTCTTCGATAGCTTTTTCTGCCCAGGGAATGTCATCAAATAACAAATCATGACAATTGCTGGGGGTTAGGCGTTTTAAGGCAAAGTCTGGCCGGTGAATTAAAACTTTTGTTAACTTACCGATTTCTGAGTCTACACGCATGACTGGATTCCTATGGCTAAAATCTATAATCGATTTTAACAAAATCAGAAAAAATAGTCTTGCAACAAATTGTAATTTTTAGTATCTTATTATTTTAATGAATAAACTAATTGTCTCCTTAGACATCGACGATTTTGCTAGGGTTTCCCAGTTGGTCGATGTTCTTTCTTCTTCCGTTTCCCATTTTAAAGTAGGTATTGCGCCTTTTGTTAATTTTGGTGATAAGCTTTTGAAAAAACTTTCGGATAAAAAAGTTTTTTTAGATCTTAAATTTCATGATATTCCCAATACGGTTAAAAATGCAGCGCAGGCAGCTGCCAGCCGCGGCGTATTTATGATGAATGTGCATTGTTTGGGTGGGCAGCGTATGATGGAGGCGGCAGTTGAAGGGGTGGCGAACGCATTACACAAGCCTTTATTGCTTGGTGTTACCATCTTAACTAGTATGACGACACAAGAAATGCGGTTACTTGGCATGCAAAGCGAGGTGCAGGAAAAAGTTTTGGAATTAGCAAGTTTAGCTAAAGAATCCGGGCTGGACGGTGTGGTTGCTTCAGCGCAAGAAGCTTCCATGATAAAAAAAGAATTAGGTAAGAATTTTCTGGTGGTAACACCTGGCATCAGGCCAACTTGGGCGATGCTTCAATGCGATCAACGGCGAGTGTTGACTCCACGTCAGGCAGTTGAAGCTGGCGCTGATTATATTGTGGTAGGCCGACCGATTATTCAGGCAGATGATCCGGCGCATGCGGCAAAAAAAATTATTCAGGAATTAAAAGAGATAACAAGTGAAACAAAGTAAAGTAGAGATTTTAGACAAGCTTGAAATGACCCGCATTTTAAAACGTATGGCACATGAGATTATTGAAGATAATCGTGGTACTAAAGATTTAGTTATTATTGGTATAAAAACTCGCGGCGATTGTTTGGCTAAAAGAATTGCAAAATATATAAAATCAATCGAGAAAACAGAAATTGCGGTAGGTGCAATTGATATAACTTTATATCGGGATGATTTAACCGAAATTGATACCCAGCCTTTGGTAATGATGCACGCAACCGATATTCCATTTGACATTACTAAAAAGAAAATTATTTTGGTGGACGATGTTTTATATACTGGCCGAACTGTGCGCGCTGCGCTTGATGCGTTAATGGATTTAGGTAGATCAGCCAGCATTCATTTAGCAGTATTAATTGATCGCGGTCATCGACAACTTCCAATTCAGGCAGATTTTGCTGGTAAAAAAATCGCAACTGCTAAACGCGAACAAATACAAGTTAATTTAAAAGAAGTTGATAAAAAAGAAAATGTATTGCTGGTGAAATTATGAAAAAATGGCACAAAAAACATTTATTAGGAATTGCGGATTTAAGCAAGGATGAAATAAATTTGATTTTTGATCAAGCTAAAGGCTTCAAAGAAGTTTTAGCGCGGCCAATTCCTAAAGTTCCTGCATTGCGTGGTACTACTATCGTAATGTTATTTTGCGAACCTTCAACGCGCACACGCGCTTCATTTGAATTAGCAGCAAAACGTATTGGTGCTGATACTATGAATATGTCAGTAGCATCATCAAGTTTTATTAAAGGAGAAACACTAAAAGACACTATTCGCAACATTGAAGCAATGCGCGCAGAAATTGTAGTGATGCGGCATAGTTGTGCCGGGTCTTCTAAAATGTTGTCACAATGGTGTAATGCTTCAGTAGTAAATGCAGGAGATGGTTTTCACGAGCATCCAACGCAAGCTTTGCTGGACACATTTACTATGCATGAAAAATTTGGAGATTTAAGCGGCTTAAAAGTTAGTTTAATTGGTGACATTGCACATTCGCGGGTAGCGTTAAGTAATATTTTTGCATTAAATAAATTGGGCGCGCGGGTAACTTTGTGTGCTCCAAAAACTTTAATTCCGCCGGAAATCGAAAAGCTTGGTGTTAATGTTACTTATGACATTAAAGAAGCAATAAATGAAGCTGATGTGCTTAATGTATTACGTATCCAATTAGAACGTCAGCATGAAGCATTTTTTCCAACGATTCGTGAATATGTGCAGCGTTTTGGTATAAATAAAAATTTATTGAAAAAATACGCAAAAAAAGATGTTGTAGTTATGCATCCAGGACCAATTAATCGTGAAGTAGAATTAAGTAATGATGTTGCTGATGGTGAACATGCAGTGATTTTAGAACAAGTAACTAACGGAGTTGCGGTACGAATGGCAGTTTTGTATTTGTTGAGGGGCGGCAATGAAAATATTGATTAACAAAGTTATATTTGTTGCTGATACTTTTCCCGATGGGGGATTCTTAAGGGGGAGAATCGGGATTCTCCCCCTTAAGTCGCCGAGCGCGAATTTACTTCGCGCCGGCGATAAATTAAAGCGGGGCGGCAATGAAAATATTGATTAAACATGGCAAAGTAATTGATCCCAGCCAAAAAAGAAATGGTGTTGCAGATATTTTAATCGAAAACAAACAGATTATTTCGATAGAAAGAAATATTAAAACCAAAGCAGATAAAATAATTGATGCGCATGGAAAAATTGTAGCTCCTGGTTTTATTGATATGCATACGCATTTGCGCGAACCAGGTGAGGAAAATAAAGAAACTATTGCGAGTGGTGCGCGTGCTGCGCTTTACGGCGGTTTTACTACAATTTGCGCGATGCCAAATACGATACCTGCATGTGATAATGCGGCGCAAATACAATTTATTTTAGACAAAGGGAAACAAGCAGGTTTTGCTAATGTTTTACCGATTGGCGCTATAACCAAAGATCGTGCCGGCAAAGAAATGACAGAAATGGCTGAAATGCAGCAGGTTGGTTGTATTGCGGTTTCTGACGATGGCGGTTCGGTTGACGATACCAAATTATTGCGCCGTGCGATGGAATATGCAGCGATGTTTAAATTGCCGGTAATTTGCCATTGTGAAGACAAAAATTTATTTGGTAAAGGTGTGATACATGAAGGATATTGGTCGACTGTTTTAGGTTTGCGTGGCATTCCTTCCGAAGCGGAAAGCATTATTGTCGGGCGTGATATTCAATTGGCAGCATTAACCGGGGTGCATTTGCATATTGCGCATGTAAGTACGGCTCAAAGTGTTGATTTAATTCGCCAGGCAAAAAAACGCGGGGTTAAAGTTACCGCAGAAGCAACGCCGCATCATTTTACTTTAACTGATGCAGCGTTACAAAATTATGATACCAACTGCAAAGTGAATCCGCCATTGCGTTCTAAAGATGATGTTAAAGCGATTTGCAAAGGGTTAAAAGATGGTACAATCGATGCAATTGCAACAGATCACGCGCCGCATTTACAAGTCGATAAAGAAAAAGAATTTGATTATGCGCCGTTTGGTTTGATTGGTTTGGAAACCGCTTTATCTTTGGCGATTATGCAATTAATTGATAAGAAAATTTTAACCTGGCCGGAATTAATTAATAAATTATCTTGTAATCCAAATAAAATTTTGCGGCTTAACAAAGGAACTTTAAAGCCCGGCGCAATTGCGGACATTGTAATTATTGATCCGAAAAAAACCTGGCGATATACTAAAGATCAAATAAAATCTAAATCTCATAATTCTCCGTTTATTGATTGGGAAATGAAAGGTAAAGTTGAAACTGTAGTTTTAGCAGGTAAAATATGGGAGCTTTAAACCTTGTTGCTAAAATAACCGCAAATGAAATGATTGCAAAAAATCATTTTCGTATGCAAATAGAAGCTCAGGAAATTGCTGCGCTTGCAATTCCCGGACAATTTGTAATGTTAAAAGCCCAAAGCAAATCTTATGATCCTTTGGTTCGTATTCCGTTGGGGGTTCATCAAAAACACGCAGATGGCATTAGCGTGTTATATCATGTCGTAGGAAACAGCACTGAAATTTTAAGTCAACTTCGAGCGGGTGATACTGTCGAAATTTTAGGCCCTTTGGGGAATGGGTTTAAGCAAACCTTGCACAAAAACAGTTTCTTGATTGCTGGCGGGGTAGGTAGCGCGCCTCTTTATTTTTTAGCAGAAACCTTATTACAGCAACAAAAAAATGTTGCGGTTTTTTTAGGTGCTAAAACTAAAGATTTAATTGTTGGTGCGGATGATTTTAAAAAACTGGGTGCAACAGTTTATATTGCGACTGAAGATGGATCGTGTGGCGAAAAATGTTTAGTAACACAGTTATTAGAATTGTCATTTCGAAGTGAAGATTGGTCATCCCGCGGCTTGACCGCGGGATCCGGAAAACAATTAGATTTGAAGCTGGATACCGCGGTTAAACCGCGGTATGACAAAGTAGAAGATATAATGCTTTATGCTACTGGGCCAAATCCAATGTTAAAAGCAGTTGCGCGTATTGCGCGTGAGCAAAACATTCCAGCGCAATTATTAATGGAAGCGTATATGGCTTGCGGTATTGGTGCTTGCCGCGGATGTGCGATTGAAACTAACGAAGGTTACAAAATGTGTTGTCAGGATGGGCCGGTGTTTGATGTTGGTAATATATGAGGGGGGGTCGCATCTTCACTCATTACATGTGCGAAGCTATGTAATAAGTGAAGATGCGACCCCTGTTTGTTCAAAACCTATTTATGATATTTATTTAGGAAGATAAATGAACTTAGAAACAACAATCGGCAAACTTGAATTCAAAAATCCTATCTGGGTTGCATCCGGAACATTTCGTTATGGCGAAGAGTTTGCGGATTTTTTAGATTTATCGAAGATTGGTGCGATTATTACTAAAACAGTAACGTTGGAGCCGCGCAAAGGTAATCCGCCGCCGCGTTTAGTTGAAACCGCAGCGGGATTATTAAATTCAATTGGTTTAGAAAATAAAGGTGCGAAAAATTTTAAAACAAAACATTTTGAGCGATTAAAAAAAATCGATACTAACATTGTGGTAAATATTGCTGGAACATCAGCGGAAGAATTTGTAAAGTGTGCTGAAATTTTGGCAGAAAAAAATTTTCCGCATGCATTTGAATTAAATTTATCGTGCCCTAATGTTTCGCACAAACAAAGCAAATGCCGCTTATTAGCACAAGATTCAAATCTAACTGAGCAAATTGTTGCAGCAGTGAAAAAGAAAGTTAAACAACCGATAGTTGTTAAGTTAACTCCAAATGTAACTGATATTGCAGAAATTGCGTACGCAGCAGAACAAGGCGGAGCCGATGCAGTTTCTTTGGTAAACACTTACATCGGTATGGCAGTTGATGCAAATACAATGAAGCCATTGTTAGGAAATATAATTGGCGGCTTAAGCGGCCCTGCGATTAAACCTTTAGCGTTGCGTGCGGTGTGGGAAGTTTATCAAAAAGTTTCAATTCCAATTATTGGCATTGGTGGAATTATGTCAGGAATTGATGTTGCTGAATTTATGTTATGCGGAGCTTCCGCTGTGCAGATTGGCACTGCAAATTTATTAAACCCACAAGCGTACGATAAAATTTCCGCTGAGTTTTATGATTATTTACAAGCAAAAAAAATTACTTCATTGGATCAAATTGTTGGGAAGTTAAGCGATTAATTTGCCAAAAAATAATTTGTAAGAAATTTTAAGCGGATTTTTTTGTTTGTTTATGCCTTTTTTATTTTTTTACTCTTGTTACTTTCCTGCTAATTTCTAAGAATGGTAGTTTAAATTTGAAGTTAGTTTCTTGCTGACTAACTATTAGTTCATTATCTAGTAAATTAGTAACAATCCCCGTGCTATTTTCAAAAATTTTGACCTGCTCTTTATCGGTTTTAGCCTTAGCGAAGCTGTATACGGTTTGAGTTAATTCTTTAATTTGGGCAAAAGTTTCAATTATTGCTATAGTTGTATCAACAGCTTGCGGGCTTTTCGGGATTGTAGCAAGCATATAGAGCCCTTTTTCTGTAAAAGCTTTTGGTAATGTTGTTGAATGTTTTAAAGAATTGAACCGGTGGAAATTTTCCACCAGTTCTAATTTTTCGTTTTTTTTCAAGGAAAATATATAATTTTCAGGGAATTTGTCCGGTAAAATTACTCGGGTATTTTTTACGGGGGGTTACTTCCCAAAAAATAATAAAGATTATAATGTCCACATTGTATTTTCCTTAATTAGCTGTTATAAAAGAGCAACAGTATTTTTGAATCCTGATGTGACAACAAGTAACTTGTGATTAAAATTATGAACATCCAACAATATATTGAAAAATTCATTACAATCGATAACAAAATATTGAATAAATTAGAACAGGAATATCATAATCGCAATGATATACAACCAGGAATCGGCGTACAAGCAGGAAGATTTTTAACTTGGTTGGTGAATGTTATTCAGGCTAAAAAGGTATTAGAGTTTGGTACATGTCTTGGTTATTCTACAGTTGTTTTAGCAGAAGCGGTTTCAATGATTGATGGCAGGTTGGTTGCTATAGAGTGTGATAAAAAATTATGTGATGAAACTCGGAAAAATCTTATTGATGCGAAACTTGATGGTTTTGTGACATTAATTAATGCTAATGCCAGTGAGGCTATTAAAAATCTTGATGGAGGATTTGATCTAATTCTTCAAGATTCCAATAAAAGCTTATATACAAAAATGTTAGATGATTGCGTAGAGAAATTAAATCCTCATGGAATTATTGTTGCTGATGATACGTTATTTACTCCAATGGGTATTGATAAAAAATATAGTCAGCACATGGATGCTTACAATAAAATGGTGTTTGCAGATACAAGGCTTATTAGCACTATTTTGCCCATAGGGGATGGTTTGACAATAAGTGTAAAAAAATGATTAAGCCAATTTGATTCAATTTTGACCATTTTTCCCAAGCGGAAAAAATGGTTATGAATTGAACATCCAAAGTTTTCACAAGCTTTTGTTGCTTTTGCTTAATTCAGCTTCTATTTCTTCGACAGTAGGCAAATTGCTTTTAAAATCTTCTGGTATCGCTTTAGTGAAAGTATATTCTGAAATGCCAATAGGAGCATTAATGTTTTGTAAAGCATATTCAGCAATTACTTTATTTTTTGTTTTGCATAATAAAATCCCTATAGTTTTATTGTCATTTTCTTTCTTTAATCGGTTATCAACCGCAGCGAGATAAAATCCAAGTTGCCCTGTATGTTCTGGCTTAAATTTAGTTGCTTTTAATTCACATACCACATAACAACGTAAGTTAAGATGGTAAAATAACAAATCAATAAAAAATTCTTGGTCATCGAAAGTAAGCGGAACTTGCGAGCCTACAAAAGCAAAGCCTTGGCCAAGTTCAAGCAAAAAATCTCGGATATGAGTAGTTAATCCAGTCTCAAGCTCTCTTTCATGCGCTTTTTCTTGCATTGTCAAAAAATTAAATTTGTAAGGATCTTTTAATACATCATTTGCGAGGTCTGACTGAGGTTTTGGTAAGCATTTATGGAAATTGTTTATTTTTTGTTCGTTCTTTGCTTGCCTTTCATACAATCCACTTTCGATTTGTATATTAAGTACTGACCTGGACCAACCATATTCTAGAGTTTTATTTGCATACCATTCTCGTGCTTGGTTGTTGTTAAGTTTATGTAATAACAAAGAAATGTGGCCCCAGGGTAATTGGCTCACAGGCTGTGAGCCAATTTCAAGCGAAGGGAAGGTTTTGGCAAAGAGCATCATTCTTTTGAGATTGGAAATTGAAAACCCCTGTATTCCTGGAAAAGTTTTATTCAGATCGCGTGATAATTGTTCTATAAATTTAGATCCCCATTTTTTTATTTTCTGTTTTTCAGCAATAGTTTTACCCGTTTCCCAATAAAAACGTATTTGTTCGATGTTGGCGGCTAAAGAAGCTCGCATTTGAGCGGTGTGTAATCGGTTTTTTAGTTGATTTAAAAATCGGATGTAGTCTTTATCGAGACGTAATGAGTTTGGATTTAACATTATTTTTGTCCTCCAAAGGTATGTGTAAAAAATGTATCTTAAATTAAACAAAAAGAAATACAATCCCGTAAAATTACTCGGGTATTTTTTACGGGGTTACTTTTATTTAAATTTTTTGCTAAAAACGGAGAAAAAAGTAAAAAAAACCAATTATTTTTTGATTTCTTAAGTTTACGTTAAGAATCAATTGTTATAATTAAAACAAAATGGTGATATTTGTCAGTTAAATGGGAAATGTCGATTTTGTAACAATAATAAAGAGGAAAAACATGAATTTTTACTCTGGTCGCTTCGGTTTTGACAAGAAAAAAAACACATCTCCCATGTCCAAAAAAAATTTTTTGTCAATGAGATTAACTAAAGTGAATGCAAAATTTGCTTCCCTTTGGCAATGTATAAAAAACGGAAAAATTGTTCAAAAAAATATAAAAAAACTTAAAATAGATGCAATAATTTAAAGCGGGTCAAAAGTCTAGACCAATTTTCAAAAAAAATAAGATATAAAATCTCACCCATTTTCTGTTAAAATATAGCCACGGTACAGGCAGAAGTGCCGATGACCGTGACGTGATTCAGGGCGA
>JASFHF010000033.1:0-23137 GCA_050123375.1 Gammaproteobacteria bacterium
TTTGGCGTCGCTCTTTTTGCGACAATTGGGTATACTCTTTCATGCGACAAGTTCCTTTTTTTCAATTATTTACAGAGGCCATTTTACATGACCTCGGAATTTGTCGCACTTCTTTTTAGAATTCACCTAAAATTCTTGTTCCTGGATTTTCCCTTATAAATCATAGACTTAAACCGCCCTATGCAACTTTTCTATTATTCCTGCGCGGAGAACCTTAAAGCAGCAACTGTGCATTGGCTAAGACACACCGGGATTTCAGATGATGTAAAAATACGTCCTCGCGAACACGTGCGTGATGATGCCGGTCATGGTTCTGGCGCTATTACTGACAGGTATATTGACATCGAATTAAGACGGCGTCATGCTACTGCTAAAAAGAAAACTATTAAGCATGATAATGCAGATGATGCTTCGATATAAAGTATTTTCTCTTTAAAGCCATAATTCTGTTATACGATAAATCTATTCTTTGCTTTGATATAACCCCTTGCTTAATAAGTTTATTGACGATCTGTATAACTTTTTGTGCAATACGCGGTTGATATTTGAGTTGATTGCCAAATAACAAAATATCAGCGCCCGCTTTTATTGCCAGTTTCACTGTGGTTTCTAAATTATATTTATCAGTGATAGCCTGCATTTGTAAATCATCAGTTATAACAATTCCTTTGAAACCTAACTTATGACGTAAAAGTTCCGTAATAATTGGATATGAAATCGATGCTGGATGGCCTAACGAATCCAGAGAATAATTAATAATATGCGCGGCCATGATTAAATCGCAAGCTTGATTTGTATCAATCAGTTTTTTATAAGGAGTTAATTCTTGTGACTGCCAAGTATTAGTAACATCGACAAAACCTTTGTGTGTATCACCAATTGAGCTGCCATGACCGGGAAAATGTTTTAAAGTGCATAAAATGTGATATTTTTTATAGGTATCAATAAAGATTGCTGCGCTCTTAATCACATTATTTGGATGTTTGGAAAAACTGCGTCCCAATTTACCAATCACAGGATTATTAGGATTTATATTTAAATCAACAACCGGAGCAAAAACCAAATTAATCCCTTCCCTATTTAAAGTTTCTGCCATTAATGTTGCGTATTTTTTTGTTACTGATAATGGTTGTGAACCTAAATATTGCGCGCTAACTGTTTTAGGAAAACCGTATAAAGGTTTCAGTCTAGTTCCTGCAGTTCCTCCCTCATAATCAATACCAACAAACAAAGGAACTGCAGAATAACTTTGTAATTGCTTAACAAGGCGCTTTAATTGACAAGGATTTTTTACATTTTTATCGAAGGTTTTAGTTTTGTAATTGTAATCAAACAAAACTACTCCTCCAATTCGTTTTTTTATTATATCTTGAACTACAGGATCATTTTGATGCAATGTACTGCCATCAAAACCAATCATAATCATTTGACCAATTTCTTGATTTAAGCTTGGGTTAGCACTAACCGGCAAAATAATAAAAAAACAAATCACTGCAAAAAAAATAATGGCCTCTAATATTTTTTGCATTCGGCATCCCTAAGTAATTTTTTAGTTAATTCTAATGGTAATCCTTTGACACTATCAACTCCGCCGATAACTTTTTTGATGTATGGATTTAATTTTTTATTGTTGTCTTCAACCTGAAACCCTCCAGCACATTTGAGAAAATTTGGATTAGATGCTAATGTTTGAATATCATCTTCTGAAATTTCATTAAAATAAACCTTAGCTATATCTATTGCAAAAACTCGATACTTATTGGATGTATTAGTTACTGTTACAGCGGTTATCGTAGTTGCGACATTGTTTGAATAACAACGTAAAAAATAAGCAATTTCCTCTGTATTGCGCGGCTTTTCAAAAATCTGGTCATTACAAACAACCACTTGATCTATGGTAATTAATAAAACATTTTTTGATATTTTTTGCAGCAAAAAATCTGCTTTGGCATTTGCAATGGCTAATGCTAATTCTTTGGGATTATCACGACGTATTTTTTTCTCATCAATATTTGCAACCATTACTTGAAAAACAAAACCTGCCTTCTCTAAAATTTGTTTTCTTGATATCGAAGCTGAACCTAATATTATTTTCACCTAAAACTCCAATTATAAAATAGAAATACCATCATCAACAATTAAATCAAGACCATAAAAAGTTTTAATTATTTGTATTAAAATTTTTCTTGATTGATGTCTGACATTTATAATTTTAATCACACTTTGTATACGCTGTATAACGCGAACGCATTAATTTTCAGGATTGGCAGCAGCACAAATCATTACCTTGTAATAAAGGGCTACAGCATTGGTTAAAAGCCCTACCACAACCGCAAGAATATTTGCTCATTTTTTGGTATTTTTAGAGGCTGCTTTGGATATAGCATGTCCGCCGGATTGAATGTCCTGGCCAATGCCTTCAACAGTGCTACATCCCGCCAATAATAAACCATAAACCGAAATAACTGTTATCACTAGAAACAAAAACTTTTTCATACACCCTCCATAAACATAAAATTTGTAGAAAATTTGATGTTAGCGTTTAGCATTATACAATGCAAGCACAATTTGAAAAAATATCAATTGAAAATCATAATACAAGCTAATAACAATCTGCCAATAAATCCTGTTTGGTCAAATTTGGTTTGTTTTGCGCTGATACCATATGCACTATTTTGCCATTATTAATTGCCAATAGTCTATTACCATACTGTAAAGCAAAATCCAGATTGTGAGTTGCCATAATGCAAGTTATGCCACGCTTAATAATCTCCTGATAAGTTTTTTCCATTATCATCGCAGCAGTTTTGGGATCCAAAGCGCTGGTATGCTCATCCAATAAAATTAAATCTGGTTGATGGCGCAAAGCTAAAGCTAAAATTAAAATCTGCCTTTCGCCGCCAGATAATTTGTTAACCGGAATATCAATCCGCTCCGCTAATCCAAGGTGAAACTGAGCTAAATATTCCTGAAAATCTAATTGATGTTGGCTTTTATTTTTATTACGCAACTCAAATAAAATACCATTTTCCGCAATAGTCATATCCATGAATAAATTATCATTAGTATTCTGTGTTAATGTTATTACCTTTTCTGTCAAAGTTTTGTGGCTATACCGATGCAAAAATTTATTAAATAATTCAATCGACCCACTCTTTGGCAAATAAACTCGACTAATCAAATTAAGCAACGAGCTTTTTCCGGAACCATTACTTCCTAATAATATAATAAAATCTCCTTGATGAACCTCAAAAGTTACATTGTTAATAATGTTTTTTTCACAACTTGGCACCGTTAATGAAACATTTTCAATTCTAAGCATATACTTCTCCTTGATGTGAATACCTTGCGCTGCCAAGAAAAATGATTAATACGATTCCTAAAAATAATTTCAAATAAATTGGATTAATCCCACACGCTAAAAAGAAATTCATCGCAAAAAAATACAGTGTTGTGCCCAATAAACAACTGCAACAATCAACCAAAGCATTAAATTTTTCCCGACGATAAAAAATTCTATTAGTTAAATGCCTACCGATAACCACAGACCCGATTGCGGTCAATGCCATCCCTAAACCCATGTTCAGATCAGCATAACCATCAATTTGCGCATTAATCACACCGCATAAAGCTGCCAAACCATTACTGATACCTAAACCGAGCATTAATAATAATATTGTTGATTTACCCATCGCACGGATTAATCGAGCGTTACTGCCGTAAGCACGCAACAGCATTCCTATTTTACTACGCAGAAAATAACATATAGCGCCAAACAACATTAACGTAAACAAAACAATCACGAGCAGTAAATACATTGGATGTGATGTTTGTAAATTTTGTAATAATACATTGTTATCCAATAAACTAATATTTGGCTTGCCCATGACACGAAAATTAACACTATACAACATAAAAGTAGCTAAAATACCGGCAATAAGCGAATTAATTTTTACAAGCTTTTGTATTAATGCAACCAAAGATCCAATAATTACACCTGCAAATACAGCCAGCAACATGCTAATATATTGGTTGATTCCATGCGTTACTAAACTTGCAAAAGTTGCAGCGCCCAGCACAAAAGTACCATCAACCGTTAAATCAGTTACCGCGAGAATACGATAACTGAGATAAACTCCAAGCGTTAATGGTAAAAAAAATAAACTTTGTTGTAATGTTGTGATTAAGATATTATACATGTTTGATACCCCTCTTTTTTCGCCGCCTGCTTGATCTTCGCTAGATTAATTCCTTGTCGTGCAGCTGCTTTAGGATTAATAAAGATTAAAAACTCATCTAATTTTTTGATCGGTACTTCATTAACTTTGGTCCCTTCTAAAACTTGAGCCGCCAATTTTGCTCCTTCCACGCCAATTTGATATTCCTTTACTCCAAGCGCAAAAGCAGCGCTATGTTGTACGGTGCCATCATCTGAAGTAATAACTGGAATATGCGATATTTCAGCTTGCTTGACTAAAGTGCGAATACCACTAGCAATTAGACTGTCTTTTAAAATAAAAATCGCCTGACTATGAAATGAAATCCGTTGACTAATCATGTAAAGATCAGCCAACTGCTGTACCATTAAATCCTGTATTTTAAATCCGTGCGCTTTAGCATACTTAATACAATCAGCAACCTCCGGCATAATTTTATCTGATGGACTATGTACTAAAGTGATTTGTTTTAAATTTGGTATAGCTTCACGCATAAATTGTAACTGCGTAGCAACAGTAATTTCATCGTTAACTACTGTTACATTACAAGGAACACGATGTTTACGCTGTGCTTCCGTATATTCTGCTGCAACACCAATGATCGGCTTGTTACGCACCATTGCTAAAGTCATCTGCGTTGGCTTCGTTGCAATTGGCACATACAAATCAACTTGCTGCTGCTTAAACTGCTGTAAAATAGAACGTTGTAAGTTAGCATCACCTTGTGCGTTTTTAATCAAAAACGTAATTTTGCCGGGATAAGTTTGCTGCAAAGTATTTTTAAAACCTGCCACAATTTCATCCATTGCCTGATGCTGCATTGGTACTAACACTCCAATTTTAACTGGTGGATATTTAATTTGATTAGCTAATGCCATATTAACACTAATCAAACAAATTAATGATAATAATAATGTTTTAACCTTTAACATGATTTTTCTCCTATACTCATTTGTCATACCGCGGCTTGACCGCGGTATCCAACTTCGAAATTAGTTATTTTCTGGATCCCGCGGTTAAACCGCGGAATGACAGCAAACAACCGATATAAAATATAAATTTGATATAAAAAGATAATATGCGCTTAGCCGCGCCAAGATAGGAGAAAAGAAGATTTTGTAATTGAACGATAATTTTTCATCATCTGCCAACTATTTTTTCAATTAATTCCTGCTTAACTTTGTCGTTAAGCTGTTTCAACATATTCGATCCACGAGTAATTTTAGCGATACTGATTCCAAGTTTTGCCGCAATTTCACGCTGAGTTTTTTTGCCTTTAAGCAACTCCTCAACTAATAATATCCTGGTGGCAACCACTTCTCTTTCGTCAAAAGTTAGAAAAAAATCTAACAAGGCCTTTAATCCAGCCTTAGATTTTTCCGTATAACAAAGAGTTAAAAACTTATCATAACCCTTTACCATCAATTTTTGACGCCGCAAATTACTCATGCTGTTGTAATGGTAGACCATTACAGCAGTATTGTCAAATAAAAATTAGAAAATCTTATAAGGTTTGTACTTTAAATCGATTAAGCAGTAATACTCCAAGCAGAATGCACAACATTGCTAATAGAATTCTAAGCGAAATACATTCGTGGAAAAAACAATATCCCCAAAATAAACCTACAATTGCAGCAATGCCGTTTACCATGCTGTAATTGACTGCCCCGCTTAACTGCAATACCTTAAAAAGTAATAGATATCCGATGGTTTCTAAAATAATTTCCGTTGTTATCGTTAGCCACACACCGTTTAAAGCTAAATGAGGCATAACAAACTCAGAAGTAAATAAAAATGGTGTTAACAATAAAGTCGCGCAAATCAGCATTCCAGTAGTCAAAACCACTATATTGTTCTTTTTGATGGCAAATTTTGCTACATAAACTGCACATACAGCATAGCTAAACGGCGTTAATAAACTTAAAAATAACCAATGATTTAGGGTTAAACCAAGAATACCATGTTGAGCCGCCATAATTATCATCCCTGCTCCGCCAATCAGCACCGCTGTGATACGGCTAAAATGAAACTTTTCTTCACGGCACAGCAACGCCAAAGGATAGATAAAAAACGGAGTTACACTCATAACTAAAGCCAGTACCCCAGACGGCAAATGTGTTGCTAACCAATATTTATTGGTATTTGGCAGCACAATGCCAAACATACCGGTAACAAAATAACATAAGACATCACCTTTAATCAGATCCTGCAAATAACCATGCCGATAACAATAAATCAACAAAACAACCGAAGGAGAAAAAATGGTAAAAAATGAATAAGTTATCGGTGATACTTGATGTGACATCACGTATCGTGCTAATGAAAAAGCCGAACCCCAAGCAAAACCAAGAATAAACAATAAGATCAACGGCTGATTAAAGCTACGCTGTAGAATATTTTTTTGCATATCATAAGCCTCTTCTTTCATCCGGACTATAACCGTCGGCTATGGAATCACACCATATCTGCACTTTTAAGCGCTCGCGGGCTTATCATTAGCAAGCTAATAAACTTACCGCCGGTAAGGAATTACACCTAACCCTGAAGATAACACTGAAGAATTATAGTTTAGATTATTCTTAGAACAAAGAAAAAAATAACATAAAGAACCCCCGTAATTTTTACTGAGTAGTTTACCCGCTGAAATTTAATTTTCAATAGATGTATATTATCTGCTTTCTACAACAACAATATAAGGAGAAGTAAAATGTTCACAAAAACTTTTGGTAGTCTTTGGTTTAAGCTTGGAAACTTCATTGAAAAACACCCAAAAATTACTTTATGTCTTTTAGCCTTGGGAATTGCCGGTACAGGCAGCACCACTGGATTATTACTTGGACCTATTGGATTTTTCTTTGGCACTTTTGGTACTGTAATAGCCATGAAAAAAACAGATGGTTCAACAAAAAAACTCTGCTCCGAATTTTATCAAGATCCTACTAATAATTGCAAAGAACTCAACTTCGGGAAATACTTGCGATCTATTAAACATTTTTCTGATGGTAGCGCCAAACTTACTTCCCTTTTTCCATTACAGGAATGGGCATGTACAGAATTTGAAGAAACCGCCAAAGAAACTAATGAGATACAGTCTAAAATAAAGGGCATTAATCCAGATTTAACTGTAATAACTTGCGATAGTACAGGAAAACTTGAATGCACTTGCACAACACATTATAAAAAACCACCTAAACCAAAATTGAATATTATGTAACTATAAAGAGGTAACAAGAGCATTCGTGGCAACTTTATTAACTAATCATTTCCTTGGCGGCAAATCAGTAGCTGTACCTTCGAAAACTTCCGCAGCCATCATAATAGTTTCGGACAATGTTGGGTGCGGATGAATGGTTTTGGCAATATCTTTTGCGGTTAAACCGTTTTCTATTGCCAGCGCTAATTCACCAATTAAATTATCGGCCTGCAGACCTACAATTTCTGCACCAATAATTTTGTCACTAGATTTTTCGAACAATAATTTAGTGAGGCCTTGATTATAGTCCATAGTTAATGCCCGACCGCACGCGGTCCAAGGAAATGCACCTACTTCATATTCAACACCCTGCTGTTTTGCTTCAGTTTCAGTTAAACCTACCCAGCTTACTTCCGGATGAGTATATGCTACTGAAGGAATACATTTGTGTTCATAACTCACATCAAGTCCTGCGATAACTTCCGCGGCTACTCGACCTTCTGCAATAGCTTTATGCGCCAACATTGGATTACCAACAATATCACCAATTGCAAAAATATTTTTTACATTAGTACGTTGCTGTTTATCAACTGCGATAAATCCACGCTCATCAACATTAACTCCTGCATTTTCCGCACCAATTAATTTGCCATTAGGCTTGCGGCCGATAGCAGCTAAAATACGGTCAAATCGTTTCGGTTCTTCCGATCCATGTTTACCTTCAAAGGTAACATATAAACCATCATCCTTTGCTTCGACTTTGGTGACTTTAGTTTCCAAGAAAATATTTTTACAGCGTTTTTTAAGTGAACGATGTAATGGTTTAATAATATCAGGATCAGCTTGGGCTACAATCTGCGGTAACATTTCCACAATGGTAACTTCAGTTCCTAAAGTAGAATAAACCGTTGCCATTTCCAAACCAATAATCCCGCCGCCTAAAATCAGCATAGAACCTTTAGTTTCCTTTAACTCCAATGCCCCAGTTGAATCAATAATGCGCGGATCATCAGGCAAAAATGGCAAATTTACTGGTGAAGAACCCGCCGCAATAATTGCGTGCTCAAAATTAATTGTTTGTTCGCCAACTTTAATTTGTTTATCTGAAACAAATTTTCCTTCACCATGAATAACTTCAATCTTACGCATTTTAGCCAGCATTTTTAATCCACCAGTTAATTTTGCGACAATACTATCTTTATAACCACGAATTTTATCAATATCAATTTTAGGCTCACCAAATTCAACTCCATGTTTTGCAACTTCACGTGCTTCATCAATTATATTGGTAATATGCAATAATGCTTTGGAAGGAATACAACCAACATTCAAACAAACCCCGCCTAAAGTGTCACCCTGTTCGACTATGGTAACTTTCTTACCTAAATCAGCAGCTCGAAAAGCGGCGGTATAACCGCCAGGCCCTGCGCCTAAAACTAAAATTTCGGTTGTTATTTCTGTCATGTACTTCTCCTAAAATTGTCGGGTCGCGAGCTTTACATAATTACAATGCCATGTTTGTTGCTTTGTAATCATGTAAAGCTCCGACCTTCAATGAAACTAACTAATTATCCCGTAACCATGTAAAGAGCGTCCCGTCTCACTCTGCTCTATTTATGACTACAACAAATCTTCCATTATACTCCTCGCAGCAATTTTTCCGGCACCCATCGCAAGAATTACCGTCGCTGCGCCAGTTACAATATCACCACCGGCATAAACATTTTTCTTAGAAGTTCTGCCGTCTTCTTCGTTTGCTACAATCGTACCCCATTTAGTGGTTTCAATATCCGGTGTAGTATGTGGAATTAATGGATTTGGTTTGTTACCAATAGCATTAATTACCACGTCACAATCGATAACAAATTCACTGCCTTCAATTGGAACCGGTCGGCGTCGGCCTGATTCATCCGGCTCACCTAATTGCATTTTGATGCATTTAATACCTTTCACAAAACCTTTATCATCAGTTAAAATTTCTGTCGGATTACACAACAAATGAAATTCAATTCCCTCTTCTTTGGCATGATGAATTTCGGCATCTCTTGCCGGCATTTCGGCCTCGCTTCTACGATAAACAATAATCGAATGATCAGCACCTAAACGCAATGCGGTTCTGGCAGAATCCATCGCTACATTTCCACCGCCAACGGTTACAACTCTTTTACTACGCATAATTGGGGTGGTTGAATCTTCCAAATATGCTTTCATTAAATTACTACGGGTTAAATACTCATTTGCTGAATAAACACCAATCGCATTTTCACCCGGCAACTTCATAAACGAAGGCAATCCGGCTCCTGATCCTATAAAAATAGCGTCAAAACCTTCTTCCTTCATTAACTCATCTATCGTTGCAGTTCGCCCAACTACAAAATCTTTAACAATTTTTACGCCTAATTTTTCTAAATAATTAATTTCTTTTTTAACAATTTCTTTCGGTAAACGAAATTCTGGAATACCATAAACTAAAACACCGCCGGCTTCGTGCAATGCTTCAAATACCGTAACTTCAAATCCCTCTTTCGCAAGTTCACCAGCCAGAGTTAAACCAGCAGGACCGGAACCGACTACACCAATCTTTTTGCCGTTTTTTGGTTTAAGCTCTGGAATTTTAATTTCTGCATTATTACGTTCCCAATCCGCAGCAAAACGCTCCAAATTACCAATTGCAATCGGCTCGCCTTTTTTGCTTAACACACATTTAATTTCACATTGTGTTTCCTGCGGACAAACCCGGCCGCAAACTGCGGGCAAAGCATTCGTTTCTTTTAATTTTCTTGCAGCCGCTGCAAAATCACCATCAGCAATTAATTTAATAAATTCCGGAATTTTTACATGTACTGGACAACCATCAACACAAAATGGTTTTTTACATTGCAAACAGCGTTTTGCTTCTTTGACAGCTTCTTCTTCAGAATAACCAAGCGGTACTTCTTCAAAATTTTTTGCGCGGACTTTTGGTTCCTGTTCACGCATCGGAACTTTTTTAAATCTATCTTCGGTACTCATTATTTTTCTCCTTTCTTAATTTCATCAGTTAACTTGCAATGATGTTTTTCGCGCTCATGTCGCTCAAATGCAGTATAACTGCCAAGCCGTGTAATTAATTCATTCCAATCAACTCCCGATGCATCAAATTCCGGTCCATCTACACAAGCAAATTTAGTTTCGCCATGCACACTAATACGGCAACCGCCGCACATTCCGGTGCCGTCAATCATAATTGGATTAAGTGAAACTACTGTGTTAATTCCAGCTTTTACCGTCAGTTGTGAAGTGACTTTCATCATAATTGGCGGACCGATTACCACTGCAAAATCAAATTTATCCCCTTCAGCAATTAATTTATTAAACACATCAGAAACAAACCCATGCTCACCTTTAGAGCCATCATCAGTTGCAATAAACAAACGATTACTTGCTGCTTTCATATCCTCTTCAAGAATCAACAAATCAGCGCTGCGTGCACCGATAATTGTAGTAACATCATTACCAGCTTCTTTCAGCGCACATACAATAGGATAAAGCGGTGCAATTCCAACCCCGCCGCCGATACATAAACATTTACCAAATTTTTCAATATGTGTTGGTTTACCTAACGGACCAACCAAATCGGCCACTGAATCACCTTCGTTTAGTTTTGCAAGTTCCGCCGTAGTATAACCAACTACCTGCACAATAATTTCAATCCAACCTTCATCCGCATTACCATTGGCGATGGTTAATGGGATTCGCTCACCATCCTCGCTTACCCGCAAAATGATAAACTGGCCTGCTTTACGCTTTTTAGCTATTCTTGACGCTTCTAATCTAAAACGCCAAATACTCTCGCTAAGTTGTTCTTTTTTAAGAATTTTACTCATATTATTACTCCATATTATGCATCACAATTGCAAAATTTTTGTCACTACATCTTCCAGCTTCATTGACCTAGAACCTTTTACCAAAATAGTCGTATCTTTGGCAAGAAAAGTTTGTAAATATCTAACTAAATCATCTTTGTTGGCAAAATGCCGTGCATTTGCACCAAATGCAAGCGCAAAATGCTTAGTTAATTCTCCAATAACCAAAGCTTCATCAACCCCTGCTTTTTTAGCATATTCTCCAACTTCTGCATGCAAATCTTCTGCATTTACACTTAACTCTTGCATGTCTCCCAAAACCAAAATCTTTCTTCCTGGATATGTAACTAAAACATCAATCGCCGCTTGCAATGATGCAGGATTAGCATTGTAACAGTCGTTTAAAATTTGCACACCATGTTTAGTTTGTATAATTTGTAACCGTTTATCTTCGGTATTAACTGCCTCAAGACCTTTTTTGATATTTGATAGTGAAATTCCTGATGCTAAACAAGCAGTTGAGGCAGCAAGTGCATTTAATACATTATGTTTTCCAAGCAATGGCAAAATAATTTCTATCTCATCATTATCAGCTTTCAAAATAAATACTGATGAATTTCTATCTAAATTCAAATTAGTAGCCATGATATCTGAATGATTTTTTAAAGAAAAAGACATAATCTTATGATTACTAACTTGTTTTTTCCAAAATTCGAAATACTGATCGTCAGCATTTAAAATCGCATAAGATTGCTGATATTTATTGCTTTCGAGTCCTGCGAAAATTTCAGCTTTTGCGCGAGCAACACCATCTAAATCGCCCACTCCTTCTAAATGACACGGTAAGGCATTGGAAATAATCACAATATTAGGCCGTACCATTCTGGATAAATATTCAATCTCACCAAAATGACTCATACCCATTTCAAGTGCGGCATATCGATGCTGCTTACCTAACTTAAACAGGTTAAGCGGAACTCCAATATGATTATTAAAATTACCATGCGCTACCAAAACTTGATCAGGTGGATAAGCAGCTCGCAAAATCGCACCCAACATATTTTTGATCGTGGTTTTGCCATTACTGCCGGTTACTGCAATGATTGACAACTCAAATTGATTTCGCCAATAAGCGGCTATCTGGCCTAAGGCTTTGACGGTATCGGGCATTCTCCACGTCATCCCGCGGCCCAGCTTGTTGACCGCGGGATCCATGGCTGTTTCATTAATTAAAACCGCAGCTGCCCCCTTTTCGATCGCTTGCGGAATAAACTTAGCTCCATCAACACCCTGCTCACCCAGTAAACCAACAAATAAATTGCCTTTTTCCAGGGTACGAGTATCAGTGCTGACGCCACGAAAACTTCTGTTGTCATTCTGCGGTTTGATCGCGGGATTCAGCGATAAAATTTTCGATAATTGCTCAAAACTAAGTTCAATCATTGTCGGCATTCTACATGATTTAACACTATTAAGATATTTTTTTACAAAGAAACCGATTCTAAATGCTGCACCAATAACTGCAGCTTATAATCATTAAGATATTCATTAATCCGCAAACGATAAGCAGCATGTATATATTGGCAATCCGCATTGGGCCATGTTTTGGTATCGACATTGAAGGCAATGGCATCAATGTGACGAGAATCAAATTCTAAGCGTAATTTTAAGTGTGAACCGCCTACAATTCGCTGCTCTAAAATTCGAAATTTGTTATCAAATAGCGGCTCGTCAAACCCATTGCCCCATGGGCCGGACGCACTTAACAATCGTGCTAATTCCATTGAAAAATCATCAACGTCAAGCTCTCCATCACTAACTAATTTATATTGTAAATTTTCCGCCGTTAAACGCTTACGCACTGCCTGATCAAATGCTTGTGAAAACTTAGTAAAATCGCAAGGCTCAATAGTTAAACCTGCAGCTTGCGCATGACCACCAAATTTAACCAGCAATCCAGGATGATTTAACGCTATTTCATCTAACACTTCACGCATATGTAATCCAGGAATCGATCGCGCCGAACCTTTAAGTTGTTCTTCGTCATTTAAAGTAAATACAATCACTGGACGATATAAACGTTCCTTAATCCGTGAAGCTAACACTCCAACCACTCCTTGATGCCATTTTTCATTCAACAAACATATACCCATGGGTAAATTTCTATTATCATCTAAACGGCAATTTTCCAAAAACATCAATGCTTCTTGCTGCATTTTTTTATCAATGCTGCGTCGTTCGTTATTTAAAGAAGTTAACTGTTTAGCCATCTGCAAAGCATCATATTTATTTTTAGTTAATAAACAAGCAACTCCTAATGACATATCTTCCAAGCGTCCAGCCGCATTTAAACGTGGACATATCAAATAACTTAAATCACTAGTAGTTAAATTAGCTTGGTCACAATTAGTAAATTGCAGCAACGCATTAATTCCGGCGCAACATTTTCCTGCCTGAATTCTACGTAAACCATGATGTACTAAAATGCGATTATTATGGTCTAAAGTTACTACATCTGCTACAGTACCTAAAGCTACCAAATCTAAATGATCTGCTAAATTTGGCTCTTTAATATTTTGCAAAATAAACCAGCTTTCTTCGCGCAATTTAGCACGTAATGCCAACAATAAATAAAACGCAACCCCAACACCCGCAAGATTTTTACTTGGAAATTGATCGTGCGGCTGATTAGGATTAATAATTGCAACAGCATTAGGTAATTTATTGCCAGCCAAATGATGATCGGTAACTATTATATCTATATCTAATTGGCGAGCTTGATCCGCTCCTTCGATATTTGCAATACCGTTATCAACTGTAATAATTAAATTAGGATAATATCGCGCTGCAAGCTTAACAATTTTAGGAGTCAAACCATAACCATGAGTAAAACGATTCGGTATTAAATATGTAACACTTTTAGCACCAAACTCACGCAGCACTTTAACCATTAACGCTGTGCTGGTTGCGCCATCGACATCATAATCACCAACAACCAAAATTTTCTGCTGCTGTTGTAATGCCTGATATAACCGCATCACAGCTTTATCAATATCGCACAATTGATGATACGGCAATAAGTTTTTCAATTCCATCTCTAATTGTTTTGCAAACTTAATCCCACGATTGGCATAAACCTGACGCAAAACAGGATGTAAATCGAGTTGCTTTAACTCAGTATCAATTGGCGCAGTTGTTCTAACAATAAGTGGTTTCATTTTTATAAATCTGATTAAAGTCTATTATATTTTGTACATACAAACACTGACCAATATGGCCCAATAAACCATAGTAACAAAACTAACAAATTTCCAAATTTTGGAACAAAATCAATCGCAATCATTAAAATTGTCATGATTACTCCGCTCCAAAAACCGGCGTAAAGTAGACCGATTGGTCCTAAAAATAAACTTAAAAGAATAGCCGCCATTAAGCTTTTTTGTGGTTTTACAATTAAACAGTTGCAGTTTTGATTTTCCATGTTAGTTCCTCCGATTGATTGTAATATATCATAATGGGGTCGCATCTTCACTCATTACATGATGGAAATCAAGCGGGACGCGAGCTATTACATGATTACGTGGCAATGAACTAGTTTTTTTGAGGGTCGGAGCTTCACATGATTACAAGGCAACAAACATGGTCTTGTAATTATGTGAAGCACACGACCCGTCAACTCTATCTATTTTTTGTACAATTTGGGAAAAATTTTAGCAGCTTTCACCATGTTACCAGTTACTGATAGAATTTCAACTGGATGTCCAGCCAATTTCATACAAGTATGCGGACGAGGAATATCTTGTAACTCTTCAACAATCAAACCGCTTAAAGTTTTTGGACCGCTTATAGGTAATTTGAGCTGCAATGACCGATTAAGTTCACGCAGAAAAATAGAACCATCAACAATATAACTTCCATCAGTTTGCGGATAAATCTCTTTACTTACCGCTTCAACATCAACGACAAACTCACCAACAATTTCTTCAAAAATATCATACAAATCAAGCATCCCTACAATATCGCCATATTCATTAACCACTAAAGCTAAATAATATTTTTGCCTACGAAAATTTGATAATTGTTTCTTTAAAGAAGTGGTTTGTGCAACGAAATGAATTTGCATTAAATACTGCTGTAAAGTATCCTGAGTCAATTCTCCATCCAATAACAAATTTAATACCGTACGTACAGATAACACCCCTTTTGCATTATCAATACCACCTTGATAAACCAATAGATGTTCTTGTGGAGTTACCCGCATAAAATCCAAAATATCATCCCAATCATCGTCTAAATCAATTCCAACAATTTCATTGCGCGGAATCATAATGTCTTCAACCGTAATTTGCCTTAATGACAAAATATTTAATAACATTTGTTGATCTTCAGTTGATAATCGCTCGCCAAACTCACTCACTAAAATCCTTAATTCTTCTGTAGTTAAAGCTTCGGTAATCGCTTTTTTGCTAACCTTTATCCCAAACAAGCGCAACAAATTATTAGAAATTGCATTACCTAACCAAACCATCGGATATAAAATCCATAACAAAATCCACAACGGCCAGGCAACAGCATAAGAAATTTTTGCCGGATATAATGCTGCTAAAGTTTTCGGTGTGATTTCGGCAAAAATTAACATAATCAGAGTTAAACCAATGGTAGAGATAGCAATTCCTAATCGATGCCAAAAATGAATTGCAATAATTGTCGCAAACGATGATGCCATGATCACCGCAAAAGTATTGCCAATTAAAATTACCCCAAGAATACGATCTGGTCGTTTTAGTAAAGTTTGAATCAATCGCGCAGTACGTTGGCCTTTGGCAACTAAGTAACGTAAACGATAACGATTTAACGCCATCAAACCAGTTTCAGCGCTAGAAAAAAAAGCAGATAAAAAAATCAAGATAATTAAACTGATAATTAACTCTGTAATCGGCATATTGGCTAACATTCTTAGATGGTAGCATGCTTAGAAATTGCTAGCAATTCACATTACATCTGTGTATTATAATTAGCCAGATTGGGGTCGGGTTTTTACTAATTACAGAAGCAGAAGTTGACGGGACGTGAGCTTCACATAATTACATGGCCATGTTTGTTGCCTTGTAATCATGTGAAGCTCCGTCCCTCAAAGGCTATAGCTATTACACGGTAACTAACGATCAGAAGGTATATTTTATGTTCAGCAATCTAGGCAATCGATTAAACGAAGTTTTTAAAGGTTTATCCGGACGAGGACGTTTAACCGAAGAAAATATTCAAGAAACTTTGCGCAGAGTGCGAATTGCTCTATTGGAAGCTGATGTTGCTTTACCTGTTGCTAAACAATTTGTTGAAAAAATTCGTCAACAGGCAATTGGCGAAAAAGTCTTTGGCAGTTTAACTCCGGGACAAGCGCTAATTAAATTAGTGAATGACGAATTAATTGCCGCATTAGGCCAAGCTACTGCTGAATTGAATTTTAGCACCACACCGCCAGCAGTTATCTTGGTTGCGGGTTTACAAGGATCAGGTAAAACTACCACCACTGCAAAATTAGCTAACTTAATTAAAACACGTTTAAATAAAAAAGTTATGGTTGTAAGCACTGACGTTTACCGTCCAGCAGCAATTCAGCAACTGGAAACTCTCGCACAACAAATCGATGTCGAGTTTTTCCCAAGTGACATTAAGCAAAATCCGATTAAAATCGCTAAAAATGCTGTAGCACAAGCCAAAAAACAATTCATGGATGTAGTGTTAATCGATACCGCCGGCCGTTTGCACATCGACAAAGAAATGATGAAAGAAATTCAAAAAATTCACGCGGCGGTCGAACCAATTGAAACTTTATTTGTCATTGACAGCATGATTGGACAAGATGCGGTAAATACCGCTAAAGCATTCGATGAAACCTTGCCTTTAACTGGCGTAGTTTTAACGAAAACTGATGGTGATGCGCGCGGCGGCGCTGCTCTTTCAGTTTGGTATACGATTAATAAACCAATTAAATTCATTGGTACCGGTGAAAAAATTGACGCTTTTGAACCATTCCATCCTGATCGTATTGCTTCGCGTATTTTGGGCATGGGCGATGTAGTAAGCCTCGCCGAAGAAGTTGAACAAAAAATTGATCAGCAAAAAGCGAAAAAACTCGCAAAAAAATTCAAAAAAGGCAAAGGTTTTGACCTCGAAGATTTTTTGGATCAATTAGAACAATTGGGAAAACTCGGCGGTATCGGCAAATTAATTGGTAAACTACCAGGTATGGGAAAATTACCTGCTGCGGTCAAAGATCAAGTAAATGACAAAAAGTTCGTACAAATGAAAGCGATGATTCAATCCATGACTCCAAAAGAACGCCACTTTCCTAATATCATCAAAGGTTCGCGCAAACGACGCATTGCTGTTGGTTCCGGCACTACTATTCAGGAAGTAAATCGTTTATTAAAACAATTCACCCAAATGCAAAAAATGATGAAAAAAATGTCGAAAAAAGGCATGGGAAAAATGATGCAGCAGATGCAAGGCATGATGCCGCCGGGCGGATTATTCGAATAAATCAGAATGAGTACCGGTACGCTCTAATCTGATCCCGCCTCTCAGCAATCTATAAATTAGTAACCAATCTGGCTCTATATGACATTCTCGTGCGCCACTGTACCCGCCAATTAATCGATGGTCTTTAAATTTTCTTGGTAATTCTGCTTGATCTAATAACTTTAGCACAATATTTTTCAACTTTTTAATATCTTTGCCTCTTTTTAAAACTCGTTTTAAATCACGTTTAAAACGAACAGTTCTTTCTATAAACGGCATTTTAAATTTTATCCCTCTAAGTCATTAAATAAATCATCAACTGAATCAAACCTCTTCACATTTTTTCCTTTAGCACTTTCTTCAAGAACTTTACGAGTCTCTGCATTTGGTATCTTAATTTCAAAAGGCAAGCCTTGCTTCAATTTAATTTGTACCAAAAGCAAATTAATTGTTTCAGACATCGATAATCCTAATCTCTTAAGTATACGTTCTGCAGCTACTTTTGTTTTATGGCTAACTCTAGCTCTTACCATTTCTGTTTTAACACTCATAACAATCACCTATTAAACATCATTATAAACTTTGTAATAGTGTAGCACCTATAGGACTACATAGCAACCTTCAGGAAGAATGATGCAGCAGATGCAAGGGATGATGCCGCCTGGGGTATGCCCCTGATCAGTTAAAACCGCAAGCTTTTTTCAATGCATTACACACAAATTGATTTAAACTAATACCTAAATCATTTGCAACTAATACTACTTTTTTATGAAGAGCTGATCCCACCCTTACATTAAAAGAACCTTTGAATGGTTTTTCCGGTTCTATATTTTCTTGTTTACACATTAAAAGATAATCATCCACAGCATGAACAAACTCTTTATAAAGTTTTGCTGCGGTGGTTGCTTCATAAGAAATTAGTGCTTTTATGTATTCAACTTTGCCATAAAATATTGATTCATCTTGATCAAGATGATATGAGCCAAAATAACCTTTATACTGCATTAAATCACTCATAACTGTCCTCGCTGCATTAATGTATCTAAAATATGTTTAATTTGATAGTTTTTTAAAATTGGCTTAGGATGAGGCTTATGCAAACTAATCGGCGCATGTTTGCTATGAATAAATTTAGCACGCGAACCGCTAGTTTTACCACTGTTAGTCTCTTTATAACCAAGCACAGCAAGCAATTTTTTCAACTCAGCCCACGAAAAATCCTTAGGCTTTGACATAAGACGCTTGCTCAATTTATTAAAACTATTCATATCAATTATACCTTATAAAAAATGAAATGCAACTATTTTTGGTTGCAAAATGACCACATAAACAATTACCTGAATGAATATAAATGATTTTCAAATTTATTTTCAGCGTGTTTTTTACTCGGGTAAAATTACGCAAAAGACATGAGAAAAGTAATGCAGCAGATGCAAGGAGGATTTGGAGATTTGGGTTAATTATTAATAATTATTTCAATTTGTTGCATATGAAATATTTCGTCCTTTTATTAAAGATTTAATACTACGAATTATTTCTTTCTTACCTTTCTTGTGCAATTCACTCCATAAGTCTATTTTCATTTGTAAATTAAGCCAATAATCAGGGGAAACTTTAAATACTTTTGCAAACCTTAATGCTGTATCTGGTGTGATAGCACGCTTGCCATTAATAATTTCGTTAATTCTTCTTCTCGTGATTTTTGTTAACTCTGCCAATTTAGTTTGAGTTAAATTGTATGGCTCCATAAACTCCTCCTGCAAAATTTCGCCGGGAGCAAATGGCTTTCTTTTGTTTATGTTCACGGTTTTCTCCTAGTGGTACTGTAATAATTGAACATCATATATGTTATTGTTTTGTAATTTAAAAATTAAACGCCATGGCCCATTAACAGAAACAGACCAAAATCCTTCGTATTTTCCATGTAGCTGGTGCAAATTATTGCTAGGTGGATTGCGCAAATCGTCTATACAGGTTGCAGCATCAATTGAATCCAGCTTCATAAGCACCCTACGTTTTATTTCAGATTTAAGTTTTTTACAATTTCCTTCTTTCCAACATTTTTCCAAAATTATATCCTTAAAGGATCTGATCATTTTAGCCTCACTTATTACAGTGTAACAGATAGTGTTACAATTATCAACCAAAAAAGCTTTTTTTCTCAATAAGCTTAATCTGAATAAGTATAAATGGTTATCAAGTATATTTTTAGCGTGTTTTTTACCCGGGTATAAAATACTGATGTTATCCCAGATAATCGGCTTTACCGCTTATCTGGGATTTTGATTGGTTATGTTAAGATTTAGTATTGATTAATCGAATTTCCTTGAGGAACTTTAGGTAAAAGCGGTGTTTTCTCATTATTTTTGCCCTTTATTTCCAGCTCTATGTTTTTTTGCACTTTCTTTATATCTGTCTCGAAAAATTTATTCACCCGTTTAAAATCAACTTTACTTCTGCTTTTATCAACTTCAATTTTAAAAATTTCATTGCTATCATTTCTGTATTTATCTATGTTTGCCAACATGTTGGAAAAATAATTAATACCAGTTTTGCAAAATTGTAACACAACTATACCCGTTGCTGCCACAGTATCTAAAATAACATTGTAGTAATTCAAAAGCGCAAGAGCTATTGATCCTCCATCTGCAATTATATTTCCCAAAGGCTTAGCAAAAAATGTAAAACAATGTTGTATCGGTGCAATTTGTTTATTATTTTTATCTTCTTTACTATTAATACAAGTATTAACTATATCTTTCACTCCGTTACCAATGTCTCCAATAACATTAGCCCCTATAATCATATTAAATGATATTAATGCAAACAAGTTGTTACTAGGATTACATGCAGTATATATGTAAAAGCCCAAAGCTAATCCGTTTAAAAAAACTTTACCACCGCTATTAAGTATACCCAACATAGATTGCGTACCTTTACTGCATCCTGTATCTCGCAAAGATAATCGTTCATCAAAACTTTCATTATGTTTTTTGATTTCCTTGTGATGCTTCTTTCTACATGTTAGTTTAATAATTTCTTCAAATGTCTGTCCTATTCCTACAAATATATGACCTCCCAATATGGTTGCTACAAAGATATCTCCGATTCGACATACAGTTACATTATCTGTCATAACCTGCATTAAAAATTTGACGCCTAAAGCAAATTGATTAAAGCCCATCCATCTTGGTGTAATAATTGCAACACAATCCGTGCGATCGTAACATGGACATTGTTCTTTTCGTTTAATATTGCGCCATTTAGTACGTTGTTGCTCCTTATATAGGTTTTCCTCATTATAATAGGTATAATATCCTGACATATACCCCGCACAATATACGAAATTTTTCAATTCTTTCCCGGTAGTTGTGCGACATGGCCAATTATATTCATTATGTCTAGGACGATAAATGGGTTCTACATGATGTGGCAAAAATTGCTGACTGTCATAGTTAGCTTCTTGTTGACCAGCCTTTACACCTAAAACAAATTGTTTTTTGAGTGTGACATCATGCAACCAATTGTCCCACTGGTTATCTCTAATAACTTTCTTTGATAATCCTGTCTTTGTGCTATACCTCTTATCAAGATATATCGGTATAATCTCATTTATTAACTGAAAGAACTTATTTAAACCATTGACTCCTCTTTCTACTTGATCAAGCTTTTTTTCAATGCTTTTTTTGAAATCATTATATTCTGTCTCGATTTTTTCCTTTTCCTCATCGGTTAATTGATTTTTTTCTTTCTTTGTATCTTTCTTTTTCTCTTCGATTGTAATATTCTGAGAATCTTCATTTTTATCTTGAGGCTGTTTACTTTCTTTTTTGGTTTCATTTTCAATGTCACTGTCACTTTGTATAGTTTCTTTTTCAAATTCCATCGGCTTAAAACTCATACTAATTCCCCTTAGTGTTGTTAGAATTATTGTTTAAATGCATTCGATTGCACATCAGGCAATACTAAACTAGAAACCTTAAGGAAATCTTAAGAATCAGAAAAAAAGACAGGAAATTTCTGTACATTAATTTTGCGCATTAATAATACAGTTCTCGCAAATATTATATCCGACTTTTCAACGCCGCCAATAATTCAGCAATACTAACCGACTTTGCCGCAATCATGTTATCAGCCGCACCATAATAAATAAATAAACGATCACCGTATATCGCTGTGCCAGAAGGAAATACTACATTGTTGACTACTCCTAACGTTTCCCAACCTTCGCGCGGCGAAAATAAAGGATAATCTAATCTCGACAAAATTTTCTGCGGATTATTCAAATCTAATAATGCAGCACAAGCATGATACGTTAATCCTTTCTCTTTTTTTTCTACCGAATGATAAATCATCAACCAGCCATCTTCAGTTTCAATCGGCGGACACCCGGCTGCAACGTGGTGAGTTTCAAAATTAAATTTAGGATAAAACATAACATGATCTTCCAGATTACGTAAATTATCCTTCCAATAATCAATTGTAAGCTCGTGCAAATCATCACAAAATGTAATATGCATTCCTGGTAAAATACGATAAAGTAACGCAAATTTGCCGTTAATCTTACGTGGGAAAAAAACAAGATTTTTTAACCAAACAGGATCATTATCGAACAACACAGTTTCTAAATATTGTTGCTTAAACGCCAAATAAGTTCTTCCACACTCTGAGTCGCCTAAAAGATGTTTTACTTCTTTAAATAAAATTTTAGGAAATAATAAACCACGTTTAGTAAAATGTGGCAATTCGGTGCTAACAGCATAAGCCATTGCTGCAGTTTTATTATCAAACGCTGTATAAGTTAAATAATAAATATTGTCAATTTGCACGATTCTTGGATCTTCAAGACCTTGTCTTTCGTATTCGCATTCTGGAGATAAAACTGGACGATCAGCACGAAAAATTACTTTGTTATCCGATAATTGACAATAACCAATAGTAGATTTTAGATCCTGCTGCACTGCACGATAAAACACATGTACTATATTACCTTTCTGCACACATGCAGGATTTAACACTGAATGATCTTCAAAAAACCGATCAGTTTTTTCAAGGATAATTCCTTCACTTTGAACTTGTACTCTTTTCATAAGAATTAATGCTTTATTTGCGGCAATCAAGTAAAATTAACTATAATACTTTAACGCTAAAATTAACTCCTCTAAAATCAATGACTTCGTAGCAATTAATTTATCCGCAGCGCCATAATAAATATACAAACGATCATTATCTAAATGTGTTCCCGTAGGAAATATAACGTTATTAACATCTCCTTTTTGTTCCCATGGGGCTTTTGGTTCAAGCAACGGATAACTCAAACGGCCAATAACTTTAGTAGGATCATCAAGATCTAATAATGC
>JASFHF010000034.1:0-22943 GCA_050123375.1 Gammaproteobacteria bacterium
TTTGTTAAAAATCCTGATATTACTGTGGGCCAATTGTTGAAAGAAAAAAATGCTCAAGTAGAAAAATTTGTGCGTTTTGAATTAGGTGAAGGCATAGAAAAGAAAGCTGAAAATTTTGCTGAAGAAGTGAAAGCACAGGTAGAAGCGAGCAAATAACGATATCGGGGTACGTAAAAATGGGGTCAAAGCTTGAATTTTGCGTTTTGGTTTAATAGACGAGGGTAGAAAATTGAATTTTAGTGACTTAATTTAGAGTGTAAAATTCAAGCTTTGACCCCGCTTAGTGGTGCCACTAAGCCTGCTACGGAGGAACACTATGACAATCGTTTTCAAACGTATTCTATTAAAATTAAGTGGTGAGGCGTTGTCTGGTGATCAGGGATTTGGAGTTGAGCAAAAGGCAGTACAAAAAGTCAGTGATAGTATCAGTAAATTAGTTGAATTAGGCTGTGAAGTTGCAATTGTCATTGGCGGTGGCAATTTTTTGCGAGGAGCGTCTTTACATAAAGACGGTTTCAATCAAATTACTTGTGATCAAATGGGTATGCTTGCTACTGTCATGAATGGTTTAATTCTGCATGACGGTTTATTGGCGGCAGATGTTGCTGCGCATTTGATGTCAGCGAAACAAATAAACAGTGTTGCAGAAACTTACGATCATCATTTGGCTGATAGTTATTTGCGAAATGGTAAAGTTGTTATTTTTTCTGGTGGTACCGGTGCGCCTTTATTTACTACGGATTCAGCTGCAGCATTGCGTGGCATTGAAATTAATGCAGATATAATTTTAAAAGCAACCAAAGTTGATGGTGTATATTCTGCTGATCCACAAGTTGATACGAATGCCAAATTATTCAAGTCCCTCTCTTATCAAGAAGTATTGGATCAGGAATTAGGCGTGATGGATTTGACTGCAATTTGTTTGTGTCGGGATCATAATAAAAAAATACGTGTATTTAATATGCATAAACCTAATGTATTAAAAGATATTGTTTTAGGCAAAGAAGAAGGAACATTGGTTAGTTAAGGAGATTGTTATGATAAATGATATTATTAAGACCGCAGAAGAACATATGCAAAAAAGTGTTGAGATTTTGCATGCTGAATTAGCAAAAATTCGTACTGGGCGCGCACATCCAAGTTTATTGGAACATTTAACTGTTCCATGTTATGGCAGTGATATGCCGTTGAATCAAGTGGCCTCAGTTAATGCGAC
Organism: Gammaproteobacteria bacterium; assembly: GCA_050123375.1. Lineage (GTDB taxonomy): Bacteria > Pseudomonadota > Gammaproteobacteria > UBA12402 > UBA12402 > JASFHF01. The sequence continues at coordinate 1,217 of JASFHF010000034.1, forward strand.
GGATGCGCGTACTTTGACTATACAAGCATGGGATAAAACTTTAGTTCCGGCAATTGAGAAAGCAATTATGCAGTCGGATTTGGGGTTAAATCCAGCGACCGCCGGGCAAGTAATTCGCGTGCCAATGCCGCCATTGACTGAAGAGCGGCGTAAAGATTTAGTAAAAGTGATTCGTGGGGAAGCGGAAAATACCCGTGTTGCAATTCGTAATATTCGGCGTGATGCTAATGCACAAATTAAAGATTTGCTGAAAGAAAAAACTATTAGTGAAGATGAAGAGAGACAAGCTTCTGACAAAGTGCAAAAACTTACGGACAAATATATTGCTGAAGTGGAAAGTATTTTAGCGAAGAAAGAAGAAGGGTTAATGACGGTTTGATAATAGATATATCGGGGTACCACTTAGCGGGGTCAGGTCTTGAGTTTTACGCTTTGACTTAGTGAACAGAAGTAATGAAGTCAAGTTTTGGGTTTTAATTCACAGCCTAAAACTCAAGACCTGACCCCATTTTTACGTACCCCGATATCGTTTAAAACCCAGCTAAGTGGTACCGCTGGATCTGCTACGGAGTAAGAAATGCCAACTAAACAAGAGCTTGCCAACGCCATAAGATTTCTAAGTATCGATGCAGTGCAAAAAGCTAATTCCGGTCATCCAGGAATGCCGATGGGGATGGCGGATATTGCAGAAGTTTTATGGAATGAATTTTTACATCATAATCCGAATAATCCTCATTGGATTAATCGCGATCGGTTTGTATTGTCTAATGGTCATGGTTCGATGCTGCAATATTCTTTGCTGCATTTGGCTGGTTATAAAGTAAGTTTGGAAGATCTGAAAAACTTTCGTCAATTACATTCTATTACTCCTGGTCATCCGGAATATGGGATGACTCCGGGAATTGAAACTACTACTGGTCCTTTAGGGCAAGGATTAGCGAATGCGGTTGGTATGGCAATTGCGGAAAAAATTTTGGCAAGCCAGTTTAATCGCGACAAATTTAATTTAATTGATCATTACACTTATGTGTTTTTAGGTGATGGTTGTTTAATGGAAGGAATTTCGCATGAAGTTTGTTCGTTGGCGGGCGTATTTGGTTTAGGGAAATTAATTGCGTTTTGGGATGATAACCATATTTCAATTGATGGTAATACTGACGGTTGGTTTGTTGATGATACACCTGCTCGTTTTCGTGCTTATGATTGGCATGTAATTACGGGTGTTGATGGTCATAATGCAAGTGAAATTCATAATGCAATTAAACAAGCGCAGGCAATGGTTGATAAGCCGACTTTAATTTGCTGTAAAACTACAATTGGTTTTGGTTCACCAAATAAAGGTGGAACTGAAAAATGTCATGGTTCGCCTTTGGGTGAATATGAAACAGCTTTGGTGCGAGAAGAGCTTAATTGGTCACATCAGCCTTTTATTATTCCAAAAGAAATTTATGCGGCATATGATGCGAGAAAAAAGGGCGAAGAATTAGAAAATACTTGGCAGAATAAATTTAATGAATACAAAAAATCTTATCTGCAGGAAGCAAAAGAATTAGAACGCAGAATTCGTGGTGATTTACCAGAGAATTGGGATGAGGTGGTTCAAAAGACTTTGTGTGAATTTGCAGATAATCCGGAAAATATTGCAACACGCAAAGCTTCGCAAAAAGTTTTGGAAAGTTTTGGTTCGCATTTGCCGGAATTTTTAGGTGGCTCTGCAGATTTAAGCGGATCGAATTTAACTATTTGGTCTGGTTCCAAAGCATTAACACGAAATAATGCACAAGCTAATTATATTCATTATGGCGTGCGTGAATTTGGCATGTCCGCAATTATGAATGGAATTGCATTATATGGCGGTTTTATTCCATATGGTGGAACTTTTCTGGTTTTTTATAGCTATGCGGCAAGTGCGGTTCGCATGGCTGCGATGATGAAGCAGCGGGTTATTTTTGTGTATACACATGATTCAATTGGTTTGGGCGAAGATGGACCGACGCATCAGCCAGTTGAGCAAACGGCTGCATTACGCACCATACCTAATATGTCGGTATGGCGTCCGTGTGATCATGTGGAAACTTTAATTGCCTGGCAGGTAGCGCTTGAGCGTAAAAATGGTCCGACTTCATTGTTATTATCACGTCAAGGGATGCCAGCGCAGATACGTGATGAAAAAATGTTGGATAATATCAAGCGTGGTGGATATGTTTTGGTAGAAGGTGAAGATGGAATTATTTTGGCAACTGGATCTGAGATTGCTTTGGCGGTTGAGGCCTCCAAAAGATTAAAAGAACAAGGCAAAAATATTCGTGTGGTTTCAATTCCGTCAATAGATATTTTTTTAGTGCAAGATAAATCTTATCGTGATAAGGTTTTACCGCCTGAAATTACCGCGAGGGTTGCAGTTGAAGCGGCGGTTCCTGATGGTTGGTATCATTTGGTGGGTAGTAAAGGTGCAGTGATTGGTATGAATCGATTTGGCGATTCAGCGCCGGCTCCTGATTTGTTTAAAGAATTTGGGTTTACGGTTGAACATATTGTGAAAGAGATGTTAAACTGTTTATAAATATTTTTTGGAGGATAAGTTTATGACAATTAAAATTGCAATAAATGGTTTTGGTCGTATCGGACGAAATATTGTGCGTGCGATATATGAAAATAATCGGCAAAATGAAATTAAAGTTGTGGCAGTTAATGATTTGATTGATGTGAATGCTGCAGCTTATTTGTTGAAACACGATACTGTGCATGGCACATTCCCTGGTGAAGTAAAAGTTGAAAATGATCATTTAGTAGTTGATGGTGATAAAATTAATTATTCTTCGGTGCGTAATTTAAATGAATTACCTTGGGGAAAATTTGAAGTTGATGTGGTGCATGAATGTACGGGAATTTTCAGAGATGGAGAAAAAGCCAAAGGTCATCTTGAAGCTGGTGCAAAAAAAGTTTTAATTTCAGCTCCAGGAACTAATGTTGATGCAACTGTGGTTCACGGTGTAAATGACAATGTGTTAAAAGCATCTGATAAAATTGTATCAAACGCGTCTTGTACCACCAATTGTTTAGCGCCATTAGTTAAACCTTTGATGGATACGATTGGTCTGGTGAAAGGTTTAATGGTGACTACGCATGCGTTCACCAACGATCAGGTTTTAATTGACGGGCCGCATAAAGATTTGCGTCGTGCACGTGCTGCTACGCAATCAATGATTCCGACAAAAACTGGTGCAGCGGCAGCGGTTGGTTTGGTTTTGCCAGAGATGAAAGGGAAATTAGATGGATTTGCGATTCGTGTTCCAGTGATTAATGTATCATTGGTTGATTTAACTTTTGAAGCAGGCCGCGAAACTTCAGTTGATGAAGTGAATAAAATTTTACTTGAGGCATCTAAAAGCAGCTTAAAAGGTATTTTATCTTATAATGATGAATTGCTTGTTTCGCACGATTATAATCATTGTCCATTTTCATCTAATTATGATGCAACCATGACTAAGGTTATCGGCGGCAACTTAGTTAAAGTCATGAGCTGGTATGACAACGAATGGGGCTTTTCTAATCGTATGCTCGATGCTACCGTTGCGATGATGAAGGCCAAGTAACTTTCGCAGCATTGCCTATTGGTGTATCAAGTAAGAATCAATCTTTGAATATTTACGATATGGTTTTGGGCGATGTTGAAAAACCGTTATTAGAGGCTGTTATGAAGCATGTTAATGGTAACCAATCAAATGCAGCAAAGACATTAGGTTTAAGCTGTGGCACATTACGGGAGAAATTAAAAATTTATGGGATGCTTTAATGAGTGAAATTTTTAGAGTGCAATTTGTATATGAAAACGTTAATTATAATGCATCGTGTAGGTATCCTTCTGAATGTCCTAGATGTGGAAAAAACATTCATGTTGATGCCAGAAATTGCAAAAGTTCAATGATGAACAGTCAACTAATATCAAAAGATTTCTCGAATGTTCCGGTACAGATTGTTATACAATGTCCTGCATGTGCTAAAATGTTTATGGCTGATTACAACTATAAACAATTATACCTTGATAATTCAAATGGAAAAGACGTAACGGTTCCAACTAAAATTTATCCTCAAGATTATATTCAATTAGACATTGCCATTCCAGAGCATGTGCATAATTTATCAGAAAACTTTGTTGAGTTATATAGACAGTCATATCAGGCTGAAATACAAAATTTAAAAGATATATGCGGAAGTGGTTATAGAAAATCTTTAGAATTTTTGATTAAAGATTATTGTATACACAAAAACAGTGCTGATAAAATAAAAATAGAAAAAATGTTTTTAAAAAATTGTATTGATAAATATGTGGAAGAAGAAAAAATTAAAAAATGTGCAGAGCGTGCTGCTTGGTTGGGAAATGATGAAACTCATTATTATAGAAAATGGGGAGATAAGGATTTATCTGACTTAAAAAAATTAATTAAATTAACAGTATTTTGGATCGAGGCTGAATTATTGACAGAACAATATGATAAGGAAATGGAGCAGTAAAAACGTGGGTAGTACCGAAGAACTACAAGTAGTAATTACGAGTGTTTTACTGCATCTACGAAAAATTGTTATTGATGATCAACCAAAGACGCACGATCTTATGTCTATAATTAGCGTGTTTTTTATAAGGTAGTGATTGATAGAGTGGATATAAACACTGATTTGTTGGCAAAATCCTTAATATTATTGATATTTTTATCTAGTGTTTGCGAAATATTAGTTGTATGCTATAGCACTAAGTGCTATACTAGGTATTAATTAGAATTAAATAAAAATGCGTATTTTAAAAACCAAATGGTTTCATCAATGGGCTAAAAAAACCAAACTACTGGATAGTAGGCTTAAACAAGCTGTAGCTGAAATCCAAGAAGGGCAGTATGAAGCAAATTTGGGAGGTTTTTTATATAAGAAACGCATAGCTTTGGATGGCAAAGGCAAAAGAGGTGGTGCGCGGACAATAGTTGCCTTTAAAAGAGGTGATAAAGCATTTTTTGTTTATGGTTTTGCTAAAAACGCAAAAGCAAATATTGCTGCGCACGAAAAGGATATATATAAAAATTTGGCAAAGGTTTTATTGTCTTACGACAACAAGCAAATTGGTTATGCAATTGAAAACAAAGAGCTAATAGAGGTGATATGATGGAAGACAGTTTATTAAAGGTTGCACACAGTACCGCAAAAGGATTGTACAAAATAGGACTAATAGATACGATGACAATGCATGAGTTTGATGCAGCATGCCTTCCGTCTATGCAAAAATTTACTCCGAACAAAATAAAAAAGCTTCGCACAGGACTTAAAGTGAGCCAACCTGTTCTTGCCAAGCTTTTGAATATTAGCCCATCTACAGTGCAAAAATGGGAAAGAGGCGAAAAACATCCGTCTGGTGCTGCTTTAAAATTACTTAATCTTGTGGCAGACAAAGGTTTGGCTGCATTGATATAACATTACCCAAGTCTTGACACTCGTGCTTAAATCGGTAGAGTTTATCTAATTTTGGTAAGGTGTTTCGCATAAGTGTGGAATTCGTGTTATTGTTTTGTTTGGAGGGATTGAGCTATGACTTATTTAAAAATGACCGATGTGGATCTTGGTGGAAAAAAAGTGATGATTCGTGAGGACTTAAATGTTCCTGTAAAGGATGGTGAAATCACCAGTGATATGCGGATTCAGGCAGCAATTCCTACAATAAAACAAGCGCTTAGTCAAAATGCGGCGGTGATCATTATTTCGCATTTGGGGCGGCCGACCGAAGGGGTTTATGATGAAGCGTTTTCTTTAGCGCCAGTAGCTAAAAGATTGTCAGAATTATTGGGGCAAGAAGTGCCGCTCATTAAAGATTGGTTAGAAGGGGTTGAAGTTAAGCCAGGCCAGGCGGTTTTATGCGAAAATGTCAGGTTCAACGTAGGAGAGAAAGAAAACGATGAAGCACTTTCCAAAATGATGGGAAGTTTGTGTGATGTTTATGTAATGGATGCATTTGCTACTGCACATCGAAAAGAGGCTTCGACTTATGGGGTGGCACAGTTTGCTCCGATTGCTTGTGCTGGTTTGTTATTAGATAAGGAGGTTAGCGCTTTACAAAAAATCATGGGAAATCCTAAACGGCCATTGGTGGCAATGATTGGCGGAGCTAAAGTTTCAACTAAGCTGAAATTATTGAATTCTATCGCAGAGGTAGTAGATTGTTTAATTGTTGGCGGTGGAATTGCTAATACATTTTTAGCAGCTACGGGTTGCAATGTGGGTAGTTCATTGTATGAACCAGAATTAGTTGATGATGCAAAGAAGCTGTTAGCAATGGCTGAAAGCGGTAAAATTAATCTACCATTGCCATCGGATGTTGTTGTAGCTAAAGAATTTTCGGCGGATAGTTCGGCAAATAGTTGTGATATTGCGGGAGTTGCAGCAGATGACAAAATTTTGGATATTGGGCCGCAAACAGCAGCACAGTTTACTAAAATCTTAAAAGATGCTAAAACTATATTATGGAATGGGCCGGTTGGTGCTTTTGAAATTGAGCAATTTGCTGAGGGTACCCGCGCGGTAGCCTTTGCGATTGCAGAGAGTTCTGCTTACTCGGTTGCTGGTGGTGGTGATACCATTGCAGCAATTGAGAAATATAATATCAAAGATAAAATATCTTATATTTCAACAGGCGGCGGAGCGTTTCTTACATACTTGGAAAGCAAAACTTTACCGGCAGTAGAAATATTAGAAAAAAAGAAAGGGTGATATTTGTGAAACATTTTCGTCGTACAAAAATTGTAGTAACGTTGGGTCCGTCATTAGATGATCCGACTATTTTAGAACAAGTTGTTAGAACCGGAGCGGATGCATTTCGTTGTAATTTTTCACATGGTAAAAGAGAAGACCATAAAAAACGCATCCAAATGATTCGCGCATTTACTAAAAAGATTGATAGAGAAGTTGCAATTTTTGCTGATTTGCAAGGACCAAAAATTAGAATTGCACGGTTTAAAAATAAAAAAATAGTTTTGCAAAGAAATGCAAATTTTATTTTAGATGCGGATCTTGATCCAGATGCTGGCGATGAAACTACTGTAGGTATTGATTATAAAGAGTTGCCGCAAGATGTTGCAGCTGGTGATACTTTGATGATTGATGACGGCCGTATTGTTTTATCAGTACAAGATGTTAATGGAGCTAAAATTTATTGTAAGGTTGTAGTCGAAGGGGAACTGTCAAATAACAAAGGGATTAACCGCAAAGGCGGAGGGTTGTCTGCTAAAGCATTAACTGATAAAGATAAAGAAGATATAAAATATGCTGCGAAACTTGATGTTGATTATTTTGCGGTCTCGTTTCCGCGTAATGTTGAGGATATTGCAGAGGCTAAAGAATTAATTAGAGCAGCGGGCAGCAATGCTGGAGTAATTGCGAAAATTGAACGCGCAGAAGCAGTGCCGATTATTGATGATATTATCAATGTTTCAGATGCGGTGATGGTAGCACGAGGTGATTTGGGAGTGGAAATTGGCGATGCAGAATTGCCTGCGGTGCAAAAACATATAATTGCGCGTGCGCGTGCATTGAATAAGCCGGTTATTACTGCAACGCAAATGATGGAAACTATGATTCATAATGTAATTCCGACACGAGCTGAAGTTTTTGATGTAGCGAACGCAGTGTTAGATAATACTGATGCGGTAATGTTATCTGCAGAAACAGCAACTGGTGATCATCCGCAACTTGTAGTTGCAGCAATGGCGCGTATTTGTTTGGGTGTGGAGAAAAATCCTGAAACCTGGATGTCAAAACATCGGGTTGAATGTCGATTTGATCGGGTTGATGAATCAATTGCGATGGCAGCTATGTATACTGCGAATCATGAAGATGTTAGAGCAATTATTGCATTAACTGAATCTGGTTATACGCCGCGTTTAATGTCACGCATTCGGACAAATATTCCGATTTTTGGATTAACGCGTAATCTTAAAACAGAACGTAAAATGAATTTATATCGAGGAGTTTATCCGATTGCTTTTGATGTTACTGCACTGCCGCCAACAGAAGTTGATCGTTATGCTGCGAATAAATTGCGTGATAATGGCATTTTGCAAGAAGGTGATTGTGTGATTATTACGCGCGGTGAAGTGATGGGTGAGCACGGTCATACAAATACTATGAAGGTTCATTGTATTGATGGTGGGTGATAGTTTGAATTTGTTTTTTGGTATTTGTGGTTTGATTTCTTGTTCCTGGACGCTTGCCTGTTGATTTTTTTAAAATCAACAGGTTCCCTGTGCTTCTCGCTCGATATACGAGTCGCGCTGATTCGGCATCCATGCCTCAGCAGCGCTAAAATTTGCATCCAGCAAATTTTGCTCTATCTCGCTGCGATGCTCGGCAAGCTTTAAGTCACAAGAAATCAAATCACAAATACCTAATCAAATTCAAATATTTGAGCAGGTGTTAGTTTTTTATGTCTAAACAAACAATCCTAAAAATTGCGGTTCCAACACCATTGCGTCAGGTGTTTGATTATTTATTGCCGAGTGCAATTCATCATTCTATGTTAAAGCCGGGGGTGCGTATAAGAGTTCCGTTTGGTACACGCGAGGTTGTTGGGATTTTATTAGGTGTTGCAGATTCAAGTGAGGTTTCTGCGGATAAATTAAAACCTATAAAAGAAGTTTTGGATGTTGAGCCGGTTTTTTCAGATTCAATGTTAAGATTATGCCAATGGGCGAGTGGTTATTATCATTATCCAATTGGTGAGGTTTTATCCGCGGCTTTACCTAAATTATTGCGCCAAGGTAAAAAAGTTGAGTCAAAACAAAATATTATTGCAAAAAATTTCACATCAGAAAAATTAATTTTAAATGCAGCGCAGCAATTTGCGGTGGACAAAGTTTTAAAATATCAAGATAAGTTTCAAACCTTTTTATTATACGGTGTTACTGGTAGTGGTAAAACGGAAGTGTATTTACATGTTTTAGAAAAAATATTATCCCTCGGCAAACAGGCATTGATTTTAGTTCCAGAAATTGCATTAACTCCGCAAACGGTGCGGCGTTTTACCGAGCGGTTTAATGTTCCAGTGGTTAGTTTGCATTCCAGCTTATCTGATCATAAGCGGTTGGATGCTTGGATTTTAGCACGCACAGGTGTTGCAAAGATTGTTATTGGCACACGTTCATCTATTTTTACCCAGTTTGATAATTTGGGTATTATCATCATTGATGAAGAACATGATTTATCTTTCAAGCAGCAAGAAGGATTTCGTTATTCAGCTAGAGATTTAGCAGTGATTCGTGCAAATCGACAAAATATTCCGGTAATTTTGGGTTCGGCGACACCGTCATTAGAAACTTTGCATAATGTAAATATAAAGCGTTATCAACGTATTGATTTACCGGAGCGTGCAGGTAGTGCAATTCATCCACGATATAAAATAATTGATCTAAGAGATCAACGTTTATTGCATGGTATGTCAAAAAAATTATTAGCAGCGATTCGTGAACATTTGGATAATAATAACCAAGTAATGATTTTTTTAAATCGCAGGGGATACGCGCCAACTCTAATGTGTCATAAATGTGGCTGGATTGCAAAATGTAAAAATTGTGATGCAAACATGACGTTACATTCACAGCCGGTTTATTTGCATTGTCATCACTGTGATCGTAGACAGCCTGTACCTCGTGAGTGTCAGGCGTGTGCTGGTAAATCATTATTTAATGTTGGTATTGGTACCGAACAATTGGAGTTGGTTTTAGGTAAATATTTTTCTGATGTGGAAGTGGTGCGTATTGATCGTGATACTACACGTAAAAAAGGTGAACTAGATAAAATTTTGAATAACGTTAGGAACGGCAAAAAGCAGATTTTAGTTGGCACGCAAATGATTGCTAAAGGGCACCATTTTCCTAATGTAACTTTAGTTGGAATTATAAATGTGGATAATGGTTTTTTTAGCGCGGATTTTCGTACTACCGAACGTATTGGGCAATTATTAATTCAGGTGGCGGGCCGTGCCGGCAGAGCAGAAAAGCCAGGAGAAGTACTAATTCAGACTCATCATCCGGAAAATTCTTTGTTGTTGCAATTAATTAATTCTGGTTATCAAGGGTTTTCGAAAGAGGCATTACAAGAGCGATATGATAGTCAAATGCCGCCGTATTCTTATTTTGTTTTGATTAGGGCGCAAGCTATTCGGGAAGATGTTATGATGCAGTTTTTAGATGCGGTCAAAGATACTGCAAGAGTATTTGTAACTGACAAAGTGATGTTGCTTGGTCCAATTCCATCTCCAATGCTGCGGCGTAACAGATATTATCGTGGGCAATTATTATTACAGGCTCTTGAGCGTAACGATTTACAGCAAATCATGAATAAATTGACACCGCAAATTGTGCAATTAAAATTGGTAAATAAAGTGAGGTGGTCGATTGATGTTGATCCGCTGGAGATGTTTTAAATGATATCGGGGTACGTAAAAATGGGGTCAAAGCTTGAATTTTACGCTTTGATTTAATAGACAAAGGTAGAAAGTTGAATTTTAGCGCCTTAATTTAGAGTGTAAAATTCAAGCTTTGACCCCGCTAAGTGGTACCGCTGACCTCGCTACGGAGTAAGTATGAATATTTTATTAAAAAAGCATAAGTTCCCGCCATTTAATGCAATTAAATATAAAGACATTGAGCCGGCGTTAGATAAAATTTTAACTGATAATCGCGCACAATTAGTGAAACTTTTAAAAAATAAAAAATTTACCTGGAAAAATTTGATTGTGCCTATAGAAGAAATGGATGATTGTTTAGATAAGACGTGGTCGCCAATTAGTCATCTAACTAGTGTAATGGATTCAACAGAATTACGAGCAATTTATAATCGTTGTTTGCCGAAGTTAGTAAAATATCATACCGAAATTAGTCATAACACCAAATTATATAATGCGATAAAATCAATTGCGAACAGTAAATCGTTTAAAAAACTTAATAAAATTCAGCGTAGAATTATTAAGCGTGAGATTCGTAATTTTAAGTTAGCAGGTGTGGCTTTAAATAAAAAAGATAAAGAAAAGTTTGCTGTTTTACAGCAGCAATTAGCAAATTTAACTACTAAGTTTTCTGAAAATGTAATGGATGCAACTAGATCCTGGTATTGCCATATTACTAATAAAAAATTGTTATCGGGTTTACCTCAGCATATTATTACAGCGGCGAAAAGTGAAGCGAAAAACAAAAAGGTGCAAGGCTGGGTGTTAACTTTGGATTTTCCTGTTTATTATGCAGTAATGACTTATGCAGATAATCGTGTATTACGCAAAAAAATGTATCATGCATATGTTACGCGTGCCTCAGATCAAAAGCCATCCAGGAAAAAATTTGATAATACCGAAATTATGCAGGAAATTTTACAAATTAAGCTGAAGCTTTCTAAATTACTTGGATTTAAAAATTTTGCGCAGTATTCAATTGCAACCAAAATGGCAAAAAATACTAAGCAGGTTATGAATTTTTTGACCAAATTAGCAGAACGTACGTTTTCATATGCAAAAAAAGAAATGCAGCAACTGAAGCAATTTGCGCGTAATAAATATAAAATCACAAAACTTGAAGCTTGGGATATTTCTTATTATAGTGAAAAATTACGTAAACAAAATTATGCTATTACCCAAGAAGAGTTACGTCCATATTTTGTTGAAGAAAATGCGTTGCAAGGTTTGTTTATTATTGTGGAGAAATTATTTGGTTATAAAATTAAATTGTATAAAAATAAAAATATTTGGCATAAGGATGTTAAATATTATGAAATTATAAGAAATAATAAAGTGGTTGCTGGATTTTATGTGGATTTATATGCCAGAGCGCACAAACGCAGCGGCGCTTGGATGGATGAATGTCGAGTGAGAAGAAAATTATCAAACAAAAAAATTCAATTACCAATGGCATATTTAACTTGTAATTTTAGTAAGCCTCCAAAAAATAAACCATCATTACTTACTCATGATGAAGTTGTAACTTTATTTCACGAGTTTGGCCACTGTTTACAGCACTTATTAACTAAAGTTGATTATCCGGAAGTTTCTGGAATTAACGGAGTAGAATGGGATGCAGTAGAGCTTGCCAGTCAATTCATGGAAAATTTTGCTTGGCAAAAAGAAGGTTTGGATTTAATTGCTAAACATTATAAAACTAAAAAGAAATTGCCGCGAAAATTATATAAAAAATTAATTGCCAGCAAAAATTTCCATGCGGCGATGCAAATGATGCGCCAATTAGAATTTGCTTTATTTGATTTTCGTCTTCATCAAGAGTTTAATCCACAAAAGAAAAATCAGATTCAAACAATTTTAAATCAAGTGAGAAAAAAAGTGAGCGTTGTGCCAACTCCGGCATTTAATCGTTTTCAGCATAGTTTTTCACATATTTTTGCCGGTGGTTATGCAGCAGGTTATTACAGTTATAAATGGGCGGAAGTTTTGTCTGCTGATGCGTTTGCTAAATTCGAAGAAACCGGCATTTTTAATCGCAAAACTGGTCGTGATTTTTTAACCTGTATTTTAGAAAAAGGCGGTTCTGAAGATGCTATGGAATTATTTAAAAAATTTCGCGGCAGAAAACCAAAGATTGATGCATTGTTGAAATCATGTGGTTTAGTTTGAAAAATTGTTTTTTAACTCAACGTAACAGTCAGCGCTATAGCGTAATAGTTGTTTTTCTTGTTCGGTTAGTTTACGAATTTGTTTTGCTGGAGAACCCAGATATAAATAACCGCTTTCTAAAGTTTTGTTTGACGGCACAAAACTTGCAGCGCCTAAGATGACTTCGTCTTGAATAATGGTACCGTCAAGGATAGTTGATCCCATGCCGATTAAACATAAATTGCCGATGGTACAGCCATGCAAAATCACATTGTGTCCCACAGTAGTATTTTCGCCAATAATTAATGGTCGTCCGCCGGGATAGAACTCGCAATCAGGACTTGTATGTAAAGTTGAGTTGTCTTGAATATTAGTGCGTTTACCAATCGAAATATAGTTAACATCACCGCGAAGTACCGCCATCGGCCAGATAGAAGCATCTTCAGCAATATCAACTTGTCCAATCACTTTGGCCATAGAGTCAACGAATGCAGTTTTAGCTATTTTAGGTGTGTGTTTTTGGTATTTACAAATGTTCATCGGGTATTAATTTAACATAAATTTAGAAATTTGCAACCATAGTATAAAAAATATACAATTTTTTCTTCGAATAATCAAAGCGTTATCTTTATATTGGTCAAAATTTAAGCTTTTCTATGAGTTTAATTTATGTGGTTTTGATAGTGATTCTGTTTTATTGAGTTGGTTCTGTGTTTTATAACTTTTTGTGCAGAGAGTTTATTTATTATTCCCAGCTTAAATAATAGCAATATGGTACTTAAGTTTTTCACACGGTTTTTATTTTTCATCAATTTCAATACATTAATTGTCTTTGATAAATGATATATTTTATTATTTGTGGGTAGATTCTGATCAAGAATCAGGGTAAATTTCAAAAGTCATCATTTCGTACAATAAAAATGTGTATTTTGCGTGATTTCTTATAAATTATATAGTAAAATGCTTACATAAATGATCGGGTATAGTTTGTTGATCAGTTATGCAAGAGAACAGAATGGGGAGGGGATAATAGTGGCTACAATAACGAGAGATGAAAATTTGCGAAGCGGATTGGCTGGTTATGCCGTCTTTTTTAAGCAACATCGTAAAGAAGCGGAATCTTTAATCTCTGATTCTAATCTTCAGAAAAGGATTGTTGCTAGTGAGCTGTTAGATAGGGATAAAAAAATAGATCCGAATGAGATTAATTATTCAGGTAAGCTATAATTTTTTTACTACAGTTGCAGTACCGGTATCGTTTTTATCAATAAGGTTAAAAGGGCGCAAATGTGCTTTAAAAATAACCGCAAGAATTGCTAAAATCACAAATATAAAAATCAATATTCCTAAAATAAATTTATTGCTTGTTGTCACATATGTTTCCTAGATAGAATTCAATCTCTACAAATAACAGCATATGATAAAACCAATATTATTTCAAGTCGGCGCTATTGCTTTATTATTACAAGAAGCACATGCGGATGGGGGTATGAATGCGGAATATTACCTAGTAAAGAAATCTGTAGATCTTTTACAGGTTTTTTGCTACAGTGGATATTCATTCGTTTCAACACTAATTTTTTCAAGAATTAATCATTTTTTGAGGGTAATAATATGGCAAAAAGTAAGCAGGAAGTGACATCTATAGAAGACAGCGGTAAGAATAAAGCATTATTGGCAGCATTAGGCCAAATTGAGCGACAATTTGGTAAGGGAACAGTGATGCGTATGGGGGATACCAGTATTGCACATGATATTGATGTGGTTTCGACTGGTTCATTAGGGCTGGATATAGCTTTGGGTATTGGCGGTTTGCCGCGTGGACGCATAGTAGAAGTTTATGGTCCTGAATCATCCGGTAAAACAACTTTAACCTTACATTTAGTGGCTGAGTGTCAGAAAAATGGCGGTACCGCAGCTTTTGTGGATGCTGAAAATGCGTTAGACCCAATTTATGCTGAGAAATTAGGGGTTAATGTAAATGAGCTGTTAATTTCGCAGCCAGATAATGGTGAACAAGCGTTGGAGATTACTGATATGTTGGTACGTTCTGGCGCGGTTGATTTGATTGTAATTGACTCAGTTGCGGCTTTAACTCCAAAAGCAGAAATTGAAGGCGAAATGGGCGATTCTCATATGGGATTACAAGCACGATTAATGTCACAAGCGTTGCGTAAGTTAACGGCGAACATTAAGCGCTCAAATACGCTGGTAATTTTCATTAACCAAATTCGCATGAAGATTGGTGTGATGTTTGGCAACCCGGAAACAACAACTGGCGGTAATGCATTGAAGTTTTATTCTTCAGTGCGTCTCGATATTCGTCGTACTGGCGCAATCAAAAAAGGCGATGAAGTATTGGGTAACGAAACTCGTGTAAAAGTGGTCAAGAATAAAGTTGCACCTCCATTCAAGAAAGCTGAGTTTGATATTATTTATGGGCAAGGCATTTCGCGTGAAGGAGAAATTATTGATTTAGGAGTTAAACACGATTTTGTTGAAAAATCCGGAGCTTGGTATAGCTATAATGGTGAACGTATTGGGCAAGGTAAAGATAACGTGCGTAACTTTTTACAAGCTAATTCTGAAATTGCGGCAGATATTGAGGGAAAAATACGTGCAAAATTAATGGATGTTGCAAAACCTTGCGTTTCTGAAACGGAGTCTGAAGAATAAATGAGCGAGCAAGAAGTTCGTAATGTTGCAATAAAATTGTTAGCGCAGCGTGAACATTCACGCTACGAATTACAAAGTAAATTATTAATTCGTAAATATGATCGTGAAGCTATCGAAAAAGTATTGGATGAATTAAGTCAGGACAATTTGCAAAGTGACGTCCGATTTACGCAAAGTTATACGCGTATGAAAATGCAGCGGGGCTTTGGTCCAATACGTATTCGTCAAGAATTGCATGATCGTGGAATTGATGATGGTTTGATTGAGGAATGTCTGTCGATCAGTTTGGATGAATGGATACAGGAAATAATTAAAGTGCGGAATAAAAAATTTGGTTTTGATGCACCGCATGATTATGACGAGCGTACTAAACAAATGCGTTTTTTACAATATCGAGGTTTTACTACTGAACAAATAAAACAAGGAATGAAGCAAGCCGATGAAAACAGCTAAATTACGTAAAGTTTTTTTAGATTATTTTAAAAAAAAGCAGCATGAAATAGTTGCCAGCAGTTCTTTGGTACCAGCAGATGATCCAAGTTTATTTTTTGTTAATGCGGGTATGGTGCCGTTTAAAAATGTATTTTTAGGTAGAGAAAAAAAGCCTTATATCCGTGCGACTTCAGTACAAAAGTGTATGCGGGTTAGCGGAAAACATAACGATTTAGAGCAAGTTGGGTTTACTGCGCGCCATCATACTTTCTTTGAAATGTTAGGTAATTTTAGTTTTGGGGATTATTTTAAGCGTGAAGCGATTCAGTATGCGTGGGAATTTTTGACTGATGTTTTAAAAATTCCTGCAGAAAAGTTATGGATAACAGTTTATCAAGATGATCAGGAAGCTGCTGATATTTGGTTAAAAGAAATAAAAATTGATCCAAAACGATTTTCCAAATGTGGAGAAAAAGATAATTTTTGGGCGATGGGTAATGTGGGTCCTTGCGGCCCTTGCTCAGAAATTTTTTATGACCATGGTGATAAATTTTCTGGTGGTCCTCCGGGTTCTCCAGATGAAGATGGTGATCGGTATGTAGAAATTTGGAATTTAGTATTCATGCAGTATAACCGCGATCATCATGGTAATTTAGCACCGTTGCCAAAACCATCAATAGATACGGGCATGGGTTTAGAAAGAATTGCTGCAGTGATGCAAGGGGTACATAGCAATTACGATATTGATTTATTTCAAGATTTGCTTAAAGCAGTTGCTCAAATTGTTGCTGCAAAAGATTTTGATGATCCTGGATTAAAAGTTATTGCCGACCACATTCGTGCAAGTGTATTTTTAATTGCTGATGAAGTTATTCCTTCAAATGAAGGTAGAGGTTATGTATTGCGTCGTATTATTCGGCGTGCAATTCGATATGGTAATAAATTAGGTATGAGCCGACCATTTTTTTATAAATTGGTTAAACCGTTAGTTAAAATTATGGGCGATGCTTATCCAGAAATTTCCATAGCGCAACATTTTATTGAAAAAACCATATTGCATGAAGAAGAACAATTCGCCAAAACTTTACATCTTGGTTTGAAAATTTTAGAAGAAGATATTGAGCATTTGGAAACAAAAGTTATTCCGGGTGGGGTAGTATTTAAATTATATGATACTTATGGTTTTCCGGAAGATTTAACCGCAATTATTGCGCGTGAACATGGTTTGGAAATTGACGTCAAAGGTTTTGAAAAAGAAATGCAGCAACAGCGTGATCGTTCAAAAGTTTCTAGTCAATTTAAAACTGATTATAATCTTGAGTTGCCGGAGCTGCCAGTTACTAAGTTTGTTGGTTATGATAGTTTAATTAGCGATAGTCAAGTTTTAGCTTTGCTACAAGATAATAAATTGGTAGACGAATTAGGTGGCGAAGGCGCAGTTGTTTTAAATTGCACGCCGTTTTTTGCTGAGGCGGGTGGACAAATTGCAGATACAGGCGAAATTAAATTAGCTTCTGGTATTTTTGTGGTACATGATACACAAAAAATTGGTAATGTAATTGTGCACTTTGGTAAAATGCAGCAAGGAAAATTACGTACCGGCGATAAAGTTACTGCTTGTGTTTCTCCGGATAATCGCCGCGCAGTTGCGTTGAATCATACTGCAACACATTTGTTACACGCCGCATTACGTGGAGTTTTAGGGAAACACGTAAAGCAAAAAGGTTCTTTGGTTGCAGCTGATCGGTTGCGTTTTGATTTTTCTCATCCTAATCCGGTTACACCAAAAGAATTATATCAAGTTGAAGAATTGGTTTATGCGCAAATTTTATCGAATTGTTTGGTAGAAACTAATATTATGGCGCCGAATGATGCGATTAAAATGGGAGCCATGGCATTATTTGGTGAAAAATATGGTGAAAAGGTTCGTGTGTTAAGCATTAGCGATTTTTCATTAGAGCTTTGTGGCGGTACACATGTGCAGCGCACTGGTGATTTAGGTTATTTTCGTATCATTAGCGAAACAGGTGTGGCTGCAGGAGTGCGTCGAATTGAAGCAGTAACCGGTTGGGGTGCTTCACAATTTGTTTTACAACAAGAAGAGCATAATCATGCAGAGCTTGCACAACTACAATTACAAAAACGCGAATTGCAAAAAAGCATTGAACAACTTAAGAATAAATTGGCTGGAAGTTTTGTAAATGATTTAGCTGGGCTTGCAAAAAAAATTAACGATATAAATGTTTTAACCGCAATAGTTTCAGATGTTGATGTAAAAGGTTTGCGCACATTATTAGATCAATTAAAAAATAAATTTGATAAAGCAGTGATTGTGTTGGCAACAACTAAAAATGATGTGGTTAATTTAGTTGCAGGTGTAACAAAAAGTTGCACAAATCGTTTTCATGCTGGCGAAATAATAAACATAGTTGCTAAAAAAATAGGCGGAAAAGGTGGCGGTAGAAAAGATTTAGCACAAGGTGGTGGTAATAATTTAAACGAATTAAATAATGCATTAATTCTTGTTGAAAAATATGTTAAAGAAGGTATAAAATAAAGTTCCTGTTTTAAAAAAACAGCTGAAAAAAAATAATTCAAATCTTTTTTGAGTTAAATTTTTAAATTAAATGGAATGGCAGAAGTTCTTATAAGCTAATTGTAATAACTTCTGAAATAAATCAAATAAACTTAGCCCTGATTAGGGAGGAAAAAAGGGGGAGTTTGATCTTAGGTATTAAACGCTCTTTTAATGTGCAAGTAAATTAATGTTAATTATTTTGCTTGATGGAAGAATGAAGATAAGACTTACGAAAAAAGATGAGATGCGGGTTTTTAACCAAGCAGATTGCTTTTGTTGTAAGCCATCCATGGTTTGCAACCTTTGCGGGTCGGCACTTCGTGCGACAAAATTATGCAATTCTGTATAATTTTTCGTGTAAGTCCTGTGAAAATTGAAGAAGGGTGAGGGAATATTGGCCAAGGATGGCATAGCTTTTTTCTTTAATTAATGGATAATTCGTTCAAAAATTGAGCATAGGTGGTTGTTTTTGGGTATTTTTGTGATTTTTTGCAAAAAAAACCAGAAAATTTGAATCCTTAAGGTTTTCTTAAGGTTTATCTACTACAATAAGACTATCCTAGGTGTTTAGTGTCTTTCGTTAAAGCTTGGGGAGTGGGTTTTGCTCAAGGTGTATATATTGAGCAAAGATAAGTTAATACAAAGTATTAAATAGGAAGTAAGTACTATAGTTACTATAAGGATATAAGGAGTTCATGATGCTGATTTTAACAAGACGTACAGGAGAAAGTTTGATAATAGGAGATGATGTGACGGTAACCGTGCTTGGCATTAAAGGTAACCAAGTACGTATCGGAGTAAATGCTCCAAAGGAAGTTTCTGTTCACCGTGAAGAAATATATCAGCGTATTCAGGATGAGAAGCAAGAAAAGGAAAGCAGTGGCAGCGATAAGAAATAATGTTTCTGACGATTGTTGGAAATATCTTGGTTAGAGGGATATTTGGTTCTTGTTTATGTGGTTGCATATAATCTGCGCGTATTTATACCCATCACAATCGAATTTTCCCTCAATCATAAGCCTAATTCTAAGCGCAATCTGGCGCATTACAAAACGAAAAACTCGATCGTAATGAATATCATATATCATTTATTTTTACTGTAAAATTTGTGTAGTTTTCTCAGCTTGCAACAGTCTAATTCTCAAGTTATACTCAGCCGTTTCGGAGAGGTGGCCGAGTTGGCTGAAGGCGCTCCCCTGCTAAGGGAGTATGGGGCTTAAACTCCATCGAGGGTTCGAATCCCTCCCTCTCCGCCATATCTATCAATATTGCAGAACAACAAAGTCTGATGCGCCCGTAGCTCAGCTGGATAGAGTACCTGGCTACGAACCAGGCGGTCGGGAGTTCGAATCTCTCCGGGCGCGCTTAGATTCATTAGATAAATCAAGCGGTTATAGCATTATTGCTCGACCGCTTTTTTGTTATTATATTCTGGTGTGGGGATTTTGTGGGAACTTTTTTCCACGCATCCACCACAAATGCTACGCAATAAAGTTAAAGTTGGTCCTTGTGACCCGCGATCACAAACTTTATTTGCAGCAGCAATTAAATTGTTCAATTCTGCTGCAGAATAATGCGTGGTAACTCTGCCGGATTTGTGCCCCAGCAAGTCTTGGCGATCTTCAAAACTGACCCCAGCGGCGCGTAGCCTTCTGCCAAAGGTATGCTTTAGATCATGCACGCGGACTTGTTCTAAACCAACTTTTTTTCTGACACGTTTCCAAGCTGAATTATTGATGTTGCAAACCGGGTGCCCAGAGTAAGTAAATACATATTCTGGATGCATACCTCTTACTTTATCAATAACTGACTTAGCAATATCATTCAAAACAATTAAGCGTTCTTCACGATTTTTCACCCATTGTTTTGGAATGATAAAAACACTGGTGTTAAGCTCCGGGATAAAAGTTTCCCATCGCCATTGCAAACGACATACTTCTTTTTCACGACAACCTGTATTCACTTTAAATAATGCCATTCTGCGTAAATGCAGCGGTAATTCCTGAAACAAACGATCTTGTTCATCCCAGGATAAAGGATAAGGTTCGCGTGCGTCCGTTACCGGCAACAATTTTATTTTTGGTGCTGAATGTAACCAAGTTAGACCAAATTCGTCCAGCCATTCAGTTGCTGCAACATTTAAAATATGTCGAACGACACCTAAAGCAATATTGATACTTTTAGTTTTACGGCCTTGAGTTTTGCGCGCTTTAATAAAAGGCTGCAAAGTTCCAATATGAACTTGCTCAAGTTGCAAATCGCCGATAAAACTATCGAGTTGCTTAATATGCAACTCGTCATCACCAATGCTTGCTTTATGTTGATTTTCGCTAAGATACTTTTTAGCCGCTTGCCGAAAAGTGCGCTTTGGTCGCACACCATAAATTGATGCTTGCCGAATTTGCTCAATTCGCATTACCAAATACTTTTCAGCTTCGGCTAAATCGGTGGTACCAGTGCTTTCACGCACACGGTGACCATCAACTTGCTTATCAATCTGCCAAATACCATTTCTTTTAAAGAGCCCAGGTGATTTTATTCTACCCATAGAATGTCTCCTTCTGTTTGCTTGCGAGACATTCCGTTGCGGTTTTTATAATGCTCCACCCAGTGGTCTAAGTCAAGCCTATCAAATGATACATTTTGCCTGCTTAGTCGAATTTCTGTTAAGTACGGTCTGATATAACGATTAAAATAATTAATATTCGTTCCCAAATATTTTGGCGCATTTTTTAATCGAATCAATCGTGGCTGTAGTATTTCATTTTTATTTTTATTCATGGTTTTTACCTCTTGTAGTTCGTTATCCCGCAGCTTGACTGAGGGTTCAAATATTTTTTAAATCTTTATTTAGCAATTTGTGGTTTTTTGACTCTAACCCAGAAATGACATCGGTTAGTGCTAAGCATCCTGCTTACGGTTGTCAAACCGTAAAACAATTAATGGATACAAGATTAGGGCTTAAATAAAATTCCGTTGGTATTTTAATTATTAAAATTTGGAAATTTATTCACGAAGCAAAAAGTGGATCATCGAATCCTCGCCAGCAGGGGTTGTTCTAACCCTCAGTGGTCGAATTGCTTAAAGATTTTTATTTTTAATGATTTTATTGATTTGTTTAAATTGATTAAATTATTAATTGACTCATTGTTTTTATTTTGTAATTTATAATTAATATTATTTTAATAAGCTGTGACTTTACTAAATTGAAAGTTGTAATATTTTTTCAACGTTTATTTAATTAATTGGTATTAATTAAACTGGTTTTATTGATTTCTATTACTATTTATAATGGGTCACAAAATTTAGACCACGTGATGGTATAAAATAAGATATAATCTTGGCCATAATAAAAAGAGGTCGAGCAGATGACAATAATAAAAAAACGTAAAAGATATAGTGCGGGTGAAAAA
>JASFHF010000035.1:0-22863 GCA_050123375.1 Gammaproteobacteria bacterium
CAAATAATATTGGTCCGCGCTAATTGGAATATCGGTATGTGCCTCATAACTTAACTGTAGTGCGTAGCCTAATTCGTGTAGTAAATGTTTTTCAAATTTACGCAATGCTGGTTCAGTTATATCCGCACAACCTAATTCTTGTAAAACATTCTCATATAAAGCAAAAACTCCTTCACATGGACTATGGTTGTGCAAAACATAAGTTAATAATTCATTTAAATAAAAACCACTTAATAATTTAGCGCCCTGTAATTCAATTGGCTGACCACAAATTTCAGCAATTTGCAGTGTCGGTAGTGAACCTTTACCGCGCCATGCAACAGTCAAAGGTATAAATGGTTGAATTAATCCTTTCATCGGCGATTTAGGACGTTTCACACCGCGCGCAATTACCGAAACACGCCCCGCATATTTAGTTAAAAGTTCCACCAAAAAACTGGTTTCGCGATAATTGCGATAATGCAATACATATGCTGGTTGTAAATTAGAGTTCATAATTTATCCTTGGGGTCGCATCTTCACTCATTACATATGCGTTGTATGTTGCATCATGTAATGAGTGAAGATGCGACCCCGATAAAATCATCATAAAATCAACAAGCTATATAAGTTTGCTTTGTAATAAGTAAAGATGTGACCCCCCCTACATGCCTAACTCAATTAGACTGCGTTTATCATCAACCCAGCCTTCTTTAATTTTTACCCATAACGAAATAAAAATTTTGCGATTAAATTTTTTCTCTAAATCAAGTCTTGCTTGTTTGCCAATTTCTTTTAATTTTTCACCTTTCTTACCAATAATAATGATTTTTTGCCCCTTGCGCTCAACCCAAATTATTACATCAAGATGCAACACTCCGTTTTTTTCCTGCAATGATTCAACCACCACCGCTGTACCATATGGCACCTCTTGATTAGTAACCCGTATAATTTTTTCCCGTACAGTTTCTGCAATTATAAATCGATCATCTTTGTCAGTTATTTGATCTTCCGGAAAGAAAAACATATTTTCTGGTAAATGCGTATGAATTAAATTTTCTAATTCAGCAATATTTATATTTTTTTTAACGGAAATTGGAACAATCGCGGTAAATTGCATTTTTGCAGCCATTTTATCTATAATCGGCAGTAATTTTTGCTTATCTTTAATTAAATCAACTTTATTTAAGGCTAAAATTACCGGACATTTCACTTCTTTTAAATGTTTTAACACCAATTCATCTTCATTCGTCCAAACCCTGGCATCCAACATAAATACAATTACATCAACTTCTTTAATCATAGTTAAAGCCGCACGATTCATAAAACGACCCATCACATGCTCGGACTTAACATGAATTCCCGGAGTATCAACATACACCGCCTGAATATTATCTTGCGTTTTAATTCCAAAAATTTGATGACGAGTAGTTTGCGGCTTGTGAGAAGTAATACTAATTTTTTTACCTAACAATTGATTTAACAAGGTAGATTTACCAACATTAGGACGGCCAATAATTGCAATATAGCCGCAACGTTTTTTACTCTCCTGCATTTTCCAATTCCTCTAAAGCAGCGCTCGCTGCCGCTTGTTCTGCTTTACGCCGACTTGTTCCTTCTCCCAGAACCGGCTTATCTAATAATGCAATTTTGCACTCTATAATGAATTTCTGCTTGTGCTCTTTACCAGTAATCTTAACCAAAGTATATTCAGGTAACGGCAACTGCTTAGCCTGTACTAATTCCTGCAATAATGACTTAGGATCTTTGTATACTTCTTCTAAAGATAATTCACCGAGACGTTGTTGATACCAATTAGTCACTTTTGCATAACAAATCTCTAAATCACTATCTAAAAACATTGCCCCAATAATTGCTTCAACTGCATCAGAAAGAATTGAAATACGATATGCACCACCGCTCTTAAATTCACCTACACCTAATTTAATGTAACGACTTAAATCAAATTCTTTAGCAATCTCTGCCAAAGTTTCTCCTCTAACTAAATATGCCCTTAAACGACTCAATTGTCCCTCTTGGGCTGAAGGAAAAAGCTTAAATAACTCATTTGCCACCACAAAATTAACCAGCGAATCACCTAAAAACTCTAACCTTTCATTATTCACTTTGCCGCAACTGCGATGACTTAAAGCCGTTTTTAATAATGTAATATCATTAAACTTATAATCAATTCTATGCATTAATTCAGACAAATCTTGTTCCATAAATTAAATCCTCGTACCAATTCTATGCCAGCGAATTTTATGTTTATATTGATCCCAGCTAAACCAAATAAAAAACGCTTTGCCTTCTAAATTAGCCTCAGGCACAAATCCCCAATAACGACTATCCTCGCTGCCATCCCGATTATCACCCATCATAAAATACATGTTTTTAGGCACTACAATATCAATATTATCAGTATATCCACCTTTCTTATGTATATAAATTAAATGCTTAATGCCATTTAGATTCTCTTGATAAATTTTTACCGGAATATTTCCTTCTCCATAATCAATCGTATCTTTTAAATACGTTTGCGGCATTTTTTTGCCGTTAATGTATAACGTTTTATTTTTATATACTACATGATCTCCTGGCGTACCAATTACTCGTTTAATATAATTCTTATTTGGATTGGCTGGATAACGAAATACCACAATATCACCAGTTTTTGGTTCACCAGTTTTAAATATTTTGGTATGCAGCACCGGCAAACGCAAACCATAAGAAAACTGATTTACTGCAATAAATTCCCAAGTTAAAATAGTAGGTTCTAATGAGCCGCTAGGCACACGAAAAGGCTGAATAATAAAAGAGCGAATAATTAACACAGCCAAAATAATGGGAAAAAATGAACGGGCATAGTCTATAATTATAGGCAATTTTTTTCCTGTCTGCTTTCTGCGCTGCGCAAAAAACAGCGCATCAAACAGCCAAATTATTCCGGTAACGAATAAACATATTACTAAAATCAATGGTAAATCTATACTCATGTTTGGTTCCTCTTTCTTTAGGGGGTCGGAGCTTCACTCATTACATATGCCGTGTATGTTGCATCATGTAATGAGTGAAGACCCGACCCTTTATTCAAATATCTTTGAGGGTCGGAGCTTCACATGATTACAAGACAACAAACATGGTCTTGTAATTATGTGAAGCACACGACCCGTCAACTTCATGCTTTGTAATCATGTGAAGCTCCGACCCTCAAAAAAACTAGTTCATTGCCACATAATTATGTAATAGCTCACGACCCGCCATCAGTTTTTGTTCTTAACACAGCTAAAAACGCTTCTTGCGGCAAATCAACTTTACCAACTTTTTTCATGCGCTTTTTGCCCTTCTTTTGTTTTTCTAATAATTTACGTTTGCGGGTAACATCACCGCCGTAACATTTTGCAGTTACATCTTTACGCAAAGCTGATACTGTAGCCCGCGCAATAATATTGTTACCAATTGCAGCTTGAATTGCGATAGCAAACATTTGCCGCGGAATAATTTTCTTTAGTTGACGCGTTAATGCTTCGCCTTTTTTATAAGCCTGATCTTTATGCACAATCGAAGATAAAGCATCAACCTTTTCTCCGCTAATTAAAATATCCAATTTAACTAAATCAGCAGTTTGAAAACGAGTAAAACTATAATCAAGTGAAGCATAACCACGACTAACCGATTTTAGCCGATCAAATAAATCCACAATTACTTCACCCATCGGCATTTCATACGTTAATGCCACATGATTTCCGTGGTAAATCATTTTAGTTTGTACGCCGCGCTTTTCAATACACAATTTCATTACACTGCCAACATATTCTTGCGGAACTAAAATATGCGCAGTAACAATTGGTTCGCGCATCTCAGCAATAAAATTTGCTGCCGGTAACTTTGCCGGATTATCAATATGTAAAATTTCATCTTTAGTAGTTACAATTTCGTAAATAACTGTGGGAGCGGTAGTAATTAAATTTAAATCATATTCACGTTCTAGTCTTTCCTGCACAATCTCCATGTGCAATAAACCTAAAAAACCGCAACGAAATCCAAATCCAAGCGCTACCGAATTTTCCGGCTCATAAAACAGTGCCGCATCATTCAAACTTAATTTCTCTAACGCATCACGAAACGACTCATAATCTTCAGAATTAACCGGAAACATACCAGCATATACTTGCGGCTTAACCCGCTGGAAACCAGCCAAAGGTTCATTTGCCGGCTTGCCCGCATGCGTTAAAGTATCACCAACCGGAGCGCCATGAATATCTTTAATTCCCGCAATAACATAGCCAACTTCACCAGCATGCAACTCACCAATTTGTTTACGTTTTGGAGTAAAAACACCAACATTGTCCATCGTATAATTTTTGCCGGTTGACATTACCTGAATTTTTTCTTTTTCTTTTAACATTCCCTGTTTTATTCGCACTAACGAAACCACTCCCAAATAGTTATCAAACCAGGAATCGATAATCAATGCCTGCAAAGGCAAATTATCATCGCCAACCGGCGCTGGAACTTTAGCCACTAACATTTCCAATAAATTTTTTACACCAGTTCCAGTTTTTGCACTAACTCGAATTGCGTCATGTGCTTCGATACCAATAATATCTTCAATTTCAGCAATTACCCGTTCTGGTTCTACCTGCGGTAAATCCATTTTATTTAACACTGGAATAACTTCCAAGTTCTGTTCAAGCGCCATATAACAAACCGCTACTGTTTGCGCTTCAACTCCCTGAGATGCATCTACCACTAATAATGCACCTTCACAAGCAGATAAAGAACGAGAAACTTCATAAGCAAAATCTACATGACCCGGCGTATCAATAAAATTTAATTGATAAATCTGTCCATCATTGGCTTTATAATCTAATGTAACACTTTGCGCTTTAATAGTGATTCCGCGTTCACGTTCAATCTCCATCGAATCTAATACCTGCTCAGACATCTCACGCTCAGTTAAACCACCGCACAATTGAATAAACCGATCAGCTAAAGTTGATTTACCATGATCAATATGAGCAATAATCGAAAAATTACGAATGTTTTGTATACTCATAACACCTCAAAAAATCAATTAAAAGGTTTTGGGTTGCTTTTTGCGACGACTCGCGCCCATGGATGGAAGCGCGTGGCACATGGAAGTGCCCGGAGGAGAAAAAAGCAACCCAAAACCTTTTATAATGAATATAATTCTTTCGAATTAGGATAATTAGTTTGTAAAACACGTAATGCATCGTTGGCATTTTTAGCTAAATTTAATTTACGATAAGATCTTACCATAACCGCCAAAGCCTGCGGCACTGACGGCGTTTTCTGATAAAACCGCACTACTTCACTTGCCCGGTCTGCCGCAGCAATATAAGCATCATGCTTAAAATAAAATTCTGCAACCTGTAATTCATGCCTGGACATAATATTGCGAATATAACGAAGCCGTACTCTAGCATCAGGAGCATATTTACTTCGCGGAAAATAATGCAATAATATGCTAAAATCAGCATAAGCTTGACGCATAGTAGTTAAATCACGCTTAGCAAAATCTGTTGGGAAATATTTTTCAAAAAAACCATGATTTTGATTAAATCTAATTAAACCACGCATATAATAAGCATAATCAATATTCGGACCTGTGGGATATAACTTAATATAACGATCTACAGCAGCCAAAGCCGAAGGAATGTCATTATTTTTATAATAAGCATAAATAATATCTAATTGCCCTTGACGTGAATATCTGCCAAAAGGATAACGGGCATCTAATACTTCAAAATGCTTAACCGCCTTACTATAATCACCCTTTAACATCAAATGTTCACCGTCATGAAAAATCTGCGCCTCAGATTTATTTGGATACAAAGTCGATACATCCTGTGTCTTAGCACAACCAGCAAACAACAACACAGCTATCAATAAAATTGCAAATTTAGCACCTTTCATTTCTTATCCTCTCTGAAAATATTGCAGCAATTATAACGATATTTACCGAAGAAACGAAGCGCAATATTGCCAATCACCAATAATATGTTGTAAGCTGCCATCATGAAACAAAAATTAACTATACCAGCAGAACTTGCTGGTAACCGCATCGATCAAGCTTTGGCTAAATTATTGCCAGAATATTCACGTTCTCTCCTCAAAAATTGGCTAGATAAGCATAGAATCACCATAAATGGCGAGTTCTGGCAGCCAAAAGCCAAAGTCGCAGGTGACGAAATTGTGGTAATTGATGTCGAATTCGAAGAGCAAACAACTCACCAACCTGAACCAATCGAACTAAATATTGTATATGAAGATAATGATATTCTAATAATTAACAAGCCAGCGGGCCTGGTAGTCCATCCAGGTGCTGGAAATCGCGCCAGCACGCTATTAAATGCATTATTACATCATGCTCCCAAGCTAAAAAATATCCCGCGAGCTGGCATTATTCACCGGCTAGACAAAGATACCAGCGGACTTTTGGTCATTGCGAAAACACTAAAAGCACATACTTATCTGGTTAGACAACTGCAACAACACAAAATTCACCGCGAATACGAAACTATCGTTTATGGTGAACTGATTAGCGGAGGCACCATCGAAACCCAAATTGGCCGCCATCCTACCAAACGTACCAAAATGGCGGTTGTTGATGTTGATCGCGGCAAAGTCGCAACAACTCATTACCGCATCATCAAAAAATACAAAAATTTCACCCACTTGCGTGTGAAACTTGGAACCGGCCGCACTCATCAAATCCGGGTACATTTAGCTCACATTCGCCACCCAATTGTTGGCGACCAAGTCTACGGCCGAATACGACTGCCAAAAAATGCATCAGAAAAACTAATTAAAACGCTGCAAAATTTCAAACGCCAAGCCTTACATGCCAGCAAACTTGGCTTAACCCACCCCAGCAATCATGAATGGGTGGAATGGCAAATTGAACTGCCGCAAGACATTAAGAATTTACTGCAAAATCTTCGATAACAACTTCTTACAAAATATTACAAGAAAAATACTCTTTCATCTTACCAAAACATCCGGGCTCGGGTCTATGCTCACGCTTATGCTCACTACTAAAAAATGTGTGTCGTCTCGTATTACCACCAGTACTAGTCTCAGTATCAGTAGGAGAAATCACTTCGTCAGTCTTTTCTTTCTTTTCTTTCTTTGCATCAATTTTTTCAGTTCTTTTCCACAATCCAAACCAATAACCAACTGTCTGTGTTAATTCCATAGCTTTATTAGTAATGCTTTGACGTATCCACGCTAAAATTACAAGGATACCCGAAGTAAGACCAACGATCTGGCCCCCAAAAACTCCATGCGCAGCAATTCTATTATCATTTTTTCCCAAAAAATAACCTAACAATGCAGAAACACTAACTCCAAGAGCAAGAGAAATACTATTAATTATTATAGGAAACCAAGTATTACCTATAGTAATATCTAAAGTTGTCGATATATTACGAATCAGATCCGTAAAATTTCCAGCGCCTACCATAAAAACTAACCAACCAGCTAAAGTCACAATTGTTTCTTGCACATCTGAAGAAAGAAAAATTTTAGCCAACGGATCACGCCAAATATAAAACACAACTGCAATTATAGCTGCAAGAATCGTTCCAAAAGCTAGGCCACCCCATCCCCACATACGGGCACGACAATAGTTCTTCTCTCCCATAGCACTACTAACCAGCAATCTTACAGCATCGGCCAATCCAAGAGTGAGAATAACTAACAAAGAAATATATGGTAAGGCAACAGAGTACAACATCGCTCCAATTTTACCACCAAATAAACCTGCAAACATATCATCTATATTAACAGTAGCTAATTCCATTACTATTTGCGCAACTAGAGGATAAAACATTTTTAATATCTGTTTAAAATACTTTTTATTAAATTTAAACTGTGAAGTTTTTATTTTAAACACTACAGCCATATATATTTCTAATAAAATAAAATTAGTCCAATACTGAGCAGCGGTACCAAGCCCCATAGATCTAAATCTCATATCATTTTTATCAAAGTAAGGACTTAATAAATATAATAATGAACTTATCACCTGACTTCCCAGCGCTGGCACAAAGTGCCAACCTTTTAGACCAAGCAAATACTTCTCGTTAAATAAAGTCAGCATCATCGCAGGCAGTGTTAATGTATATCCAGGCATAAAGTAAGCACCAGCAATTTCAATCTGTTTTTTAGGTTGGCCTAATAAAGTTAATATTTGTTCTATAAACAATGACGCTTGACACGTTAATATAGCCCAAAATATGCCTATTAATTGACCATTACGCAGTGCTTGTTGGATTTTTTCTCTAGGTATTTTCTCTCCATCCATGAAAGATGTCACAATACTAGTCGCAATTGCAGCGGCTAAATAAGGAGATTGTAAAAATAATCTCCAACTCATACTCATCCCCGCCGCTGCCTGATAATCAGAATCTAACACCGAACGGATGAGCCAAGTAAAATAAGCGGTTTCACCTGTACGTAATGCATTATTAAAGATTATCCCAAAAAAACGAGCAAACTCTTGAGCACGATCCCATTGATTACTTTTTTTCGCAACCTTTTTATCCTTATGCTCTGTCATCATAATTTTTTTACACCCTTGTTGTAATTAATTCTAAGTGTGACTTTGTTTTGAAAAAGCGTATTGTAATTAGTTTATTTTTAATTGTCGATGATTTTTGCAAAGAATTTATGACATTTTCTAAATCACAAAACCTACCAACAAATTTTCAATAACCAATTGCGGATTTAAGTTGCACGAACTGTGTAATAAATTTTGTGCTGCAATTAAATCATCATAAAATTTATACAAATTTTTAATTTCAAATTTCTTAGCAATGCTTTTTAATTGTTCAGCAAAATCAAAATTAATTAATTTTATTGTTTCATTGCTACGTAACCGAATCAAATCTGTAATCCAGCTAGTTAAATGAAATAAAACTTGCGCTACATCTAATTTTTGCCATGCTTGGCTAACTGAAACTAACGCAACCTTTCCAGCTAACAACTCACACCAAGCTTGAAAAATTTCTTGCCTCACAGCTAATAAATCTTGCTTAACAAAATCCAGCACTTTTAATGGTGCACCATGTGCAAATTCTAATAATAGCTCTGCGCAAGCTGACGTAACATCAAGAGATTCCAACCATTTTAATGCGACTTCTTTTTTAGGCGCAGGAAAAAAAACCGTCTGACAACGACTGCGAATTGTTGCCGGCAAACTCATTGGTCTATTTGTCACCAAAATTAAAATTATTTTTTTATTAGGTTCTTCTAAAGTTTTTAATAAAGCATTAGCTGCGTTAAGATTCATTTTATCAGCGACATTAATAATTACAATTTTATACGAACTCACATGTGCGGAATAATTTACAAAACTAACGATATTACGAATTTCGTCAACCTTAATCGCTTTATCATCAACTGGCTCAATTATCTTTAAATCCGGATGATGTCCTGCTTCAAACAATTTGCAACTTTTACAGCTTCCACAACAATTTTGCCCGCATAATAATGAATGCGCAAATTCCAGCGTAAAATTATATTTACCAACACCTGCTGCACCCGTAAATAATAATGCATGCGGTAATTTTTGCTGAACGCGGCAACTTTGTAAATTTTCCCATTGTGAAATTTGCCACGGTAAAATATTCATAAAATTCCACTATCAATTATTTCCCGCAATTCTTGTTTAACCTTATTTAATGGAGCGCCTGCATCAATGACACGAAAACGCTCAGGATAATTTTTAGCACGCTTTAAATAATATGCCCGCACTTTTTCAAAAAAATTATATTGCTCAACTTCAATACGGTCAAGTTTGCTGCGTTTTTTGGCGCGTTGTAATCCAACCTTGACCGGTAAATCCATTAAAATAGTTAAATCAGGCTGCAAATCTTGTTGTACCCATTGCTCCAAAACTGCAACGCGCTCTTCCGCAATACCGCGGCCGCCGCATTGATACGCAAAACTTGCATCAGTAAATCGATCACACAAAATTATTTTTCCCTGTGATAATGCCGGCTTAATTACTTGCGCAATGTGCTGCGCACGTGCAGCAAAAAATAACAATAATTCCGTATCTGCAACTATATCTAAATCATGACGGTTAAGCACAACATCACGAATAACTTCCGAGACTTTTGTGCCTCCCGGCTCACGCGTTACCACAATCTCCACGCTTTGCTGCTGCAAATACTGCTGCACCAACTCTATTGCGGTTGACTTCCCCGCTCCTTCTATTCCTTCGAATGTAATAAATTTGCCTGTCATAGTTGTTCCTTGGTACTAGCTAATACCTTTGAGGGTCGGAGCTTTACATGATTACAAGGCATGAGGTTGTCGGGTCGCGAGCTTTACATAATTACAAAGCCTTGTTTGTTGCTTTGTAATCATGTAACGCTCCGACCCCCAATGAATCTAACTACAACCTCATGATTATGCAATAGCTCACGTCCCGCCTAATCTTTCTCCTGCAACTGGTATTTTTCCACATTTTTGTTATGTTGTTCTAAGTCTCGTGAAAACACATGGCTGCCGTCTTTTTTTGCTACAAAATACAGCATATCAGTTTTAGCAGGATGTAACGCCGCATCTATTGAATCCCTTCCCGGCATTGCAATTGGCGTTGGCGGCAAACCATAATTCGTATATGTGTTATACGGAGTTTTAGTATGCAAATCTTTACGCGTTAAACCACCATTAAACTTTTTTCCCATTCCATAAATTACCGTAGCATCAATTTGCAGACGCATCCACTTTTGCAATCGATGCTCAATAATCCCAGCAATAATTGGTTTTTCTCCTTTGATATGCGCCTCTTTCTCTATCATCGATGCAACAATTAACGCAGTGTATTGAGTTTTAAACGGTAAATCTTTAGCACGCTGCGGCCATTTTTTCTGTAAATAGCGCAACATTTCTTGGTGCGCGCGGTTTAAAGTTTGCAAATCGGTTTCACCACGCGTGCAATAATAGGTTTCAGGAAACAACAATCCTTCAGGGGTTTTATGTTTTAGCCGCATTAATTTGGCAACCTCTTCAGGAGATTTATCTTTCAAAGTATGTTGAAGAAATGAAGAACTTTCCAATCTGGCAAATACCCGCGAAAAGTTATATCCATTCACAATGGTAAACAAATGATAATGAATTTTACCATTAACAATTTTACTTACAATTTGCACTATGTTACTACCGCGCGGAAAAAAATATTCTCCAGTCCTTAACCGTTTATCATCACGATGAAACTCAATCAACAAACGCAATAAAGCTGGATATTTCAAATCTGTTAATCGATATAAATCATTAGTTAACTTTCGCGCGTTGGTATCCGCTCTCACAACATAATATAAATCTTTTTTAACGATAGGACTATAAAGAAAATGAAGACAAAAAATTACCACAATAATAAAAACTGCGAGCAATAACAAAAAAAACTTACGCATCATTCTACAAACTTTTTGAAAATTAGCGTACCATTAGTACCGCCAAAACCAAATGAATTAGATAAAGCTACTCTGATGGTTTTTTGCTGGGCGTGATGAGGCACAAAATTTAAATCACATCCTTCCTCAGGATTATCTAAATTAATGGTCGGCGGTGCAATCTGGTCACGAATCGACAAAATGCTAAAAATCGCTTCAACTGCACCGGTTGCCCCTAATAAATGACCTGTCATTGATTTGGTTGAACTAACCGCTAACTCATACGCATGAGGACCAAATACTTTTTTAATTGCATCAACTTCTGAAATATCTCCAGGTACCGTTGAAGTACCATGAGCATTGATATAATCAATGTCTTCTGGTTTAAGACCTGCATCATTAATCGCATTCTGCATCGACAATGCCTGACCATCAACACTCGGTAAAGTAATGTGATGCGCATCTCCGCTCATACCAAAGCCCACAAGCTCAGCATAAATTTTTGCACCGCGTTTTTTAGCATGCTCTAATTCTTCCAGCACCACAACACCAGCGCCATCACCCATAACAAAACCATCACGATCTTTATCCCACGGTCGGCTGGCTTTTTCCGGCTCATCATTACGAGTTGATAAAGCACGCATTGCACAAAATCCGCCTACGCCAAGCCGACAAGTAGACATTTCAGCGCCGCCGCATACTATTACATCTGCATCACCATAACTGATAAATCTTGCTGCGGTACCAATATTATGCGTACCGGTTGCACAAGCAGTTACAATAGAAATATTTGGTCCTCGTAAACCAAACCGCATAGAAACTAAACCGCTTAGCATATTAGTAATAATTGCCGGAATAAAAAACGGCGAAAGCCGACGCGGCCCGGAATTAAGCATTATTTCATGAGATTTACTTAACAACGGCATACCGCACATGCCAGCACCAATTACTGTACCAACACGCGGCGCTTGATCCTCAGAAACTTTAAGATTGGCATCTTCTACGGCTTGAACTGCAGCAGCAATGCCATATTGCAAAAACAAATCCAATTTGCGGACTTCTTTTTGATCAAAATATTTATCAGCTTCAAAATTTTTTACACTGCCGCTAATTTTAGAAGATAACTTTTCGGTATCAAAAAAATCAATTAAGCGCACACCACTTTTGCCGGCTAAAATTGCTTGCCAAGAATCTTCCACATTATTAGCTAGCGGAGACAACATTCCCAAACCAGTTACTACAATTCGCCGTTTCATAATAACGCCGCCTATTATTCCTCTTTTTGTGTCGCTTCAATATGTTTAATTGCTTCGCCTACAGTAGTAATTTTTTCGGCTTCTTCGTCTGGAATTTCAATCCCAAATTCTTCTTCAAGAGCCATAACTAATTCAAAGGTTCCTAAAGAATCTGCACCCAGATCTTCAATAAATTTAGATTCATCCTTAATCTCTTCAAGCTTAACGCCTAGCTGATTAACAATAATTTGTTTTACACGTGCTCCAACATCACTCATGGATTCATTCCTCATATTGGTTAACAAAAAATCTAAAAACTTACATAGTTTAGAGAAACTATCACAACTTGCAAGCAAAATCTAGAAACTAGATACTAATACATCCCGCCATTAATGTGCAAGGTTTGACCAGTAATGTACGATGCTGCCGGCGATGCAAAAAATGCAACCGCTGCTGCAACCTCATCAGTACTACCGATACGATTCATTGGCACCATCTGCAAAATTGCTTCTTTTTGCTTATCATTTAACCTTTCAGTCATGGCTGTATTAATAAATCCCGGCGCAACTGCATTTACAGTAACATTACGTATCGCAATTTCTTTTGCCAATGCTTTAGTAAAACCTATAATGCCTGCTTTTGAAGCACAATAATTAACCTGTCCGGGATTGCCCATAGCTCCAACTACTGAACTAACACTAATAATACGTCCCCACTGCGTTTTAATCATATCCCGCAAACAAGCCTGCGTCATATAAAAAACCGCATTCAAATTAACATCAATAACCGATTCCCACTGTTCTGGTTTCATCCGCAACGCTAAATTATCCTGTGTAATTCCAGCATTATTTACCAAAATTTGAATGACTCCAAATTCATTTTTAACTTCACTAATTAAATTAGTAATCGCATCATGCTGGGTTACATCCAAAACTTTACCGCAGCCTTTTAAGCCTGCATTTTTAAGATAATCCGTAATTGCCGCAGCTCCCTCTTCATTAATTTCGGTACCAATAACCTGAGCACCTTGTTCCGCCAAACCCAAAACAATTGCTTTACCAATTCCACGGCTTGCACCAGTAACTAATGCTATTTTACCATCTAAAGAAATATCCATCGTTTTTCTCCTGATATTTGTGTTTATAATTAATATCTTTAAGGGACGGAGCTTTACATGATTACAAAGCAACAAACATGGCTTTGTAATTATGTAATAGCTCACGTCCCGCTTAAGTTCTTACATAACTCATCAGAGGGACGGAGCTTCACATAATTACAAGGCAGCAAACAAAGCCTTGTAATTATGTGAAGCTCACGTCCCGACAACTTAGGTGTTTTACATTAGTATTAATTCTTTTATTTAAACCCATCAATACTTTTCCTGGACCACATTCAATAATTGTATCAACACCTTGCTTAACCATAAATTCAATAGTTTCAACCCAGCGCACTGGATTGTATAGCTGACGCACCAGGGCGCTGCGAATCTCCTCAGGATCATGATTAATTTTCACATCAACATTATTGATAACTGATATTTTAGGCGATTGAATTTCTATGTTCTGCAAATATTCAGCAAATTGTTCCGCAGCCGGTTTCATCAACAAACTATGTGCAGGAACACTAACCGGTAATTTTTTTACGATTTTAGCTCCAGCTTCTTTTGCTGCACTCATCGCTCTTTCACAAGCTTGCGTGTGACCTGCAATTACTACTTGTTGCGGTGAATTAAAATTAACTGCCTGCACAACTTGTTCACCAGACACTTCGCCACAAACTTTTACAACCTCGCGAGCTGTCAAACCAAGAATTACTACCATAACACCATCACCAGGTAACACTGCATCCTGCATGAAATGTGCCCGCTTACTTACTAAACTTACCGCATCACTAAAATCTATGGCAGATGCTGCTACTAAAGCAGCATATTCACCCAAACTATGTCCGGCCATCAATACCGGCCTATCATTATTTTGTTCTTGCCAAATTTGCCACATAGTAACATCAGCAACTAACATTGCCGGCTGCGTATAAATAGTTTGATTTAGTTTCTCTGCTGGGCCTTGAACTACAATTTCCCATAAATCATACCCTAAAACTTGAGATGCGCGCGCAAAATTTTCAGCAACTAAAGAATACTTCTCAGCAAACTGAGTAAGCATACCAACTTTTTGTGAACCTTGTCCCGGAAACACTATCGCCAAATTTTTTTGCATAATTTAGTTCTCATTTTACTTCAAAATGCGAAATTTGTACTGCCAAATTACTTATTAAATTTCTGTGGCAACTACCGCGCATGGTAAATCTGTGTTCTTTTTCAGTTATTTTCATGCTTGCTGACTCGCGATTTTACACAAACAAACTGGTTGTAAAATCGCGAGTTCCAATTTAATGTCAATATTCGCATTTTCAATGAATAACAGTATATCCCCTAAAATTTTACTAAAATTGCACCCCACGCAAGTCCAGCACCAAAAGCATCTAAAACTACATTTTGCCCCGGTTTAATCAAGTTAGTACGTAATGCATAATCCAAAGCTAACGGTACAGAAGCGCTTGATGTATTTGCATGCTCACCAATAGTAATAATTACTTTTTCAGAAGCAATACCTAATTTTTTAATTATCATTTCAATCATCCGCTGATTAGCCTGGTGCGGTATCAGCCAATCTACATCATCAATCCCCATATTAGCATCAACTAAAACTTCTTTAGCGATAGAGGTCATTGCTTCGATTGCGGGCTTATACAATTCACGACCTTTCATGTTAATCCGTGTACTCTTTGGATTTGTTTTTTCCTCACCAAAAAGATTAGTATTTGAATACAATACTTCATGTGTTTTACCGTTAGCGCGCAATTTACTTGTAATAATACCTGGTTCATTACTTGCTTCAACTACAACCGCAGCCGCACCATCACCAAATAACACACAAGTATTACGATCCTGCCAATCAACAAATGAAGTCATAACTTCAGTACTAACAACTAAAGCACGCTTCACAGTTCCAGCACGAATGAATTGATCAGCTACAGTTAATCCATAAATAAAACCCGAACATGCTGCATTTAAATCAAACGCCATACAATTATTAGTCTGCAATCGCCCTTCTAACAAACAAGCAGTGCTAGGAAAAAATTTTTCAGGAGAAACTGTAGTAACAAGAATTAATTCAAGATCTGTTGGTTGAAGATTTGCGACATTTAACGCTTTTCTTGCTGCTTGCTCCGCCATATACACCGGAAGATCTTGTTTGCCGGCTACATACCTATGATGAATACCCGTACGCGTAACTATCCACTCATCTGTGGTATCCGTCATCTTTTCTAAATCAAAATTAGTAATTATTTTTTCTGGTAAATATGAACCCGTGCCAATTATTTTTGTATATGTCATTCAATAATTCCTTCGTCATCCCGCGACCAAGTCAGTTGATCGCGGGATCCAGTAAAACAAATTTTTTTATCTTCACGGTGGATCCCGGATAATTTGGCCTGTGGCCAAATTTCCGGGATGACTTCAATAAAGCGTAATTCATATTCATATCTATCGTAAGATAATTTTTATCTTATATGGCTAAATTATATTTCTTTAGCCATAATTTCAGTCACCTTATGTTCAATTAAATTAGGCACATCTTTTTCTACGGTTACAATCGCACGCTCAATTGCTTGCTCAAATCCTTTCGCAGTAACTCCTCCGTGACTTTTAATTACAATATGCTTTAAACCAATAAAATTAGCGCCGTTGTAAAATTCAGGATTTAAATGTTTCATTAATGGTTTTAAAACAAAAATGGCACACGCTCCGGCTAATTTAGTTAAAACATTACGACGAAAAGCTTTTTTGATACTATAACCTATATATCTAGCCAAACCTTCCATAGCTTTTAATGCCACATTACCGACAAAACCATCACATACAATTACATCAGCAACACCTGTAAAAATATCATTACCTTCAACAAAACCAATATAATTAATATCTTTACATTGAGACAACAAAACAGCAGCTTTTTTGACTACTTCATTACCCTTCATTTCCTCTTCACCAATATTTAATAGGGCAACTTTTGGCTTTTCAATTCCGGTAACCGCAGAAGTCAACACCGAACCCATTACCGCAAACTGAAATAACATTTCAGAAGTTACATCAATATTTGCACCTAAATCCAACATACGCACACAACCATCATCATTCCGCGAAGGCATATCACTCATAATAGCTGGACGCTTAATTCCAGCTAAAGTTTTTAACATAAAATGTGCTATCGCCATCAATGCTCCAGTATTACCTGCACTTACACAAGCCTGCGCTTGATTTTCTTTGACTAAATTAATTGCAACACGCATTGAAGAATCTTTTTTGTAGCGTAATGCAGAAATTGGAGTTTCATCCATAGCAATAACTTGTGAAGCATGATGAATGGTTAATTGCGGATGATTCAATGAATCATATTTTTGTAACGATGCAGTAATTGCATCTGTATCACCAACTAAAATTAATTGCAGATTTGTATGCTGTTTAACAGCATCAATAGCGGCAGGAATAACAACATCTAAACCATTATCACCACTCATTGCATCTAATGCAATTGTTACCTGGTTTGTCATTTATTCTTCTTCCTCAGTTTCTTCTTTAGGCACTATAACCTGCTTACCACGATAATATCCATCTGGTGTTACATGATGACGTCGATGTTTTTCTCCGGTGGTTTGATCCTCGGATAACTGTGGATGTTTATTCAACGCGTCATGCGCACGGCGCATGCCTCTTCTGGAACGTGATTTTTTGCTTTTCTGAACAGCCATAATTTTAACCTCATTTTTTACGTTTTTTAAGTTCTGCTAATTTAGCAAATGGATGAGGACGTTTTTCCTCACCCACATTAGTAATACCCAGCATTGCTGCCGCACAATCCTTAGCATTATGCTTCGGCACTAACGGCAAAGCTAACAGCAATTCATCCTCAATTATAGTTAACAAATCAGTTTCCGCCTGCGTCAAATATAATGCCTCATATGTCTGAGGCAACTGTGCAGCTTCCTTACCATCATGTACCGGACTCAATAAAAACCTGATATCCAAATGACTTATCATAGTTTGCAAACAACGCTGACATTGTAAGGATACATCAGCAATTACCCGCCCTTTCAAGTAGCGTAACCCTTGCTGATCGATACCGCCATCTACCGTAACTTTTGCCTTACCTAAATTCTGCTTTAAACGAAGCATTTCTTGCAGCCTGGGCATATCAGCAAGCGCCAAAACACCTTCTAAATGACCGCGTTGTTCAGTAAACTTTACCAAATCAATTGTGCGTGGCAACCTGGTTTCAGACATAAGCGTTAAATGGTATCGAGATGTAACGACACTGTCAATGTTTCAAAATAGCTAAGGCAAAATCATATTTCCAGGCATCAAACGCATCAACAAAAAAAAACCTTTTAAAAACAAGATGTTATATCAATTTTTTAAAATTTAATTATAAAATGAATCATTGACCCTAAAAAATCATTTTCAAAATTAAAAAAAACGCTATCAAAAACTAGACTTGGCCCTGTTATTTGCATATGCTAAAAGAAGTAAACCTGATAAGGAGGAAACACAAATGACCGCAACTGTTGACAAGGAAAAATGTACTGCTCAAGGCATTTGCGTAAGCGTATGCCCGGTGGGAGCAATTACCATTGAAAACGGCAAAGCAATTATTGATCCAGAAAAATGCATTGATTGCGAAGCATGCTTAGATGCTTGCCCTGAATCCGCTATTTCAATGACGCAAGAAGATTAACAATAGTTAATTAATCATGGACAAGATAAATATACAGGTTGTTTTCTACAGCCTATATGGACATATCTACCAACTTGCAAAAGCTGTAACTGCAGGCGCGCAAGAAATTGCCGATACAAAGGTTTCTTTATATCAAGTACCTGAATTAATGTCCGAAGACGCTTTAATAAAATCTGGCGGAAAACAAGCGCGCGAAGCCTTTGCCGATATTCCGATCATCAAACCAGCACAATTAACCGAAGCTGATGCAATTATTTTCGGTACACCCACACGATTTGGCAATATGTGCGCACAAATGCGCAACTTCTTAGATCAAACCGGCTCATTATGGATAAAAGGTGATTTAATTGGCAAAATTGGCAGCGTCTTTTCCAGTACCGGAACCCAGCATGGGGGTCAAGAAACAACTATTACCAGTTTTCACACCACCCTATTACACCATGGCATGATTATAGTCGGAGTACCATATGCAGAACAAAGACTTTTGAATATGGAAGAAATCACCGGCGGCACCCCATATGGAGCAACCACTTTAGCTGGTGCTGACGGTAAACGCGCACCATCCGAAAATGAATTAGCAATCGCAAAATATCAAGGAAAACACGTTGCAAAAATTACGCGCGCATTAAAATTAGGCAAAAATTCATGAACAATCGTGTCCATGTGGAAAAAAAAGGGATCATTTTATCTAACACCGAAATTGCTTTTGAAAATCATGCAGTTTTAAATCCTGCATGTATTAAAATTAACGACGAAATCCACATGTTTTATCGCGCCATAAATAAAAAGATGATCTCAACTATTGGCTATTGTAAATTTAAATACAACAAAGTAATTTATCGTTCTCCTAAGCCAATTTTAATGCCCGAAAAACCTGAAGAAAAATTAGGATTGGAAGATCCAAGACTCAGCAAAATCGACGATACCTATTATTTAACTTTTTCAATATTTGACGGCAAAAATGTATTACAATCTTATGCTACCGCTACTGAATTACCACACTTTACCAAACAAGGATTAATGCTGCCAAAAATTACTTTTGGTGAAATCAAAAATATTTTTGAGCACTCAGACTTAAAGTGCGCCCGCAAATATCTAGACTATCAAAAAAAATATTTATCCAATCTAAAAGACGATGATTATATTTGGATGAAAAATGCAGTTTTACTGCCAAAAAAATTCAAAGGACAATATGTAATTATCCATCGTATGCTGCCTGGAATTCATATTGTATTTTTTGATGATTTCTCACAGCTAACTTGTGATTTCTGGAAAAAATATATTTCTGAACTAGACGATCATACAATGTTTTATCCAAAATATAATTTTGAAAACCAACATATTGCGCCCGGAATTCCGCCTCTAGAAACTTATTTAGGATGGATTTTCTTCTACCATACGGTGGAAGAAACCAAAACTGGTTTAATCTACCGCACTGCTGCAGCTCTACTAGATAAAAAAAATCCGCAACGCGTAATTGGCCGATTAGATTATCCATTATTTGGACCCGATGAACCGTGGGAACAATGGGGTGATGTGCACAATGTGGTATTCCCTTCATCTGCAATCATGAACGGCGAAAATATTGATATCTACTACGGCGCCGCTGACACCTACATTGGATTGTGTTCAGTTAATTGCGATGAATTACTGACAGCGCTAATCAACTCTCACTACAACCCGAATAAATGCCCGATTGATGGGTGAACCACAGGTCGTCTCCTTCAGGATTGTCATAACTCCTAAAAACAAATCTAAGGTTATTACTTTAACTTTTCACCCATATGTCATTGATTTTTTGTAATATATTTACCATAGAATATGTGCGAATTACACTTGTGTGTACTATAATTATGCTGTACAAATTATATAGATGAAGAGCCCATGAATAAAACTGTACATATAACATATTGTTCCGATAAAATTTGTCTTCGGCCAATGGTGGCATCCGCCATATCTGCTATTCGTAACTTGAATAGTAAGTGTCAAGCGCATATTCATCTGTTATACAGAAATATAGAATTATCCGCTTTGATTGAGCTGCAGGATTTCTTTTGGAAAAAATTTCAGGCTAAATTTGATTTTTATGCTGTACCAAAAAAACTGGCGAAAAAATTTAACAACAAGAAATGTCCGCAAAAATACATTTCTGATGCCATGTTTGATCGTTTATTTATTCATAAATTAATTCCAAAATTAAATAAAACAATTTATATAGATGCAGATACTATTGTGACTGGTGATCTATCGGAACTATATTATACTGATTTAAATGATAATTATATTGGCGCTGTGATAGAACCTCCTTTTGAATTTGATGAAAAAACACATGGATATGATGCTATACGGCACATGAAATTAGATATAGATACTTTTTATTTTAATTCCGGCGTATTATTAATGGATCTAAATAAACTGCGCAAAATAAATTTTATAAAAAAATGTCAAAATTATTTTAATAAGTATATAAATAATATTGTATGGCCTGATCAAGATATTCTGAATGGTGTTTTAGGCGAAAAAACTTTATTTATAGCTCCAAAATTTAATTCAAGTGTCTATGATAACATCATGACATCACAAGACTATTATGAATATTTAGAATTCTATGGGAAATCACTATGCTATTCCGACGATGAGGTGCAAACTTCTATCAATCAACCTGTTATATTACACTATGTCGGTGCATACAAACCATGGATTCACCCTGGTAAATATTCTTTACATAAAGATCAATACTGGAAGTATTATAATATGTCACCATGGAAAACTAAAGATAGTACGACGATAGAAAAAATATTATTAAATAAGAAAAATGCTGGTGGCTGTCATGTTGCTTAAAGGTTCTGTAAAAGACAGTTTAACAGCTTGGATAGTATGCATGGCCGCCGCATTATCTTTTTTTTACTGTTTCGTGCAAATGACTCAGCTTAATGCAATTGGACCTTTATTATCAGCAAACTTACACATAAATGCTACAAAACTAAGCATTTTAACTGCTATGTATTTTTGGGCAAATGTAATATTTGCAATACCATCAGGATACATAATTGATAAGTATTCTAAAAAAAATTTGCTAATAATAACGCTAATAATCACTTCAATGTGTCTAACTACAATATCTATTACAAGTAACTTATTTGTTATCGCAGCCTGCTATTTTGTAATTGGTGTTTGTGGAGTTATCGCATTTATAACACCACTAAGTTTGGTTGCAGATTGGTTTAAACCAAATAAAATCGCATTAGTAAGTGGTATACTAATAGCAATAGGCACCACTGGTTGTGTTGCAAGTCATACTCCGCTTATTTGGTTAACTGAGATAGTTAATTGGAGATTTGCGGTACAATGTAATGCAGTATTTGGCATAATTATACTTTGCATTACTTTTTTATTTGTTAAAAATAATCACTGCAGCAACGAAAAAAACAGTACACTAAGTACGTCATGCATAAAAACATTTATAAAAGAAATAATAGCTGTTATCAAGAATTCACAAAACTGGGTTTTTAGCTTGTATGCAAGTTTTTTAAGTATTCCTACTTTTATTTTTGGTGCGGCTTTTGGCATACATTATCTTACACACGCCTTACACATGACAGAATATCAAGCTGCACATTGCAATACTATGTTATTTATCGGCAGCATTATCGGATCACCATTTTTTGGCTGGCTGGCAAACAAAATTGAAAAAAGAAAATTCCCTATGTATATGGGAGCGATCGCAACACTATTACTAGTATTAATATTAATGACACTTTACCACCCAGCAATAATATTTGTCGACATAATCTTCTTTTTGCTTGGATTTTGTATTAGTGCGCAGGTTATTGTTTATCCTGCCATCATCGAAAACAATGGAGAAAACCATAGTGCAATTGCCATAAGTCTGTGCTCAACCGTAGTTATGGCTGGCGGAGCTATTTTTATCCCGCTATTTGGCTTATTATTAGATTTACACGTACTGCTAAATACATCAAAAGCTATACTTGCATATACTATATCAGATTTTAAATTCGCTTTATGGTTATTACCTGCATCAATAATCCTTAGTATAATTTTTGCGGTTTCAAGCCAAGAATCTAACGCAGCCGCAAAAGAATCTGTGTTAGAAATGTCATCGTCAACTTAAGTTTGTTAACCTTTAAAAAAATTTATACTTAATTTCGCCCCGGAGAGGGTGAGCCGGTGCTGTCCAAAAAAAGCGTAGCTTTTTTCCGGCGAACGCTTTGCCATGGATGGCAAAGCAGGAAAAAAATCCATGGATGGCTGCTTGACAAAATCTCTCTGATGAAAATCTTAATTTCGCCCCGGAGAGGGTGAGCCGGTGCTGTCCAAAAAAAGCGTAGCTTTTTTCCGGCGAACGCTTTGCCAT
The DNA here is from genome assembly GCA_050123375.1 of Gammaproteobacteria bacterium. Taxonomy (GTDB): domain Bacteria; phylum Pseudomonadota; class Gammaproteobacteria; order UBA12402; family UBA12402; genus JASFHF01. The sequence goes on from JASFHF010000035.1 coordinate 22,814, forward strand.
GGATGGCAAAGCAGGAAAAAAATCCATGGATGGCTGCTTGACAAAATCTC
>JASFHF010000036.1:0-22369 GCA_050123375.1 Gammaproteobacteria bacterium
ATTTCTTTTGCTCTTCGCTGTAGCTCGTAAATAATTTTCTCATCATGATTCTCCTCCTGCTAAATTAAAAATCATGATTCTAAAAAAAATTTACAACTCTGCAACATGGGAATATTTAGGGGCTTACCACTATCCAAAATAAAAATAAATACAATCCGGGAAAATTACTCGGGTATTTTTTACTTGGTTAGGGTTTATGCGATATTTAAAGTTTTTTAAGAATTAAAGCTTGTGGTTAAGCACAACCGATTGTGTTAAAGATCCCTGTAATGAAACCTTTTTTTCATAAACTTGTCTTCCATTGTAAGGCTTGAAAAACTTATAAGACATTAAAGCACCATTATCAATCTTTATTTCAATTGGTTGCTTATTATGAATTAAAGGAAGATTTATTGTCAATAAAAGCTCTATTCTCTTAGAAATAGAATATAAAGCCACACGAGTACCCAAACAACGCACCAAATATTTCCTATTAGGCGACAATGCTAGCAACTCTTCTTTTCTGAATTCGCCCGTAGCACGCATACAAAACTTCTTCTTCTTAATATCAGATACATTTTTGTATTTATAAAATAACAATTCATTTGCTTTAACTATAACAAGATCATTACACATGCTTGATATAATAAGGTTTTTTACTTCTTTATCTATAGTTATTGTTTTCTGCCTCTCGCCTTTTTTGTTAAATTGCATTAATACTAAATCTTCGTTGTTAAATAATACAATCATATATTCATTAGTTAAACGACCGCTCTTTTTAATTTTGCAACCATTAGATTTTGCAAATTTGTATAATTCTAATAATTGAATCATTTGGTATCTTTCATATTGCATGGCTTTGTCATAAAATAATTCCGGGCTGTCTCCTTGATCAAGGAATAATTTTAAAATTTTATTATGCCCTTTTTTAAATATTGGATTTAATAATTTATCATTTATATTTATCAAATTTTCTTTACGCAATTTTTTTAAAGCTTCGAGGTCAAAGTAATTTATATTATTTTGCTTCAAATTAATTAAACACTTGTTAACTATGTCTTCATGACTTTCCTTAACTGTAATTTGTTTTTTTAAGAAGATAGCTTCAGGCAAAGCGCCATTTTTTTGGAATTTGTTTAAAAGCTCTTCTGCGTATTTTATTTCCAACTTCCGCATAACAGGTTTATCTTCTTGCTGTTTACAACTTTCATATATCTTTGCTCTCATAATCCATTTATCAACTATCGGCTTACCATTTTTATAAAAATCATATTCTTTGTGTAGCACGCCACAAAAATCTTGCCAATCTTTAAATAACGCTTCGTCAACGAATTTGCCAATTTTTCTATATTCGAACTTGCTCTGTAATAAAAAGAACTCTATTAGTTCTTTATGTTTTTTAACATCAATATTATATTTAGTAAGATAACCAAATTGATCATGAGAAACATTATCATCTCTCGCGATGTGAAACTGCAGATTTTGTTCCCATAAATTACTATAATTTTTCCCAGAACCCTTGACCTTAATTACCGCTACAAGGTCTTTTAGAACATTGCTTTTATAATCGAAGTTGAATACTCCCTTAGAACGGGGAAGATCATACACAAACAGCAATTTTCTCGCAATTGCTTTTTGAAGATCATTATCTCCTCTAACAATTATTATTTTTTGAGCAAGATTCAATATCAAATTGTATTCTTTTTTTGGCAAGAAAAAAATTTTTACTATCAACGATTTTTTTGATTTTAATTCAGGTAATGCATGCTTTGCAACATATACTATTCTTTTATACTGTTCAAATAACGGAGAATTATCTAATGATTGAACGATTTTAAGCAAATTTTCAGCACTATGTGTAAAAGCGGGTATAACTAGAACATCATTAAAAGGATTGTCTTTTTTTGAATACTTTCCAAAAATTTGCGCTACTAATTCCGGATATAGCTTGTTAAGCTCTTTCAGCGCATTTAACCCTCTTTCAACTGAAGCTATTTTATTTGGCAATATAAATATTCCTTTTTCCTCTATATTAAATCCCAATCTCACCACATTAAAATGATTATGCCTTTTATAATTGGAAAGGTTAGCGCCATGCTCATGAATTTCTTGTACTGAAATGTATCTTGTCTCTTTTTTAATAAACTGTTTTAAAAAGTTAATCGGAATAAAATCATTGCCGGGAGTTGAAATATATGCTACTGCTATTGTGTTTTTGAAAGCCTCTCTTAGCTTTTTGTTTTTTTTAAGATAAGCCTCCAGATTATTTTTTGACTCCTTGTGACTTTTATTCCAAAGAATAAAATGCAGGTTCTGCTTTATATGTTCCTTTGCAGTTTTTTTTAACTTATCTTTAACATCTTTCTGAACGCAAATTATATTAATTATTTGATGATTTCGTTTTATCTGTGGAGATAACATGTTGTAGAAACTAAAATGATGAAACATATCACCTATTCCATCATTGTAGACAACTGTTAATAATATTATAGTTTTTGACATTTCTTTTTCTTCTTTAATCGTAAATATACTAATAATGCTATGTACTAATTATAGGCAATATTTTTTATATCTGCCAAATGATTTTAACCGATGAATAGCTTAAGAATTTACCGGAAAAATCAAAAACTTACTAATCTTTACTGGCTAGATTATAGATAAATCCTTAACTCTCTGAATTAATAGAATAATATGCCCTCAGGGTAATTGTGAAACAGACTGTTTCGCAATTTCAATCTTTCACGCGTGTTACTTTTCTACTAATTTCTAAAAATGGTAATTTTATTTTGAAATTAATTTCGTGGCTACTAACTAGTAATTTATTATTTAACAAAGCAGCCGCAATTTCTGTACTATTTTCAAAAACCTTCACCTTGTCTTCAGTAGTTTTTGCTCGTGCAAACCGATACACATCTTGAGTAAGTTCTTTAAGCTGCGCAAAAGTATTAATAATAGCGATGGTTGTATTAATTGCTCGAGTGCTTTTTAGAATCGTGGCAAGCATATACAAGCCGCGCTCAGTAAAGGCTGCGGGCTTATATGTTCTACCGCCATGACTTGAGGTCACAAATTGTGACCTCAAGTTTTGCCATTCAATATCAGTTAATTCTATGATATAGCCTACCGGAAATTTTGCAGAATTTCTTTTCACTGCTTGGTTAATTTTCTTAGTCTCAACACCATAAAGCTCTGCCACATCGCTATCCAAAATAACTTTTTGGTCTCTTATTTCTATAATCCTGGATTTCACCTGATCATAGGTAATCGGCTGTATTAAACTTTTTGTTTTTTTATCCATGTACGCGCTCCTTTATTAATTATTGCATGTACAAATATATCTTAAATAAAAAGAAATACAATCCCGTAAAAATTACCCGGGTATTTTTCCGCAAAACAATTTATGGAATTAAAAAAGATCAATCTTTACTGTTTCTTTCCCCAGCGATCTGCGATGCGAATTTGTGCGAGAGCCTTGTTGAGTTCGATGAGTGCTACAGTATAATCATCAAGTTTTTTCGATGCTAAAATTTGTTCGGCTTTTTTCTTGGCTTCCTCGGCACGTTCACGATCAATATTATCCGCACGAATTACTGTGTCTGCTAAAATAGTTACAACATCAGGTTGCACTTCAAGAAAACCTCCGGAAATATAAAAGTACTCTTCCTTGCCATTAACATCCGTAAATCTAATTTGACCTGGTTTTATCGTAGTTAGCAATTGCATATGACCTGGCATAATACCTAATTCACCATCTTCACCACTAACAACGATCATGGTAACTTTGCCAGAAAAAATCGATTCTTCTGCGCTAACAATGTCGAATTGTACTGTTTTGGTTTCTTCTGCCATAAATCTACTCCGATCGGGGTCAGAGCTTGAATTTTAAACTTTGGTTTAAAGCTTAAAACTTGAATTTGCTACTTCTATACGCTAAATCCAAGTGTAAAATTCAAGCTCTGACCCCATTTTTACTTTCCCCGATATCTAAATAATTATAAGGTCTTCGCTTTCGCTACGACCTCTTCAATCGTCCCAACCATATAAAATGCTTGTTCTGGTAAATCATCATGCTTACCATCTAAAATTTCTTTAAAGCCTTTTATTGTTTCTTTAAGCGGAACATATTTTCCAGCGGAACCGGTAAATACTTCCGCCACGAAAAACGGCTGCGATAAAAACTTTTGAATTTTCCGTGCGCGAGTAACAATTAATTTGTCTTCTTCGGATAATTCATCCATACCAAGAATTGCAATGATGTCTTGTAATTCTTTGTAATGCTGCAAAGTGCTTTGTACTCGACGTGCAACATCATAATGTTCTTCACCAATTACTAATGGATCCAACTGTCGACTAGTTGAATCTAACGGATCAACTGCGGGATAAATTCCAAGCTCTGTAATTTGCCTGGATAAAACTACTGTTGCATCCAAATGCGCAAAAGTTGTAGCAGGAGATGGATCGGTCAAGTCATCTGCTGGAACATAAACTGCCTGCACCGAAGTAATAGATCCAGTTTTAGTAGAAGTAATGCGTTCTTGTAAAGTTCCCATTTCTTCTGCCAAAGTAGGCTGATAACCCACCGCAGAAGGCATACGCCCTAATAATGCTGAAACTTCAGTACCTGCTAAGGTATAACGATAAATATTATCAATAAATAATAAAACGTCTTTACCTTCGTCACGAAAATCTTCTGCAATAGTTAAACCAGTTAACGCTACACGAAAACGATTTCCAGGAGGCTCGTTCATTTGTCCATAAACTAATGATACTTTATCCAAAACATTTGATTCTTTCATTTCATAATAGAAATCGTTACCTTCCCGAGTACGTTCTCCAACACCAGTAAAAACTGAAAAACCAGCATGCTCGATCGCGATATTACGAATTAATTCCATCATGTTAACAGTTTTACCAACACCAGCTCCGCCAAACAAACCAATTTTGCCGCCTTTGGCAAACGGCACAATCAAATCAATAACTTTAATGCCGGTTTCTAATAATTCTTGTGCCGGCGCTTGATCCGCAAAAGCGGGAGCAGCACGATGAATTGGTAATTTTTTTTCAGCACCAATGTCACCAACTTCATCTACTGGTTCACCTAAAACATTCATAATTCGTCCCAAAGTCTTTTTGCCGACCGGTACTGAAATTGACGCACCAGTATCTTCTACCTTCATACCGCGACGAAAACCATCAGTGGTACCCATTGCTAAAGTTCTAACAACACCATCACCGATTTGTTGTTCTACTTCCAAAATAGTTCCTAACTCAGTAACTATAAGTGCATTATAAATTTTTGGTATCGCTTCGCGTGGAAATTCCACATCAACTACTGCACCAATTACTTCAATGATTTTACCTACATTTTGTTTCATATGTCATTCCTGTATATTAGTTAAGACTTACTCCGTAGCGGGGTCAGGTCTTGAATTTTACACTATAGTTTAAAACTCAAGTCTTGACTCTGCTACTTCTGTCCACTAAACCAAAGCCTAAAATTCAAGACCTGACCCCATTATTACGTACCCCGATATATCTATTTTATAGCCCCTGCGCCGCTCACAATTTCTGTGATTTCTTGCGTAATAGCCGCCTGTCTTGATTTGTTATATTTTAATTGCAACTCATCAATAAGCTTGCCAGCATTATCAGTTGCATTCATCATCGCTAACATTCGTGCCGATTGTTCACACGCCAAATTATCAACTACACCTTGATATACTTGTATTTCAATATTTCTATTTAATAATTGATCCATCAATAATTTTGCATCAGGTTCATAAATATAATCCCAATAACGAGTTTTTTCTTGTTGCTGCGGCACAAGCGGTAATAATTTTAAATTAACCGGCCGCTGCACCATCGTACTAATAAATTTATTATGACTTAAATATAATTCATCAATACGACCTTCACTATACGCATCTAACATAACTTTAACAATACCAATCAAATCTTTAACATTTGCTTGTTCTTCTAAACATTTTGCTTTTGCAACAATATTGACATCAATACGGCGAAAAAAACTATCAGCTTTGTTACCAATTACACATAAATCTTGTTCAACATTTTTTTTCGACCATTCCTGCAAATGCAATAATGTAGTTTTTAAAACATTAAGATTTAATGCGCCGCATAAACCACGGTCAGTAGTAATAACGATGTAACCAACTCTTTTTACTTCTCGCTCCTGCATATATGGATGTCGGTATTCTGGATGCGCCGTAGCCAAATGATGCACAACTTCTAAAATTTTATCAGCATAGGGACGTGAAGCTTTCATGCGTTCCTGCGCTTTACGCATTTTACTTGCGGAAACCATCTGCATCGCGCTCGTTATCTTTTGGATGCTTTTAACGCTTGCAATTTTTGATTTTATGCCTAAAGCTTTTGTCATATTTTTTTCACATCCTTCCAATCCAAAGTTTTTTAATCATTCCCTCAGTTCTTATAAAACTTCTTTGGGGGACGGAGCTTCACTCATTACATAGCTTCGCACATGTAATGAGTGAAGCTCACGTCCCGTCATTTAGCGGGGTCAAGGCTTGAATTTTAAACTTTAAATTAAAACCTCTAAAACCTAACTCTCCACTTATATCAATTAAACCAAAGTTTAAAATTCAAGCCTTGACCCCATTATTACTTACCCCGATATTTATTATTTCTTATAATCTTCAATTACCTGTTTCATTTTTGCTTCGATATCGTCATTGTAATCACCAGTTTTATTTATTTCCTCAAACAAATCTTTAGCTTTATTGCGCAAATAATCATGCAATCCATGCTCAAAATCAAGCACCTTTTCCAACGGAATATCATCCAAATAACCTTTGTCAACTACGTATAATGAAAAAGCCATTTCCGCAATAGTTAAAGGCTCATATTGTTTTTGTTTCATTATCTCTACAACACGTTCACCACGTGCTAATTGTTGCTTGGTTGCCTCATCAAGATCTGAAGCAAACTTAGCAAATGCTTCTAATTCACGATATTGCGCAAGTGATAATCGTATACCGCCAGAAAGTTTTTTAATAATTTTAGTTTGTGCAGCACCGCCAACTCGTGATACGGAAATTCCTGGGTTAATCGCAGGACGCACACCGGCATTAAATAAATCTGTTTCTAAAAATATTTGACCATCAGTAATAGAAATAACGTTAGTTGGAATAAAAGCAGAAATATCACCAGCTTGAGTTTCGATTATTGGTAACGCCGTAAGTGATCCAGTTTTACCTTTAATTTCTCCCTTAGTCACTTCTTCAACATAATGAGCATTTACACATGCAGCACGTTCAAGCAATCTTGAATGCAAGTAAAAAACATCTCCTGGATATGCTTCACGGCCAGGCGGACGATGTAACAATAAAGAAATTTGGCGGTATGCCCATGCTTGTTTGGTTAAATCATCATAAATAATTAACGCATCTTCTCCTCGATCACGGAAATATTCACCCATCGCACATCCTGCATACGCAGCAATATACTGCATTGAAGCTGGTAACGCCGCAGATGCATCAATAATAATTGTGTGTTTAAGCGCACCATATTCTTCTAATTTTCTTGCAACGATCGCGATCGTCGAAGCTTTTTGACCAATCGCCACATAAATACATTTAATGCCGCTGTCTTTTTGGTTGATAATGGTATCAATTGCAACTGCGGTTTTACCAGTTTGGCGGTCACCAATAATTAATTCACGTTGCCCACGCCCAATCGGCACCATCGCATCAATTGGTTTTAAACCTGTTTGTACTGGTTTACTCACGGACTGACGATGAATAACACCTGGCGCAATTTTCTCAATTGGTGAAGTTAGTTTAGTTTCGATTGGGCCTTTTTCATCAACTGGATTTCCTAAAGCATCAACCACACGACCCAAAAGTGCTTCACCAACCGGCACTTCAAGAATTTTGCCGGTACATTTTACCGTCTGTCCTTCAACTAGTTGCTGATAATCTCCTAAAACAATTGCGCCGACAGTATCACGTTCCAGGTTAAGCGCCACACCGTAAATTTTGCCGGGAAATTCAACCATTTCTCCCTGCATTACATCGTCTAAACCATAAATTCTTACGATACCATCTTCAACACTAACAATAGTGCCTTCGGACCTCGCTTGGGCAACTGCAGCAAAACCCTCGATACGTTTTTTAATAATTTCACTAATTTCGGAAGCAGATAGTTGTGCCATATTAATTTCTTCCTCTCAATAATTCAGCCAGATCTTCCAGCTTTTTACGTCCTGATCCATCAATAACTAAATCACCAATTTTAACGATAGCACCTCCTAAAATATTGCTATCAACCTTACAATTTATTTCAACCTGTTGCTGCAATTTTTTTTCTAAAGCAGTTGACAATCTTGCTTTTTGTTTTTCTGACAATTCGAATGCAGAAACAATTTGCACTTCAGCTATTTTTTTATGTTCAGCATAAAATTTCGCAAAAAACAAAGTAACTTCCGCTAAAATATTTAAGCGATGATACTGCGCTAATAACTTTAAAAAGTTTTTCCCAAAATCGTCAATATTGTTCTCTAACACCGCAAAAAATATTTCTAATACTTTGTTTGTCGGGATTTTAGGATTAAGCAATGCGCTTTTTACACATTTATCCGATGCAACTAACGCAGCGGTACGCAGCCATTCATACCAAAAATCTAATTTGTTTTGCTGCAATGCAAATTCAAACGCTGCTTTAGCATATGGACGAGCAATTGTTGCTAATTCATCCACTACGGTTTTCTCCTAAGTTCTTTGTCATCCCGCGACCCAGTCAGTTGATCGCGGGATCCAGCAATGAAAATACTTTCCTGGATCCCGCGGTCAAGCCGCGGGATGACAAAAACATTCTATTTTTCCAACTCACCAATCAATTCATCCAACATTTTATCGTGGGCTGCCCGATCAATATCTTTTTGCATAATCTTTTCTGCACCGGCAATTATCATGCCAGACATTTCATGCAATAACGTTTCTTTAACCTGCCGCACTTGTTGCGCAATTTCAGTTTTAGCATTATCTACAATACGTTTGTTCTCTTGCGTACCACGTTCTTTAGCTTCTTCAATAATTTTGCCAGCACGATTATTCGAGTCATCTATTATATTAGAAGCTTTATTTTTGGATTCTTGTAAAATCTCTGCTGATTGTTGGGAAGCCAAATTTAATTTGCGCTGACCTTGTTCCGCAGCTTCTAAACCATCGGCGATTTTTTTCTTGCGCTCATCAAGCGCTTTCATGATCGGCGGCCAAATAAATTTCATGGTTACCAATATAAAAGCAGCAAACACGATCATTTCAAAGATTAACGTTATGTTCAAATTCATGTTAACTCCGTAGCAGGTTAGGCTCACTCCGTAGCGGGGTCAAGGCTTGAATTTTACACTTTAAATTAAAAAACTAAAACTTAACTCAACTACTTTTGCTCATGTAAGTCAAAGCTTAAAATTCAAGCCTTGACCCCATTATTACTTTCCCCGATATATCTACTATTACTTAACCGCTTGCGCAACTGCATGCAACAACGGATTAGTACCAAACAATAATAACAACCCAATTGCAATTGATACCGCAGGAAATGCATCCACAAATCCTGCCATCAAAAAAGTTTGCATCATTAACTTACCAGATAATTCTGGCTGACGCGCAATCCCTTCAATGTATTTACCGCCTAAAATACCAAATCCAATTGCAGCTCCCAATGCTGCAACACCAATTAAAAGACCAATGCCAATAGCCGTTAAGCCCTGAACATTTGCAATGATACTTGCGTCTGCCATATATTTTCTCCTATTAGATTTGTATTTATAAATAAATTCTTTGTGGGACGGAGCTTTACATGATTACAAAGCAACAAACAAGGCACTTGTAATTATGTAAAGCTCGCGTCCCGACAACACTTGCTTAATGTATCTCCGTTTTAGCCATGCTCAAATAAACTATCGTAAGCATCATAAAAATAAATGCTTGAATCAAAATAATTAATAAATGAAACATAGACCAAATAAAACCTAAAACAAATCCTGCACCAAAACCCAAATGCCACGTCTTCCAAATCGGCAACAATGCAATTAAAATAAAAATTAATTCTCCCGCAAATAAATTACCATAAAGCCGCAAAGATAATGATACTGGCTTAACTACTTCTTCTAATAAACGAAATAAAATATTCAATGGAAATAACCATTTACCAAAAGGATGGGTTAATAATTCCCTAGTAAAACCGACTACTCCTTTACCTGCAAAATTATAATAAATTATCAATAAAAATACAGTTATTGATAAAGCAAATGTCAAATACGGATCATCGGTGGGGACAGCTCGAAAATCATGTACGCCGAATAATGAAGTAATTGTCGGAAATAAATCAACTGGAATTAAATCCATAAAATTCATAATGAAAACCCAGACAAAAATTGTGAGCGCCAGCGGGCCGATCAATTCACTTTTTCCGTGAAAAGTATCCTGCACTATGCCGTTTACATATTCCAGCAAAAATTCAACTGCATTTTGTAATTTGCCCGGAACATTAACTTCTGCACGTCTGGCAACGAACCAAAATAAACCAACAAATAATAAACCACACAATATTGATACGATGAATGTATCCAGATTCAACACCCAAAAACCACTTTGATCATAGACAAGCTTCCAGTTTTGCAAATTCAACTGCCAATGCACCAAATGATGCTGAATATATTCACCTTCGGTTGGATGTAATACGTTCATAAACGCTTTCTCACAATTACTAACACTGAGATAATCCAGCATGAAAACAGTGCAACAATATACCCACTAATAAACGGGATAGCAACCACTGAAAATAATTTAAGCATTAAAATCATTAACACTGCGCTAAAAAATAATTTATAAAATTCTGCCACATAAAATTCTTTCAGCATATAACGAGGTTTCTCGCTGCGCATCGCGATAAACACTCTCCTGGTAAAATAAAAGCTTGGCAAAACCCAAGCTAACCCACCTAACAAAGCTGAAATTCCTGAATCTTCCCCCAAAAACACCCAAAAACTTCCTGTCACCAATAATAATATCGCTGCCTGGTAAAACAACAATTGCTTAATAATAGCATTATGCAATGATTGTCGTGACCAACAGGATCGCATTATCGTATGTGCTCCAATATTCCTTCCAATTCATCCAATGAATAATAATGAATAACCAATTTTCCCTTGCCCTTTTTGTTATATGTAATTGATACTTTAGCTCCTAATTTAGTTGCTAACTCTGTTTGCAGCAACTGCACATCCGGATCAATTGTTGGGGTAACTTTCGCAACATCACCTTTAGTCAAAAATTTTTTAACTAATTTTTCAGTTTCGCGCACTGATAATTCTTTGCTAACCACCATCTGCGCAATATGGTGTTGTGATTCATAATCCATCAAAGCCAATAAAGCTCTTGCATGCCCCATTTCTAAATCACCATGTTCAAGCAAGGTTTTAACCTGAGGCGCTAGTTTCAATAACCGTAAAATATTGGTGACCGCTGATCTGGATTTGCCTACTGACTCAGCAACTTCCTGATGAGTCATATTGAATTCTTCTAATAAACGATGCAGCGCCACCGCTTCTTCAATTGGATTCAAATCTTCGCGCTGAATATTCTCAATTAAGGCTAATGCTACCGCGGTCTCATCTCCAACATGCCTAACCAAAGCAGGCACCTCATTCAGCCCGGCAAGTTGAGCAGCCCGCCACCGCCGTTCTCCAGCAATGATCTCATAATTTGAATCATCAATTGGCCTCACCACAATCGGCTGAATAATTCCCTGCGTTCTAATCGAGCCAGCCAATTCTTCTAATCCTTCCGGATTCATATCCTTACGCGGCTGAAATTGTCCTTGTCTTAATTGCTCAATAGGTAATCTACGCAGCTCACTTTTTGGCGCCCTCAAAGTAGTATCTAACTCAGCAACTGATACTTCGGTATTCAAATCTCCCAGCAAGGAATTTAAATCTCTGCCTAATCCTCGTTTTTTTACCATAAAACAACACCTTAACGCGCCAATTATACAAAAATTATAGAACAGAAGTTTAACAGATTAATTGAAGAAAAGCACCGCAAAACATTAATTATTCTTATAATTAAGCAAAGCTTTCTCTACTTTTTTAACCATTGCCCCTATTGGTGTGAGCTTATGCTTAAAAACGTTTCTTTTAAAAAACGAAAACGAAGAAATCACTTTGTTATTTTTTTTCCATTTTTCTATAGCATTTTTTATTTCCTTGGAATTTTTTGCTTTATAAATTTTATTAAAGAGCTTAAATAACCGATTATAATCTTTTTCACCCGCGGAGAATTTTAATAAAAATCTTATTATCGGCAACAAACATAGGTACCTTTTGTCTTTATTGTCTACAGAGATAATTTTCAACATCATAGAAAAATGCCGCAACTCTAGATTATTGAAATCAACTTTTTTACTAAGACCTCTTTCTATTTTCATTGAAAAACTGATTTTTCCTACAGGGATTTTATAATTTTCGACATGGTTGTGCCAAAGTTTTTTTCTATTTATATTTAACTGAAGCTGTTGATGTTTCGGCAGAAGCTTTGATATTTTTATCAAAAATTTAACTGCTTCTTTACGTACATATAAGCTTTCATTTTCCAAAAAAGGGGTTATTTTCTCTACCAGGTTGAGCTGTTGTTTTTTAGGTAAATACTTTGCTATTTCTCCCAAAACTTTAACTGCTGCTTTACGTACAAAGCAATTTTTATCTTTCAAAAAAAAGGTTATTCGCTTTACTAACTTGAGTTGTTGTTTTTTAGGCAGAAACTTTGCTATTTTCCCCAAAGCTTTAACTGCTGCCTTACGTATATAGTAATTTTTATCTTTCAAAAAAAATTTTATTTTCTCTACCAACTCAAACTGTTGTTTTTTAGGTAGAAACTTTGCTATTTCTCCCAAAGCTTTAACTGCTGCTTTACGTATATAGTAATTTTTATCTTTTAAAAAAAATTTTATTTTCTCTACCAGCTCGAACTGTTGTTCTTTAGGTAGACACTCAGCTACTTTTCCCAAAGCTTTAACTGCTGCTTTACGTACAAAGTAATTTTCATCTTTCAAAAAAGGAGTTATTTTCTCTATTAGTTTAAGCTGTTGTTCTTTAAACAAATACTTTGCTATTTCTCCCAAAGCTTTAACTGCTACTTCACGTATTTCTTCATATTTCAAAAAATGGATTATTTTCTCTACTAGCTTAGGTTGTTGTTTTTTAGTAGGTAGAAGTCTGGCTATTTTTTCCAAAACTTTAAACACTTCGCAACATACATAAAGGTCTTTATGTTTCAAGAAAGGCGTTATTTTTTTTATAAGGTCAAGCAATTGATTTCCAGGCAAATACTTTGTTATTTCTCCCAAAACTTTAATTGCTAATTTACGTACATAGTAATTTTCATCTTCCAAAAAAGGGATTATTTTCTCTATTAATTTGAGTTGTTGTTCTTTAAGTAGACACTTGACTGTTTCTCCCAAAACTTTAACTGCTGCTGCGCGTACATAGTAATTTCTATCTTTCAAAAAAGGAGTTATTTCCTCTACCAGCTTAAATTGTTGTTCGTCAGATAGAAGCTTGGCTATTCCTCCCAAAACTTTAACTGCTGCTTCACGCACATACCAATCTTTACTCTCCAAAAAAGGGATTGTCTTTTTTATAAGGTGGAGTAATTGATTTTCAGGTAAATACTTTACTATTTCTCCTAAAGCTCTAACTGCTGCTTTACGTACATAGTAATTTTCACCGTTCAAAAAAGGAATTATTTTCTCTATTAGTTTGAATTGTTGTTCTTCAGATAGAAACTTTACTATTTCTCCCAAAACTTTAACTGCTGCTGCACGTACATGCTGATCTTTATTCTCCAAAAGCGATATTATTTTTTTTACAAGATCGATCAATTGATTTCCAGACAAACACCTTGCTATTTCTCCCAAAGCCTTAACTGCTGTTTCACGTATTCTTTCATTTTCCAAAAAAGGGGTTATTTTCTCTACTAGTTTGAGTTGTTGTTCTTCAGATAGAAGCTTGGCTATTCCTCCCAAAACTTTAAACGCCGCACAACATACATAAAAATCTTTGTCCTTCAAAAAAAGCGCTAACTTTTTTACAAGATCAATCAATTGATTTCCAGACAAATATTCTGCTATTTCTCCTAAAGCTTTAATTACTGCTTTACGTACATAGTATTTTCCATTTCCCAAAAAAAATGTTATTTTCTTTACTAGTTTGAGTTGTGGTTCTTTAGATAGAAACTTTACTATTTCCACCAAAACTTTACTTGTTGTGTCACACACACATAAGTCTTTATCTTTCAAGAGAGGTGTTATTTTTTTTACAAGATTGGGTAATTGATTTCCAGATAAATACTTTACTATTTCTCCGAAAGCTTTAACTGCTTCATTACGTACGCCACTTACTTTATTATTCAATAGCTTCTTTATTTTCTTTGACAATTCAAAAATTTTTTTTTACCCGATTTTTCCCCTATATCAAGATAACTGATCGCTTTCCACAGAATTTTTCGATCTTCTACAGTAAGATAGTACGTACCAAAATTCCTAATAGATTCTAAATATAGATCAAAATACCACCTGATATGCGATTTCACTACAATAGGTAAAATAGAAAATAATGGAAAACCAATATCCAAAGCAATATCTTCTAGAAAGATCCTATAAATTAACATATTTTCACCATTACGGGATAAACGTGTTATTAACGATATTGCTAAAATTTTTGAGTACTTATACACCTCAAAAAAAGACTCCGACAATGTATGCCAGTGCTTGTGTCTGCATTTCTTACTATTGATGGCATTTATAATAACATTCATATTTTTCTCTGATATTTTATCAAGAAAGAATTTCTTAATGCACTCCCAATCAACATTCCTACTAAAAACAATATATTTGGCCATTATGTGTATTTGCTGTTCGCGTCCTATTTTTTTTTGGAATATCAGATTGTTTTTCTTGATAAGCAAAAAAAACAAGTGTTTACTTTTCCATATGATATTAACTAAGCTCTGAAGATCAAAATAAGGAAATATCACATACAGCCATATGTCATCAAATATATCCTTAAGTTTCTTATCTGTTGTCATCATGTTTTTATTATAAGTTAGTTTAAATTGATTTTAGATTTATTTTAGGCTGTGAGCCTTAAGGAAAAGTCTACAGATTAAAAAACTCAACAAATTTCATAGATATACAAACGCTTGTTTAGCTGATTGATTTAATCGAAAACATGTAAACTAATCTTCTCAAAATCAATATTCCTTGTCTTTGCACAAAATTTGAATTTTTAGAGGCGCCCGAATTTTTATAGGCATCTTATTAAAAACCTCTACTAAATTACAATAATTCGCTTTGATCAGCTTGCGTAAGCAATTCTTCGACACGAGTCTGCATGTCAGCTAAACGAGCTGCCATAGAATCAATTTCTTTATTTTCTTTTTGCTCTGCATATAAGAGAGAATAAGCCATATTAAGCGCGGTAATAATTGCAATGCGATCTGCTCCAACAACCCCGCCATCACGAATTTCCCGCATTTTCTGGTCTACATAATTTGCAGCATTTTGTAATTCCTGCACATTTTCCGGTGGACATTTAACCTGATAAGGTTTATCTAAAATATTTACTGAAACATGGTTATTCGCTTCCATTTGCACCCTCAACCATTTTTAATCGTTCAATCATTTTTTGAATCCCATCAATTACCATTGCATGTTTTTTTTCTATGGCACTATTTTGGGTAAATAAATTCGATTGTTTTTCTCTGAGCCTTGCGTTTTCCTGCTTAAGCTGCTCATATCTATTTATCAGAGCCTCAATTTGGGTCTCAAAACTGTTCAAAATATCGTCGTTCATAATTTATACTATAACACCATTTTTGCAAAATTTACAGCGGAATGCAGCATTGTTAAATATAATTGTGTTTTTGCCGAAGGTCAATGAATTTTCATGTTTAATGGGGCCGGGTCCTTACTAGTTACATGTAATAAGCCAGCTTCTTTGAGGGACGGGGCTTTACATGATTACAAAGCAACAAACAAAGCACTTGTAATTATGTAAAGCCCCGTCCCGTCTACTCTAATCATCGATCAACACATCCGCATACACCTCTGGCGCTCGAAACACAAAAACTCTTTGCGCTGCAAAACTCATAAAAAACAAAGTTCCTTCTGAAATAACTTTGCTGAAATAAACATTCATTCCAAGAAAATTCACCATGCTGGTAATTAAACCGTAAGAAATTAATACTAATAAAATTGCCAAAATTATAAATCTAACCCCTTCAGAAACTATTTTTCCTCTCGATCTGAAAGTAACACACTTACCAAAAACAAAATTAAAAATCCCGCTTAAAACACGGGCAAATATTATGCTGGCAAAAACATTAGCAACAAAGTAATAACAAACCGAAAAAAGGACGAAGTCTAATATCGCAGAAATAATTGATATTGCAGTAAATCGAATAAACACAAAATATATTTTTAAAGAATCAATTAACGGATTAAAATGCGAAGTTTTGTTTTTATCCAAATAAATAGTATGAATCGGTATTTCCATAATTTGCATTCGATGTCTTGCTGCACGCATTAACATATCAAGTTCAAAATCATAACCAGAAGTCGTCATCTCAAGAATTTCTTCAATAAAAGTTTTAGGAATAGCACGCAATCCAGACTGCGTATCTGATAATTTTACTCCAACAATAAATTTAAAAAATAAACTGGTAACAGCATTACCAAACCTGCTGCGAAATGGAATTTTCCCTTTAAATTTTCGCGCACCAACAATTAACGCTTGAGGATGTTTAATTAAAGCTTGAGAGACTTTTTGAATATCTTCCGAAACATGTTGTCCATCAGCATCAGCCGTCACAACGCCAATACTATCTTGTGCATAACGCAACAAGAAATGATTAAAACCAGTTTTTAACGCACTCCCTTTACCTAAATTTTCTGCATGGCGTAAAACATCAACTCCAGATATTTTGGCTGCTTCAACAAAAATATGGTTTTTATCACTGGAAGAACCATCATCAACAATAATTACTTTTTGTTCCGGGTTTTGACATAGATCTTTAACAATATCGATTAGAATCGCTTCTGGCTGATATGCTGGAATGATAATTATTGGTAACATCTTTATAATCCTTTATAGTCCTTTGCCTCCTGCATCAGGCGCAACTACCTTCCTGCGTTTTTCAATTTCCAATAAAACTGCGCGGCGAAAATCAAATGGCCGTTCAATACGCTCGAATGGGGTACGCATATTACCAACATCACATATAATAACCGTTCCAAAATTTAAAACTCTACCCCAAAAAGTCTGAATAACATCTATCGAAGAAATTCTAGTTAAATCAGTTTCCAAAGAGCTGCGTGAAATCCATCCTATTTTAATCAAAATTCGTTTATTGGTAACATTAATCTCTGACATGGCATAATCAATTAATGCTGATGCGCCAAACACAATAACCGCAAGCAATAAAATCAAAGCGATCCACATTCCAAACGGAAGAAATAAATCTGCCAAAATCGCAGCAACTAACCAACCAATCGGGGAAACAAATACCACCCAATGTCTATGCCCGTGATAAATTAATTTCTCACCTGGCAATAAAATTTTTTCGATGTAACTAGTCATAAATCTCCTAAATTCGGCGGGACGCGAGCTTTACTTATTACAAAGCAACAAACAAGGCACTTGTAATTACATGAACTCACATCTTTTCAACCCCAAGCTTTTAATCACTCCCTCAATTCTTATATAATATCTCAGGGGGACGGAGCTTTACATGATTACAAAGCAACAAACATAGCCTTGTAATTATGTAAAGCTCACGTCCCGCCGACTGCATCTTCACTCACATACCAACTCATCAACCCGCTGATATCCTCTTGGCAACTTATTCCCTCTGCGTCCCCGTTCTCCAATATAATGCTCTAAATCTTTTGGCTTTAAAACCAAATACCGCTTCCCGGCAATAATTTTTAATGATTGCGACTTAGACAAAATCTTAATTGCGATCATTATTTCTTCCCGCGCTGCTGCTTTCGCCGATGGAATACCAATAATTTTATTCCCTTTACCTTTCGGCAATATCGGCAAATCCCTGACCTTAAATATTAACATACGCCCCTGATTTGTCACGCCAACAATTAAATCATTTTCAAAATCTATAATCATTTGCGGGGGCAATGCTTTTGCTTGTTTTGGTAACCGCAGTACCGCTTTGCCGCTTTTATTTTTAGTATAAAGATCCACCAGTTTAGCCACAAAACCATAACCAGCATCAGAGGCCAATAAAATATATTGATTCTCTTCACCTAACATTACACCTTCAAAAGTCACACCCGGTTCAGACTTCACTCTTCCAGTAATTGGTTCTCCTTGCCCTCTTGCGGAAGGCAACGTATGTGCGGCAATTGCATAAGTTCTACCATTTGAAGCCAAAAATATTGCCGACTGATTACTGCGCCCTTTGGCTTCCGCTTTAAAAGCATCACCAGCTTTATAGCTTAAAGACATTGGATCAATTTCATGCCCTTTAGCAGATCGCAC
Source organism: Gammaproteobacteria bacterium (assembly GCA_050123375.1). GTDB lineage: Bacteria > Pseudomonadota > Gammaproteobacteria > UBA12402 > UBA12402 > JASFHF01. The sequence continues at coordinate 18,575 of JASFHF010000036.1, forward strand.
CCAACCCCGCTTAGACAAAATCACTGTAATTGGTTCTGTCGGTAACATTTCAGTTACTTTTATCGCCTGTGCTTCACCGCGTTCAACCAACAACGAACGACGATTATCACCATATTGCTTAGCATCAGCTAATAATTCTTTACGAATTAACGTTTTTAATCGACTCCGTGATGCCAGGATTTTTTCAAGCTCATTCTTTTCTTTAGTTAATGCATCTTGTTCCGTTTTAATTTTTAATTCTTCAAGTTTCGCTAAATTTCGCAACTTTAATTCCAAAATTGCTTCTGCCTGCACTTCAGACAATTTAAATTTTTTCATTAATACTGGTTTAGGTTTGTCTTCCTTGCGAATGATCGCGATTATTTTATCAAGATTAAGAAACACAATCATCAAACCAGTTAAAATATGCAAGCGGTCTGTTACTTTGTCTAAACGAAATTTTAAGCGGCGACGAACGGTATCAGCACGAAATTTCAGCCATTCATTTAACATTACATTTAACGGCTTCACTTGCGGTTTACCATTAATCCCAATCACATTAAAATTAATTCGATATGATCTTTCTAAATCTGTAGTAGCAAACAAATGATTCATCAATCGTTCTACATCCACTCGATTAGACCGCGGCACAATAATCAATCGCGTCGGATTTTCATGATCTGATTCATCACGCAAATCCATTACCATCGGCAACTTCTTTGCCTGCATTTGTGATGCAATTTGTTCTAAGATTTTTGCGCTGGAAACTTGATGCGGCAATGCCGTAACAACAATTTCACCACGTTCTTTTTTATAAACCGCGCGCATTTTAACTGAACCATTACCTCGACAATACGCTTCAATAATTTCATCTCTGGGTGTAATAATTTCAGCATCTGTGGGAAAATCCGGCCCCTGAATATGTTCACATAATTGTTTCACCGTTGCTTTCGGATCATCTAATAAACGTATACACGCGCTAACCACTTCTTTTAAATTATGCGGCGGAATATCTGTTGCCATTCCAACAGCAATTCCTGTCGAACCATTCAACAAAACATTTGGCAAACGTGCCGGCAATAATGCCGGCTCATCTAAAGTTCCATCAAAATTGGGCCGCCAATCAACAGTTCCTTGACCTAATTCAGCTAATAATACTTGCGCATAAGGAGATAACCTCGCCTCTGTATACCGCATTGCTGCAAAAGATTTTGGATCATCGATAGATCCCCAATTACCTTGCCCTTCAACCAATGGATAACGAAAAGAAAACGGCTGCGACATCAATACCATAGCTTCATAACAAGCAGAATCACTATGCGGATGATATTTACCTAAAACATCACCAACTGTGCGCGCAGATTTTTTGAATTTGGCCGTATTTTTTAAACCCAATTCTGACATTGCATAAACAATCCGTCGCTGTACTGGCTTCAAACCATCTGCGATGCTAGGCAGTGCCCGATCCAAAATCACATACATTGAATAATTAAGATAAGCTCTTTCACTAAATTCTTTTACTGGCTGATATTCAATTTGTTCAAAATTGATTTCTTGCGTTGCTTTCATAATTTGTCTCGATTTTTTAAAATAACCTGTTTGATATTACTAATTGTAATTAGTAAAAACAACCGTTTTTCTAATTATAATTAGTAAAAACCATGATATACTACTACTCAATATTAAGACAAAAACACATACATGAATATTAACAAAGCATCTTATCCAACTAAAAATTTTCTGAAATCCATCATAAAAGTGGCCAAAGGCGAACAACCTGCCGATTTGGTTATCAAAAATGTCAATATTTTAGATGTATTTAATGGGCAATTCGTTAAAGGTGATATTGCCATTTATCAAGATTTTATCGCGGGAATTGTAGAATCCTATCAAGGCAAAACAGAAATCGATGCAAAAGATATTTATGTTGTTCCGGGATTTATTGATGCACATCTTCATATTGAAAGCAGTTTAATGACACCAGCTCAATTTCAACGCATGGTTCTGCCGTGCGGCACTACTTCGGTCATTTGGGATCCACATGAAATCGCCAATGTTAAAGGAATGGAAGGTATTCAATGGGCATTAAAATCTTGCGAAAATCTATTGCTTGACGTATTTATCATGCTACCAAGCTGCGTCCCATCAACCAACCCTGAACTAAATCTTGAAACTAACGGAGCAATTCTATATCCACATGATTTGTCTGTTTTCAAAACACATCCTAGAATTTTGGGCTTAGCTGAAATAATGAACTATCCAGGGATATTGACATACGATGATGATATATTAGATAAACTTATGCACTTTAGAACCGCTTATTGTGATGGACATGCCCCAAAAATTTCTAACTACAATCTAAATGCTTATGCTGCTGCTGGAATTCACAACGATCATGAATCAATTACTTTAGAAGAAGCACGTGAAAAATTAACTAAAGGAATCGCATGTTTAATTCGCGAAGGTTCTTGCGCAAAAGATACCGACACTTTATTGCCAATCATTAAAGATTATTCCGCATCTTCAGTTGCATTATGTACCGATGATCGCAACCCTCTTGAAATTTTTACTGAAGGACATATTAATTTTGCCATTAACAAAGCTTTAAAAGCAGGGTGTTCACCAGAAAACATTTTTAAAGTTGCAAGTTTTTCTCCAAGTAAAATGTACGGCTTGAATGATCGAGGTGCAGTTGCTCCTGGATATAAAGCTGATTTGTGTTTATTAAAACCAAAAGACTGTGATTGGAAAAATGGTGTAGAAATTCAATCGGTATTAAAAAATGGAAAGATCGTTACTCCTGAATCATTTAAATATTATACCAACAATAATTTCACTGGTAAAAATATACATATTACATCATGTCAATTAATCGATTTTCAAGTAACGGCAAAAAACCAACACCAACAACAAGTAAATATCATTGGTATTCGCCAAAACCAACTCATAACCGACAAATTGATTGCAACGCTCCCTGTAATATCAAATGAGGTACAAGCAGACATAACTCAGGATATTTTAAAAATCTCCGTATTTGAACGGCATAAATCTACTGGTTATCATGCTACTGGTTTTGTTAAAGGATTTAATTTAAAAACCGGTGCAATCGCAACTTCTATCAACCACGATGCACATAATGTCATCGTGGTTGGCGCAAGCGATGAAGCCATGTTAGATGCAATAAGAAAACTTATCGAAATCGATGGTGGAATTGTAGTAACTGACGGCAAAGAAAAATACAAAACTCTTGCTTTACCCATAGGAGGACTAATGTCTAATGAAAATCCAGAAGAAATTCATAATGACCTGGTAAAATTACAACAAATGGCAAAAAAAATTGGCTGCCAGTTAGAAAATCCATTTTTGCAATTGTCATTTTTAGCGTTGCCGGTTATTCCATCACTTAAAATCACCGATCAAGGATTAATAGATGTGGATAAATTAAAAAAAATCGAAGTGTGCTGTTAATTAACACCGCCATTTACACATGCGCCAAAACAGTACTCAAAGCCCCTAAAATAACCGAACATCCAACAACCATAGCACCCAATTTAATTAATAGTTCATTTTTAAATTTTTCGAATTTACTATCTATTTCTACTCGCAACAAATCCATATCCTTTCGTAACTCTCCCATATCTTCTTTGGTTGCTAAACGTAACGACTCCATATCCTCTTTGGTCGCCAAACGTAACAAATCCATATCCTTCCGTAACTCTCCCATATCCTCTTTGGTCGCTAAACGTAACAAATCCATATCCTTCCGTAACTCTCCCATATCCTCTTTGGTCGCTAAACGATTCTCAGTCAAGTCAT
>JASFHF010000037.1:0-18740 GCA_050123375.1 Gammaproteobacteria bacterium
CAAATAGTCATACTGAAAGTGATTCGGAAGAGGAAGAAGGGAATAATAGTGATTTTAAAAAAGACGAGCAAAATAAGACACAGGAAATTATAGTAAAGAAGTATAAAGTTGAAAAAAATGATTTAAACACTAATATTCAGAGTAATGATGAAGTTCCACCTACACCTGATGACAGTGATTTAAAATTAAGTTTGAATCAAGAAAAACAACAGCCAAAAAAAATAATGCCGAAAAAAGTTACATTCAAAAAAACTAATCAACAAAAACCAAAACTTAGTTTTTTGGATGAATTAACAAAAACAGTGCTCCAACAACGTCGAAAAATAATGAAAGGTAAAGAAGGAAATACGGAGAATAAAGATCATAGTTATCGTAAATCACTTAATATTTAGGAGAGGCATAAAAAAGCGTGGGAAGTACTCATTAGGTCTGTGTCAATTCTAAAATTTAATGTTATAATCCTCTAATGAACAAAAAATTTCAACTGGTTTCATCATTTCAGCCGGCAGGGGATCAGCCAACTGCGATTCAAACTTTAACCGAAGGTTTGAATGATGGTCTTGCCTATCAAACTTTGCTGGGTGTGACCGGCAGCGGTAAAACCTTCACCATGGCGCATGTGATTGAAAAATGTCAGCGTCCGACTTTGATTTTAGCGCCGAACAAAACTCTTGCCGCACAATTATATGGCGAGATGAAAGATTTTTTTCCAAACAATGCAGTAGAATATTTTGTTTCGTATTATGATTATTATCAGCCGGAAGCGTATGTTCCGGCATCAGATACTTATATTGAAAAAGATTCTTCGATTAATGATCATATTGAGCAAATGCGTTTGTCGGCGACAAAAGCATTATTAGAACGGCGTGATGCGATAATTGTTGCAAGTGTTTCCGCAATTTATGGTTTAGGTGATCCAGAAGCGTATTTAAGTATGGTATTGCACTTAAAACGCGGTGATAAAGTCGATCAGCGTTTTATTTTGCGCCGTTTAGCAGAATTACAATATAAACGTAACGAAGTTGATTTTTATCGCGCAACTTATCGGGTACGCGGTGACGTGATTGATATTTTTCCGGCAGAATCAGAACAAAATGCGGTGCGGGTAGAATTATTCGATGACGAAATTGAAAATTTATATCATTTTGATCCGTTAACTGGTGAGATTTTACAAAAAATTCCGCGTTTTACTGTTTATCCAAAAACTCATTTTGTAACATCAAGACAAACTATTTTGGATGTAGTGGATCAGGTTAAAATCGAATTAAAAGAGCGATTGCAGCAATTGCGCGAATTAAATAAATTAGTTGAAGCCCAGCGGCTTGAGCAGCGTACTAATTTTGATTTAGAAATGATGCTGGAAATCGGTTATTGTTCTGGAATTGAAAATTATTCCCGTTATTTATCGGGTAGAAAAGCAGGCGAGCCGCCGCCAACTTTATTCGATTATTTACCTAATGGTTCTTTATTATTTATTGATGAATCGCATGTTACTATTCCACAATTAGGCGGTATGTATCGGGGTGATCGTGCGCGCAAGGAAACCTTAGTTACTTATGGTTTTCGCCTGCCGTCAGCGTTGGATAATCGTCCGTTAAAATTTGAAGAATTTCTAACGCGTGCGCCGCAAATGGTTTTTGTCTCCGCAACTCCAGGAAAATATGAACAAGAGCATGCTGACCAAATTGCTGAACAAGTAGTGCGTCCAACCGGCTTAGTTGATCCGGAAGTTGAAGTGCGGCCAGTTGCAACACAGGTTGACGATTTATTATCTGAAATAAATAAGTGTGTGAAAGTAAATGAACGTGTTTTAGTTACAACTTTAACTAAACGCATGGCAGAAGATTTAACTGAATATTTAGCTGAGCATGATGTTAAAGTGCGTTATTTACATTCTGATGTTAAAACGGTTGAGCGCATAGAAATTTTACGCGAGTTACGTTTAGGGAAATTTGATGTTTTGGTTGGAATTAATTTATTACGTGAAGGTTTGGATATTCCAGAAGTTTCTTTGGTTGCAATTTTGGATGCGGATAAAGAGGGTTTTTTGCGGTCAGATCGTTCGTTGATACAAACTATAGGTAGAGCCGCAAGAAATATTCATGGCAAAGCGATTTTATATGCTGAGAAAATGACTGGTTCCATGCAGCGTGCACTTGACGAAACTAATCGCCGCCGCAAAAAGCAGCAATTATATAACCAAGAACACAATATTACTCCGCAATCAATTAGCACTGCAGTAAAAGAAATTATGGAAGGTATACCATATGAAGCAGCCAAAATTACACATAAATTTTGCAGTCGTGAAGAATTGGCGCAGTATCAAGTAAAATCTGCGAAAGAATTGTTGAAAGAAATCAATAAATTACGTAAACAAATGTACGAACATGCTAAAAATCTTGAATTTGAGGAAGCAGCCCGATTACGCGATAAAATTCAATGTCTTAATGAAATGTTTGCGATTGATGCGGATTAGTGTATTGTCAATCGATTTAACTCATGATATTGTTCGGAGAATAGGGAGCAAGACTATGGCATTAGATTTATCTTCTTTAGCTAAAGCAATTAGTAGCCTGGAGCGGGCGATTGTTCGCTCTCGTGATAATCCGCGAGATGAAGAATTACGTGATGCTGTGATTCAAAGATTTGAATATACTTACGAACTTTGCTGGAAAATGCTTAAAAGACAAATTGAATTAGAAGCGGCTAATCCTGCAGAAATTGATGCTTTATCTTTCCGAGATTTATTACGTGAAGCGGCTGAAAAAGGAATGATCGATAATATTGAAAAATGGTTTGTTTATAGAGAGCAGCGTAATATTACTTCGCATACCTATGATGAAAACAAAGCAGAAAGCGTTAAGCAGACCGCTTTTAGTTTTATTGATGATGCTAAAAACCTATTAAATACTTTGGAAAAACGCTCTGGATGATTGATATTGAACCTCAACAACTGGAAGTTGTAAAAAAAATTTTGGTGCAATATGTACCAAAATATGAAGTTTGGGTTTTTGGTTCACGAGTAACAGGAACTGCGAAACAGTATTCTGATCTTGATTTAGCAATTATCTCTAATAAACCTATTGATCCTTTGGTTGTGGCCTTGCTGCGGGAAAACTTTTCCAAATCAGATTTACCATTTAAAGTTGATATTGTGGATTGGGCAACAACTTCAGAAAACTTCCGCAAATTTATTAAAAAAAACCACGAAATCATTAAATAAACACCTATTGCAAACTGCAAAAACTAGTGTTATTGTTTAATTATTGGCATATTTAAATGGATTTTATTATGAAGAAAATTATTTCATTTAGCATTACATTGCTTGCTTCTCTTTTTCTTTCTGGATGCGCAGGCACAATGTCTATGTCTTCTGCTAATTTTCCTGCAACTCGGACCGCAACCGGTGGACATGTTTTTATCTACGACCCAAAACAGCATGCGTGGGCTGCTTATGACGGCAGTGGTCATCTAGTAAGAACAGGGCGTGCATCTGGCGGCAAGCCGTACTGCCCGGAAATTGGCCGCCCATGCAGAACAGTAGTAGGCCGATATAGCATTTTAGCCAAAGGTGATTCATCCTGTGAATCGAGTAAATATCCGATTAAAACCGGAGGTGGCGCACCCATGCCGTATTGTATGAAATTTCATGCAAAAGGCTATGCTATCCACGGTACCAGTTATGTTCCAAGTGGTTACAATAGCCACGGCTGTATCGGTGTTTCGGTAGGAGACGCAGAATGGTTAAGCGGTTTCTTGCCAGTCGGTTCAACTGTCGTTGTGCGGTCGTATTGATAATTTGTTGATTAATTATTTGATATTTGGCTATTTTTGCAAAAAATAGCCAAATTCTTTGGCGAAGCTAGAAAAATTATCCTATATTCATCTAGAATAAATTTTGAACAATATAAATAAAAACAAAAATAAAAAAAGATGTTTAATAATAAAAATAAAAACCATAAACTAGTGTCTCAGTTAAAAAAATTAGTCGAAAATGGTTACGAGGATAATTACCTAGAAAAAGGTGATAAAAAAAATCCTTTTGATAAACCAGTATTAATTTCAAAAAACAGCGCTTATATAATTTTAAACCAGATAGGTAAAGGCGGAACCTCTATAGTTTATAAGGCTCAAAAGTTGTCGAATTATGAATGTGTTGCTATAAAAGTTATGGACGCACAAGAGCTAGATACTGAAGAAGAATGTGATCGTGAATTAGAAATTTCAAAGAAGGTTGGTTTTGGAATAGATTCTGCTATGGTTGAATATGAAGATCGCAAAACTTATTTTCTGATAATGCCTCTTTATCCCACAGACTTAGATGATTTTATTAGAAACAACCCAAAATTGAATTATATAAACAGGCTAATAATAGCACTTAAAGCAACTCGTGCTTTAAAAAATATTCACTCTAAAGGCATTTTACATAATGATATGCAGCCAATAAATATTCTGCTTAACCTTAAAACTAATGAGGTAGTTATCGGTGATTTTGGATTTAGCAGATATGATTCAAGACCAGAGTCAAAACAGGAAGACATTTCCAAGTTCATTTATTATGTTTTATATTATATATTAACAGGCAAAATTGCTAACAAACAATCTGAACTGACGAATGGAATAACTGGAGAAATAAAAAAGATTTTTGCTATTGCTGCAAAAAAAATTGATGGCGCTTGCTCAGTAAAATTGATAGATTCAGTAACATTGGTAGATATTGAGAATATTTTGGAACACAGCATATACATACTAAAATTACGCAATCTAATCAAAAAAGCTTACATAGCAGTAGAAGCTAATAAGACTAAAAGTCTTCTGGATGACTGCAATGACATTTTAAGACTAAACACTGTTGGAGATATTTTCAAAGCTTTTTTCGTAGAAAAAGATGAGTTTTTTTTGCAAGAAGGTCAAAATAACCAGAATGCCTGGCCACATTTATGTGAAATTTGTAAGTTACTAATCAAAATCGGTAGGAACTACCTAAATCAAAAAGATGAATACGCTTGTTTAACAAATGCTGAAGATTGCACAAGCGAAACAAAAATAAATACAGAAACAAATACAGAAACAAATACAGAAATCAATACAGATATAAATGCCAGACTTGACGAGATTCAACCTGTCAATAATTATCTGCAATACCGGATCTAACCTACAATAATCTATTGCCAATCAGCTAAACAGATGCTATCTTTCAAATTTTATAAAGATATTTAGGCGCGTAGCTCAGCGGTAGAGCACTATCTTGACATGGTAGTGGTCGGTGGTTCGACCCCACTCGCGCCTATTTCAAATAAAGATTATTAAAAGATGAAAATTACTTTACCTGATGGAAATCAGCTTACATTTGAACAGCCAATGACTGTTGCTCAAATTGCAGCAAAAATTGGTTCAGGCTTGGCTCAAGCAGCTCTTGCCGGCAAGGTTAATGATAGATTAGTTGATACTGATTATCTTATCGAGAACGATGCAAATGTTTCAATTATTACCGGAAATAGCCAGGAAGGTTTAGACATCATTCGCCATTCAACTGCACATTTGATGGCGCACGCAGTACAAATGTTATATCCAGGTATTCAAGTGACTATTGGTCCTACCATCGAAAATGGTTTTTATTATGATTTTGCATTTGAACGTTCGTTTGTGCCGGAAGATCTGGAAAAAATCGAACAACAAATGGCTGAATTAGTTAAGCAAGATTTACCAATTACGCGTAAAACCATGTCGCGTGATGAGGCAATTGCGCTATTTGAAGCAAAGGGTGAAAAATATAAAGTCGAAATTATTCGCGACATTCCTGAAGATCAAGAACTGTCACTATACGAGCAAGGTGATTTTATTGATTTATGCCGCGGACCGCACGTTCCAAGTACCGGTAAACTCAAAGCATTTAAGTTAATGAAAATTGCTGGCGCTTATTGGCGGGGTGATTCCAATAACGAGATGCTGCAGCGTATTTATGGTACTGCGTGGGCAAACAAAAAAGATTTAGCTGTATATTTGCATCGTTTAGAAGAAGCTGAAAAGCGCGATCATCGTAAGATTGGTAAAGCACTAGATTTATTTCATTTTCAGGAAGAAGCGCCTGGAATGGCATTTTGGCATCATAATGGCTGGATTATTTATCAAACAGCTATTAATCATATGCGTAAAAAACTGCATGAATATAATTACCAGGAAATTAATACTCCGTTAATTATGGATCGAGTTTTATGGGAAAAATCAGGTCATTGGGATAAGTTTCATGAATTAATGTTTACCACCCAATCTGAAAATCGTGATTATGCAATTAAGCCAATGAATTGCCCGGGTCATATGCAAATCTTCAATCAAGGCTTAAAAAGTTATCGAGATTTGCCTTTGCGTATGGCTGAATTTGGGTTGTGTCATCGTAATGAACCATCAGGAACTTTGCATGGTTTAATGCGTATTCGTCAGTTTACTCAGGATGATGCGCATGTCTTTTGTACCGAAAAACAATTACAAGATGAAGTCTATTTGATGATTAAATTGCTCTATGAAGTTTATATGGATTTTGGTTTTGAAAATATCATTGTACGACTAGCTACCAGACCGGAAAAACGTATTGGTGCGGATGAAGATTGGGATCGTGCTGAAAAAGCGCTTGAGCAGGCCCTGAATAATAAAGATCTTGCTTGGGAATTAGCTCCGGGAGAAGGCGCTTTTTATGGACCCAAAATAGAATTTCATTTACGCGATTGTTTGGAGCGTGTATGGCAGTGCGGTACTATCCAGGTAGATTTCTCTATGCCAAAACGGCTTAATGCATATTACATTGCAGAAGACGGTTCTAAACAAACCCCGGTTACACTGCATCGTGCAATTCTCGGTTCGGTTGAAAGATTTATTGGTATTTTACTCGAACATTACGCTGGTAAATTGCCTTTCTGGTTATCGCCAACCCAGGTTGTTATACTGAACATTACAGATAATCAGGCTGATTATGCTGCTGAAATCACAAAAACTTTGCAAAAACACGATATCAGAGCCATTTCAGACTTGAGAAATGAAAAGATTGGCTTTAAAATCCGGGAACAGACTTTAATGAATGTTCCGTTTATGTTGGTCGTTGGCGACAAAGAACTGGCGAATCACACGGTTTCTGTACGAAAGCAGTCCGGTGATGATTTAGGCAGTATGTCGCTAGACGAGTTTTTGCAACTGGTAAAAGGAGGAAAACACCATTAGCAATAAAAAAGCGCGAATCAATAAAGACATTCGTGCAGCAGAGGTTCGGTTGATTGATGATCAAGGTGAACAACTGGGAATCGTTTCAATCGCTGAAGCATTAGAAAAGGCGCAAGCTAGTGGTCTTGATTTGGTGGAGATTTCTCCTAATGCAAAACCGCCCGTTTGCAAAATGATGGATTACGAAAAATACCGCTTCCAACAAATTAAGAAAAAAAAGGAAGCAAAAAGACAACAAAAACGCGGACAGACTAAACTTAAAAGATTAAGAATTCGTCCAGGGATCGAAGAGGGAGATTATCAGGTAAAACTACGCAACCTGATACGCTTCCTAAAAGATGGCGACAGAGTGGAAATCAGCCTTAGATTTCGCGGCCGTGAAATAGCGCATAAAGAACTAGGAATGGAATTGCTGAAGCGAATCCAAACCGATATTGCGGAATATGCGGATATCGAACGGGAACCGAAATTTGAGGGTCGCCAAATGATGATGGTAGTTGTTCCGAAAAAAACAACAAAAACGGAATAACTGAATAATAAATTTGAATGGGATGTCGGCGGGAATAACGCGGGACGCGAGCTATTACATAATTACAAAGCCATGTTTGTTGCTTTGTAATCATGTAAAGCTCCGTCCCTCAAAGATTCTAGCTATTACAAAGAAATCCCAACAATGCGGAGTTAAACAAATGGCTACAAAGAAAAAAACCCACCGTGGGGCAGCAAAACGATTCAAGCTTACTGGTACAGGAAAAGCTGTCCATAAGCAATCTCATCGACGTCATATTCTGACTAAAAAAAGTTCGAAGCGTAAACGACAGTTACGCGGTAATGCAATTATCAAAAAATCTGATCAAGCTAGTATTGAGCAAATGATTGGTGAATAAGTCGGAGAATAAGAGGAGATAGAATTATGCCAAGAGTAAAACGCGGAGTCACCGCTAAAAAACGTCACAAGAAAATCTTAAAAAAAGCCAAAGGCTATTATGGAGCACGCAGCCGCGTCTATCGGGTAGCAAAGCAAGCAGTAATCAAAGCTGCACAATATGCATATCGTGATCGTAAGCAGCGTAAACGTCACTTCCGTGCATTATGGATTATACGGATTAATGCTGCGGTACGGGAATTAGGATTATCTTATAGCCGCTTTATTAATGGCTTAAAGAAAGCTAACATCGAAATTGATCGTAAAATTTTAGCTGACTTAGCCGTACACAACAAAGATACTTTTGCTGCGATTGTGGATCGAGTCAAACAAGCAATTAAATAACATGGAAGATGTAACCAGTTTCATTACAGAAGCTAAGATAGCTATTAATGCGGCTGCTGATTTAGCCGCAATTGAACAATTGCGTGTAAAATATCTAGGTAAAAAAGGTCGATTAACTGCATCTTTAAAGGAATTAGGTAAATTATCTCCTGAAGAACGCCCTAAAATTGGCCAAATTATCAATGAAGCAAAGCAAGAACTTCAAGCTTTACTTGAACAAAAAACCACCCAGTTGCAACAACAGCAGCTAGATAAAAAATTAGCTTCTGAAAGCATTGATGTGACTCTTCCAGGCAGAGGCAATCTTAATGGATCAATTCACCCGGTAAATTTAGCGCGCGAACGCATTGAAATGATTTTTGCGGCTCTTGGCTTTGAAATTGTTGAAGGCCCGGAAATCGAAGATACTTATCATAATTTTACCGCATTAAATACACCAGAACATCATCCATCACGTACTCCGCAAGATACTTTTTACTTTGCTGATGGAACTTTATTACGCACCCAAACTTCCACAGTACAAATTCACTATATGAAATCACATAAACCGCCATTGCGTATGATTGCGCCAGGCAGGGTTTATCGGCGCGATTTTGATGTAACTCATACACCGATGTTTCATCAAGTAGAATGTTTACTAATCGACAAAGATGTTTCTTTGGCTGATTTAAAAAGCTTAGTGATTAACTTTTTGCGCGCATTTTTTGATAATCAAAAATTACAAGTTAGATTTAGGCCATCGTATTTTCCTTTTACCGAACCATCTGCCGAAGCTGATTTGCAGTGCGTTATGTGTGATGGTAAAGGTTGTAGAGTATGTGGAGAAAGTGGTTGGTTAGAAATGGGCGGATGCGGCATGGTACATCCAAATGTTTTGCGTGCAGGCGATATTGACCCAGAAAAATATAATGGCTATGCATTTGGTTTTGGAATAGACAGGCTCGCTATGTTTTTCTATGAAATTAATGACCTGCGCGCGTTATTTGAAAATAATGTTAAATTTTTGGAACAATTTAGTTAATTTTAGATCTGAGTTTTAAACGATATCGGGGTACGTAATAATGGGGTCAGGTCTTAAGTTTTACACTTTGAATTAGTGGATAGAAATAGCAGATTCATGATTGGAGTTTTAATTTACAGTTTAAAACTTAAGACCTGACCCCGCTTAGTGGCACCACTGGATTTGCTACGGAGTAATGAATGAAATTCTCACAACAATGGTTACAAGAATTAGTAAAAACTAAATTGACTACAGAATCGTTAGTCAATCAACTTACGATGGCTGGTTTAGAAGTTGATAAGGTTGAACCGGTTGCTGGTAAATTTACTAATGTTGTAGTAGGTAAAGTGTTAGATGTCGCACCTCATCCTAACGCTGATAAATTACAAATTTGTACTGTTGATATTGGTAAATCTGAAAAACTTAATATTGTATGCGGCGCTAAAAATGTTCGTAAAAATTTAAAAGTAGCAGTAGCGCAAATAGGGGCAATATTACCAGGTGATTTTAAAATTAAAAAAGCTAAATTACGTGGTGTAGAATCGTGCGGCATGTTGTGTTCAGAAAAAGAATTGGGTTTAGCAGAAACATCTGCTGGAATTATGGAATTACCAACAGATGCTCCAGTCAGCAAAAATGTTATTAATTATTTGAATTTAGATGATGTAACCATTACTATCGATTTAACACCAAATCGAGGTGATTGTGCTAGCTTAATAGGAATTGCCCGGGAAGTCTCTGCAATTAATAAATGCAAATATTATCTTCCAAAAATCAAAACAATAAAGCCAGTTGTTAAAGATTCACTTGCAATAAATCTTGCTGCACCTAAAGAATGTTCGCGCTACGTCGGCCGTGTCATTCGTGATATTAATTTGAAAGCATCTACGCCTTTATGGATGCAAGAACGTTTGCGCCGCAGTGGAATACGCAGCATTGATCCGATAGTTGATGTAACCAACTACGTTTTGCTTGAGCTGGGACAGCCAATGCACGCTTTTGATTTAGCCAATATATCGCAAGGCATTAATATACGTTTGGCCAAAAAAGGTGAGCAGCTAACTTTACTAGATGAAACTAAAATATCACTTACACCACAAGATTTAGTAATTGCAGATCATAAACAACCAGTTGCACTAGCTGGAGTTATGGGCGGCTTAAATTCAGGAATCACACCTAACACCCGTGATATTTTCTTAGAAAGTGCTTTTTTTGATCCAATAAAAATTGCGGCAACCGCCAAACATTATAATTTGCAAACGGATTCTTCTTACCGTTTCGAGCGAGGAGTTGATTATAAACTGCAAGTAAAAGCCATGGAGCTTGCAGCGCAGTTATTGCTGGATATTGTTGGCGGAAAACCTGGACCAGTTATCGAAAAATATTCGCGTGAATTTTTGCCAAAACCCGCAAAAATCAAATTACGTTTATCCAGAATTGAAAAAATGTTAGGAATCAAAATTCCAACTAAAACAGTGTATGATATTTTACAGCGATTAGGGATGTTAGTTAAAAAAAGTACTAAAATATGCCATGTAACCATACCAAGTCACCGTTTTGATTGCACAATTGAAATTGATTTAATTGAAGAACTTGCGCGCATTTACGGTTATGAAAATATTCCAGCGCGTACTTATGCTGCAGATTTAGTTGTTCCGCCAATTTCGGCAACAAAAACGCCAACGCAAATTATTCGTGAGCTGTTACAAGCTCGTGATTATCATGAGGTTATTACTTATAGCTTTGTTGATCCAAAAATGCAGCAACTATTAGATCCCGAACAAACCCCAATAGCACTTACTAATCCTATAGCTAATAATATGTCGGTAATGCGTACTAATTTATGGCCAGGTTTATTAGAAACGTTAATTTATAACTTAAATCGTCAGCAAGAGAGAATTCGCTTATTTGAAATTGGTCTTCGTTTTTGTAAAGCAAAAGGGAAATTACAACAACAACGAGTGATTGCCGGTATTGCTTATGGCGCTGTATATAGTGAACAGTGGGGCGAAAACAAACGTTTGATTGACTTCTATGACGTAAAAGCCGATCTTGAATCGTTAGGAAAGTTTACTTTTCACCCGCACTCACATGCAGCTTTGCATCCAGGCAAATCTGCGCAGATTTGTAAAAGTCAAAAGCCAATTGGATATTTGGGTGTTTTGCATCCTAATATTGCGGGAATTTTAGAATTAAAGCACGAAGTAATATTGTTTGAATTATTGCTCGATGAAGTTCAGCAAAAAGCTATATCAAAATATCAACCAATCTCAAAATATCCAGCAATCCGTCGTGATTTAGCTTTTTTGGCAAAAAAAGAAATTTCCGCTGCACAAATAAAAGCAATTATTGAACAAAAAGCTGGTAAATTATTAACCGATTTAATCATTTTTGATGTGTATCAAAGCAAAGATATTAGCGCAGAACAGAAGAGTATTGCTTTAGGCCTGACCTTGCAAGATGCGTCACGTACACTTAATGATAGTGAAGTTAATGAGTTATTAACCGAAGTTATTACTTCACTTGAAGAAAAATTAGGTTTAGAATTAAGAAAGTAATAGGAAAATGGATTCGCAATTGTCATCCCGCGGCTTGATCGCGGGATCCAAAAATTAATAAAGGAGGATAGAATAATGGTTTTAGAAACTTTAACGAAAGCTGGTTTAGCTGATCATATTGCCGATGTTATCGGTTTAAATAAACGTGAAGCTACCGATATCATTGAACAAATCATTGAAAAAATAAGCACTACATTAGCTAATGGAGAAATGGTAAAAATTTCTGGATTTGGCAAATTCAAATTACGGGATAAAAAAGAACGTCCCGGCCGTAATCCAAAGACCGGCGAATCGGTGCCAGTTGATGCTCGGCGAGTTGTGACATTTAAAGCTAGTCAACGGTTGAAAGAATTGGTGGAGCAATTTGAGGGAAGTACCGGTGAAAAAACAGAATAGTAAAGCAGATCAATCATTACCACCAATACCATCAAAACGTTTTTTTTCAATTCGTGAAGCGGCAAAACTATGTGGGATACCATCTCATGTTTTGCGTTATTGGGAAGCAGAATTTAAAAAATTAAAACCAGCTAAAAATAGTGGTGGACATAGGCGTTATACTAACAAAGATATTGAGTTGGTTAGAGACATAAGACATCTTTTGTATGATCAAGGTTTTACTATAGCAGGAGCTAAACAACAATTAAAAAGCGGTAGCAAAGCACAAACGGTTACTCAATTACCGGATCAAGAACCGCAAAGTCAAAAAACTATAGAACAAGATACTACAAAAGATATTGGGAAATTTATTTCTCAAATGGTTACGGATTTGGAAACTTTGTTGAGTGCTGCCGAAGTTGGCGGGACGTGAGCTTTATAATAGGAATTGGGGACGGAGCTTCACATGATTACAAAGCAACAAACAAGGCAATTGTAATCATGTGAAGCTCCGTCCCCAATGCTTTTTTACGGGGCGTGGCGCAGCCTGGTAGCGTACTTGCATGGGGCGCAAGTGGTCGCTGGTTCAAATCCAGTCGCCCCGATTTTTAATTTGTTCCAAAATGCGTTCATAAAATGCAAAACGTTCAAGATTGGCAATGTCAGATTCATCACCATGTCCCATACTATAAATTGTTGCCAATAATTCCGGACTAAAATATTTTGATATTTTATCTAACATAATTTTAAACTCCTTTGTAATTATAAAGAGGTTTTGGGTATCTTTTTTCGACGACTAGCACCCATGGATGGAAGTGCGGGAGGTACATGGATGTACTAGGGAGGAGAAAAAAGATACCCAAAACCTCATAAATAGCTGAATAGTTAAATTCTTTTGGCATCAGTTATTTCCATTTTTTTCCACACAATTGCGTATGTATATACGATTAAAAAACAAAACAATGGCACAATAAATCCAAAGCTAATATTAGTTATATCAGCAATATATCCCATAATGGGAGTAAATATTCCGCCAACGATTGCCATCACCAAAAAAGATGATGCTTGTTTAGTTTGTTCACCTAAACCTGCGATTCCTAAGGCAAATATAGTTGGAAACATAATTGACATAAAAAAGAAACTAAGCGCTAAAGCTAATACTCCAAAACCGCCCAAACCAAGCATAACAATAATCATTAAAACAACATTGGCTAAACTATAATATGCTAAAGTTTTATCTGGTTTAGCTTTACGTAAAATAATACTTCCAATTATTCTACCAAGTAAAAATAAGCCAAAACCACCTAATGATAAATATACTGATGCAGTACGATCGCTGCATCCGCGTAAATTAGTTACTGTATAATTAATAAAAAAGCTATAAATTCCGGTTTGCGCAATCATATAAAATAATTGCGCTACTACAGCAAAAATAAAATGCCAACGTAGCCAAAACGGCCGACATTTTTTTTCTGTAGTTTCTTCTATAACACATTGTTCTAAAGCTTCAACATCCGGTACTTTAGCAACATAAAAAGTTATCGCTAAAACTATTACAATTACAGCAATACCAATATACGGAATATATAAACTTGTGCTGGCAGCCTGTCCGCCCACGGTTGCGGATAGAATAATTTGGCCGCCAATTAAAGGACCCAGCAATTGCCCAAAAGCATTACAGCTTTGTGCCATATTAATACGCGCGGCTCCCATTTCTGGTGAACCTAATACCGTCGTATATGGATTAGCAACTGTTTCCAAAAAAGAAAGGCCGGAAGCAATAACATATAAACCAATTAAAAACACAAAAAAAGTTCCAATCATAGTTGCCGGTATCGACCATAATGAACCAAGCGCAACTAAAACCAAACCACAAATAATTCCAAATTTATAACCGAATTTTTTTGCTAAAAATCCTGCCGGAATCGCCATAGTAAAATAACCTAGATAATAAGCAAATTGCACAAAACCTGATTTTGCCTTAGAAATATGTAATACCTCCTGGAAATGTTTATTTAAAACATCGATCAACCCCATAGAGAATCCCCACAATAAAAATAAAGTACATAACAACAAAAATATTTTTAGATAATTTTCTCCAGTTTCGGTGGTAAAAATATTGGTGAAGTTCTTTACCTTTGAAGTTGTCATTGTGATATCCTTATGAGATTGTTATATCAGCATTATTTTGCCACAAATGAATAAATAACTAAAGATTATAGAAAATATTTGCGAAATCACTGAAAAGCACGCTATATTATATTTATGCAAATACGACGTCATTTACTACAATGCTTAGCTTTTATTGCGATGAACGCCTTTGCTGCGGCAACATTTGCAGCTATGTTCCCATTACCACCAAAAGGTGTAGATATTATTGGAGAAGCGCAAGTTATCACCGTGCCAAAAGCGACTAATATTACTGAACTTGGTCAACAATACTCTGTTGGTTATCTTGAATTTTTAGAAGCGAATCCTCACACAGATATCAAAGATGGTCTTTGGGCAGGGCAAAAGTTAGTAGTACCAACACGCTTTATTTTGCCGCCGGTGCCAAGACGAGGCATAGTAATAAATTTGGCCGAATTACGCTTATATTATTATCCTAAGCACGCTAAAGTGGTATATACGTTTCCTATCGGGATCGGCAGAGTACATACGCCGACGCCTTTGGTTAAAACCAAAATTATTGAAAAACGCAAAAATCCAATTTGGTTTCCAACAGAAGATACACATAAAGAAGCGCGGGAAATGGGCATTATGCTTCCTGAAAAGATTTTGCCAGGCCCGCAGAATCCGCTGGGAAAATATGCGATTCGTTTGGGGTTAAATACTTATTTGATTCATGGTACTAATCGGCCTGATGGAGTAGGAATCCGCAGTAGTGGTGGTTGTATTCGCATGTATCCGGATGATGTCGAGCAGCTATATAAATTAATATCTGTTGGCACTCCGGTTAATATTATTGATGAGCCCATTAAAATTGGCTGGAAAAACAATGTGTTATATGTGGAAGCTCATGTACCAGTTGATTTCAAACATAGTAAAGCCAAAGATAGATTGCAGCCATTAATAGAAGCATTAAAAGATACCATTGAAGAACAGCACGCTAAAATTGACTGGCGACGTGCTACGCATACCGCTGATCAACAAAATGGTATACCTACACCCGTTGGAAAACGATTTCCTTAATAAATATATCGGTTATATTCCAAAATGTAAGATTTGTAACTGACAAATTACTTATTAAGTTTCTGTGGCAACTACCGCGCATGATAAATTTGTGTTCTTTACAGTTTGGTAGATGCTTACTGACTCGCGATTTTACACAACAAACTGGTTATAAAATCGCGAGTTCCAATTTTATGTCAATATCCGTATCTTCATTGGCGAATGGCATAGTTGATGATACAATAAAAATATGACTAATAAATTAATCCAACTATTCAATCACCCCATGCATTGGCTGACTAAATTTCCAATGCAGTATTTCTGGATAGTTGAATTTTGTATTGTTGTATTAATAACTTTTTTTATTAGCATTCTGCAAAATATTATCCATTCTTGTATCTTGCCGCGATTGGAGAAAACTGATCGGGTTTGGGATGATTCTTTAATTTATTCAATTCATGCGCCGCTTAAATTTTTGATTTGGCTGCTTGGTATAACTTATGCTGCAGATATTGTCAGAGAAGCAACTCATGCATTTGCCATTTTCGAATTAATTTCACCTATCCGCCGCATTGGGATTGTGGTTTTTTTAGTATGGTTTTTAGTGTTGTATATCAAGCGTATTGCCGAGAGATTAGTACATCCGGATTATGCGATTAAGGTTAGCGATAAAACTACGGTTGATGCAGTTGGTAAATTATTAATTTTGCTGATTATTGTTGCTGCATTTTTAGTAGTATTACAAGAAGTCGGCGTTCCTGTTTCCGGAGTTATTGCGTTTGGCGGCGGTGGCGCCATTATTATTGGTTGGGCAGCAAAAGATTCATTGTCGAACCTTGCTGGCGGACTGATGATTTATTTTGATCGTCCATTTGCTGTAGGAGATTGGATTAGATCTCCAGATAAAAAAATTGAAGGTACTGTTGAATACATTGGTTGGCGCCGTACCCGAATCCGCACTTTTGACAAACGGCCTTTATACGTGCCAAACGGCATATTTTCCAATCTGGTGATTGAAAATCCATCACGTATGACCAATCGGCGCATCAGAACAAATTTTGGTGTACGTTATTGTGATGCGCCAAAATTGCCCGCAATCATTAAAGACATTGAAAAAATGTTAAAAAATCATCCAGATATTGATACACAGCAAATGCACTTTGCAAAATTAGTAAAATTTGACGAATCTTCATTAAATATTTTACTTTATGCCTTTACAAAAACCACACAATGGGTACCATTCCAAACTGTGCAGGAAGAGGTATTTTTCAAAATCATTGATATTATTTATAATAAGCATCAAGCCTCGATGGCGTTTCCAACACGTACGTTAGAAGTTCCGCAAGGATTGGCGATAAATTTAATGCAAAACACAGGTATTACCCATGAATAACAACTTAAATGACGTTAAAGAACTGCAAACCAAAACGGTTTGCCTTTATGATGCACAAGCTATAGCTAAGGCTATCGAAAAAATAGCACGGCAGATGAACGCAGAATTAGCTGATAAAAATCCAATTCTGTTATGCGCGATGAACGGCGCATTAATTTTTTTAGGTCAATTAGCGCCGCTGCTTAATTTTCCTTTGCAAATTGATTATATTCATACGTCACGTTTTCGCGGCGAAATGAGAGGAGGGGATTTGCACTGGCTAGCCACTCCAACCATTCCATTAAAAAACCGTAATATTATTATTATTGAAGATATTTTGGATTCAGGCATCACACTTGCTGCAATCAAAGATTATTGTGTTCAGCAAGGCGCTAAAGAAGTATTGTCAGCTGTATTGGTTGATAAAGCACATCCGAGAGAAGAGGGCGGATTAGATAAAGCGGAATTTACCGGCTTAAATGTTCCTGATAAATTTTTAATTGGATTTGGTTTGGATTATAAGGGATATTTGCGTAATATTCCTGGTATTTATGCGGTTGAAGATGATTAATTAATAACGTAATAATGAATCAAAGCTTGAATTTTAACGTATCGGGGTACGTAAAAATGGGGTCAGGTCTTGAGTTTTACACGTTGACTTAGCAAACAGAAATAACGGAGTCAAGTTTTGAGCTTTAATTCACAGCTTAAAACTCAAGACCTGACCCCGCTAAGTGGTACCACTTAACCTCCTACTTTGCAAAGGAAAAAAATGTCATGAAAATAATTTTATTAGGTCCGCCGGGGGCAGGTAAAGGCACGCAGGCAAAATTTATTTGTGATAAGTTTAAGATTCCATTTATTTCCACTGGCGATATGTTACGCGCAGCAGTTGCCGCTAAATCTCCTTTAGGATTGAAGGTAAAAGCAATTATTGATGCTGGTAAATTAGTTTCTGATGATATTATGGTTGCGCTTGTTCAGGAAAGAATTGCGCAGCCTGATTGTGCAAATGGTTTTTTATTAGATGGTTTTCCACGTACGATGGAGCAAGCGCAAGCGTTAACTAATGCAAAAGTTACCATTGACTATGTGATTGCAATAGTTGTTGATGATGATGAAATTGTGCGCCGCATGTCGGGACGGCGCGTGCATCAAGCAAGCGGGCGTACTTATCACGTAATTTATAATCCTCCACGCGAGGAAGGCAAAGATGATGAAACTGGTGAGCCTCTAATTCAGCGCGAAGATGATAAAGAAAAAGTAGTGCGTCATCGGCTTGAAGTCTATCACCAACAAACTCAGCCATTAATTCAATACTACCAAGCTAACGGCGCAGTTAAATTTGTCCAGGTTGATGGCTCTGGCAGTATTGATGAGATCACGCAAGAGATCTTGGAGCGTTTATAGAGTATCGTAAGAGTTTTTTCCTGACGTATCAATTAAACGGTATTCTGAATCTTGTTCTGAATCTTGTTCTGATTTCTTTTTTTGACAACAAAAGAATATGGTAGTACAACAATTTTGAGAACCATTTTTCTCACAATAATTTTTTGCAAATTCACGATCATTTAGTACACCTGTTAGGCTAATCCTATTGTGTTTAATCTTATTAAATTTTTCCATTTCTTTTTTAGTGTTATTATAAGCTTTTTCGTAAGCCCCTAAAAATTCCCATCTAGATTTTTATTTTATTTTTTATTATTTTACGCAAGTAGATTTCTGTCAATAAACTGCGGCAGTAATTTTTTAGGATCGATTTCTTTGCGGCGCATCTTGTGC
>JASFHF010000038.1:0-18052 GCA_050123375.1 Gammaproteobacteria bacterium
TCTCCACGCATGGAGTCATGATATCACTTAGTGCGGTTTCATGCAGCTTCTAAAATTATAACATATTGTAATTACTACAACTTTTTTAAACTTACACCTATCAAACTATTATTTGGCAGAAGTCAGGTGGGTGCGTCCTACGGTATCAAAAAAGGTGATGAGTGGGTGCAAAAATTATTTATCATTATGGCGATTATTATGGCGATTAAATTATTATTTCATTAAATAAAGCATACTTTTATACTTCATCTGATCCTGATACATCTCTAAAAATATTTGGTATTTTTTTGCATGATAATTAATTATCTTTTTATTTTCCGTTGGCGAAATAATTTTTTCCGCACCGCTCATTGCTGTCATTGCATCAATTATTGAATCAAATTTCTTTGCTGCTACCGCGCCCAAAATTGCTGAACCTAACAAAACCGCTTCTTTTTCTTTCGGTAACACAATCGGACAACCGGTAATATCTGCATGTTCTTGCAGCAATAAAGGATTGTTGGCTCCGCCGCCGCAAATAAAAATTGTATTAATTGCAGAATCATGTTCATTTAATGTTTCAATAATATGTTTTGCACCATATCCAATTGCCTGAATAGTCGCAAAATATAATAATGCCAATTCATCTTCTGAATTTGACAAAGTCAAACCGCTAATCATGCCTTTTGCATCAGGATTGGCACGCGGTGAACGATTGCCATGAAAATCCGGTAATACATGTAACTCTTTAGTTAACGCTGCAGGAAACTTAACTTTTTTAGCTAACTTTTCAAGTTTAACCCGCAAAATTTCGTAGATACTTTGATCTGCACGCTGCGCCTGTTGTTGCAGTTCTGCAGCTAACACATTAGAAAAAATAATATGATCAATTAACGCACCAGTGACTGATTGTCCGCCTTCGGCTAACCACATATCTGGAATCATCGCAGAAAAATACGGCCCCCAAACTCCCGGCACAAAATTTGGTTGAGATGAAACCGCCATATAGCAGCTAGAAGTTCCAGAAATTAATGCAATTCTTTTGGTTAAATCTAATTTATCTTGTTTTAATTTCGCTCCCAGTAAACCAATACCGCCAGCATGCGCATCAATTGCTGAAACACCAACTGCGGTACCTGGTAACAATCCTAATTCTTTAGCAGCTTTTGCTGATAAACCTTTAGCTACTGATTCTCCTATTGCCCAAACTTGTGTGCCAATTCTTGCGTATTTCTCTGCAACTAAATCGCCTAAACCAATTTGTTGAAAATAAGAATCATCCCAGGCATGCAAATGCCCCATATAAGTCCATTTGCAAACTAACGAACATAATGAACGAATATTACTTTCGGTCGCACGATAAACTAAAAAATCTGGCAAATCAAAAAAATGTGCTGCACGTTTCCAAACATCAGGCAAATTTTCTTTTAACCATAAAAGTTTTGGCGTTTGCATTTCCGGAGAAATTTTTCCGCCAACATAATCCAGCACTTTGTGTTTAGTTGCATTGATTCGCTTAGCTTGTTCAGTTGCGCGATGATCCATCCACACAATAATATTGCGCGCATTTTCGCCGTCTGCATTCACCGCAACCGGCTGATCGTCTTTATCTAAAACCACTAAAGAACAAGTCGCATCAAAACCAATTCCTTTTATTTGTTCTGGTTTAATACTTGCATTATCAACTGCTTCACGAACTACTTTGCAGCAAGCAGACCAAATATCCGCTGATGATTGTTCAACAAATACTTCCTGATATTTCCATATTTGAATTGGATGCACTGCCATACCAAGCATTTTACCGCTAGAATCAAACACGCCCGCACGCGCACTTCCAGTTCCAACATCGATGCCGATGAAATAATTTTGCATCATAACCCCTTTGAACTCCTTTAATTTTTTGTCACTCCCTCAGTTTTTATAGAACTTTTTTGAGGGACGGAGCTTTACATGATTACAAAGCAACAAACAAGGCCTTGTAATTATGTAAAGCTCGCGTCCCGATTCACTTACCCAAAACCCGAACCTTAAATCCTAAATGTTTACTCAATGCCAGCATTTCTGCAAAAATATCACCATACGCAACTGCGATATGATTACTTAAATAATGCGCCATTAAAGTTTCCTGTTTAATTCCTAAATCAGTTGCCATAAACGGCCATTCACGCGTAGTTCCCGACCACCAGGCATCACGTTTTTCTTCTGGTAACTTAACTACTTCGCCTTTACCAATATCCATCCATAATTCATTATTTTTTAAATATGTTCGCGCCCAGGTTATTTCTCCCGGTAAACTTTCGCCGGCAAAAGTTCCGCCCGGTACCGGAAAATAAGCAGCCGGCTGCCGATATGAATGTACTCCGCGTAAACTATTTAAATCATGATTAAATGCATATGCGCTGCATGAACCAGAATTTAATAATACCCAAATAAATTTTCCTGCATGTTCACCTCCCCAGCGCACATCATGAAACATCACACCTTGCGGCAAACTTTTGGCTTTTAAAATTCTTTTCATTAATTCCATTGGAATTAAATTTCCCTGATCTGCTTCGGTTGAAGTAACAATCGTGTCATTATTTGATTCGGGCCGACAAACTGAATTCAATAATCCTTCCGAAAAATCTGACGGCGGCCGCAAATTAATTAATCCTAATTGATATTGCCAACCCAAACAATCACCTTTAAATTCATCAACCAAATCTAAAACGGTTAAGTAATCGCGTAATTGTTCTTTAGCAGCATTAGCATTAAAATCTTTGTTATCATAATGAAAAGTTACACCATGTTTTTTTACGAATTCATATGCATCATCGATGCGTTGTTGCTTAATATTACGACCACGATCGATAATCCACGCTTGATCAATTTTATGTTCGGTAAAACCATGCTGATTAAGTAAACGCGGACCAAAATAACCATTAATCATCCCCATTGAAGTATCGCCAAACATTAATGCTAAAATTCTGCGTTGTTTAATCTTAGCAAAAACCTGATCCGCAATTTTTTGTGCTGCTTCTGGAATATTTGCCTGATAAAAAATCTCATTTTCTGAATAATTAATGCATCCACTTTCATACCATTCGGAAAGACGCTGCATAAAATTTTTGTCATTACACCAATCTTCTACTGCTGACCAAATACGGCTGCATTTGCGATTTACACTTTCCAAACACGCCGCGGTATTCAACAACCCAACCAATCCCGGCCAAGTTCCAGAAAAATTACTCACCAACAACAAAGGATTATCTTTGCCAACCACACCATCAGTTGTGTGTGGTCCATAAACCCAATGCGCATAAATACCAATTAATGGATCATCAACATTGCTGAGTTTCTCAATAGCTTCGTTAGGCTTGGTGATATAGCCTTCGATTCGATAAGAATTCGCGCCTAGTTTTTTTAACGCCTTTTCAAGCTGTAGGGTCGCCGCTTCAACTTCAGGTAATGCATCTTTATTAGGTAATGTTCGATAATCTCCAGGCCAAAATATCGCAATTTTCTTCCCCATTGCGAAGCTCCTCTATTTAATATATGTCATAATAATTTTATCACACGCCTCATCGAGGGTTTAAGACAAATACTTAACATTCGGATTTGCAGTATAAGCGGTGATAATTTCTTCGACTAGTTGATCGATCATGCTAAGTTTGGCGGCATCTTCAATAAATCCTTGCTCTTCTTTTACTTTAGCTAAACGTTTTTCAAGCAACGATCTAACTGAACCAGAAGGGAATAAATTTGCAAGCACTCGTCTCGTTTCGATTGGTCCTAAACGTTGATACAGTTTATTACGTAAATTCGCATCTTCTGCCGTAGTGCTAAAAGCCCATAATTCAATTGGACCAATAGTGTTAGTTAATAATTGAATATTCAAGCCGTGCTTAGTTGAGAACTGCGCCAGAAATGTTGTACCGCCTTCACGCGGACCATGAACGCGGGTTCTTAAAGCATTTTGTGCGGTTTGCGATAAACCAAAAACCTCAGCAGAATGTTTGATTGCCTGCATAGGACCGGCATCCATAATAAATATTGATGTTGCAAACTCTACCATGATTTTGTCAAAATCATCCAATGATTGTGAAATCAATGCAATTTGCACATTCCACTTACGGCCTTCACGCATATCAATCACAACCTGATCGCGAATCGCCTGGGTTTTTGAAGTGCGATGAAATTCATCATAAACTAAACGTTTTGGATCATCACGTATTTCAGAAATTCTTTCACTATGATAACTTTGATATTGTGACGGCATTTCAGTGATATTGTCTTCGGTTAAATAGTAATGTCTTGCTAAAACATAGCGCGCTAACATATACATAACAGCAGTTTGTCGATCCGCTGCGTCACCACCGCTTTTCGCAACTTCATCTAAATCAAGTGAAACAACTCGCGCATCTCCGATATCAAAACTGGTAATACGCGACAAAATTGGATATTCACGTACCGCACTGGAAATCATTCTGCCAAAAGTTGAAATTAACGGTTCACCAGTCGGCGCTTTAACTTGCCCATATAAATCTTCGATTGCCTGAATACGGCAAATTGAAACAGCATCGGCAATCAATGGCATCGCGTAACGCTGCGCTAACATTGCTTCATGTACAAATCCTGCAACAAATAATGCATCGGTAATTTCCCACCAAGTGGTATGTTCATCCATCACAAAGCCAATTTCTTCTAAAATACCATCAATTACCGACTCCATTCCTGCGGTATAAATTCGCGGACTCGCTTCATCAGCAAAATGTTTATATAACTCATCCACCACTAAACCAGCCATATCTGAAATGCCATCATAAGGTTTAGCTGCGCCAAGCGGCGTTGCTAATAAAGAAAGGAAATTAACTAAAAAACTGCGTTCTTGTGCTGTGGGATAACGGCAGCCTAATTGCGTATCAAACGGATTAACCGAATATTCCGGAGTCATGCGCAAACGGTGATAAGCAACATAATGTCTTTTTTCTTCCGGTAATGCTTCCTGAAGTAAAGAAATAAGCCCGCTGCTTGAAGGTCCAATATCAATAATTGCAATTCGCGGCAAACGCTGAATTCCTGGCGCCAAACATAAACCTAAATTAATGGTGTTCGACAATACCGATTTACCCGAACCAGGCCGCGCATAAAATAAGTCAATCCAGGTAGTTTGTTGGCTTGATCCAGGCTGATAAGGCCAAGGCTTACCATCTGGGGAACGCAGTAATACCGCACCACTTTTCCAGGGTGATGCAGGCCGCGTAAATGGCAGCATATAAACAACATCAGACAAAGGCGCAACTGAAGCAGTTGCAACACTTTCAGTAGTAACACCTAACATACTTGATACAGTTCCAGCAAAAGCATCACCACAAATTTCTGAAACTTCACATGTGCCCCATCCTTCAACTGCGCGTGCAAGCTCCGCAACACGCATACGCAATAAATTTCTATCTCCAACAGTAGCCCAGGTTGACAACGCAACCCGCAATTTTACTACTGCATCATCGGTATTAACTTCTACATATTGCAGCATTTGCGCAGCATCACTTAATAATTTATTTTGCGGTGAAGCAAAACTTAAGATTGCCGCAATCACCGATTTTAATCTGATAGCTCCCATTCCGCCGCCTTCAACAAAAAATGAAATTCTCCATGGAATTTGAGCTGAAATAACCCGGTTAAATAAATGAAAAAATGGTTTGATATCTTGTGGAAATAATTCAATAAAAACTGAAGTGTAAATACGATCGCCAATCTGACAAGCTTTTAAATCTAAATTTTCTGCATCTCGCGGTAAAATTTGTTTTGCAAGTGTCGGCCACATCAAACCAGATGCTTCACCAATAGTTCTTTTTACATCCCGTACTGGAATTTTATCACCCGGTAATACCGGCCGCCAATCCCGTGCAGTAAATTCCGGATCGGTAGTTTCGCGCATCGCTTTAACTGCATCATGTACTTCCAATAATTGTGCATCAAGCCCTAAAGTATCAAAATCATTCATGATTGATTTTACTACCGAATTATGATGATCTCGTATTTCAGGAATTGCTGCTAAGATATTTTGCGCATCTTTTAGCGGGGGAACTTTTCCTTTGCTAATAAACTTTCCCTTTTCTTTCATCGCGCGCTTAAGCTGTTCACTTGGTAATACAAACGGCCGTGTCCATAACACCAAATATAGTCTTTCACGTCCGCAATATTGCGATAAATAATTTACCCTTTCATTAAATAAATCTTTTAAATTTAGCTCCAATCGTTTTGCAGTATTTTCTGCTGCAAACAAAATTTCTTTTAATTCTTCATCTATCCCTTCTTTATCATAAGAAAAGAAAAACTGAAAAGCATTCCCTGGATTTTTCATGTTTGCCTGAAAGGCCAGGGAGATTCCTTCATGAATTCGATCAAACTCTTCGGTACCCATTAAATGGGTAATACCTTCCAGCTTAATAATTGACATCAGCGAGCCATCATGAGCCACTAAAGTATAAGTATCATTGGCAGTTTCAAGACTACAATATGATTCCGTCGTTTGTCTTAAAGAAGAACTTAACCACGCAAGAAAAGTATCAATGTTATCAAATAATGCTTGAACAAAATTCGCCATAATATGTAGGTGTCAGACACCTTATCCTCCTAATTCTTGCGCTGCTGATGCTGCCCAAGTTTCTAATTGCTTTTTAAACTTCGCATATGTTGGCAATAAACGAAATTGTTTTAGTACGTTTTTTAAAATATCTTGTTCTTTACTGCACTCTGCTATCATTTGACCAAAAACATGCGGTTTGCTCATCCCTTCACCGAATTTCTCTTCAATTGGTTGAGTACGAAATTTTAAATCACGATATATTGATTGTGCAACATCACTATATCCCGCACCGTTAGACAAAGCACAAAAAATAACATGACAAAAACTATTTAATTCCGCTTGACTCAACTCTGGAAGATAAATTAATTTTCCTCCGCCAAATCCTCTTTGCCCAACATTTTCAATGAAAAAACATTGTGTGCAAAAACAACATGCAGTTACCATATTGCTGAATTTATTATTACGATAATTATTGTCAAGATTAATTATTTCTTGATACTGTTGTGCTTGAAAACCACAAAATTGACAAGTGTATGCATCACGTTGCCATACTTTATCACATACAGCCCCAAAAGCCGCATCTGCCTTTCTTTTTTGGAAAAGCAAAAAACTTTCAGGACTGGTTGATAAATGTAAAACAAACTTTTCCACCATTTAACGCTCACAATCTAAATACCGCTTTCACACTTGCGCAAAAGTATTATTAGAAACTGATCACACCACTAATAATGCCGGCTTCACTTAATCCCATTGATGTACCAGCTGCTTTAAATAATGCAGGTAAAAATAGCAATGCTACTGCAATAAACAACATTGCGATTGGTGTACCAATTGGAATTTGAGTTGGATTGTCTTTATGCTGCTTAAACTTCATGATAGAAGCAAAAGCGAAGCCCAAACCAGCTAAAAACGAAGCTCCAGTTATTAATCTGGCAATGGCTGGAAAATTGCCTACTAATGTTGATGCCATGTAGCCAAATCCAGAATCGTCAGCAAAAGCAAAACTAGCATAAAAACAGCTAAATGATAACATCATCAACAATATGCTTTTTACAATTTTATGTATTTTCATAATTACCCCCGTTCGTTATTTCCTTATAGGACTTACGCAAAAAGCGATCTGCTTTGTTAAAAGCTTGCTCAAGCCGCTCATTTATTATTTATAAACTCGCGTCTTTCGCTCGCTTTTGCCTCGCATCTCATCTTTTTACGTAAGTCCTATCTTAAAAACCACGCAAAAAGCGATCTGCTCTTATGCATAAACTCTCAATCATTTACGACGAAATCCCAAATGTTGCTTGAATTATTCGCCATGTTTCAAAAATGTTAACCGCAAAGATTCCCCCAATAAGGTGGGTAATTCCCTTGCCAACCATTCCCGGCTGTTGCCCCCCCGAATGAGCTGCTCTCGCCAGCAAAATCCAGCCACGAATAAATGCGACAAATCCAATAATTTGCATAATATGACCAGCCATCACATATGTCGCAGTAGGATCAAATCCTTCTTTTCCAGCGCTATAAGGCCGCGTATGCTGGAAAAATGTATACATGGTATGATGTATTACATCCGGCCAAAACAACAACACTATTGCAACAATCAAAGTTGAAAGCGGCTTCATAATGTTAGTTGAATAAGACATCATAACCCGCATTTCGCCATAAATTTTAAACTCAAAAAATGACTTAAATGCAAAAAACAACCCCATTACAAAAGTAACTGCTGTTGCCAATCTCCAAAAGTCAGGCACCTGTTCATTAAGATGCTTGATAATATCAGCAAAATTTATCAAATTTTAACCCTATCTATTCAGTTATTTATACCATAATATAACTTTATTCCTGAGCTCATCACAACTGTGCCACTAAAAGGGTCAATTGATACTACTTTACCATACCCAGGAATTATGTCCCCCTTGCTTATTGTTATAGCAGAACCATCCGCCCCCCGCAACCATGCCCGCCCTGGTATAACTGCTTGAACAAAATAGCTTTTTTTGCGGCGAAGCGCGCGCGCGCTAGCAGCTCTGATCCTGCTTTTACGAGCCAGCGCTGATCTTCTGGCTTGTTGCTGCATATTACTCATTTGCTGAACTTTTGATGATGTGCTTTGGGTTAAATTTTGTATGCTGTTAATCCGCTCGTTTATATTTGACAGCTTTTGATGAAGCTCCTGTAAAGCTGCTTGATTACTCTTCTGTTGTTGTTTAAGAGCATCTATCGCTGTAGAACTTTGCCGTTGCAGCTGCGTGATTTTACTAATCTCTTTGGTTGTTTTGGCAGTTGGCTCTGCTTTTTTAATCACTGGAGCTGGAGTAACCTTAGGCACTGAAGTTATCGCAGAAGTTGTCTTGGTAACTGAGGGCGTCGTCGGCGTAGATTTCACTACTTTTTTGCCACCCATAGAATGAATAATTTTATAACCAAAATAAAGCACTACTGCTATTATTATAATAGTTATAATTAATTTCTTTTTAGATGGCTTTTTCTTCGGCGAACCTGGCTCAGAACCTGTACCGTAATGTTGTTCTTCCTCAGGTTCATAAACCGTCTCTTCATCCTCGTTTAATTGATATCCTGTGTTATCATTATCATCCACAGTCATAACACTTCACTCCTATATTTCAGGGTTCATGTGAAAAGCAATCTGCTTCATTAAAAATTCGTTCAAACCGCTTAATTTATTATTTAAAATTCTATTTTTTAGTATTTAGCCTCTAATTTCTGCAATTCATCACTAGCAGAACTGGAATTGCTAGTTGTTGATGTTCCCTTTGTTTTTGTAGCATTTTTAGCTACAGTAGTAGCCGACGCAGCAGTAGTTGCCGGCGTTGCAGCAGAGGCAGCTTTGTTAGTTGAAACTCCAGCAACAAACGGCTTTTTACTAACATTACTCATAAATAATACACCAATACCTACTCCGGCATTAACTCTAACTGTTGGTTTAGTATTATCAAAAATATCGCGCGCAGCATCGCTTAAATTTTTACCAACTTCTCCTAATCCAACTAATGTTCTATCTCCTGTGCTTAATTTTGGATGTGTCACCTGTATTACTCCTAAACCCAATGAAGTAGTTCCAGCATTGGTAATTGCTTGTGAATAACCAGATAAGAAACTAGCTGCAAACAATGAACCATAACGCAGTAAATAGTGATTATCTACACTGCTGGCGATAGCTGTATGCGCATCATCGGGATTCATCGCAACCGCATTAATTTGCAGAACATCCGGCCAATCCGGCATGCTCATTTGATTAAATTGCAATATAACTCGTTGCCCGTCAGAAGTTCGCGATAAGCTGCCTAACAATTTTGCTCCTTTATACTTACCAGAAACGAGAGTTGCCATAACTGGGCCGGCACGATCACTATTAACTGCTGTATCCAAAACCCCAAACATTATCGTACCTGCCTTTATTAATGGAAATTGGCTCAACGATGATCCACTTTGTACACCGCCGCCGGCACTCCCAGTCATATTTTGACCTGTTGCACCAGCTCCTTCTCCGTTACCGCTCTGTTTCTCAAGAGATACTTTAACAACCCTTTGTGGCACTACATTCCAAGCAGCAAATAACTTTTGTGCTTGCTGCCTAACTGCGCCCTCAGCAGCAGTCAGCATTTGTGCTTGTTGCTTTTGCAAATCAGCTTGTTGTTCTGCCAATTGTGCAGTCTGTTTTGTTTGCTCTTCATTTAAAGCTTGTTGCTGTCGTAATAAATCTTGTTTTTCTTGAGATTGATTTAACGCATCCATCTTAGTATCACCAGTTGAAGGAACTGTATCTCCGCGCTGCGCAACATACGCAGACAATAATCTTTGTGCTTCTGCTGGTGATAGCTTCCCTTCTTTTACCAAACGATTTAAAGCTTCTCCATACTTGCTTGGCAGTACTCCTTCAGCACTAAGCCGCTTAAGCATAGCCGCGTCTTCTGGATATAGTTTTCCTGATCCAACTAGCTGATCAACTAATTTATCGGCTAATGCTGCTCTCGGTGTTTGCATTTGGTGCTTGCGTTTATATTCAGCTAATAGTTTTTTAGCTTGTTCGGGGGTTAATTTTCCCGCTTTTACTAAACGATTTAACGCTGCTTGATAATCACCAACTGATGCTCCTTGATCTGCTAATTGATTCAACTGCTTTGCCGTATCCCCTGATATCTGACCAGAACTTGCCATTTCATCAGCTAACTCACTCACTGCAGCAGGCGCGGTAACACCATGCTCTTTACGATAAGCAGCTAACAATTTTTTAGCTTGTTCAGGAGTTAATTTGCCTTCCTTTACTAAACGATTTAGCTCCGCTTGATAATCACCAACTGATGCTCCCTGATCTGATAATGCTTTCAAGTGCGCAGCAACATCCGGTGAAATTTCTCCAGCAGTTTGCATCTGATCTACTAAATTATTAGTAACACCAGAAACCGGACGCCCTATTTTCTGACAATAAGCTTGCAACATACTGCAACAATAACCGCATTTTTTTTCATCTGTTAATGCTGTACCAGGTGTACCAGTACCGGTATCAGTTCCAATTACAGTTGGAAGCGCACTTTCACCTTTTTGTAATGCTTGTTGTGCTGTTTCCTGCTCAGATTGTAATAATGTTTTTAGATATTCTTTTGAAAGCCCTTTGGTCCCCGGTGTAAACTTAGCTTCTGAAGGCACTTGTGGCAACTGTGTGGTTCCACTTCTAGTAGAAGAAGCAGATCGGGATAAATAAAACCCAATAAATAGCGCAACAACAATGATGATTATCAACAAGATTACCAAATTTCTTTTCTTAGCTTGTCGAAACATTTCGGTTATCTTTGCCATTATCTTTCCCTTATCCTTAAATTAACCGTTTTTCCATATCTTGACACCAAAACATCTGAACTTCTGTTCATTTCATAAGCTTTGGTTCCATCAGAACTGGTCATTACCGCAATCCAGCTAGGCGATAAAACTGTAAATCTTGTACGCAGATACATTTTCTTTCCTAACTGCCATGCTTGACAATCTCCTCCCAAAACTTCTAATGGCTGTGCCCCTTCCGGCGGCACTCCATCTAATACCCCCAACAAAGCATCCTTTGCTCCCGCAGGTAAAGTATCACTAGCAGCCTCACCTTGTGAATTTGGCCCAGCTTGCTGTACTCGCAGATCAACCCGATAATCAACTACTTTTTGCCCCGGCACTAAAGTCAACATTACAGGGGTAGCAAGATCATGCAGCTTCACTGCGATATTGCCATATGTATACATACTAAGCGCCTGTATCATGATGGTATTGCTGCCCGGCTGCCATGGCAATAGGTTAAAAGCCTTTGGGTTACCAATATTACAAGATTCAATTGGCCAGGGAGCGCCTGTATTATCAACAAATACAATCGATGTAATAAAACCTTGCTGCATTCTAATCGGCGTAGGAACCGAACCAGGAGCAAGATCAACCATTTGCGTAGTAGATACCGGCTTTGGCGGTGTGTCAGCTGATGCGGCTTGCGCTCGTTGTGTTTCCGCCAACATCTGTTTTAAGCGTACAATCTGTTCTGGTGTCATCGGTAATGCTTGCCGGGATACATTTTGAAAAGCCTGTTCTTCAAAGGGAGTGGATGTAGTAAAAACACCATGCGGATCATATTGATTAGACCTCTGTGCCGTTTGTACCGGTGTTAAACTTAATTGCTGTTTTGTACTTTGAGATGATTGCTGTCCCTGATCGCCGCTGCCAAATGATTTTACTAATGACATAAGTGCGGAAGAGCTTTTAGCCGAATCTGCCATGGTAAAAACTGGTATGACTAACAATACGGCTGTCATACAAAGCGCGACCGTTTTTATCCAAACCAGCCTTGTCAAAACCCATTCCCTCAATTTGCCCCTATAAAGCATGTATTAACCACCTTTTATTTTTACTTCCCCCGCTGCATTACAATTTCTGTAATACCTATCCCATATTGATTATCTAAAGTTGAGACTCGCTGAATTTTTAAAGTTGCAAGTATATTATCACTATAAGAATTTGTTCCTTGATAAGAGATCAATAATGGTATCTGTGCTTCCCAAGTATAACGTCCTCCAATTATATATTGATTGGAAATAATTGGAGTTCCATTCAAAACAGCAGAAACTATTAATCTTTGATCTTTTACCGTTTGAATAGTTTTTGCTTGTTCCAACGCATTCATAAAACTTTGCCAACCGGATGCAGTAAAATATTTACGATTTTCCTGAAAAGAACGTTGATAATGCAAAAAATCAAATGAATAAATTGATATCAATGCCTGACTTGCCCATTGTAATACATTACTTTCGCTAAGATTGGGTTGATCTAAAGGAATCAACGGAATAATTCTGCCAGAATCAGTAGTAGCAAAATATTTTGGCGTTGGTCTGCTAACAATCAAAAAAATTACAATGCCGGCTAGTGCAATAATAATAATTATCGCTCCTAACAACGCCGCTGTTACTTTACGATAGCTATCGCGATAAAAATTACTGCGCAATTTTACCAGCTCTAATGCATCATGTACCATAATTCATAACCTTAATTTAACGCTTTCATCAAGCGCTTATCTATATTCTGACTATATAACAGAGATATAATCTATACAAGCTTTAAATACGAAGCAATAAGCTATATTCTTTGAGGGACGTGAGCTTTACATAATTACAAAGCAACAAACATGGCATTGTAATTATGTAAAACTCACGTCCCGCCTATTTACTACGCTTTTAATTCCTTAAGGCAGCCTTTTTGTAACAATCTCTATTCTATTACTCTGATACTCTTTTTTTGCCACCGTTTTAGCTCTTCTGCCAGATGAATACATCAGACGCGCATCAATTTGCCTTTGCCATAAATTATTCACTACTTTCTGTGCTTGTTGATGTGCAAGAGACACATTGCATCCGCTTTTTTCTTGCGGGGTGGCAAATCCAATCACACGTACAGTTATTTTTTGATAACATCTTAAAAATGCTGTTATAAGATTAAATCTATTACATGCTTTTGGTCCTAAATCAGCAGTTCCTTTCATAAATAACATTTTTGAAGGGAAAATTATATAAATATAATCACCAAAATAACTAACCTGTGCGCCCTGATGACGCAGTTTATTAGCTAATGATTTTTGCCTGGCTGACGAACAAAATGAACCATATTTTAAATCGTAGTTACAATGCACATACTTACCATTGTTGGTACAACCGCATAAAAATCCGATTGTTAACCCCAACAAAATAACAATTATTAATCCGTGCTTGTTCTTCATGCTTATTAACCTTTCGCTCAATAAATAAACTTTTCCCTGATCACTATCATAGTATCGGAATAATGTTTATAATTCATTAAAAATTTCATGATCGGCCGCCCTTTTCATCGGACTCTTCTTCGTCAGACTCTTCTTCGCCAAACTCTTCATCATCAAATTCTTCTTCATCAGACCATTCATCATCGGATTCTTCTCCCTCCTGCAATGAAGCAATTAATTCCTGGGTTAATTGGACAATTTCTGATGGCTCAGAAATATCATGTATCATTGGGGGATAATTGGTTGCCAATTGCATATCTTTAATAAGTTCCTGGGTAATGCCCGCCGCTTGCTGATCAGATTTACCAAATAAACGAACCACATATTCTAACTGTTGTGCACACTGAGCTTTTCGTAACAATACAGCTCCAAAATTTGGTAACTCGTCTTCGCTGATCATTTCCTTAGTTAAATCCGGCAATTTAACTTTAGTAAACACATCCAAACTGTCTTCACTAATCTGTTCTTCCTCTTCTGCTGAAATTTCCTCAAAATCAGTTTCGAATAACGCTGCCTTCTTATCATGATATGCAATTAATGCAGCCACTCCCCGTTCGATTAAGGTTGGTGCCGAATCATTTTTGATTGTATCTGCAATTAATTTAATTTCAGAACTGGTTTCGATTTCTGATAAAGTTAAATCCCCAGATTCAACTAATTCTGCAACGCGATGTAGGCGTTCTTCAAATTCAATTAATTTTCTAGTCGATGGTTTATCAATCTTCAGGAATTGATTTAATCTCATTTTTGCTACTGGTGGAGGATTAGCATAGAACGATTTGGCGCGCACAATTTTTGATTTGAAAAATATATGCATTTCACCCAGCCCTTGTTCTTTTAAATCCAATAAATCAACTCTGGCACGTCTTTCCGAAGAAGCACTTCGTGCATCAAGATAAGTGTTTGTAACACTTTGCGCATTTGTTTGAAATGAATCAACTTTAGTCACAAACGCTTCACCTGCGGTCTTAGAGAAAAATTCCCACGTTTCAACTGGATCTTCTAATTTCATTGCAATTTTAATATTAGTATTTGCGCCAATGGACGCTGCTTCTTCTTTTGATGCCTTTTGGAAAGCAGGTAAATCCTGGCCTGCAAATACTACCGAAAAACCTAATGAGCGTGCCTGGGCTGGAACTACCGCAAAACCTTCAACTGCATAATATCCGTACTCATCAAGAATACACATGTAAGGAGTTGGAGCATTGGTTGGTTTGCGCAAAACTATATCTTTATACTCCCCTTCGACTTCTTCACCTAATCCCGCTGCCATCATTGCTTTTAATGATGCAATAATTACTTTTCCCAGGTTTGATAATTCATCTGGAGATTTTTCCAATGCGGGTAACAACAC
The DNA here is from genome assembly GCA_050123375.1 of Gammaproteobacteria bacterium. Lineage (GTDB taxonomy): Bacteria > Pseudomonadota > Gammaproteobacteria > UBA12402 > UBA12402 > JASFHF01. The sequence goes on from JASFHF010000038.1 coordinate 15,199, forward strand.
TACTAAAATACGACGGTTTAATACTACGTCTTTTAAATCAACTTCTGCCAGGTTAGTTCTTAAAATATGCCCGTAAGTATCCGCCAAAGAAGTAAATACCCGCACTAACTGCATAGTAATAAAACCATGCTGTTCTAAAACTTGTGAAACCTGTTGGCCTTTTTTCTCTTTATTATAACCAGGTAAGTTAACTACATAGTTATATAAAGGCTCAAACACTGTCGGCGGAGCATCTGCCAAACTAACCGACTCCTGTCCCCGACGCGGAAAAACTTTATCAATTACAATTGATTCAAGCAGATCTAATTCAAAATAATTACGAATAACATTCGCATCAAGCAAAATTTTGCCCTGATCGCGCATGTATACCAAAGGCTTCATTAATGCTTCTACAAATGAAATCGCACGGTTTTTCCACATATCTCCATCTGGAGATTGACTCGCTGATGCCATCATGCTAACAATCAACTGCGACAACATGCTTGATGAACCATTAGCAAACGGATTTAAGGTATTCGATAAACGATGTTCCTGCGGCCCAACAATATCGCGCGCACCCGTCATAAAATTAACTAACAATACATCATCTTCCCGCCCTAATGCCCGTGCCATCGAAAAGATTTTAGAAAATAATGTATTATCACCCTTACCATCAACATAAATAAATCCGCTGCCAAATAATAATGCATTATATGCCAGAGAAATCAGCGTTTCTGTTTTACCGCTTCCGGTCGAACCAAAAATTAAAGTATGCGTCCGCATATCTTCGTTGTTAAACCATAATTCTTCATTGGTGTTTTTTTCGTTACCATAATAACAAATTCCTCCCGCCATTTTTGGAGTTTTTCCATCTGGTTTTAAATCATTATAATCTTTTCTTTTTGCTCTTTTTGGCATACGAAACGGCAGCATCGCTTTACGGGTATAAGAATAAATAAAAATACCAACAGCAAATACAAAAATAAAATCAACAATTCCTTCAAAGAAAAAAGCAGAAGCTGCTAACGCGATTAATACCATTGCCGCGTTACGCGCATCTTTAAAAAAATCACGTATACGCTGACCTAACGTTCTGACATCACGAATCAGCTGTGTTGGGTCTTGTTCATGTCTGCTTTCCAGGCCACGTAATACCATTAAATTAATACACCCTTTAATACTGTTTTAAATTCAAATACAAACATCACTGCTCAACATCCGGTTTATAAATAATATTGCTAATCGCTTCTTCCAATCCTATTACTGCTTCTTCAATCATCGGTGTTTTTAATGCGGTTCCCATTTCTTTTTCCGCCAACCAATGAGCAAAAGGTCCCGCCACTTCACTCACAACTGTTTGCCGGCCAACCGCATTCAGCATAAACCATAATTTTCTATCAACCGGCTTCAACCAAAGAAATTCAGCGCTTGAAAGCACTCCATCGGTACGGGCTAATTGCAACATCGAAGCCATTACCGTAAGTAAATATGCATGTTTTTGACTAACTTCAACAACAGCAGGATAATTTTTATATTTCTTTAATAATTCTTCGGCACCAGAAAAATTCAACTTTCCTTGTTTTGCGGAATGCGAAATTTTATTCAAAAGTTCTCTTGATTCATCCGATTTTCTTGCTGCTTTTGCCACAAAGGCAGCATAAAGAGCTTTAACATGCGGCTTAAGATTTTCTGCTCCCGGCCACAAATATCCTAATTGTGCTGCAAAAACCTTGTTTGCTTTATTTTTTAAAACTGTTGCCACTATTTTTTCACGGCTTCCAAGCACTCTTTCTTTCGTTTCTCTTTTTTTTACTTTTAATAACTTATACTTTTTTGCAAAACGCATCGGCGATAACGCCATCGCCCATTGCCCTTTATCAATATCCTCTTTGACTAAATCCAATGACATTACCGGAGATTCATACGGCCAAATCTCTGTTTCAGATTTAAGCAATGCCTTCATATCATAAGTACGTTTAAAACCAGTTGTAGCACTTTTAAAATAAAGAACTATTCCCAATAACACCATAATGATAACTAATGGAATCCGTAAATAATATCCCACCTTGCCTGCGACAAGCACAACTGTAGGAAACGAAACTTGTTGCGGATTAGCGTTCAAAATTAGTGATTTAGTTTGACCAAGAACATCAGCAAAAAACTGAATGATTGTGATTTCAAAAAGCTTAAGATGAAAAAACAGCCTGACTAATTCAGCATGTGCAAAATACCAGGTACCCCAAAGAAATATAAATACTCCTACGATGACCCATACAATGCCCATGGATCCTTCATGCTGTCCTCCTCCGCCTTGCTGTTGTTGTGCTGGTGGCATATAACCCTGTTCTCCGAAATATACGCTGGCCTGTTTTTAAGGAACGGAGCTTTACATGATTACAAAGCAACAAAGTTGTCGGGTCGCGAGCTTTACATAATTACAATGCCCTGCTTGCTGCTTTGTAATCATGTAAAGCTCCGACCCTTGAACAAATTAACTAATTATCTTGTAACTATGTAAAACTCCATCCCGCCTAATTCTTTCACAAAAAAATCAGTTTCCCCATATTAAACAATAGCATATACCCATAATACTGCAAGTTAATGAGCGAGACTCACCCCCATTATTTTCTTTATGATTTAGAAAACCAACATCTGGAGCGCCAAACAAGTTTTTCAATACAATCAAATGTTTATTGTAAACGAGTTTGCATTATATACTGTCAAAATTTGGTATACTAAGCCCATTTGCTATAACTTGCATATTTCCCCGCGGCTTGCCGCGGGGTGGTGTTAAAGGGAAAGTTTGAAAACCGTAGGTTTTCAAGTATGATGCGCGAATGGAAGTAAAGAAGAGTAACCATTGTGCGTATCAAAC
>JASFHF010000039.1:0-16860 GCA_050123375.1 Gammaproteobacteria bacterium
CCACGCATGGAGTCATGATATCACTTAGTGCGGTTTCATGCAGCTTCTAAAATTATAACATATTGTAATTACTACAACTTTTTTAAACTTACACCTATCAAACTATTATTTGGCAGAAGTCAGGAAATAAAACTAATCGCTTGATTGATATGCGTAACATTCAACACAGCCATAACCAATCGATCGATTCCGAGCGCAACTCCGGAACAATCAGATAATCCGTGTTCTAAAGCCGCAAGAAAAGTTTCATCGATAGGCATTTCTGGATAACCTAATTTTTCTCGTTTGTTTAAATCATTCAAAAACCTTTCGCGCTGCTCTTTGGCATCTTGCAATTCGTGAAAACCATTAGCTAATTCAATGCCATCAACGTAAACTTCAAAACGCTCGGCAACTTCTCCACAAATTTTGGCTAGTGCCGCCTGAGTTTTTGGGTAATCATAAATAAAAACGATGTTTTTTAATTTTGGTTCAACTACTTTGTTCATTAACAACTGCAATAATGTATCTTTATCATCAATTTGCAAATTAATTTTATTCTCATACGCGCAATTTTGTAGATCCTTTAAATCGATTTCATGTGGATTAATATGCAAAAATTTTTCAAAAATTTCCTGATAAGAATAACGCTTAGCTTTTGGATAATTTAAAATATGTTGTAACAACTCTTCCATTTCATCCATCAAATCATGATGGGTGAAACCAATCCGATACCATTCTAATATGGTAAATTCAGGATTATGCAGCCGGCCAGATTCATCATCGCGAAAAGCCTTGCAAATTTGATACATCGAACCAAATCCTGCAGCCAATAAACGTTTCATCGCATATTCAGGTGAGGTTTGTAAATATAAATCACCCGCAGTTTTTATACTATGCAAATGAACATCAGTAACTGTTGCGTGCGACAATAGTGGGGTTTCAACTTCAAGAACATTTCGTTCGGCAAAAAAACTTCTGATTTTTGCAATAATCTCTGCGCGTTTTTTTAAGTTTTCAATTGAAGCGGTTGGCTTCCAGTTTTGCATTATTCTTTGGCTCGCGAAACATACTCGCCAGTACGAGTATCGACTTTGATTAATTCGCCAATTTGCACAAATAGTGGTACACGCACCACCGCGCCAGTTTCTAAAGTAGCCGGTTTACCACCGCCACCGGAAGTATCGCCTTTTAAACCTGGATCAGTTTCAGCAACTTTTAAAATAACAAAATTAGGCGGCTCAACTGACAAAGGAGATCCATTCCATAAAGTTAACATACAAATATCCTGTTCTTTCAGCCATTGTTTAGCATCAGCAACCGCTGCAGCTCCCGCACTATACTGCTCATAACTATTTATATCCATAAAATGCCATTCATTACCATCGTTATATAAATATTGCACTTCGATTTCCACTACATCAGCGCCTTCAATACTTTCACCAGATTTAAAAGTACGTTCAATCACGCGGCCATTTTTTAAATTTCTAAATTTAACCCGATTAAATGCTTGCCCTTTACCAGGTTTTACAAATTCATTTTCTAAAATACTGCACGGATCACCATCTAACATCACTTTTAAACCGCTTTTAAATTCGTTGGTGTTGTAAGTTGCCATAATTCTGTTTCTCCATTTAGACTAATGTAACGTGATGTTTGCTGGTCGGGGGCATTTTTAAAATTCTTGCGCCAAGCTAAAAACAAATAAATTAATTACCACAAAAGCCAACAATTGATGGCAATACAGCAACAGAAACATCCTTTAAACTTCACTCCCGCAAAGCGGGAGTGAAGATACATTATAAAGCCACTGCATTTTGGTGCAAGAATTTTAAAAATCGCCCCCACCAGCAAACAGCCTGGATCCCGGATCAACTGACTGGGTCCGGGATGACAGCCGCTAATCCTTAACTTTCTTCACATAATCACAATCTTTCTGCGGGCATACTTTTTCTTTACCGCGCCGCTTGGTAACTTTTATCGTTAAAATCGGCCAACCGCATTTCGGACATTTTTCTGCAATCGGTTCATTCCAAACTGCATACTTGCAATCCGGATAACGCGAACAAGAATAAAAAACTTTACCGTAACGCGATTTGCGCTGCAGCATAGTTCCTTTTTTACATTCCGGACAAGTGACACCAGTATCTTTTGGTTTTTCCAAAGGCTCAATGTATTTACATTTCGGATAACCGCTGCAGCCAATAAATTTTCCATAACGCCCATGCCTAATAATTAATGGTGATCCGCATTTCGGACAAGTGCGTCCTTCCACCACTTCTGGTTCTGCTTCTTCTTCACCTTCTAAACTACGCGTGTAATCACATTCTGGATAACCAGTACAACCAATAAACCGGCCTGCTCTACCCAATCTAATCGAAAGTTTTTTGCCGCATTTCGGACAAACTTCATCTAATTCTTCCTGAGTTACATCCTTACGCTGTACTGTTTCATCAATATGATCTACTCTTTCTTTAAATACTGTCCAAAATGATTCTAATAATGGAATCCAAACTTCCTCACCACGTGAAATTGCGTCCAGATCATCTTCCATCTTCGCAGTAAAATCATAATCTACATAAGTACCAAAATATTTAGCTAAAAACTTACTAACAATTCTGCCGACATCAGTTGGATGAAATCGTTTTTGATCTAATATAGCATACTCTCGAGAAATTAAAGTGCTAATAATTGAAGCATAAGTAGATGGCCGGCCAATTCCCCGCTCTTCCAAAGCTTTAACCAAACTTGCTTCTGAATATCTCGGCGGAGGTTCAGTGAAATGTTGATCAGTTATAACATCGTTTAATTTTACCTCATCACCTTCTTGTAACGGCGGTAAAATTCTATCTTTACTATCATCCTGATCTTTAGATTTTTTATCATCATTACCTTCTAGATAAACTGCCATAAAACCAGGGTGCACAATCGTTGATCCATTAGCACGAAAACCATGTTTCTTTCCGCATCGCAAATCTACTGCGACCGTATCCAAAGTAGCATGAACCATTTGTGATGCTACGGTACGTTTCCAAATCAAGTTATATAATTTATATTGCTCTATCGGTACAGTTTTTTTCATTGATTCTGGCGTTGATGATGCTGAAGTTGGACGAATTGCCTCATGCGCTTCTTGCGCATTTTTGGATTTAGTTTTGTATACTCTGGGTTCTTTTGGTAAATTATCTTCACCAAATTTTTCTGTAATGACTTCACGAATTTCGACAATAGCCTCTTGAGCTAAATTGACCGAATCAGTTCGCATATAAGTAATCAAACCAGCTTCGTAAAGCCGCTGCGCAGTTTGCATAGTTCGTTTGGCGCTAAAACCCAATTTGCGCGCTGCTTCCTGCTGTAAAGTTGAAGTAATAAACGGCGCTGCCGGATTACGTTTACGGGTTTTTTTATCAACCTTGCTTACTTGCAATTTACCATCAGCAGCTTTCAACAAAGTTTGTTTGGCTTTGGCTGCCTGCTTTTCGTTAACAATCGTAAATTGCTCAACTTTTTCACCCTGATATTCAATTAATTTGGCATCAAAAGCTTGTTTTTTGAAATTACATGCCGCTGCAATAGTCCAATATTCCTGAGATTTAAACGCTTCGATTTCTTCTTCACGTTCCACAATCAAACGTAATGCCGGACTTTGGACTCTGCCAGCTGATAAACCGCGGCGAACTTTTTTCCATAACAAAGGCGATAAATTAAACCCAACCAAATAATCTAAAGCACGACGCGCTTGCTGTGCATTAACTAAATTCATATCAATTGTACGTGGATGTTCAACCGCATTTTTTACCGCATTTTTGGTAATTTCATGAAAAACCACACGATGAACCGATTTATTTTTTAACGCTTTGCGTTCTTGTAATATTTCCAAAATATGCCAGGCAATTGCTTCACCTTCGCGATCAGGGTCAGTAGCAAGATATAAACTACTTGCCTTTTTAAGCGCCGCGCAAATAGCATCCACATGCGGCGCATTCTTTTCGATAATTTCATAATGCATCAAAAAACCAGCATCTGGATCAACTGCGCCTTTTTTAGGTAGCAAATCCCGCATATGTCCATATGACGCCATTACCAAAAAATCTTTACCTAAATATTTTTTTATGGTTTTGGCTTTTGCTGGTGATTCCACAATCACTAAATTTGCAGCAGCAGTTTTTGCTGGCTTTTTAGCCTGTGTTATTTTTTTAGCTCTTGTCTTAGATTGAGTTTTTCCGGTTGTTTTCTTAACCACATGTTGCTCCTAATTCTGCTCGTTCCCAATTTCCAGTTTACAGTTTCCAGTTTCAACTTTTGCTCCCCGAGCAGAAGTTGCCACATATCCCCCAGGAACCTGCTTTACATAACCCTCTAATTCTAACATCAATAACATCGATGAAATTTCACGCGAGGTAAAACCGGTTCGCGAAATTAATGTATCTACAGCCGTAGTTTCAAAACCGATGGAGAATAACAGCTTCCGCCGGTCTTCGTCTAGTACTTCCTGTTTTTCATTTGTCACTAATTCACACTGTTCAAAACTGTTCCTATTAACAATCTTAGTATATAACTCTAATTCTTCCAGAATATCCTGTGCTTTTTCAACTAATTTCGCTCCTTCACGGATTAATTTATGACAACCGCGCGATAATGGATTATGAATTGACCCCGGAATTGCAAATACTTCACGCCCTTGCTCCCCGGCACAACGGGCAGTAATTAACGAACCACTGCGTTTCGCCGCCTCCACGACTAACGTCCCCATACTAAGTCCGCTGATGATACGATTACGTCGCGGAAAATGATTGCGCTTGGCTTGTACATACAATGGAAACTCCGAAACTACTGCTCCTTGCTCAATAATTCTCTCAGCTAACCCCCGATTCCTGGCAGGATAAATTTGATCAATACCAGTGCCCACAACTGCAATTGTGCTGCCAGTTTGTAACGCACCTGCATGACTCGCAGCATCAACTCCCATTGCTAATCCGCTAGTAATTACCAAACCGGCCGCGGCAAGATACTGGGCAAACTGAAAAGCAATCTCCTTCCCTACAGGTGTAGGATTTCTACTGCCAACCATCGCCAATTGCGGTTTTTTTAAACACTCTAAGCGTCCATGCACAAATAATACAATTGGCGGCGCATTAATATTGCGCAATAATTCAGGATAATCATGGTCAACTAACGTCACAATATGATGATTTGCTGCTTCAGCCCATCGCAGTTCATCCTCAACCAAACGCCAATCAAGCCGCTTAAGTTGCTGAATTGACTTTACAGAAAATCCAGCATTAGTTAATAATGCTGGTGATGACGACACAAAACCCGCCAAATCACCATCATATTGCGATAAATATTTAATATCGCCAGCAGTTAATCCAGTTAAACGATTAAGTGCCAGGTATAATTGTAATTTGTTCATATTATTTTTCATAATTACCGCAATTTCTCCCTAATAACATCCATCAACTGCGAGCTAATATTTAAATTATACATATTATCCAGCTGCCGAATGCAACCCGGACTTGTAACATTAATTTCTGTCAAATAATCACCAATCACATCAATACCTACAAATAACAATCCTTTTTTACGCAAAACCGGCCCAACTTGTTGACAAATAAAACGATCACGCTCAGTTAACTCTTGCCCTTGCACCAAACCGCCAATTGCAATATTGCCCCTAAAGTCTCCTTCCACAGGAATACGCGCCAAAGCATACGGTACCGGCTCCCCATTAATCATCAAAATTCTTTTGTCCCCTGCGGCAATTTCCGGAATAAATTTTTGCGCCATAACTGGCAATGTTTCATGCTGTGTTATAGTTTCTAAAATTACATTAATATTAAAATCATCTTGTTGTAAATAAAAAACTTTTTCTCCGCCCATATTATCTAGCGGCTTCAAAACAATTTTTTTATGCTGTGCTAAAAACTCACGATGCAAATCAGTATTACCACTAACCAAAGTGGGTGGACAACAATCTGAAAACCAACTGGCAAATAATTTTTCATTCGCATCACGCAAACTTTGCGGCTTATTAACCACCAAAACACCAAAACGTTCAGCCTGCTCTAAAAGATAAGTAGTATAGATATAATTAAGATTAAAGGGAGGATCTTTACGCATCAGAATAACATCAAGCTTATCCAAAGACAAAACATTTGTTGATAAAAACTTAAACCAATTCTCTTGATCTTCTTGCACTTGCAATTGATTAACTATAGCAAATACCTTATTGTCACGTAAAAAAATATTTTTCGCCTCAATATAAAAAACATCCCATCCGCGTCTCCGTATTTCCAGCAGCATTGCAACAGTACTGTCTTCTGATGCATTAATTCGGTCAACTGGATCCATCACAACACCAACTTTGATTTGCATAAACACCTCAAAAAAGATAATATAATACCATGACACATAAGACTACATTACACTTTACCTTAACACCAACAGATCCGCAACGTTTGTTAAGTTTATGCGGTCAATATAATATAAATTTAAAAACCATCGAAAAAAAATTAGAAGTTATTATCAACAATCGTGGTAATAATTTTACGATTATCGGCACAAAAAATGCAGCTACAAAAGCACAACAAATTATTGAACAATTATATCAACTAACTGCTAATAAATCTTATCTGGAACCACAAGAAATACATTTGGCATTATATAATACCGCAAACACTACAGAAGCGCACACAACTGTGGGATCCATTAAAGCCCGCAGTAAAAACCAACAAATTTACATTAATAATATCAGCACCTATGATATTAATTTTGGTGTGGGTCCTGCCGGAACCGGAAAAACTTATTTAGCAGTTGCTTGTGCAGTAGATGCTTTAAAAAAAGATGAAGTACGCCGTATCGTATTAGTACGTCCAGCGGTGGAAGCCGGCGAACGATTAGGTTTTTTGCCTGGTGATTTAGCACAAAAAGTTGACCCTTACTTAAGACCGCTATATGACGCATTATATGAAATGCTTGGCTTCGAGCGTGTTAATCAGCTTTTATCTAAAAATATAATCGAAATCGCACCACTTGCTTACATGCGCGGACGAACCTTAAATGATGCTTTTATTATTTTAGATGAAAGTCAAAATACCACCCCAAAACAAATGAAAATGTTTCTAACACGAATCGGCTTTAACTCTAAAACTGTAATTACGGGTGATATAACTCAAATTGATTTAACTCAAACTAAAATTTCTGGTTTGTTACAAGTAATGAAAATACTAAAAAATATTAAAGGAATTAGTTTTACTCTGTTTCAACCCAAAGATATAGTACGTCACCCATTAGTACAAAAAATCGTAGAGGCGTATGAAAAACATCAAGATTAATTTGCAGATCGCAACTGAAAATAAATCTATACCGCATAAAAAAGATTTTATTAACTGGTTAACTGCTGCCGCAAAAATTGTACCGCCACCTAAAAATAAAGACGAAATTAATATCCGTTTAATTGATGAACCAGAAAGCGCAACTCTTAATAAAAATTATCGAAATATCGACAAACCAACAAATATTTTATCATTTGCTTATCAGCCAGATATAAATGACGATAATTTGCTCGGTGATTTGGCTATTTGTGCTCCAATTGTTGAGCAAGAGGCTCAACAACAGCAAAAATCATCTTTGGCACATTGGGCGCATATTGTAATCCATGGATATCTACATTTGCTAGGATTGGAACACCAAAATGCAGAAGAAGCCAAAAAAATGGAACAATTAGAAATAGAAATTTTGCGCAAATTGAGATATCCTAGTCCTTATTAATCGGTAATAATTTGGCGATTACTAGGGTTTTAGGTATCTTTTTTCTCCTCCTTGGTACATCCATGTACCTCCCGCGCCTTCATCCATGGGCGCTAGTCGTCGAAAAAAGATACCTAAAACCCTTTATAATCGCCACATGAAACTTGGCTGAATAATTATGCAACTAAGAATACTTAAACCAAAACCAAAAAATCGCGCACAATTGATCAAGACGTTGCGTGCAGCTGAAAAAAATAATATCATTGATGCCAACACTTTAAGCATGATTGAAGGCTCATTACAAATCTCCTTTTTGCAGGCGCGTGACATTATGATACCATATGCGCAAACCACTATCATTTACGACGATCAACTATTGCAAGATCTGCTGCCGATTGTAATTGAATCAGGTCATTCACGTTTCCCAGTATTGAATCGTGGCAACAAGAAACCTATGGGAATTTTATTAGCTAAAGATTTGTTAAATTATTGCTTTAATAACAAAACTTTTAATCTTAACGATATTTTACGTTCTGCTTTCTTCATCCCGGAAAGCAAAAGATTAGATATACTATTACAAGAATTCCGTAAAAAACGCTCACATATTGCCGTGATAATCGATGAATATGGAAATGTTGCCGGAATAATTACCATTGAAGATATTTTAGAACAAATCGTTGGAGAAATTGCTGACGAATATGATATTAACGAAAATGTTAATATCAAACAGCTGAACCAAAATGAATACACCATTAAAGCATTAACTACTATCGAAGAATTTAATGCTTATTTTCATACTAATTTTAGTAATGATGAATTTGACACGATTGGCGGTTTGATAACTCATTACTTTGGTCATTTACCAAAACGCGACGAAAACATCACCATTGATGATCTTGGTTTTACCGTATTACATGCTGATAATAGACGCATTATATTATTACATCTAACTAGAAAATGATTGGAGACTAAACATATGATTGATGCCTTAATTAATCTCGGAGTTTTTGCAGTGCAAACTATTATAATTATCGCAGCAATTTTGATTATAATTGCTGGTATTGCCGCCATCATCTGCAAAGATAAACTGAAAGAAAAAACTAAAATTAAATTACGCAAATTAAACAAATACTATCAAGAATTAGCTGATACTATTAACAAAGAAATTTTGCCAAAAACAGAATATAAAAAGCAAAAAAAAATCAGCAAAAAACAAAAAAAACCACCCAAAGAACAGTCCCGTATTTTCGTGCTTAGTTTTTTAGGCGACATAAAAGCATCTGCAGTAAAATCATTGCGTGAAGAAGTTACCGCGATTTTAAATGTCGCAAAACCTCGCGATAAAGTTTTAGTAAAAATAGAAAGCGGCGGCGGCGTGGTACATGGTTATGGACTGGGCGCTTCGCAATTACAACGCATTAAAGATGCTGGAATTGAACTAATAACTTCAGTTGATAAAGTTGCCGCCAGCGGTGGCTATATGATGGCTGCAACCGCTGATAAAATTATTGCTGCACCTTTTGCAATTCTGGGTTCGATTGGAGTAATCGCACAACTGCCAAACTTTCATCGTTTTTTAAAAAAACACGATGTTGATTTTGAACAAATTACTGCTGGAGAATACAAACGCACCTTAACTTTATTTGGCGAAAATACTTCTGGCGGGCGCGATAAATTGAAAGAAGAAGTCGAAGACATTCATACACTATTTAAAGATTTTATTAAACAAAACCGCCCGAAAGTTGACATAGACAAAGTAGCTACGGGTGAATACTGGTTTGCTAAACGCGCCATTGATTTAAATTTAGTCGACGAATTAACTACTAGCGATGATTATTTATTAAAAGCGAGCAAACAAGCTGCAATATTTGAAATTACCTATAAAAAGAAAAAGAAAATCCATGAAAAATTTATGCATGGAATACAGATTATCACAAACCAATTAACATCACTTTTACAGAAAAAAACTACGTTGTATTAAAAAGCGACATCTAATTTTTCAAATGGCTGCCTTTTGCTTAGGCAAAATTCACCTGGATTTAAAATTTCTAGCCAGATTTATTTGCCCATGAGTCTTTTGTTATATGAATTGTATCTCAATTCTATATTCATCATGGCTCTTATTCTTTTATTCGGATCAGCTTCCACTATTTTTTGTTTATTCATCATATAAAGTAATTTTCTAATCTGATCTTTATCTTGCGGTTCCTTTGCTTTATTTATCAATTTTTTTATCTTTTCTTCCAGATTCTTCTGCCCGGAGAAGAATAGAGTTGGCGTTGTAGACATAATCTGACGCTCATTACACAACTGCTGCATAAACCAATTATTCCCCCAATAGAAATATTTATTATTTTTCGTTTTTATAAAAACAGCTCTGTTTCCGACATGAAACTCCACTACACCACCATTTTCACTGGAAATCTTATTTAATCCATCATGGGGAACTGGACGATTGTTCACTATTTGGTTGTGTTCAAGACCAAGCTTCTCACTATTACCTCCCCAGCAAAACCATTTATTATTTTTCGTTTTTATAAAAATAACTCTTTCTCCAACGTGAAATTTCACTATACCACCGTTTTTACTGGAAATCTTATTTAATCCATCATGGGGAACTGGACGATTGTTCACTATTTGGTTGTGTCCAAGACCAAGCTTACCATTGTCATTATTTCCCCAGCAGAACCATTTATTATTTTTCGTTTTTACAAAAACAGCTTTGTCTCCGGCATGAAACTCCACTACACCACCGTTTTTACTGGAAATCTTATTTAATTCATTATGCGGAACCGGCTTGTTTTTATCTTGGGTGTGTCCAAGACCAAGCTCACCATTGTAATTATTTCCCCAGCAGAACCATTTATTATTTTTCATTTTTATAAAAACAAAGGCTCCTCCAATATGAAATTTCACTATACCTCCGTTTTCACTGGAAATCCTATTTAATTTATCATGTGAAACCCACACATTTTCTTTATATTGGGTATGTCGTCCAAGACCAAGCTTACCATAGATATTATCTCCCCAGCAAAACCATTTATTATTTTTCGTTTTTATAAAAACAGAGGCTTCTCCAACATAAAACTCCACTACATCACCGTTTTTACTGGAAATCTTATTTAATTCATTATGTAAAACCAAATTATTGCTTCCATTGTGAATTAGAATTTTATAAGCCCCAACATGAAATGTAAACGCTGGATATGTATTTAATATTTTTTTTAATTTATTGAGTTTGAACTTCTTTATTGGGAAAGTACCATCAGCCATTATTTTTTTAACTATATATTTATGCTTTGGCTGTAGCTCTAATTTCTTTTTAGCGGGGTTTTTGTTAGCAATGAACCAAAACTCTCCATTTTTAGAATATACAGCAACTGCTAAACCCTTCTTTTTTTTACGTCTGTTGATATAGGAATGCGCTTTTTCTTCATTAAACATCAAAGTAAGAGTATAGGAAAATTTAGCCAAAACAAACAAAGGGGATAAATTCAAAGTTCTTTCTGGTATTCCATTAATACTACTACTGTCAATACCAAAAACACAATTTCTAATACTACTATCGTCAATACCAAAAACACAACTTCGATTACTGGACACACGAATATATTTGTGATTTTTTTCTTTCTTTTTATAAATATTTTCATTGGCAAGTCTTATTGCGTCAATTAAGCTATCAACGTCATTCTTATTAATTGTGGTTTTGGAATTATAATTGTTCATTATTTCATTGATACAGCACGCCAGAAATAACAAATAATAACAACTCTTGTTAACAAAAAAATTATTCGGTAACATAGAAATAACTTGCATCATATTTTCTTCGGTGTGCTTATGATTTTTTGATATCACACAAACTTCAATATTAGCCAATCCTCTTAAATCAGATATATATTTGCTGTCTTCAGAACAAAAAACCTTTTTTTTAACTCCTCTTATAAAGAAACAGTCGCTATAATTACCTAATGGTGTACGCAAAAAAACGACAATATTTTGATTGATATTTTTTATCTTCTTTAAATTTTTTTTCAGAAATTCAAACGAATCGACACTTTTAACACGAAAAGAATAATTTTTAAAACTGGAAGAAAAAGCCTTAACTAAGTTTAGTTTTTCTTTAGTAGTCAGATACTCTGCAACTACAGTAAAAACATCAATCACGTATAACACCAGAGACATCAAATTCAGAGGCTTTTCTTTTCTTTTCTTCTTTTTGTTGGATGTTATAAACATATATTTATATTAGCACACCTGCATAATTTTGCTTGCATTTAGATAAGTTTTTTCAATTTTTTAATTAGCGGCTTTATTCATCACATAACATGAGCTTTGTCTAAGCGGATTATAAGATATTGAAATAATAGCTCTTTTGTGATTTTTTACCCGAATTAAAGAGCAACCACCGCTTCACGCAAATATTTAACAGGAATAATTTTTATTTCTTTGAATTTTTCTTTTGGCGCATTAGCACTTGGAATAATTGCGCGCTTAAAACCATGTTTGGCTGCTTCACGCAGGCGTTCTAAACCATTTTGTACAGGCCGGATTTCGCCACCCAAACCAACTTCTCCAAAAATCACTAAATCCGTCGGCAATGGCTTGTTTTTTAAACTGGAAATAATTGACAATAAAATCGGCAAATCAACTGCAGTTTCCAAAATCCGCATACCGCCAACCACATTAACAAAAACATCCTGATCATAAGTTGCAATGCCGCCATGCCGATGCAAAACTGCTAATAACATCGCCAAACGATTATATTCTAAACCAACTGTAACTCTGCGCGGATTTGCCAAATGACTTTGATCAGCTAACGCCTGAATTTCAACCAACATTGGCCTACTACCTTCCCAAGTAACCATAACGCTGCTGCCTGCGCCAGGTGTCTCAGCACGTGATAAAAAAATCGCCGAAGGATTACTTACTTCACGCAGCCCTTTATCTAACATTGCAAACACACCTAATTCGTTCACCGCACCAAAACGATTTTTTACTGCACGCAAAATTCGCAAACGGCTATTACGATCTCCTTCAAAATATAATACCGTATCAACCATGTGTTCTAATACGCGCGGACCCGCAATTGCGCCTTCTTTGGTAACATGACCAACCAAAATAAGTGCTGTGCCAGTTTGTTTGGCAAATTGCACCAATTTGGCCGCACTCTCACGTACCTGGCTAACCGCACCAGGAGCAGATGAAACATTTTCAGTAAACATTGTTTGAATGGAATCAATTACTAAAATACATGGTTGTTCTTGTTGTGCCACAGATAAAATTCTTTCAACATTAGTATCGGCCAATAATTTAAGTGAATCTTCAGGTAGCTTTAAACGCTTGGCTCTTAAAGTTATTTGCTGCAAAGATTCCTCTCCACTGACATACAAAGATGGTATTGGATGATGTGCTGTCATCCGGCACAAAGTTTGCAATAATAAAGTTGACTTACCAATACCAGGATCACCGCCAATCAAAATAACTGATCCAGAAACCAATCCTCCGCCTAAAACCCGATCTAATTCGCTGGAACTAGTTGCAATTCGCGGAGTTTGCTGCAAAGATACCGCTGACAAAACGGTGGCGCTACTGAAATTTTTGGAAGAAAATTTTAGATCACGCGGATGACTGCTAACAGCAAGAGATTCTTCAGTAATACTATTCCAGGTACCACAATCCGTGCATTGCCCAGCCCACTTAGGAAATTGGGCGCCGCATTTACTGCAAGCATAAATAGTTTTTAGTTTTGGCATGGTATATACTCATTACACTGCAAGGTGCAGGATTTATAACTGACAAATTACTTATTAAATTTTTGTGGCAGCTACCGCGCATGCAAGTTACTTGTTCTTTTTTAGTCATCTTCATGCTTGCTGACTAGTGATTTTACAAAAACAAACAAGTTGTAAAATTCCAGGTTCAAATTTAACACCAAATCATTAGTATTGCTATATACTTAATTTACCGCTTTCCACTTGCCATTTATACGGCAAGCTTTTCCGTGAACATAGCTTTGTTTGCCATTTATCCAGGCTTTCATCACATATTTACGGCAAGGATATTTTTTCACATAATAAGTCTCTGTCGGAGTTACCGCATATTGGTGCCGAGTATCAGGGTTACGCCAGCTAGTTGTTTGATTAGTTGGCGTTTTTTCTAATACTTGTGCCATTCTCATTTGATCAACTTTATCCATACTGTGACCAATTTGTCCGCCAATAAATCCGCCAACAACTGCTCCAGCTACAGCAGCAGCGACTCGTCCACTACCGCTGCCAAATTGACTACCCAACAAGCCGCCAATTGCACCGCCGGTTAAGACACCAACATCCTGCTTGCTCATATTATCACAGCCCACTAAGCATAATGACAAAACTCCAAGCACCGCAACAGCTATAATTTTTTTCATAATTTCAACCTCGCTTTATATAAAACCTCTACAAATCATAACTTAAGATTATAGTATTATCAATCCAATCCCCCAGCAAATTTATGAATTGTTGGCCAATAATTTTTATCTGCCACCCAAAACAAATCATTATGATCAGCATTTTGCACCCACAAATACTGCTTTGGTGTTTTAATCACCTGATATAATTTATATCCATGCCAAAAAGGCACTACTGTATCATTAATTGCATGAATAACTAATACTGGACAACGTACTTGCTTAATTTTTCTCAGATTATTAAACTTATCAAACGGCAACACAGGAATTCTAGTTAGCACACGAAATGCTGTGACAAATGCACTTTCAACGATTAATCCTGCAACCGGTTTACGCGCTGCCAAGTCAATCGCTAATGCGGCACCCAATGATCTGCCAAACACAACAATATGTTTCGGCGCTACATGCAGATTATTCACCAAATAATCATACGCGGCATTAGCATCTGCATACGCACGGCTTTCAGTCGGCCGGCCTTTACTTGTGCCATACCCGCGATAGTCATAGGAAAACACAGAAAACCCCTGTGCATTTAAGTCTTGTAAAAACGGCAAAATATAACCTAAATCCTCTGCATTGCCGTGACTAAACAAAATTGTATATTTAGCATGTACATTAGGTAAATACACCGCGGAAATTCTTACACCATCTTTAGTAGTTAATTTAATTACATCATTAGTATCAATATAACCAGACAATGGCGGCAAAAAAATCATTTGATCAGCAAAAAAATAAGCAAAAATTAAAAAAAGCAAATAAATTGCAACAACAAAAATAATTAACGATTTTAACATAATATCTCCATTAAGCGTATGGCATTTTTCGGCGCATAACAAGCATAATCATTATTAAAAAAAATATAAACTTTTTTCGCGCCCTGTTTTTTCATTTTGCGTGCTAATTTGGCAATGTTTTTCAACTCAGCTAACGAGTAATTATATTCATACCATTTCTTATGACCGTGCAGTCGAATATATGCAATATCTGACGTTACCCAATCTAACAATTCAGTATCTGGTGAATCAGCGCTGCAGAAAGTAACTTTCAATTCAAACAATAATTCTCTTACTTCATCAGTAAACCACTTTGGATCACGAAATTCAACCGCAACTTTTTGGGGATCATCAAAACACAATAATGCCTGTTTGAGACGCGCAACATCATAACGTATATTAGGCGGCAACTGCAGTAACAATAATTCACATTTGTTTTCTAAGATAGAAGCAGAACGACAAAACCGCTGAATTTCTGATTTAACGTTAATTAAACGTTTACGATGGGTGATAATCCTCGGAACTTTTAATACATATTTAAAATTTTCTGATGTTTGCTGGTACCATTTTCGATACACCTTATCAGCGAAAAAATGATAAAAAGTTGCATTAATTTCAACCGTTGAAAAAATTTTTAAATAATAATCAAACCATTTGTTTTTTGGAATATCATCTGGATAAAAACAATCGCCCCAATGCTGATAACTCCACCCCGAAGTACCGACTAAAAATTCCTTTTTACTCATTTGCTAACCTATTAAGTAGTTGCACAATATTTTAAAATATTGTGCCCGCGCCTCGTAACCCCGCAAAATAATTCATACGTAATCGTATCAGCATATGCAGCAACATGCTCAATAAGCAAATTTTTCAATTTTTATCCAGCTCAATTAACTTTTGCATTCTCTGTAATATTTCATCAAAACTTGGCTGCACGCTAAAATATAACGATGATTTATCCTCAAATGCTCTAGCGTATAAAGATTTAGTCTCCTGGTTCAGAATTGAAAATGCAGGATTTTTGCCTATGTTTTTTTCATCTGCACCTCTAAATCGTTTTTCTTTATGTATTTTGTATGCGTCTGTACCAATAAAATCTAAGATTCTTTTTCTCTCTAATAATTTATAAATATCGTAGTAATGTCGTAGAAAATTTATCGGCATTGTTTTATGTATTTGCTGTAATCTATATTTTGTGGATATTGTTTGTAATTTTTCTACAAAAGTATATTCTGGACAATAGCAAGGAACTTGTTTGGCACGATTATCAATCACAGAAATACCAAGAGATTGTGCTTTTTCAAAAGCCCACGAGGTAATATCCCGCAATTCATTTGGAATTGTCTGATCAAATCCCAATTCCAAAAGCACCCCTTCTTTCAGGCCAGGAATATCATCAAAATGTGATATATATTCAGCACGAATACCTGCATTACGCATCTTATTTGAGTCATCAAAACTGTGATCACGTATAAATCTTAATCCTTGAACATCTAAATCATCTGCAATTTTATCAAAAAATAATTTTCTACTCTCAATATGGCTTAGCTTATCATGATTTTTGCCTATCTTAACATTACTAAAATTAGATGGATGAATTTGTATATCTAAAGCGGGTCAAAAGTCTAGACCAATTTTCAAAAAAAATAAGATATAAAATCTCACCCATTTTCTGTTAAAATATAGCCACGGTACAGGCAGAAGTGCCGATGACCGTGACGTGATTCAGGGCGACGTAAGTCGCCCTAATCCTATCTTTAAAGTTAACCCGAAAGTTTTTGACTCTATAATGGGTCACAAAATTTAGACCACGTGATGGTATAAAATAAGATATAATCTTGGCCATAATAAAAAGAGGTCGAGCAGATGACAATAATAAAAAAACGTAAAAGATATAGTGCGGGTGAAAAA
>JASFHF010000040.1:0-16776 GCA_050123375.1 Gammaproteobacteria bacterium
ACCGCGCATGGTATATTTGTGTTCTTTTTTAGTTATGTGCATGCTTGCTGACTTGCGATTTTACAAGAACAAGCTGGTTGTAAAATCGCAAGTTCCAATTTAAACTGACACTAATATATTTTATAAAATTCGCATCTTTATTGGAGGGTGGCATATGCAAAAACAAAAGCAGATTTTGTTACAAGAGCTACAAGCTCTTGGTATTCATGATAAAAAAGTATTGGCTGCAATCAAAAAAATTCCACGCGAACTTTTTGTTTTAGATGAATATCAGCTTGAAGCTTATGCTGATATTGCTTTGCCGATTGAACATCAGCAAACTATTTCTCAACCTTATATTATAGCCCGCATGACCGAAGCACTACATTTATCCAAGTCTACTGATAAAGTATTGGAAATTGGTACCGGTTCTGGTTATCAAACAGCAGTTTTAGCAGAACTTGCTCAAGAAGTTTATACTGTTGAGCGAATCCACGCGTTATATGAAGAAGCTAAAAAACGTTTACAAAAATTAAATTTTACTAATATTAAATTTCATTATGGTGATGGTTATTTAGGTTGGGAAGAATACGCACCGTATGATGCGATTATTGTAACTGCTGCAACTTTAAAATTACCGGGAACTTTGCTGGAACAATTAAAAATTGGCGGCAGAATGGCGATTCCAGTCGGAGATTTTTTTAATCAGAAATTGTTGTTAGTAATTAAAACTTCACAAGGTCCAGAACAGCAAGTTTTAGATCCAGTTAGATTTGTGCCGTTGTTACACGGCGTAGAGTGAATCTGTATCCTCATGATTTTACTGTATTTTTAATTTGGCAAAAATGTACTCGGATAAATGTCCGTTATTTTTTTGTTTTTTTAGGTGTTAATACTATAATGGAAGCGTAATGGCTATATTAAAACCTTAAGCTTTCCTTAAGATTAGTGGTCTATAGTAAGTATGGCTGCAGTTAACATAGCTGTGTTTGAAAAAATTAAAAGTGTAAATGCACTTGCGAATCGTTCACGTATCTTAAACCAGATCTAAAATTTTAACAATTTGCTAAAAGAAAAAGGGTATAAACATGCTGAAACCTAATAAGACAATCAAATTTTATATAGATATAATGAGTAATCGTGGTTGTAAGAAGTATCTTATAAATATAAATGAGAGTTTGTCTGAAACAAAAAATAAAATGATAAAAATAGTTTTTGCTAAAAGGGATGATTGTATAGATAATGATGTTATGCAAGGAGTGGTTAAAATACTTCAAGATTATGGTTCTTCTAAAAAACTTCATTTTGATTTTTCCAATCAAATCATATCTGATGACGCAATGAAGCTATTATTTGATGTAATTGCATTAGGAAAGTGTTCTAAAGGGTTTCAGCTTTCTTTTCGTAATAGTTTTTTTAATGATAAGCATATGTTGCTTTTGGGGAAAATATTAAAATCGGGTAAGTGCCCTCAGGATTTTAAGATCGATATTTCTAGCAATGTCATAAAACAAGAAATGATCAAAAAATTTTGTAGTATACTAAAATACAATTTACCAGAGATGCCGCTGGGCTTGGTTATTGTGAGTGATTATCCAAGCATAAGCGATATAATTAAAAAGTTCGACGATTACGTTCATGTTTCGATCTCTGATAGAGCTTTGAAATTTATGGCTATGATCCGTGAAAATAAAAAATATAAAGGAGGAGAAATCTTAGGGTACTACGAAAGCAAACATCTCCGCCTATGCGTAGGTGTACTAACAATAATATTTTCATTTATGTGTCCTATGCCTAGAAAGCAAAATAAAATTGGATCTGAATTTCATATGAAAGTAATAAAAAGAATTATTGTAAAAACAATTTTAGCACGAGAAAGTAGATATGATAGTGCAAAAAAAGTTTTAAAAACTATTGAACTAAGAAATAAAGAAGAGGGGGTCAACGCAAATAAAGAATCCATGGTTGTTAAAATACTTTCAGAAAATATAGAAAATATAGAGAAAAACTATGCAAATAAAAGAAAATACACAAAAGAACATATGAATAAATATATTTATAATATTTTAAAAGATAAAAAACTATCAGACAAAAATAAACTAAGCAAAGAAGAATATTGGAAAATTCAACGAGCTTCTGGATCTTTCCGAAATATGTTAAAGGATGCTAATTTATCAAGGGATGATGTGATGCTTTTAATAAAAAGATATCGCGGTGCTACAAGAAAATTCAATTGGTTTAGCATGTTGTTTAGTGCAGATCCAATAAGTCATTTATGTTGTGAATATTTAAAAAATGACAACAATTTTTGCCAAAAGCAAAACAGTATGAGAATTTAAGGAATTTTTTTATAGCAAATTTCTTGTCGTGAATTGCACGAATTTTTGCTGCGCATTACATCGTTTTACGCAGGTTCTGGTCTATATTTTTGGTTCGACTTTTTGAAACAATCGTTTTATATTTGCGCGATGTCGCCAAAGAATAAATAACATCATTATAAAAAGTGCAATTACATATTGCCGGTTAGTTAAAAAGAAAGCATAAATTGGAGCTAATACAAAAGCGGTTATTGCGGCTAAAGATGAATAGCGAAAAATTGCCGCAATTAATATCCAGGTTACAATTACCATGCCGCCAAGCTCTGGGGATAAGCCAAACATTACTCCAAGGCCGGTCGCGATTCCTTTGCCGCCTTTAAATTTAAAGAAAATCGGATAAAGATGTCCGAGAAATGCAGCTAGAGCGACAACTCCTAAAATAAAATTATCTAATCCTAAAGTACGGGCAATCATCACCGCAACAAAGCCTTTTAAAGCGTCAAAAAGCAGAGTAAATATGGCCAATTTTTTACCAGCAATGCGCAGTACATTGGTTGCGCCAGCGTTACCAGAACCTAAAGTACGTGGATCAGGATAACCGAAGAGTTTGCAGATAATTATTGCACTGGAAATTGAGCCCAATAGATATGCAATAATTATGCAGATTGTATTAATTAGCATAAGTAAGCCCTGTTTTTTTAAGATTTATTAATATTAACACGTAAGCTATTGATTAGGCAACATCACCGACTTTTTTTAAATAAAACTCGAAATAGTCTTGACTTTTTCGAGTTATTGTTTAAAATAGTCGAAAAAGGGTGCTATGAAAGCTAATAGAATACATCGTGTCTACGAGTCAATTATAGTAAATCATCTGAAGCAAAATGATCAGATGATTTTTTTGACTGGTCCAAGACAGGTTGGTAAAACTACTGTAGTCAAATCAATTCAATCTGTGAATCATAATGTCTATTTGAATTGGGATAGTTTAAATGATAAAAAAATTATTTTAGGTGGTTATGAAGCAATTATTGCACCCTTGAATTTGGATAAATTAACTTCTGTTAAACCGATTGTTATTTTTGATGAAATTCATAAAATGGCAGATTGGAAAAATTATCTTAAAGGATTTTTTGATACATTTAAATCTCAATTAAATATAGTTGTAACAGGCAGCGCCAAACTTGATGTTTATCAAAAAAGTGGTGATAGTTTAATGGGAAGATATTTTTTATATCATCAGTTTCCACTTTCAGTTGCAGAATGTTTGCGAAGTGATTTTTATACTCAAGAGATTATGCCTCCTGCAAAAATAGATGACATAACTTGGAAAGTATTGTTTGAATTTGGAGGTTTTCCAGAACCATTTATAAAACGTAATTCATTATTTTTAAATCAATGGCAAACTTTAAAACATAATCAATTATTTCGCGAAGATCTTCGCGATCTTAGTAAAATACGTGAGTTAACGCAATGTGAATTACTTGCTACAATTTTACAGCAACAAGCAACAAAGTTAGTGAATTATTCCCAATTAGCCAAACACATTCGGGTATCGGATTATTCTGTGCGTACATGGATGGATGATTTACGTTACTTGTATTATTGTTTTTATATTTACCCGTGGTCGAAAAACATTCCGAGAGCTTTAATTAAAGAGCCAAAATGTTATTTATGGGATTGGTCTGTGATTAATGATCATGGTGCGCGTGTCGAAAATTTTGTTGCTTGTCATTTATATAAAGCAATAAATTATTGGACTGATATTGGTTTAGGAAAATATGAGTTATTTTTTATTCGTGACAAGGATAAAAATGAAGTTGATTTTTTAATAACTAAAAATGCAATGCCGTGGATATTAATTGAAGTTAAAAATGCACAAAATTCATCGATTAATTCTGCGTTATATAAGTTTCAGAAACAATTGGATATTAAGCACGCTTTTCAATTGGCGTTTGATATGCCGTATGTTGATAAGGATTGTTTTACTTTGAATCGTCCAATGGTAGTTCCGATGATAACATTTTTGTCACAGTTGGTATGAAGTAACATCTCAATATAAAAGGAGCTTCACAATGTCAAATAATAAAGATGCAAATCTAATTTGGCTAGACTTGGAAATGACTGGGTTGGATTTTGCTAATGATCGGATTATTGAAATTGCCACTATTGTTACTGATGCGCAATTAAATACAATTGCCGAAGGTCCCGTTTTGGCGATTCATCAATCTGACGAGTTATTAAGTTCTATGGATGAGTGGAATACTAAACAGCATAACAAATCTGGTTTGGTTGAGCGTGTAAAGCAAAGTGAGATTACGGAAAAGCAAGCCGCACAACAAACTTTGGAATTTTTGCGGCAATATGTTAATCCAAATAAATCTCCATTGTGCGGTAATAGTATTTGCGTGGATCGCAGGTTTTTATATCGTCATATGCCTAAGCTCGAACGATTTTTTCATTATCGTAATTTGGATGTATCGACGGTAAAAGAGTTAGTATTGCGTTGGTATAAAGATCAAGTTCCAGAATTCGATAAAGAATCCAAGCATTTAGCGTTGAGTGATATTTATGATTCAATCGAGGAATTGAAATACTATCGGGAGAAAGTGTTTAAATAAATGTTGTCATCCCGCGACTTGATCGCGTGATCCAGAAAAAATTAGCTAAACAGCCTGGATCCCGCGGTCAACTAACATGGCCGCGGGATGACTAGGGAAATTTATGAAAGTCCACAATACTGATATTGCTGCACAATTTAATGAATTAGCTGATTTGTTAGAAGTCAAAGATGAAAATCCATTTCGGGTTCGTGCTTATCGTAATGCAGCTAGATTAATTAAAAATTTATCACATGAAGTTGCGGATTTGGTTAAGCAGGGTGAAGATTTAACTGCGTTTCCAGGTATTGGAGATGATTTAGCCGAAAAGATTACCACTATAGTTAAAACAGGCGAATTACCGTTATTAAAGCAAGTAAGGAAAAAAGTTCCTCGTGCTTTAAGTGAGATGATGCGTATTCCTGATTTGGGTCCGAAGCGGGTAAAAATATTATATGAAAAACTGAAAATTAAAAGCATTGATGATTTAAATAAAGCAATTGCTAAAGGTAAAGTGGCGGAGTTAGATGGGTTTGGCGAAAAAATTGTGGAGAAAATTTCTAGCGCACTTAAAAAATTTCAGAGTGGTGAACGAAGATTAAAGTTAATTGATGCGGAAAAAATTGCACAAGTTTTAGTAGAGTTTTTGCAAAAAATTAATGGGGTGCAAAAAGTAATTGTTGCAGGAAGTTTTCGCCGGCGCAAAGAAACGGTGGGTGATCTTGATATTTTGGTAACCGCGAACAAAGATTCGCCGGTGATGCAGCGTTTGATAAAATGTGATGAAGTAAAAAGCGTAGTTTCGCAAGGGAAAACACGTACTACAGTTAAATTGCATTCTGATTTACAAGTAGATGTGCGTGTAGTAACGCCGGAAAATTATGGTGCGGCGTTGCAATATTTTACTGGATCGCAAGCACACAATATTGAAGTGCGTAAAATTGCACAGCATAAAAAGTTAAAAATTAATGAATATGGCGTGTTTAAAGGCAAAAAACGCATTGCAGGTAAAACAGAAAAAGAAGTATATAAAAGTATTAATTTACCATATATTGAGCCAGAATTGCGTGAAAATCGCGGCGAAATTCTTGTTGCACAGAAAAACAAATTACCTAAATTAATTACTTTAAAAGACATTAAAGGTGATTTCCATTGTCATACTAAAGCAAGTGATGGTGAAAATACTATCGAACAAATGGCGCGAGCGGCGCAAAATCTAGGTTATCAATATTTGGCGATTGCGGATCATTCAAAACATTTGACTATTGCCAATGGCTTAAATGAAAAACGATTATTGCAGCAAATAAAAAAAATCGATAAATTAAACAAGAATTTTAAAAATTTTCAGATTTTAAAATCAATTGAGTGTGACATTTTGGAAGATGGATCACTGGATTTATCTGATAATGTATTAAAAGAACTGGATTTTGTGATTGGCGCAATTCATTCTAAATTTAAACTGTCAGGTGATAAACAAACTAAGCGGATTTTGCGCGCAATGGAAAATAAATATTTTAATATTTTAGCACATCCTACCGGCAGATTAATCAATCAGCGTGATGCTTACGAAGTTGATTTAGAGAAAATTATGCAGCAAGCATTAGAATGTGGTTGTTTTTTAGAATTGAATGCGCATCCGGATAGATTAGATTTAAATGATGTGCATTGTAAGATGGCGAAAGAGATAGGAGTGAAAATTGCGATGGGAACCGATGCGCATCATGCGGAAACTCTAACTTATATGCGCTGCGGTATTGATCAGGCACGCCGCGGTTGGCTGGAAGTAAAAGATGTATTAAATACTTACTCTTGGTCCAAATTGCGGAAGCTTTTTAATAGGAAATAAGTAACTACTCGCACTGCGTCATCCCGCGGCAAACTTGTTTCAAGCAACCATCCATGGTGATTTTGCCAGCTCGACATCCATGTCTCGCGTTCGCCGGGGCAAAGCATGCTTTGCCTAAACTAGCACCGGCTTACCCGCGGGATCCAGGAAGCATTTATTTACTAGATTCCGCGGTCAAGCCGCGGAATGACGGTGAGCAGTTACGGAAATAATATTAAATTTCCAACACCGATTTCACAAATGGAATAGTTAATTTATGCTTGGCTTGAAGGGATGCTTGATCGAGTTTATTTAACGCAGCAAATAACGAATGCATATCGCGCGGCCAGCGGCGCCATAAAAATTGAACTATATTTTGAGTTAAGATGAAGCCGCGATTTTTGGCGTGCATGGTTAACGCCTGAATTTTTTCGTCATCAGTTAGTTCAATGGTTGGTAATAATATAGAAGAAGCAAGGCGTGAAACCAAGTCATCAAGGTTGATTCCCAAGTTTTTTGGAGCAGCAGATGCTGCAATTATTAATCTTTTTCTTTCATCTTGTAGACGATTAAATAAATCCAGCAAAGCTTCTTCCCATTTTTTATGTCCTGCGATTGTTTGAATGTCATCAATGCATACTAGATGCATAGCTTCTAATTTGTCTAATACATGCGGTTGTAATTTATCTAACTTATTCAATGATAAATAAAAATTTGGTAATTTACGTTTGGTCGCAGCATGACAGCATGCTTGCAGTAAGTGCGTGCGGCCGACACCGGATTTTCCCCAATAATACAAGTATTGCGGGCCGCGGCCGTTAGCCATGGTATGTAAATTTGCGATTAATTGTTGATTATTACCAATAAAATAATTCTCAAAAGTTGCATAGTCATGCAGATTGATGCCTAAAGTTAATTGTGGGGTTTTGAGAGGGTCGTTCATAATTGTCTGATTTTTAATTGATCATATAAATGACGTAACAAAACTACAATTACCGCTGAAGTTGGTACGGCTAGCAATACACCGACGAATCCAAATAATTTGCCGCCGGCTAATAAAGCAAAAATTACTACGACGGGATGCAGGCCGACCCGATCGCCAACCAAAGATGGTACTAAAACAAAGCTTTCAGCAATTTCACCAATGCCAAATACTCCTAAAACCATAAGTATGTGAACCCAATTATGAAATTGAGTGGTGCAGGCGAGTAAAGCTAATAATAATCCAGAGATAAATCCAAGATAGGGAACGATGCTAAGTATACCGGCGAGAATACCAATTAAAATTCCAACATTTAAACCAACTAACCACAACCCAATAGCATAAATCAGACCTAAACAAATCATTACCAGTAGTTGACCGCGGAAAAATGCTGATAAAACCATGCCGCATTCTTTTGCCATGTTAGTAATATTTTTTTCGGAATGAATCGGTAATACGCTGCTGATGGATGTGGTTATTTTATCCCAATCACACAACAAATAAAAAGTTACTACTGGAATTAAAAATAAGTTAATAAAGAAACTAATTAATGCTAGACCAGAATGTGATGCCATCGACCACATTTTTGCAATAAAACTGCTGCCGGTTGGTAAATATTGAATTAGTGTATTTTTTATTTGGTCAATGTTAAGGGCGGTTTGTAAATGCAGGTGTTTATTGATCCATGGTAAAATCGTATTGGTTATCCAAAAGTTAATTGCCGGAAGTTGATTAATGAAAATAATAATTTGTTGTTCGATTATTGGAACAATTAAAAATATTAAGCACACAGCAATTAGTATTATCAGCAAAAATACCAGAATGACAGCTAAAATGCGGGGTAAGCGCCATTTGGCTAGCCAGTCGACTAAGGGATTAAACAAATAAGCAAGTAATATTGCTATAATAAATGGTGTTAATACTGGGCCAAGAAGATAGACTAAGGCGCCGATAATTAAAATACCAATGATTAGTAGCCAGCGTTGTGCGTCTGTCATGTTTCATTTCCTGTGTATTGATTTTTCAAAAAATTGGTATAAAAATGCTGAAGTAACTTAGGGAATGTGTTTTTCAGGTAATGCGAGACCATGGATGGTCGAGCCTTAGCGCCACATGGATGTGCTTGAGCGTGCCTGAAAAACACATCCCCTAAGTTACGCCAAGCTGAATTTTTCATATTTAGTTCCATTTTTGAAGATCACTCTGTGTGGTTGTATTTATAAGTTAAAATTGTTGGTTGATCGCTAGGTGGTACGTCAGACTGTGTTGGTGACAAAACTGAATTTAGCTGAATAGTGCGTTGTAAAGTGTCAATATTCGTGTTTAAAGTTAAATGAAAATTGGCTTGGGAGGCGTTAACATTTTGTACTTCGACGTTAGTTACCCCAGCTAAATTATTTAAATAACGTACAGTTTTTGCATAATCATTAATGTTAGTTAAATTTATCACCATAAAATTTATGGTATTTTCTGGCTGGTTATTTTCGGTTACTGCAAATCGTTTAGCTAAAATATTAGTTATGTTATTAATTCCATCTTGCACAATTGTTTTAACATCATTTCCTTTAATATCCCAGGATAATTGATCATCTTTTAATAATAATGACCAATGGCTAATTATATTATTTGGAGCAGATTGGTCAATTCGGATAATCAGAATTTCGTTTGGAGCATAACGTGATGATGCGTTTTGAATAACATTAATAAATGGCGCCCACACATCACTTGGTTGTATTTGCTGCAAATCAGTTAAATCCAATATGGGAAAGATTAGTGGTAATCCGCGTTGCTTGGCATCATCAGTTAAGTTTTTGACTATAGGATTGTCGTCGTTATTGTTTAATTGGGTTCCGGACACATCTTGAGTTGCTAGCCAGACTAAAGTTAACGGACGATTTTTTTTCCAGATTGGTTGACCGGTTTGTTTTAATAAATTATTGATTGATTGCGGGGCAAAATTAACTTGCAAGGTTAAAGGGGTAGTTGCATCAGATGGTACTTGAATATAACTAAAATCACGAATATATTGATTTGGTTTTTTGATTGCATCATTAATTTCGTCAATTTTTACAATATCAATATTGCCGCTTACTTTGATAAATATGTTTTTTAGTGCAAGTGATAACGCTGTTTTTTGTTGATCAATGTTGCGTGAGGTTACCGGAATTTCAGCAGTATATAACGAATTTAAAGCAACAGCGTAAGTAGTTGTTGTTAGCATTACTGCTAGTAAAATAAAAAATGTTAATATGGTTTTTTTCATAATGTGTATTTAAGTCGACTGTTGGCGGGACGGAGCTTTACATGATTACAAAGCAACAAACATGGCATTGTAATCATGTAATAGCTCGCGTCCCGCGTTGTTTATTACTTTGTAATCATGTAAAGCCCCGTCCCTCAATAAATCTTGCTATTACCTCAATATACCGTATGTCCGCCAGCTTTTAAGTCGTCTACTGCTTGCATGATACGTTCGCACATGCCGCTTTCTGCCTTTTTCATATAGCTGCGTGGATCGTATACTTTTTTGTTCCCAACTTCTCCTTCTATTTTAAGCATACCATCATAATTTTTAAACATATGATCAACAATTGGGCGTGAAAAAGCGTATTGAGTGTCGGTGTCAATGTTCATTTTGATCACGCCGTAACCAATAGTTTCATGAATTTCTTGTTTAGATGAACCAGAGCCGCCGTGAAATACCAGGTAAAATTTAGCATCTTTTCCATATTCTTTGATTACTGCATCCTGTCCTTGTTTTAAGATTTCTGGTCGAAGTTTGACGTTGCCTGGTTTATATACACCGTGGACGTTGCCGAAAGTAGCAGCAAACATGAATTTAGCATTTGTAACGGAACTTAAGCGGCGGTACACCTCAACCATATCTTCAGGAGTAGTGTAGAGTTTTTCTGCAGGCGCACCTTCATGGCTTACGCCGTCTTCTTCACCGCCGACTACACCAGCTTCGACTTCAAGAATAATGTCATTTTTAGCGCAGCGTTCTAATAATTTAACCGCGATATCCATGTTTTCTTTCAGCGGGAGGGCGCTGCCGTCAAACATATGGCTATTGAAAAGGTTAGGTAAGCC
The DNA here is from genome assembly GCA_050123375.1 of Gammaproteobacteria bacterium. Lineage (GTDB taxonomy): Bacteria > Pseudomonadota > Gammaproteobacteria > UBA12402 > UBA12402 > JASFHF01. Next base: position 10,795 of record JASFHF010000040.1, read on the forward strand.
TTGGCTGCGGCGATGTTCCGTTGCTTCAATCAGCGGCATCATGAAGGCATCCAGTTTGTCTGCCGAGCAGTGATCGGTATGTAAAGCTACGTAAATGTTGTATTTGTCAGCCATACGGTGGACGTGTTCAGCAATAGTGATGGCTCCAAGCGCCATGTCTTTGACTGCTAGCCCGGAGGCAAACTGGCCACCGCCAGTAGAAACCTGAATAATGCCATCAGATTTTTTCTCAGCAAATGCCTGTAAGGCAGCATTAGCAGTAGTCATTGAGGTGACATTGATGGCAGGATAAGCAAAGCCCTTATCACGAGCGTTGTCTAGCATTTTACAGTATGTTTTATAGTCAGCAACTGGCATATTTATATTCCTCGTTTAAGCAAGAGTAAGTAGGCGGGACGGGGCTTTACATAATTACAAGTGCCTTGTTTGTTGCTTTGTAATCATGTAAAGCCCCGTCCCTCAAAGGAGCTAACTTATTACTTTGTAACCATGTAATAGCTCGCGTCCGTGTAGTTTTAAGTTTTAATCCAACTAAAATTGTAATCATTTCGGTTAAAAATGGCAATTGGTTAGTTGGTATTTATCGCAGAGAAGGGTATAATTTTCGATAAAAATATTAAGGATGGCATTATATGCTCAAATTCAAAAAGTTACAGCCGAACGCATTCAAATTTTACGCGAACCAATCTGTTGAAAAATATGCGGAGTATATTTTCGAGTCTAAGGAAGTTAGCAGTATGGAGGAGGCACTTCAGGTTTCGCGGGAAGAAGTATTGCCGTGGGTACAAGAAGCATTAACTTCAAAAGCTCATCATTTTTATCGTGTTAAAGATGGTAAAAATGCGACAGTTGGTTGGATTTGGTTTGAGCTTGTCGATGAAGGTAATGTATCGTTTTTAGTATATATTTTTATCGAACCGGAGTATCGTGGTCGTGGATATGCTGGCGAATTATTAAAATTTTATGAACAAGAATCAAAAAAATTAGGTGCTAATCAAATTGTGTTATTTGTATTTAAAATTAATAAGTCCGCAATAAGACTATACGAAAAATCTGGCTATAAAATTGTTGATGAGGTTAGTTCGTTTGAAGCAACTGAACCGACAAGATATAAGATGGTGAAAGATTTGTAGGAGATCAGGTATATCTCGGTGTGGGGTCGGGTCTTTACTTATTACAAGTGCCTTGTTTGTTGCTTTGTAATTAGTAAAGACCCGACCCCCTTGGAGATTTTTGCATGGTGAAGGAGTAATAGCTAAATTCGTTGAGGGACGGGGCTTTACATGATTACAAAGTAAATAAGTTGCGCGGGACGCGAGCTATTACATAATTACAAGGCTATGTTTGTTGCCTTGTAATCATGTAAAGCTCCGTCCCCCTGAGTGGTTAAAAAGAACTAAGATATAAACAAAAAAGGAAAATGCATATGACAAATATCATCTGGTTCGATAAATTAGGCAGAAAAGATGTTGAAGAAGTTGGGGGGAAGAATTCATCGCTTGGAGAGATGATTCAGAATTTATCTAGTAATGGTGTGCGGGTGCCTATGGGGTTTGCGACGACTGCACAAGCTTATCGCGATTTTTTCGCGCAAAATGATTTAGATGATAGAATTTATCAAACTTTAGATAAATTGGATGTTAACGACATTGGCGCGTTGGAAAAAGCAGGTCAAAAAATTCGGCAAGCAATTGTTGATGCAGATTTCTCAGATAAATTCAAACAAGAAATCACGGCGGCATTTACTGAAATGCAGCAGGATCATGACCAAGAAATTTCGGTTGCGGTGCGATCATCAGCAACTGCTGAAGATTTACCTGAAGCTTCATTTGCGGGGCAGCATGAAACCTATTTAAACATTCAAGGTTTGGAAAATGTAATTTTAGCGGTTAAAAAAGTTTTTGCGTCACTCTTCAATGATCGTGCGATAACTTATCGGGTTAATCATAATTTTGATCATCGCAAGGTAGCTTTATCTGCTGGTATTCAATATATGGTGCATAGTGATATTGGCGCTAGCGGGGTAATGTTTAGTATTGATACCGAGTCTGGATTTCAAAATGTGGTATTTATTAATGCTGGATATGGTCTTGGTGAAACGATTGTGCAGGGTTCGGTAAATCCAGATGAATATTATGTTTATAAACCTAATTTGGCGGCCAAAAAACCTGCAATTTTGCGTAAAAATTTAGGTGATAAAAAAATTAAAATGGTGTATGCGCAGGATCCAAAAAATCCAACTAAAATTGTTGATGTGGATGAAAAAGAGCAATGTGTATTTACTTTGACTGATGATGAAATTCAGGAATTAGCAAAATATGCTGTAATGATTGAAAAGCATTATGGTATGCCGATGGATGTTGAATGGGCGCGTGATGGTGTTGACGGAAAATTATATATTGTGCAAGCCAGACCTGAAACAGTAAAAAGTCGTGCTGATTTACAAATTTTAAAACGTTACACTTTAAAGTCGCGCGGTAAAGTTATTATTACTGGCCGCAGTGTTGGACAATTAATGGGGCAAGGTAAAGCAAAAGTTTTAAAAAATATTAGCGAAATGTCAAAGCTGCAAGAAGGTGATGTATTGGTTACTGAAATGACGGATCCGGATTGGGAACCAATCATGAAAAGATCGGCAGCAATTATTACTAATCGTGGCGGACGTACTTGTCATGCGGCGATTGTGGCGCGTGAATTAGGAATTCCGGCGATCGTTGGTTGCGGTAATGCAACTGAAGTAATTCAAGATGGCCAAGAAGTTACTGTATCTTGTGCTGAAGGTGATACCGGCAATGTTTATGAAGGTTTATTGGAGTATAAGGTTGATGAGTTGGATAGTTCTAATATGCCGGAATTGCCGACTAAAATCATGATGAATATCGGTGATCCTGATTTAGCGTTTAGTTATAGTTTTATTCCCAATCATGGAGTTGGTTTGGCGAGGTTGGAATTTATTATTAACAATATGATTGGCGTGCATCCAAAAGCGTTAATTCGTTATGCTAGTTTATCATCTGAATTGCAGCAGGAAATTGATAGAAAAATTTGTGGTTATAAAAGCCCGGTTGATTATTATGTGGATAAATTGTCTGAAGGAATTGCGACGATTGCTGCAGCGTTTTATCCAAAACCAGTAATTGTGCGTACTTCAGATTTTAAATCGAATGAATATGCTAATTTGTTAGGCGGTAAAGATTATGAGCCTGATGAAGAAAATCCAATGATCGGTTTTCGTGGAGCCTCACGTTATGTTGATCCTGCTTTTAGCGATTGTTTTGAATTGGAATGCCGCGCATTACATAAAGTGCGTAATGATATGGGATTAACTAATGTTGTGATTATGATTCCATTTACGCGCACTGTTGAAGAAGGTAAAAGCATCATTGAAGTGCTGGCAAAAAATAACTTAAAGCAAGGTGTAAACGATTTAAAAATTATTATGATGTGTGAAATTCCATCAAATATAATTTTGGCTGAAGAATTTTTAGAACATTTTGATGGTTTTTCAATTGGCTCAAATGATTTAACCCAATTAACGCTTGGGCTTGATCGCGATTCAAATTTAGTCGCGAATTTATTTGATGAACGCAATGAAGCGGTGAAAAGATCTTTAGCGAAAGCAATATCAATTTGCAACAAGCTAAATAAATATATTGGAATTTGCGGTCAAGGTCCATCAGATCATCCTGATTTAGCTAAGTGGTTACTTGAGCAAGGCATTGGTTCGATGTCTTTGAATCCAGATACAGTAGTACCTACTTGGTTGAATTTGGCTGGCAAGTCTTGACACTTTCAGTTTGCTTCGGTACGGTAATATTATATACAGTACGAAGCGGAGCCATGGATGAGAAATGAGATATTGACGCATGATGAGTTGTTAAATCTTGAAAGGCAGGGAAATAGCGATACTATTGCTTCGATGAATTTTCTTGGACTTCCTGTCATTTGTTTGTCGATAAATCTTACTATTGATGCGTTAAATGAATTGGCTGTACAGTTTTTTCGTTCTTCTGTTAATGAGCTTGTGGGAGCGAATTTCCGTGAATTATGTGCAAAATATCAGTTAGATTTTCCAATTTTTAGTCAGAAAAATGATATTTTAGCTGGTGAGGTTGTACAAGATTTTTCTCAATGGATTTTGAATGCTGAAAAAGATGCGGTTGAGCTTAAGTGGTCAATAATTAGGCATTTGGATAAAAATTATCAGCCATCTGGTTTTATTTTAGTTATGACTAGTGGTTTCCAAGATATGGCACATAATTTGCAGGCAAGTCAACAAGTATCTAGTGAAGATAATTTTCAAGTGTTATTGATTGAAGATAATCAGGTTTGTCAAAGTATTGCTAAAAGTTTATTTGAAGATTTATTTTGTGATGTTACTATTGCAAATACAGCAAAACAAGCATTAGAGTATTTGCATAGTAATTATGATATAATTTTCTTAGATATTGGTTTACCTGGCAAAGATGGTATGGCATTGGCGGGTGAATTGCGTCGCAGATTGCAACTTAAAATTCCGATTGTTGCAACTACTGGTTATGCGTGGGATGTAAATCGGTATAGGGAAGTGGGTATTAATGATTATATCAGAAAGCCATTAACTAAAACTAAGTTGCAAAAAGCATTAATGAAATTTTTATAAGTAAAATGCTCGCAGCAGTGGGGTTATCTTTTTCAGACACGCTCAAGCACATCCGTGTGGCGCTAAGGCTCGACCATCCATGGTCTCGCATTGTCTTAAAAAGATAACCCCAATACTGCGAGCTAAACTTAAGGAGATGTTTTTATGAATGAGGTACAGCAGAGTTCTAATGAATCACGTGATACCGCGAAGACTATTGCATTTGTAGTATATGCATTGCAGGTGTTGGCTTTTATTAATGGTATTACTGCAATTATTGGTGTGGTGATAAATTATGTTAAGTTGAATGATGTAAAAGGGACTTGGTTGGAGTCACATTTTCGTTGGCAAATTCGTACATTTTGGTTTGGATTATTATGGGCTGTAGTTGGTGTTGTTACGATATTTATTTTTGTAGGATTTATTATTTTGTTTGCTGACTTAGTATGGATCATTTATCGCATTGTGAAAGGCTGGTTGTGTTTGAATGAATTAAAACCAGTTAAATAGAACTATTTGGTATATTATGCAGCGTATCGAAGTTATTCAAGCCGACATAACTAAATTAGAAGTTGATGCAATTGTCAATGCTGCTAATCGAACTTTGTTAGGTGGCGGGGGTGTTGATGGCGCCATTCATCGGGTTGCTGGACCTGATTTGCGAGCTGAGTGTCAAACTTTAAATGGATGCGTTCCTGGCGAAGCAAAGATTACGAAGGGATATAAACTTCCAGCTAAATATGTAATTCATACTGTAGGTCCGATTTGGCATGGCGGTCACGAAAACGAAGCGCAAGTTTTAGCTACGTGTTATCGCGAAAGTTTAAAACTAGCGGTAGAAAATGGTATTAAAACTATAGCTTTTCCAGCAATTAGTTGTGGGTTATATGGCTATCCAGTCAAACAAGCAGCAAAAATCGCAGTCAATGAAGTTAAAAACTTTTTGGCAAATAATCAAACCATAAAAAAAGTTTATTTTGTGTGTTTTAATGCGGATATATTTAATGAATATTTGCAAGTTCTAAATACCTAGTGCCACTGAAAATGCAAAATTTACAGAAAACACTAATGATTTGATGTTAAATGGAACTCGTAATTTTACAACTTGTTATTACATGACGCAACATACAACGCGTATGTAATGAGTGAAGCTCCGACCCCTCAACTAATTTTGATCAATATTCCGAATAATGGATGATCCAGGTAATTGAGTTGATTGAGTTTGGTGCGGCGATCCTGACTTCTGCCAAATAATAGTTTGATAGGTGTAAGTTTAAAAAAGTTGTAGTAATTACAATATGTTATAATTTTAGAAGCTGCATGAAACCGCACTAAGTGATATCATGACTCCATGCGTGGAG
>JASFHF010000041.1:0-15900 GCA_050123375.1 Gammaproteobacteria bacterium
TCCACGCATGGAGTCATGATATCACTTAGTGCGGTTTCATGCAGCTTCTAAAATTATAACATATTGTAATTACTACAACTTTTTTAAACTTACACCTATCAAACTATTATTTGGCAGAAGTCAGGAGCTATTACATAATTACAATGCTATGTTTGTTGCTTTGTAATATGTAAAGCTCCGTCCCTCAATGAGTTTAGCTATTACCTCGTAATCATGTAATGAGTGAAGATGCGACCCCATTTACTCTAGTTCACTAATACCAACACAATGAAATCCGGCGTCTACGTGAATTATTTCGCCAGTAATGCCGGCGGCTAAATCAGAACATAAAAAAGCTGCAGTATTACCTACATCTTCAGCTGTAACATTACGTTTTAGTGCAGAAAATTTTTCGCTATAATTTAACATTTTACGAAAATCTTTAATTCCTGAGGCAGCTAGAGTTTTAATCGCACCGGCAGAAATCGCATTAGCGCGAATACCTTCGGGGCCTAAAGAGGTGGCAATGTAGCGCATATTAGCCTCAAGGCTGGCTTTTGCCGGCCCCATGACATTATAGTTTGGCACAGTGCGTTCAGAGCCTTGATAGGTGATAGTAAGCAATGCGCCATTGCGTCCTTGCATCATGTTGCGTCCAGCTTTAGCTAATGCTGCAAAACTATAAGAGCTAACATCATGTGCGGTTTCAAAACCTTTGCGGCTGATGGCTTTTAGATAATCGCCTTCTAACTGGTCGGCCGGCGCGTAAGCAATTGAATGGACAATAATATCTAATCCTGGCCAGAATTTTGCAAGTTCCACAAATAGGTTAGTGATTTGTTCGTCGCTGGTTACGTCGCACGGCAACACAATCTTAGAATCAAATTCCTTGGCTAGCTTGGTGGTTTGGTTTAAAACCCGCTCATTCTGGTAAGTGAAGGCAAGTTTTGCTCCTTCTTTATGCAATGCTTTGGCGATACCATAAGCAATTGAACGATGGCTAATCATTCCGGTAATTAAAGCCAGCTTGTTTTGTAAAAAATCCATAGTTTGGTATCCTTTTGTTTTTTCATCATTATTATTTTCGCATAAAAATCTTTGTAAAAAAATGTAATTTTTTACTGGATTTTTTAAAATAATTTGCTATGCTTAGTTTTCATATTAATAAAAATTTGTATTAACTTAGATTAGCATGGAGGCTATATAATGATAATTTTCTACCCAGTGTTTCATCCAAAAACTTTATTACCACCAGTAAAGAAATAAAATTTTTAATTTTTTCATGTTGTTGGCAAGGAGGCTATTTATATGAATATATTTTATCCAATTTTTTATCCGGTTTTTAAATTTCCATCAAAAAACGAAGATCATCGATCATCAATAAAGTTCATTAAAAACAATGACAAAAAGAAAAAACCTGAAGAGTTTAATGAGCAATTAGCTGAAAGATTAGCAGAGCGGGTTGAGGAAGACACTTTTGGTGGAATGGATAGCCGTGTTGCTAAATGGTTTTTTCGTGATCCTAAGTAACTGACGTTGTATATTTAAAAGTATTTTCTTAATAATTTATGTGAATTTTAGCTTACGTTAGTGTGATATATGAGCTACCCCACGGAAGTTATCCCGGAAATCGCGCAGCGATTATCCGGGATCCACCGTCAAAGCTGAAAATTCATAAAATTTGGCTAGAATTTTGTATCAGTTTGAGATAACATTTGCTGATTCGATAAACTCAAAGAGGAAAGCAAATGACAGTACAAATTGATAATGAAAAATGTATTGGGTGTGGCGCATGTATAGATGTGTGTCCTGTTGCGGCGCTCAGCATGGAAGGCGATAAAGCCAAAGTAGATCCGGAAACATGTATTGATTGTGGTGCATGTATTTCTGAATGTCCAGTCGAGGCTATTGCAGCAGCAGCTGAGTAATAGCTTTAATCACTATGGTGCGCTTTTTGCGCACCAATGTATTTCTTCTATCTATGAAAACTGGTAAGTTACATACCTATTGGATCATTTTACGTTCAATTTTAGTTACGCTTAGGATTTCTTGTACTCTGTTATTAATTGATATTTTTGGCAAGTTAACTCGTCGAAAAGTGAATAAATGGTTACACAAGTGGACCAAAAAATTATTGCAGTTAGTCAAACTAACTTATAAAGTTTTTGATCCTTATAATTTAGAGTTAAATCAAGAACGTACGTATATTATCATGAGTAATCATGCAAGTTTATACGATATCCCATTAATTATATTATCTTTGCCAGGAAGTATTAGAATGATGGCAAAAAGAGAGCTGATGAATGTACCTTTGTGGGGTACAGCGATGAAGCATTGTGAATTTGTGCCGATAAGTCGTGCGGATGGTAAAAAAGTCGCTCGGGATTTGAAGTATGCAAAAAAGATATTAGAAAGTGGTATTGTGCTATGGATTGCTCCAGAAGGCACTAGATCAAGAACCGGCAAATTAAATGTTTTTAAAAAAGGTGGGTTTTTGCTTGCCAGACAAGCGAAAGCTATGATTATTCCAGTTGGTATTCGTGGAGCAAATAAAGTTTTGCCGCCAAAAACTTTAAATTTTAATCTGGGAGAGCATGTTGAAGTGCATATTGGCAAGCCAATTGATACGACTCAATATACTCCTGCGCAGCGTGATCAATTAGTTGAAGATGTTAGGACGGCTATTAAGGAAGCTGCTGATTTGTAATATGGAGGGTGTATCTTGAAAAAAATCATCGTATTTTTATTGCTTAGTATTTTTTCTAGTGTGGTTATTGCATCACATCAAAAATACCACGTTGCTTATCTAGAAAGTAAAGGAAAAATCAATTCTAAATTTCAACAGCAATCGTCAATTAAGCAAGAATATCTACAAGCTCAAGCGCAATTACGGTTAGCTAAGTTACAAAATCAGCATTTAGTCGAGAAGTTAGAACAATTATTAACTCAAAATCAGGTCTTGCAGAATCTTAATACTGGACAGCAACAAACAATGGTTCAACAAGAAAAAGTAATTCATCAGCTAGAGGCTCGGATTAATTTAAATTTACAACAACAATCAGCATTTGCTTCATCACATTTAATCTTTGAAAGATCATTATTAAATTTTCCTTGGTTTAATCAATTAATGCAGCAATTAGATTTGCCGCTCACTATAACTGGTACGGTGCTTATAATTATTTTGTTGTTATTATTGCTGCTTTATAAATCTTTTTATCGACCTGTATTAAAAAAACAATTATCAAATGATGCTGTAACTGAAACGCATGAATCAGCAAAAAATGTAAATTATAAATATTTGGCGGGTGAAGATGTAGTGACGGCTAAATTAAATTTAGCACATGCTTATTATGATATGGAAGATTTTAGCAGCGCCAAAGAAGTTTTAGTTGATATTATTAGAGAAGGTACTGCAGAACAGCAAGAAGAAGCAAGAAATTTGTTGGTTAAGATAAATAAACTAAGCGGGACGTGAGCTATTACATAATTATGTGGCAATGAACTAGTTTTTTTAAGGGTCGGAGCTTCACATGATTACAAGGCAACAAACATGGTCTTGTAATTATGTGAAGCACACGACCCGTCAACTTCACGCTTTGTAATCATGTAAAGCTCCGTCCCTTAAAGAATTTAACTATTACCTCAATGTTATTATAAGTAGGTTTTTTTAATGAGAATTGCGCTTGGTATAGAATATGATGGTACAAATTTTCATGGGTGGCAAAAGCAGCAAAGTAATGTAAGAACTGTACAGAATGATTTACAGATTACATTGTCACAAGTTGCTGATCAGCCGATTGAAATAATTTGTGCAGGACGTACTGATGCGGGTGTGCATGCTTATGGTCAAGTAGTGCATTTTGATACTGATGCAGATCGTCCTTTGCGTGCTTGGGTATTAGGTTGTAATTCGATTTTAGCTTCTGATATCACAGTCAAATGGTCTAAAGTTGTTAATAATGATTTTCATGCGCGTTTTTCTGCACTCAGCCGTACTTATCGTTATGTCATAATTAATACTGCGGTTTCCCCAGCGATTATGCGTTATTATCAAACGTGGCATCCAAAATTTTTGAATGTGAAAAAAATGTTTGATGCGGCACAATATTTATTAGGTGAACATGATTTTTCTTCATTTCGCGGCGCAGATTGTCAGGCTAAAACGCCAATGCGTAATGTTCAGAAGATTGATATAAAACGCCAAGATAATTTGATAATAATTGATATTTCTGCTAATGCTTTTTTGCATCATATGGTGCGTAATATTGTTGGGGTATTGCTTGCTATAGGTGAGGGCAGGCAGCAGCCTGTTTGGGCGAAAGAAGTATTGCAGGCTTGTGATCGTAGTGCTGGCGATATCACAGCGAAGCCCTTTGGCTTGTATTTGATGCATGTGGAATATCCGAAGGAATATGATATAATTGGATCCATGTAATAAATTAGACTTTTTAAGGGTCGGAGCTTTACATGATTACAAAGCAACAAACAAGGCACTTGTAATTATGTAAAGCTCACGACCCGCTTGACTTCTTGTAAAGCCCCGTCCTTCAAAGAAGCTAGCTAAAACTTGGGAGATGATAAATGAGTTGGCTGGAAAAATTATTACCATCTATCAGGTCAAAAGGGATAAAAAAAGATATTCCAGAAGGAATCTGGAGTCAGTGCGATCAATGCAGCGCGGTTTTATATCTTCCCGAATTAAAACGACATCTTAATGTTTGTCCAAAATGCGGACATCATTTGTACATTAGTGCGCGCCAAAGAGTAGAAAATTTTTTTGATAAAGATTCCTGGCAAGAAATTGGCAAAGAAATTGAACCTCGTGACTATTTAAAATTTAGAGCAAAAAAGAAATATAAAGATCAATTAAATACTTCACAAAAAATTACGGGTGAAAAGGATGCTTTAGTTGCAATGGAGGGTATGTTGTCAGATATGCCGGTTGTTGCCTGTGCGTTTGAATATAAATTTATTGGTGGTTCAATGGGTTCCGCAGTAGGCGAGAAATTTGTGCGTGCAGTTAATGTTGCAATTGATCAGTGTATCCCATTCATTTGTTTTTCTGCAAGTGGCGGTGCGCGCATGCAGGAAGCCTTAATTTCGTTATTTCAAATGACTAAAACCAGCGCGGCTTTAGCTAAATTATCGCAACAGAATATTCCTTATATTTCGGTATTAACTAATCCTACTATGGGAGGTGTTTCGGCAAGTCTAGCGATGTTAGGTGATATTATTATTGCCGAACCTAATGCTTTAATTGGTTTTTCTGGTCCAAGAGTTATTGAGCAGACAATTAGGCAAAAACTTCCTGAAGGTTTTCAACGTAGCGATTTTTTATTTGAACATGGTGCGATCGATATGATTGTTGATCGTCGTCAATTACGCAAGCGGATTGTTGGTTTATTAACTAAATTAACCCATTTTTCCTAATATGCATTTCGATAATCTTAATTCATGGTTATCCTGGCTTGAGTCACTAAATGTTGTGCGTAATGCATATGTTGCTAAACAGCAGGTGACCGAAGTTGCGAAGCGGCTTGGGTTGTTGCCGTTTTCAAAAAAAGTTATCACGGTTGGCGGCACCAACGGCAAAGGATCCTGTGTTGCTTTGTTGGAGTCGATTTACAATGCTGCTGGATATAAAATTGGTGCATTTACTTCACCGCATTTATTGCGTTTTAATGAGCGCATTAGATTGCAGCGCAACAATGTAAGTGATGAAAAAATTATTGCTGCTTTTGATTTAATTGATAAAGCGCGTGGTGATATCCCATTAGTTTATTTTCAATTCGCTTTTTTGGCGGCTTTATTGATTTTTAAAGATGCTGATCTTGATTTGGTTATTTTAGAAGTTGGTATTGGTGGAAAATATGATGCGACTAATATTGTTGATACGGATTTGGCAATTATTTCTAGTATTGATTTAGATCATTGCGAAATATTAGGAAATACGCGCGAACAAATTGCTTTAGACAAAGCAGGAATTATGCGGTCAAACAAGCCAATTATTTATGGTGATTTTGATCCGCCTGATGCTATTTTTACTACAGCAAGAAAAATTCAGGCTAAATTATTTTGTCAGAATAAAGATTTTCGTTATGAAGAGAGTAATGATACTTGGAATTGGCAAAGTGCAACCAAGCAACTGGAAGAGTTACCGCGTCCAACAAATATTCTATTACAAAATGCAGCGACGATATTAATGGCAGTTGAAAGTTTTAACGATATTATGCCAGTTACCGATCAAGATATATTACAAGGATTAACCGATATAATAATTTTAGGGCGTCAGCAGTTGATATCTATTGATGGGAAAAAAGTTTTACTGGATGTGGCACATAATCCTGCGGCTGCGCAATTTTTGTTGGCAAAATTACGTTCATTGAAAATCGCTGGAAAAAAACATGCAATGATAGGATTTATGCGGGATAAAGATATTACAGGAACATTGATGCATTTTATTGATGATATCGATCAATGGTGGGTGACAGAATTACCTAGTCCGCGTAGCGCAAAAATAAAGCAATTAGTCTCAATTTTGCAAACAATAGGCGCAAAAAATATACAGCATTTTTCTAAACCACTTGATGCGTTACAAGAAGTTTTGCAACAAGCTCAAATTGGCGATATTATTGTAATCTTTGGATCATTTTTGTTAGTAGCAGCAGTACTAGGGGTCAAGTCTTGAATTTTTGAATTTGATTAATAAAGCATCAAATTCAAAAATTCAAGACTTGACCCCCTTCAGGGGGTTTTATGGATATAGGACTAAAACGGCGTTTAATTACCGCTATAATTATTTTGGCATTAATTGTAATTTTTGTGCCGATGTTATTTAAACGGCATGAAAGTTCTCATGCGACGCATGTGGTGATAACCACTCCGGCAATGCCGCCATCACAACCGCAGGTTGATCAGCAACAACAACCAGTTGAACAACAAACTAAACAGCCAACACAATCTCCGATTGTACAACAACAGCAAACTCATACAGAGCAACCAAATAATCAATCTTCAACTGTACCTACAGTAAAACCAAGACCAAAACCAAAAATTACGCAAACAGCAATTAAGGTTAGTAAAATTAAGCCAAAATTTATACCGGCTGTGTTGCCGCATAAAATAAAACCTAGATTTATACCAAAATCGAAATTAAAGCCGGATGCTAAAGCCTATGTAGTACGCTTAGGTGTGTTTGCCAATGATACAAACGCAACAAAATTAATTCATAATTTACGTGATAAAGGGTTTACGTCATTTGGATATAAACAAAAAATAAAAGGTAATAAAATTTTAACGCATGTATATGTTGGTCCATTGGTTACACGCATGCATGCAGAACAAACAGTACAGCAGCTGAAAAAAATTATGACATTAAAAGGTGTGGTAACACCGTTTGATGCAACTAAATTGTATTAAGGAGGTTTCTTATGATTAACATTGCTCAGTTTAATTGGCTTGATTATGTTCTTACAGTATTGCTTTTGATCTCAGTAATTATAGGTTTTAGACAGGGCTTTTTTCAGGGATTAGTTGCGGCTATAGTTTGGTTGGTAGTTTTACTTGGGTCATTGCTGTTTGCTAATAATATCGCAGTTTACGTAGCAAAAGTAATTCCTTCAATGTCATGGTCGTATTTTATTAGTTTTATTTTTTTGGTATTAGTAATATTAATTCTTGGTTCGATTTTATATTATGCTCTTCGATGGATAGGAAAGTTTGGTGATAATATTATCAGTGCGTTGTTTGGTGCTGTATTTGGATTTATAAAAGGGATGTTAATTATAACAGTATTTGTTACTGCATTTTCAGCAATTGATTTTTATCAATACCAATGGTTTAGGTACTCACAATTAGTTAATTTTTCACAGAATATTATTAGTAATATACAATTGCGTATGCCCAAAGTTACTAAGAAAATTCGTAAAAAAATGCATTAAGAGGAAAATATTATGAGGGTAGTATGTTTACTTGGCAGCCCAAGAGTAAATGGTAATAGCACAACTATGGCACGTAAATTTTGTGAAATACTAAAAAACGCAGGCGCTGCCATACAGTATGTTTCACTCAACAAATTAAATTATCGTGGTTGTCAAGCGTGCGAAGTTTGCAAAAAAACATTAGATCACTGTGTGTTAAAAGATGATTTGACGAATGTGTTGACAGATGTTTCCACTTCAGATGTAATCATCTTTGCATCGCCTGTTTATTTTGGTGATGTTTCTGCTCAACTCAAAGGTTTTATCGATAGAACTTATAGTTATATTTCTGCTGGTTACGCTGATAAAATTAGTAAACCAGATATTTCGCGTCTTAAACCAGGCAAGAAAGCTGTTATGATCTTTACGCAGAATGCTGCTTGTGATTACCATGAAGATATATTTTTGCAATACAAATCTTTGTTTAAGACTTTTTTAGGAATCGATGATATGTTGTTAATTCGTGAATGTGGTTTTCGCAAGTTAACTGACCTAAAAGATCATCCAGGCGTTATGGAAAAAATTGAACTGGCAGCTCAACAATTGCTTGATGTCTCTAATCCTAAAATTTAATAGCAGAAAGTTTAGAACAACTTGGATTTTGAGATATTACTTTTGCGGTTTATTTTGCTGAATATGGCAAAGAAGAATGATGTAAATTAATTCTTAATTTGCCAGTTTTATCTTTAACGTATCCAAAAGTGTATTCAACCTTAACTGGTTTTCCTTGCACCGGTGTAAAAAAATAGTTTCCCATCGCAACAGCATAATTTCCATCAATAAAAAAACCTACATTTTTAAACTTCACCTTAATCCATGGCTGTAGTGCAAAACCATGATCTTCAGGAAAATGTTCATTATTCCCTATAAAATAGGAAAGAGCGCCTTCTCTTGATAATCTAAATTGCTGTTTAGTTGTTTTTGTAGGTTTAAACAAAACGGGACCTAATTGATAAGCATAGAGATTATTGATAACATTTTCAGCTGCTTGTTTATAGTTTCTGTGCTCTGAATAAGCCTTGCCTATATTAACAATACCGTTTCCCCAGGCTTTTTGTGCTTTTATAATCTCTTGTTTAGTGATCTTCGTGTTTTTGTTGGCATATGCTTGAAAACTAATTACAAAAAAAGTAATAGAAATGAAACTAAAAATTATTTTTTTCATTTGCTTAGATTGTAAAATATTCATGATTTTTTCCTTCGTTTTTCTAAAAATGCGTCCTATATATTTTTATTATCAATAAAATTAGATTACCAATTAATTCAAACAAAAACAAATGGTTTTTTATAGTTGGTTTTGAGAAAACTAGGGGTAAAAAAATTTCGGGATGACAATGTGGTGCAGATGGACAACTATACCGATCGTCAATGAAGAAGCCGGATTTGTAGAACACTAATTGTTATTTGGTGTTAATATTGGAACTCGCGATTTTACAACCAGCCTGTTTTTGTAAAATCACTGGTTCCAATAAAAGTTTTATAGACATTTGTTATAAATCAGGCTTCTTCATTGGCGATCGGTATAAATATAATTTGTGATTTAGCGTTGAGCTACTTGTTCCGGAGCGGTTGTAGTAGTTGCGGTTTCTACTTCTAAACTTCTAATGGCTCGATTGGCTTTTTCGTTATATGCGCTTAAATCTTCATTTATTTTATCTGATGGATTGGTAAAGAGTTTTTTAGACCGTTCTATAAATGCGGCTAGCTCTTTAGTAAGATTTTTGCAGATATTTATATAATTAGATATGTTTTTTTTAAATTGTTTAACTGCTTTTCTAGTTTCTTTTATAACTTCTAAACCCATATTTTTATCTCTCTTTCTTAATTCATAATTTCACTAACATCTTGGCCGAATTCTTTTTCAGAAAACTCTATTTTTAATTTTTTATAAATATCTGCGATTTCTTGTTTAAAAGCGTCACACTTAGTTAAAAAATCCTGGTTAATTTGGTTTTGTTGTCTTTTAAATACATCTAATTGTTTAATAAAATCTGCTAATTGAATTTGTTTTTTATGTAAAGTCTCCGTCATTCCTTTAAAATTAGGAGTAGGAGAATTTAATTTTAGTTTTTTTTCTTCCAGCTGCTTGGTTAATTCTTCAGATTCAGTAATGTTTTTTAAAGTGATATCAATTTTTCTTAATTCATCTTCCGCCCATTTGCGATTTTGCATAATGATAATGCTGGTGCGTAATGCATTTTTAGTAGTGCTGTCAGCTCTGGATAAAGATGTTTTTATATAATCATTGGTTAAGTATAAAGTTTTTTTTAATTTGGCAATAAATGCGCTGAGCCCAGCTAATACGACCAGAGAAGACGATATTAGAAATGATTTAGTATTTGCTTGTGATTTTGTTTTTGCCATACTTCTATATTAGTACATATTTCAAAGAATTACAAAGGGGGTCGGGTCTTCACTCATTACATGACGCAACAGAATTACAAAGGGGGTCGGGTCTTCACTCATTACATGACGCAACAAACATGGCGTATGTAATGAGTGAAGACCCGACCCCTAGTATATTAAGCATTTAAGAAGCTTGAGCTACTTTCCCATTGTGCGTTTGGATAGTAGGCTAGCATAATAGTGCCGCCTTTGATTTCACTAATAATTTTACTAGCGTCTTGCTGGCTAAGAGCAGGGCAGCCCCAGCTTCGGCCCAAACGGCCGTGTTCAGCTAAAAACTGCTTGCCTACATACCATGCAGAGTGCATTACTACCGCACGTGAGTAAACATTATCATTGTAACCCTTATCTAACCCCTTCAATCGCATCGAATAACCATGTTTGCCGTTATAAGTTTCTGCAGTCAGGTAAACTCCGATACTAGTGGCATCACTATGTGGTTTGTTAGAAAAGCTAGTTGCATAATTCATACCACTGCCTTTACCGTGTGCTACCAGCGTATTATCAATTACATGGCCGTCACGCATATCAAATACCCATAAACGCTGTTCAGATGAAGGCTTTGAATAGTCGATAATAGTTAATACTTTTTGCTTATCCAAGCCCATTTTTTGAGCGTGATTGTAAGCTTCCACCCCAAGTTTAATCGCGTCAGCGCTTAATTTAGGAGCGTTGATCTGCATAGTTTGTTGAATAGCTGAGTTTGCTACAGCTGCATTAGCATGCAAACAACAACTTAATAAAGCCGCACTGGATGTGCCTAAAATCCAATACACTGCTTTTTTAGACTTTAATTGAACTAATTTATCATTATTAGTTTTAAGTTTTTGAAAAAATTTACTAAATTTCATTTAACCCCTCCAAAATTACCTACAATATGTTAGCAATCGTGTACAATTATAGCACAAAAGCTTATATTGAACAGGCAAAATATCTCAATAAATATTGAGAATTTACTTGCATTTTTTATGGGTTATATCTTACAAACTAAGCATAAACTATATATACCTATAATCAATATATTACTGGATGCTGCGCAAAAGTCGATTCTTTTTGATCTTATGTGACTTATGTTACGCAGAAGGCTCGTCTACATAACATCAGTATGTTACACTTAGCTCGCCATGAGAACATTATTTATTGCAGATTTGCATTTGTCTTACGATCAGCCTGAAATTACGGAGCGTTTTTTGCAGTTTTTGCAAACAAAGGTTATGCAAGCTGACGCATTATATATTCTTGGTGATTTTTTTAATTTGTGGGTGGGTGACGATGATGATAATGCATTTTACCGCACAATTATTAATGCTTTGCGTAAATGTGTTGATGATGGTGTGCCAATCTATTTTGTGCCGGGCAATCGTGATTTCTTAGTGGGGAAAAGGTTTTTTCGAGCATCGGGATGTCATTTGTTATCTGATCCTTGTATAGTTAATTTATATGGTACGCGTGTATTACTTGCTCATGGTGACATTTTCTGTGCTAATAATTTTAGACATTTTGTGTATCGATTTGTGGTGCGTAATTGGTTGTTAAAAAAAATATTTTTATGGCTGCCATTATCAATGCGCAAAACTATTGCTAATAAGGTACGTAAGATTAGTCAGAATTATAATACGTCTTTATCGCAAAACGTTTACGATGTTGCGCAAACCGCGGTTAAACGTATTATGCGAAAACATAAAACGAATTTGATAATTCACGGACATATTCACCGTGTTGGTGATTATAAGTTTGAGCTTGATGGCAATTTAGCACGTCGGATTATGCTGGGTGACTGGAATCAGCATATAGGAAATGTACTGATATGTCAGCCAAGCACAGCTCAGCAAAGTTTGGATTTACAATTTATAGAAATTAAGTAAGAATTAATATTAATGGTACGTAATTAAGCGGGATGGAGCTTTACATAATTACAAGTGCTTTGTTTGTTGCTTTGTAATCATGTAAAGCTCCGTCCTTCAAAGAATCTAGCTTGTTGCTTTGTGATAGGCTAAAGGATGAAGTTAATGAACTATCTTGCAAAAATTTTTTTCTTTCTGATAATTCTATTACCTGGTGTTGCTTATGCGTTAGTTTATTACTTGCCGGAAAATGGAGATAATATTGTTGGCAGTATGCGCATTGTGCAGGCAGAAAAAGGCAAAACTTTTTCTCAGCTTACGCGTTATTTTGAGATGGGATATCTTGAGATGAAGACAGCAAACCCAAGGTTACGGCGTTATGGTAAATTACGTAAAAGCAGAGCGGTGACAGTGCCGTCATTTTTTATTTTGCCTGATGTTCCTAAAGAAGGCATTGTGATTAATTTGCCGGAATTACGTTTGTATTATTTTCCTCCTGATCATCATGTAGTAATTACTGAGCCGGTAGCATTAGGAAAGCTAGGTTGGTCAACCCCATTGCTTGAGACCGAAGTTATCGAAAAGGTTAAAAATCCGCCGTGGGTAGTGCCGGAGTCAATTATTTGGAATAGTATGCAAAAAGGAATATATTTACCGAAAGTGATGCCGCCCGGGCCAAAAAATCCGTTAGGTAAATTTGCATTACGTTTAGGTGCATGGTCGGTTTTGATTCATGGGACTATTCAGCCGCAGCATATCGGCAAGCGGGTTTCGTCTGGATGTATTCGCATGTATCCAGAAGATATCGAATATCTTTTTCAAGCAATTGCTAAAGGCACCCATGTGCGTATTATTGACAATCCTTATAAGATAGGATGGTTGGATAATGATTTATATTTGGAGGCTCATTTGCCATTCCTGGAGGTCAGAGGAACAGTGGATGAGGAGTTGGAGAAGATTCGTCAATTGGTGCTTTCAGCCACTTATGATCGGCCTGCCAAGATTGATTGGCATGCTGTGGTGATGATATTAGCCAAACACACTGGAATTCCAAATATTATTGGTAAAGCGTCTTAGCGTCTTGTAAAAATGTGTCTTGTAAAAATGCTCGAATATTTTAGCATAACTCTTTGACGAATATTAATTCTAAAATTGGGATTTTTCATCAATGTATGAAGAATAAAAAATTTGTGGAAAAAATGCATTATTAACACAAGAGGCGTTATTAACATTACAGAAAAAGCAAAAACCAGGGCTTTGCAGGATTATGTAATATTTGCGAATAAGCTAATTCAGCTAATTTGTATTTACTGATCCTTCCAATTCCACTTTTTCGATCTTATTAAAGTGCGCGGTGATTTTTTTAGCTGAGGCGTGGACTTCATCAACATCTTTATAAGCCAGATTAATATGTTGCGCCAAGTTATTCATTCTTTTCTCAAATCTGCCGAAATTTTCTGATAATTTTCCGAGATGTTCCTGGATAATGTGTACTTGTTTGCGGGTGGCTTCGTCTTTTAATACAGCGCGGGCTGTGGTTAAAATTGCCATGGTGGTAGTAGGAGAGGTTATCCATACATTAGCTTTGTGTGCGGTATCAACCAATTCAGGAAAATTTGCATGTATTTCAGCAAATACTGCTTCGGCAGGAACAAACATCATCGCGCCATTTGAGGTTTCACCAGTAATGATATATTTGTTTGAGATATCCTGAATATGTTTTTTAATGTCTAAAGTAAATTGCTTGCGTGCGATAGTTTTGTTAGCAGATGAAGTTTTGGTGTCGATCATTTGGCGGTAACTTTCTAATGGAAACTTTGCGTCAATTGCGACATTGCCAGTTGGTTGAGGCAAAAAAATCATGCAGTCAACACGCTTACCATTACTTAAAGTATGTTGTAAAGCAAAAGCTTTTTCCGGCAGCATATTGCGAATCATAGCGGATAATTGAACTTCACCAAAAGCGCCGCGTGAACGTTTATCAGTTAAAACTTCTTGTAAACTAACTACATTGGTAGATAGTTCGGTAATTTTCTTCTGTGCTTCATCGATTAATGCTAAACGTTTTACTACGTCGGTAAAAGTTTCGGTGGTTTTTTCAAATCCTTCAGTGAGCCGTTTTTCCACTTGGCCGCTGATTTCCTTGAGTTTTTGACTGGTTTCGTCACGCATGCTGCTCATATTTTTTTGTAGACTATCCTGCAGAATTTTTAAAGTTTCTAATTGACGTTCATCAAATTTAGTTCGGTGTTGATGCAAAGATTGTTGTGTAGCTTCTTTAAATTCAGCTAAAGTGCGTTGCAGTTGCAATTTGTTATCGGCAAATTGTTCAAGCAATTTTTCGCGGTTCTCCTGGCTAAGTTTGCGGATTAAATCATCGCTGTCATTAATGCGCTTTAATAATCGGTATTTGGTATTTTGCTGCAAAATAACCCATAGAATTAGCGCAATCAAGATACTACAAAGGGGAATAAATAACCAAATTATGTTTGTTATGTTCATATTATACTCAAATTTAGATTTATAATTTTAAATTATATCATAAGGGGACGGAGCTTTACATGATTACAAAGTATGAAGTAGGCGGGACGTGAGCTATTACATAATTACAAAGCCTTGTTTGTTGCTTTGTAATCATGTAAAGCTCCGTCCCTTAAATAAACTAGCTAATTATCCCGTAACCATGTGTGAAGCTCCGTCCCTCAATGTTATTTACAGTTGACTAAACCTGGTTTTCAGCGATAATTAATATATGATGAAGGATAATATTCGTAGGATCACGATAAAGGATGAAGGTGTTCTGTTGGAAGCAACAGAGCTTGCGTTTGAAAACGAAGCGGTTTTAAATCCTACTTGTGTAGCGATTGGTCCGGTAGTTCACATGTTTTATCGTGCAGTCAGTAAAGATCAAATGATATCTAGTATTGGTTATGCCCAATTAGTAGACAACAAAATAATTTATCGTGCTGAAAAACCAATTTTACAACCAGAGCATGATTATGAAAAAATGGGCATCGAAGATCCGCGTATTACTTATCTTGAGGGTACATATTATCTTTTTTATACAGCATACGACGGTAAAAATGCTCGAGTCGCTTATGCTTCTTCATCCGATTTAAAAACTTTTACTAAACATGGTTTAACTGTTCCACCGTTAACTTATGGTGAGGCGGAAAAATATTTTTGTTTACATTCGGATGCGGCAGCTAGATTAAGCTTGTATAAAAAACGGTATAAATTTCGTTTAGAACCAGATGCAAAATTGTGGGAAAAAGATGCATTTTTATTTCCGCGAAAAATTAATGGCCATTATGCTATGGTAATACGGATTTTACCGGGCATTCAGGTTATTTATTTTGATGATCATAATGATTTAAAAAAACATGCTTATTGGTATAGGTATCTGAATGATTTGGATGATTATGTAATTATGGAGCCTAAATTTGTGTTTGAGCATAAACACATTGGAGGTGGTTGTACGCCGATCGAAACCAAAGAAGGTTGGCTGATGATTTATCATGCGGTTGAGGATACGCCTGAAGGTAATATTTATTATGGTTGTGCCGCATTATTAGATCTTGATGATCCTACTAAAGTTATTGGCCGTTTGAGTTATCCGTTGCTTGAACCAAAAGCCCCATGGGAACAAAAAGGAGATGTTAATAACGTTATATTTCCTACGGGAACACATT
>JASFHF010000042.1:0-15162 GCA_050123375.1 Gammaproteobacteria bacterium
ACAAG
This sequence comes from Gammaproteobacteria bacterium, assembly GCA_050123375.1. Taxonomy (GTDB): domain Bacteria; phylum Pseudomonadota; class Gammaproteobacteria; order UBA12402; family UBA12402; genus JASFHF01. The sequence continues at coordinate 6 of JASFHF010000042.1, forward strand.
ATGCGCCGCAAAGAAATCGATCCTAAAAAATTACTGCCGCAGTTTATTGACAGAAATCTACTTGCGTAAAATAATAAAAAATAAAATAAAAATCTAGATGGGAATTTTTAGGGGCTTACCAACGAACTCATAGATTAGTTTGTTTTTCAATTCCTGCGCCAAATAACACAGAAATAAATAAAACATAAAACAATGCGCTTCTATGTATTAAGAGAGCGTCTACTGTACAAGAATTTATGGTAAAAGTAATTATTAGTCCTTGTGCTAAATAACGTTCAAACAGCGGCAGAGATCTTGCTTCAAAAAATTGCGTAATTAACCATAATATAAAAATCATCATGCCGACTAAACCAATTTGTACTGCTAGGTGGACGAAGCTGTTGTGCGGATCCCATAAAGGTTGACCTTCTGCTGCTGTAATTGCATGAGTCGTATCATAGATATATGGAAAAGAGCCTGTGCCGTATCCAAATAGCGGTTTTTGTTTTATTAAGCCAAAGCTTGTTTTTAAAAATATTATTCGTCTTCCTGTAGAAGTCTTTTGATTATGCGAATAATATAGTTCATGGATATTGCGTTTGATTTGCATAATTCTGTTACATGCTTTAGGAGATAGAAAGCATATGCTCGCAAAAATTATGGGAATAATTATTATGGCATATAATACTCCTTTCCATTTTAATTTTTGTATTAAGGTTAGAGCCATTAATACAAAAAATATTAACATGCCTGTTCTTTCGATGTTAATGAAATACAAATCAAAAACCAACCATAGAAAAATTACTCCATATAAAATGTGTAACCAAAATTTGCGGTTGTTTATTATTTTGTGTACCAACAAAAAACAAGCGAATGCTATTAGCATACTCCAGGCGATTGGGTCATGGTGGTTTATGCGTGTTTGTGAGATGAATAAAAAACTTGAAAAACAAACGCCGATGATAAAACAGTTAAGCGCAATTTTGCGCAATTTTTCGGTGTTAAAGCTAGCTACCAATAAAGGAGGTAATAATAATTTATCACTGTATTTCATGAAAATTTTAACCGCATAGTTTAAATTGAAATGGTTATAAGTTATTCCTATTGCTAACATAGTTACCAACAGAAGTGATATATACTGCATTTTATAGTTGAATATTGCATGAATGTTTTGTTTAAATTTGCCAGAAATTAAATTTAGAATTGCTGCAATTATTGCTGCAGAACCTAATGCCGGAGAAAATGGCAGCGTAAGGATGGCGAGAAATACTAATCCAAGCGCTAAATAGTCAATACCGTTTTTTATTGATAAAGAATTAATTTGCATAGTTTTTGCTTCCTTGTTTTCTCCAGTTTTCAATTACCGAAGATACTTCGATAGGCTTAATTGCCTGCATACAACTGCAGTTTTTGTTCGAACAATTTTTTTCTGAACATTTATTTTTACCAAGCAAAAAATTGGCGTTTGTACCAATCGGTCTCCATCTGGTTGGCCCTGCCGATTGCAATGGCGGAAACAAGCCTAAAGTGTTAGTGTTTAATGCAGCAGCTAAGTGCATAGGTCCGGTGCCGGAAGCAATCAAACCATCGACTTGCTGCAGCAAATAAAGCAATTGATCCAAGGTTAGTTTTCCAACTAAATCATGAATGTGTGGTGATTCATTGGTGCAAAGAGCAGATGATATATAGGATTCTTTGTCAGAGCCGGTAACTAAAATTTGGTATTTATCTGCATCCAGCAGTTCGCTTAATTTTTTATAATGCGTAATTGGCCATTCTCTGCCGTTACCATTAGATCCGGGATGCATAACCAGAGTAAATTTATGCGGATTTAATAAATTAGTTACTGTTTTATCAGGTTTCGGTGCTATTTTTAGCAATGGTATTAATGCTTCAATGCTACGCGGTGCAGTTATATTTAATCCTTGCAGCAGCATGGTATTTAATTGTGCTTCATGTAATTTAGATTTTTTGCGAGAAAAATTTATCAGCTTATTACAATAAAGCCAATGATAATAGCGACGATTGGTGCCGATTCTTACAGGAATTTTTGCCAAGTTGGCTAATTTAGCTGCTTGTTTGTGGGCGAATATATTTAGAAAAGCTGTGTACTTTTGTGCTGCTAATTGTGCGGCGGCTTGTTTTGGGGGAAGTGCTTGCAAATCATTCCAATTAATAAAATTATCAATCCAAGGACAACAATCAGCAATCGGTTTAACATATGACTTAGCTAGCAAATCAATCGTAGCATCTGGAAATTCACGTTTTAATAGTCCGATTGTAGGAATGGTGAGAACCAAATCTCCTATATTATCGTTTCTGTTAATCAAGAAGCGTGGTTTTTGGTTAAAATCATGCATGATGCGATTATATGGTAATATTAAATATTGTGCTAGCTGTTTTAATACGGGTTTTGCAGTTACGGGTCAACTTGATTATTGGCAATTGTGCAATAATTTAAACTGCGAAATTTGTGATTTATGATATAATGCTAGTCTAGTAGATTATTGAGCTGGCGATTATATGCAACTTATTCCAGACAGAATTCAATCTGTGCTTGATGATATTGTGAAACGGTTAAAAGGTTTTCAAAGCATTGATAAAATCGTATTATTTGGTTCTAGAGCGCGGGATGATGCCGAAGAGCGTTCTGACATAGATATTGCAATTTTATGTCCTAATGCGACTGCTCGTGAGTGGCTGGATGTTTGTGAGATTGTTGAAAATACCAAGACGTTGTTAGAAATTGACGTTGTGCGGCTTGATACAGCATCTCAGGAATTGCAGCGAAGAGTTTTTGATGAAGGAAGGATTTTGTATGAAAAAAACTAAAGCAAAACAATCTTTGGAAAATCTTGGTAAAGCTTTAACCCGTTTACAGGAAGCTTTAGCTGAATCTGATATGAATGCTTTGATTATTGATGCTACGATTCAGCGATTTGAATTTACTTTAGAATTGTTTTGGAAAACATTAAAAAGATTTCTTGCTTTAGAAGGCATGGAAACTAATACGCCTAAAGAAGCCTTAAAAAAAGCTTATACTGCAAGGTGGTTGGAAAATGAAGCTATTTGGTTGCAAATGTTAGAAGATCGTAATTCAACCTCACATGTTTATGAAGAAAAAAAAGCACAGGAAATTTATCAGCATGTGCGGCAGTATTTTCCGGAATTGCAGCGTGTTTATCAAATGCTGCAGCAAAAATTAAAATAGAGGTCTTAATTTATGGATATGAATTTTTTAGATTTTGAGCAGCCGATTGCAGAGCTTGAAGCGAAAATTAATGAGTTGCGTTTAATTAGTACTGATAATGGCATCAATATTGCCGAAGAAATTACAAAGTTGGATAAACAAAGTAAAAGCCTGACAAAATCAATTTTTGCAAAATTAAAACCTATCCAAATTGTACAATTAGCACGTCATCCGCAGCGTCCATATTTTTTTGATTATGTTAAACGCATATTTACCGATTTTGATGAATTATCAGGTGATCGTCAAACTTCAAATGGAAAAACTATTATCGGCGGTTTAGCAAAGTTAGATGATATGTCTGTAATGTTAATTGGACATCAAAAAGGACGTAAGACCTCTGAAAAAGTTGAACGCAATTTTGGGATGCCGCGTCCTGAAGATTATCGTAAAGCATTGCGTTTAATGAAAATGGCGGAGAAATTTAAAATACCAGTGTTAACTTTTATCGACACACCAGGTGCATATCCTGGTGTTGATGCGGAAGAGCGTAATCAAAGTGAAGCAATTGCGCGTAATTTGTTTGAAATGTCGAAATTACAAACCCCAATTATTTGTACCGTTGTAGGAGAAGGCGGTTCGGGCGGTGCATTGGCGATCGGTGTAGGAGATCGTGTTTTAATGCTGCAATATAGTATTTATTCGGTAATTTCCCCTGAAGGTTGTGCTTCGATTTTATGGCGTGATGCAGCAAAAGCGCCTGAAGCAGCGGAAGCGTTAGGAGTTACTTCTGACCGCATTTTAAAATTAGGTTTAATTGATAAAATTATTAAAGAACCTTTGGGCGGTGCGCATCGTGATATTGATGAAATGGCAAGTCGTTTAAAAAAAGAATTAGCTGCACAGCTAAAAGAATTGTGTGATTTGCCGGTTGCGCAGTTGTTAGATGAAAGATATAAAAGATTTATGGGTTATGGGGTTGATATTGGTACGTGATTAAAGTTTTTAAAACATTTTTATTAGATCTATTTAAAAATTATCCAATAAATTCAGACAATAAAATTTTAATTGCTTATAGCGGCGGTGTTGATTCACACGTTTTATTACATGCTATTGTGCAATTGCGTCAGGAATTTCCCGAGCTTAAATTAAAAGCGGTTCACATTCATCACGGTTTATTTGAAGCAGCGAATCAGTGGGCGCAGCATTGTCGACAAGTATGTGATGAGTTAAAAGTTGAGTTGCAAATTATTAATGTAGAAATTAAGCGAGTTCAAGGTGCTAGTGTTGAAGAAGCAGCTCGGGCTTTGCGTTATGCGGCATTAGAAAAGTTACTGCAGCGCAATGATATTTTAATTACCGCACATCATGCTGATGATCAAGCTGAGACTTGTTTATTACAATTTTTGCGTGGAGCTGGCATTAAAGGGTTAGCGTCAATGCCGGCTATTGTTAGTTTCAGTGCGGGATTTTTGGCGCGGCCGTTTTTGTCAATTTCGCGGCAAAAAATTTTGCAATATGCACAAAAAAATAAATTATCCTGGGTTGAAGATCACAGTAACCACGATTTAAATTTTACCCGCAATTTTTTGCGCTATAAAATAATGCCGGAGTTTAGAAAACGCTGGCCAAATATCAATAAAACCATTATGCGGGTTGCGAATAATTGTAGTGATGCTAATGAATTATTGAAAGATTTGGCGGCACAAGACATTAAAAAATTAAAAGGCCGAGTTAAAAATACTTTATCAATTTCTAAATTAAAAAAATTGTCTTTTAGGCGACAAAAAAATGTTTTGCGCGAATGGATTGATGCGCAAAATTTTCGTTTACCAAGCGCGATAAAATTACAGCATATTATAAGCGATGTAATTAATGCGCGCACAGATGCGGTGCCTTGTGTTGCCTGGGGTAAAGCAGAAATCAGATCATATCAGGATAATCTTTATATCATGAAATCTTTATCTGAGTTGGATCACAATGTAGTTTTATCATGGGACGGAAAAAAACCTTTAAAATTGCCGGAAAATTTGGGTATTTTGCGCATTAAAAAAATTGTTGGAAAAGGGTTAAAAGCAGAAGTTTTAAAACGAAAACTTGAAATTAAATTTCGCCAGGGTGGAGAACAATGCAAGTTGTTTGGACGGGAAGGCACGCACAAATTAAAAAAATTATTCCAAGAATGGGGAGTGCCGCCATGGCAAAGAGATCGTGTTCCATTGTTTTATGTTGATAATCAATTGGCAGCAATTATTGGTCATGCAGTTTGTCGGGAATTTGTTGCGGATGCTAAAGAAGCAGGTGTTGTGATTACTCTCCATAAAAGTATTAAATAAAATGCTAGTGCTGCAGTGGGTTTTAGCCAGATGTTGTTATGTGGTGTTATCCATGCGGCTAGTGGATGATTAAACCATAGCAGTAAAGTCATGATTACGCATAATAAACTTAACAAGTATTTTTTTTGTGTGAGAAAATTATGTAACATAAATCCAATAGCTGGAGCCAGCATAATATAATTATTATTTTCAGTGCGTACATTAAATAACATCAGATATGTTATTCCTATGGCATAGATATACCATACGGTTTGTTTTGTCGACATTTTCTTTTTTGCAGCATAACATATCAGTAAAGTTATAATTGCAAAGATAATTCTGATAGCGCGCTGGATATTTGTAGGAATCAAATATCCAGCGTAAAAGTGTATTGCTCCAAATAATTGTGCCCATTGTGTAGAGGTTACTCCGCCTTTAATACTGGCTTTCAAAGAATATAAAAAAGCGTGATGCTGTTGTATTACATAACTAAAATTTTGGGTAAAAAGCAATAGCAATATTAATATCAAAGAAGCAAATAATAATTTATAACGTACTTGTGGATAAAGAATTAGTACTAGCAAATACATTACGATTGCGGTTGGTTTTAGTGCGATACTCAGGGTAATTAGTATGGCTGCTTGCCAAAAGTATTTGTTAGCGATGGCAGCAAGTCCCAGCATAATAATACCGGTGAGGATGAGATGCATTTGGCCGTCACGAACAACAGTCAACATCGTCCATGCAGAAACAAGAGTTACGATAAAAAAACATTTAAATTGTTGTGCTGCATTTTCCAGTTTGGATAATTTATAAACTCCCAAGACTAGTAATCCGATTGAAAGAATTCTCCAGGTTATTTCAGAAATTTTAAGTGGTAAAATTGCGATAGGAATATATAGTATTGCAGAAGATGGTGCGTAAACAAAACCCCAGCCAAGATTTTGAAAATCATATAAGCTCTGATGATGTATCCAGCGCCATGCAGCAGCATAATAAATTCTCGATACTCCTTGAAGAAAATGATGATGAGCAGTATAAATACATCCTAAAGCTAATGGGATTAACCATATAATTAATGTTGCGATCAGCAAATAGATTTGTTTTTTGTTAATGGTGTTTGGCATACTATACATGCATGATAATTTACTATTATTACTTTATCATGTCAAAACTTGTTTCATAAGCCTGAATGATTTTTGCAGGACCTGACCAGGCTACCGCAATACAATATTGATTTTCTGCAATGAATCTACGCAGTTGCCATGTATCAATATTTTTTTGTTGGTGTTCGACAGATAAAATTTTGGCTTTAAATTTGGGGTTTAAGTTAACTGTAAAATTTTTAAGCGGGAAAGAAAGCCCCATGCCGAGCGCTTTAACAAATGCTTCTTTACTAGTCCAGCAATTATAAAAACCTAAAGTTTTTTGTTGTTGAGGCAATATTTTATATTCATTATATTCATATGCGGAAAAAAAACGTTCTGCAAGATTATCAAGTATTGGTTTTGGCTGCATAAACTCAATATCAATACCAATAGGTGTGTTTTGTGTGATAGCAATTACTGCCCGATGAAAGCTATGCGACAAATTAAAATGAATATTATGATTATTATTTAAATCAGGTTTGCTAAAAGTATTATAGTTGTATATTATTTTTTTTTGATCGCAATTACAATATTTGCTTAATAACCATCTTAAAATGGCATGGGAACATATAAAAGAGTTGCGGTCTTTCGCAAATTTGAATTGTTGTGCACGTTTGATTTCGTGATTATCTAAATAATTAATTAACGAGTCAACGCGTGTTTGGTAATCATCTATATTGATATACCAAATATGAATTTGATCATTTTTAATCTTGTAATTAGGGTAATTTTGCCAAATTACTGTTGATTGATTTCTGGGTAACATGCGCTATTTATCGCAGGAATCTTATCATTAGTCAATGGTATTTTGTTTGTTCTCAATAAATGAAACATTGCGACAATGAGTTTCTTTGATGAAAAATGACGATATACATGCAACTAACATACAAATAACTAATACAGACATTGTGGCGCGATAATTAGCGGCTGAATAATGGCGAACTCCATTTAACATGGCGCCTTTCCAATTCAGATCTAATAACCAGCCGATTAATGGTTGTCCTAGTAGACCGAATGTTACGGAGGCCATATTGGCTAGCGCAATTGAAGTTCCTGCGGCAAAACTCGGATTGATTTCTCCGGATAAGCTATACGAAATAGAAACGCCGGGATTGGTAAGGCCGAATAAAAAGAGCAGAGTAAATACATAAATAAGATTAAGTTTTGGTAAATATAATATAGCGCTTAAGAAAATTAGTCCGGCAAATGCAGATGCGATCATTAACGGGCGGCGTTTACCGATTGTATCACTTATATATCCCATAATTGGTGATCCAATTATCCATCCCAGAAATATAAAACTGATGCCGGATGCTGCGTGTTTTACTGAAATCGAATAAACAGTGCGTAAATAACTTGTGCCCCAAAATTCACAAAAAGCTGTTATTGGAGCATATAATGCTGCGATAAAAATTACATTAATCCAGCTTTGAGGGTTTTTAGCTACGGTTTTTAAGCATTCAAGGATGGTTGTTTTAGGTTCAGTTGTTGTGTAGTTGTGTAATTGTTTAGTTTGTTTTTTCAGAGCCCGTTTGCTTTTCAACATTACTAAAATGGTCATGATTGTAAGGATAGTAAATATAACCCCGATTAAAATAATACAAAAACGCCAATGAATTTTTTCTACAGTATAACTTATTATTCCTACACCAAAAATAGCGCCGAACATGCCTAATCCTTGAGTAATACTGGTTAGTAAACCAAAATTTTTTGCTGGAAACCATTGGGCAATAAGTTTGAGAGTGCAGACAAAACTAAATGCGCTGCCTAGACCAAGTAAGAAACGGCTAAGATCAGCAATATATATATTGTTAGTATAAGCGAAGATAAAGCAGCCTATTGCTGTTGTGAAGGTAGCTATCGCTAACAATTTTCCTGATCCAAATCTATCTATTAACAGACCGGCTGGGATTTGCATTGGGGCATATGCATAATAAAAACAAGCTGATAGAGTGCCCAATGTAAATGCATTAGCAGAGAAGGTATGAGCTAATTGTTGAGTTATAACGCTGGGGACAACCCTAGCCATATATTGCGAGAAATAAAATGTAGCCCCCACGCCCCATATAAGCCATGGTAATATATTATATTTTTTTGTTTTTAGCTGCATGATGAGCCCCTCAAATAAATATGCATTATGAATCAATAGGTTACATTTTATATAATTATTGACCCATCGTATACTATTTTAGCTTATGCATTAACCAGCTGCCAATCCCCAGAAAGAGTATTGAAGGAAAAATAGCGCTTAATAAAGGTGGGATTTGATATACTAAGCTTAAAGGGCCAAAGAATTGATTTAGAATATAAAAAGAAAAACCTACACAAATACCCGCTAATATTCGTAAACCCATAGTAACTTCGCGTAATGGCCCAAAAATAAAAGGAATAGATAAAAAAATCATGACGATCGTTGCAAACGGTTGAAATACTCTTTGCCAAAAAGTAAAAGAATATTGTTGTGTTGTTAGGCCGTTTGATTTTCTAAAGTGGATTAACTTATTGAGTTTAATAATTGAAATAGTATTTAGATCAATGTGTGAGCTGCGTAGTAAATTTAAATTTGCTTTAATATTCCAGGTTTGTTTAGCATATTCAGTAGTAGTCGCAGTATTGGTGTTTAGTTGCGTTACAAATATATTATATAATTGCCACGTATGTTTATTGTATGATCCATCTTTAATGTAAGTGGCGGATAATAATTTGCCGTTTTGGTCAAAATGATATTTATAAATATTGCTAATTTTTTTATTAGGTAAAATGTTTTGAATATAAATAAAATCGCGATTTTTTCTTAACCATAATCCATGAGTGCTGGCGGAGGTTTGGATGCCGGTTTTTGCATATTCTTTTTTTATTTTGGCTAATTCACCTGCTGGCGGTCCAATAGCTTCACCTAAAAAAGTTGCAATAATGAGTAAGAAAATTGCAGCGCCTAAAACAGCACAAGTGATTTGCAAAATGGACATTCCTGCGGCGCGCATAACTATTAATTCGCTATTTGATGCTAGATAACCTAAGCCGGTTAGGCATCCAAGTAAACTAGCCATAGGGAAAAAACTATAAAGATAACTCGGCATAGTTAGAATAACATACTGAAATGCTTGCCATAGATTATAATTGCCAGCACCAATATCGCTGAGTTCATTAATAAATGAAATAAAAATTTGCAGGCCGATTAATACCATCAATACTAGCAATGTTGCCATGATGATAGTTAGGCCTATGTGTCGTTGTAATATTTTCATAACTAGTTACTATTTTTCTAGGAACGCTCAGTATTACTGAACGTTCTCATAAAATTCAATATCTGCCATCGAATAAATATATATTTTCATGCTTTTTTTCGTTTAATTATTGATGATCTGCTAATTAGCCATAATGCTAAAATTAGTATGGTTAAGTGTATCCACCACATTCCAAGCCATCCTGGAATGGTTTTTGCTTGCAGCCAATTGCGGCTGACATATATCATATTTGCATAGAAAACGTAAATTAAAACCGCTGGAATTAATTTAGCGAATCTTCCATGCCGAGGGTTAATGCGACTTAATGGTATTGCGAGTAATCCCAAAATTAATGTGGATAGCGGAAAAGAGAGGCGCCATTGTAATTCGGCCATGTCATTTGGGTTTTTGGTTGCTGATTTAAGCAGTCTCAGTAGAGGAATTTCATCTTCATGTTCACGTTTATTTACAAGTGAAGGAGCGTTTAGACGCATACCATATTTTTTATATTTAACGGTTTGATAATTTTTTTCACCAGGAGTTATCTTATAACGGTAACCATTATTGGCTGCCATATATTGTTCTCCTGTTGTGTCATCAACAACTTTATGTCCTTCTTTTGCAGTGATTATCATCCAATTTTTAGCTCCGGTTTTTGATGGTTTGGATTTTTTAGATGATTGTTGTGCTAAAAATAAATTTTGTAAATGATTGCGGTCGGTAGACATTTTTTGCACGTAAAGTACGCGTTTGCCTTTTTCTGAAGTTTGGAAATAATTAGGCATAATGGTTTGAAAAATCGAACTTGATTCGGCAATGGCAACAATTAAATCACGTTGTTTCGCAATAAGCGGTCCAGCCCAAAGTACTAATATTGCAACAATTATCGCAACAAAAGTAGTGATTTTCATGGTAGTGGCGGTCAATTGTTTTTTGCTGAATCCACAGGCGGATAGCACGGTCATTTCTGAGTCAGCATATAATCTGCCATAGCTTAATAAAATTCCGAGAAATAGCCCGAGTGGTAGTAGCATTCCAAATAAAAGAGGTATTTGCAAAGACGTAATATACAGTAGTAAATTGATAGCATATTTACCGCTAGCCACGTATTTTAGGTAACGAATAAACTTATTACAGATAAAGATAAATACCACAATTATGGTTAGTGATAACATGGTATAAGATACTTCTTTTGCCAGGTAGCGTGATATTATCATACTAAAAATTTAAATCTCGTGGTAAAATGCCGATTTTAACTGAAAGTTACTAATTATGCCAACAGTTGATTTTTATTTAATTGATGCAGCGACATTAAATGAGCAATTGCGCTTTGCTTGTCGTTTATTGGATAAAGCCTATTTACAGCAATATACTGCTTATGTGCATGTTGAGAACCAGGCAGCAGCAGAAACCATGTATGATTTGTTATGGACTTTTCGTGATATTAGTTTTGTGCCACATGATTTGGTACGTGGTCCTAATAGCGCAGATGCGCCGGTAATAATTGGATCAGATGAAAAGCCATTGCAACAGCATGATATATTGTTGAATTTACATGCTGCAGTACCAGATTTTTATACCGCATATAATCGGGTGATTGAAATCGTGCATCAAGATGCAGCATGGAAAAAAATCGCAAGAGAACATTATAAGTTTTATCAGAATCAAGGACATGAAGTTAAAACACACGATTTACGGTAATTAAGAAATAGAAATTAGGCGGGTCGTGAGCTTCACATAATTACAAAGCAACAGTTGGCGGGACGCGAGCTATTACATAATTACAAGGCCATGTTTGTTGCTTTGTAATCATGTAAAGCTCCGTCCCTCAAAGGAACCACATAAAAACTCAGATATTAAAAATAAGGAATTGGGGACGGAGCTTCACTTAATTACAAAGCAACAGTTGGCGGGACGCGAGCTATTACATAATTACAAGGCCATGTTTGTTGCTTTGTAATTATGTGAAGCTCCGTCCCTCAAAGGAACCACATAAAAACTCAGATATTAAAAATAAGGAATTGGGGACGGAGCTTCACTTATTACATGACGCAACAAACATGGCGTATGTAAATAAGTGAAGCTCACGTCCCGCAATGCTATTATATGGAAAAAACCTACAACCCAAAATTAATTGAACAACCCATTTATCAACAATGGGAAAAGGCTGGTTATTTTAAACCGAGCGGCAAAGGCGTGCCGTATTGTATTATTTTACCGCCGCCAAATGTAACTGGTAGTTTGCATATGGGGCACGGTTTTCAAGATGCAATTATGGATGCATTGATTCGTTATCATCGGATGCGTGGTTTCAATGTATTGTGGCAGCCTGGTGTTGATCATGCAGGTATCGCAACTCAAATGGTAGTTGAACGTCAGTTATTATGTGAAGGCAAATCACGACATGATTTAGGCCGCGAGAAGTTTATCGAAAAAGTATGGGCATGGAAACAAGAATCGGGTGATACGATTAATCAGCAAATGCGTCGGCTTGGTGCTTCACTTGATTGGTCTCGTCCGCGGTTTACCATGGATGATGATATGTTAGAAAAAGTGCGCGATGTTTTTATTCAATTATATGATGAAGGTTTAATTTACCGCAGTAAACGTTTGGTTAATTGGGATCCTGAATTACATACGGCGGTTTCTGATCTTGAAGTAATTAACGAAGAAGAAAAAGGTTTTTTGTGGTACATTCGTTATCCTTTGGTTAATAGTGATGAATGCATAATTATTGCAACTACGCGGCCGGAAACCATGTTAGGAGACGTGGCAGTTGCGGTTCATCCCGAAGACGAACGTTATAAAAATTTAGTGGGCAAGAAAATTAAATTGCCATTAACTGAGCGTGAAATTCCGATTATTGCTGATGATTATGTTGAGCCTGAGTTTGGTACAGGATGTGTTAAAATCACACCAGCGCATGATTTTAATGATTATGAAATAGGGCAGCGTCATAATTTGCCGATGATTAATGTTTTAACTTTTGACGCAAAAATAAATGCAAATGCGCCAAAAAAATATCAAGGACATGATCGTTTTGTTGCGCGTCAGCAAGTTGTCGAGGATTTAAAAAAATTAAATTTATTAGAAAAGGTAGAGGATTATCTCCTAAAAGTCCCGCGTGGTGATCGTTCGCGTGTAATTTTGGAACCTTGGCTTACAGATCAGTGGTTTGTAAAAATTGCGTCTTTAGCAGAACCCGCGATTGATGTAGTAGAAAACAAAAAAATTCAATTTATTCCGGAGGGCTGGGAAAATACTTATTTTTCCTGGATGCGAAATATTCAAGATTGGTGTATCAGTCGACAGCTTTGGTGGGGGCATCGCATTCCTGCATGGTATGATGAAGAAGATAATATTTATGTGGCGCGCGACGAAAAAGACGTGCGAAAGAAATATAAACTTTCTGATGCAGTAAAATTACGACAAGATGAGGATGTATTAGATACCTGGTTTTCTTCGATGTTATGGCCGTTTGCAACTTTAGGCTGGCCGGAGAAAACAAAAAGTTTTCAGGATTTTTATCCGACCAATGTTTTAGTTACCGGTTTTGATATTATCTTCTTTTGGGTGGCGCGTATGATTATGGGGGGATTGAAGCTAACCGGCGAAATTCCATTTGCAGAAGTTTATATTACTGGACTTATTCGTGATTCCCACGGTCAAAAGATGTCAAAATCTAAAGGTAATGTGTTGGATCCAATCGATTTAATTGATGGAATTGATGTTGAAAAATTAGTGCAAAAACGTACCAAAGGCTTAATGCAGCCAGAAATGTTAGAAAGTATTGCTAAGCGTACGCATGAAGAGTTTGCTGATGGAATTAAAGGTTATGGCGCAGATGCATTACGTTTTACTTTTTGTTCGCTTGCTTCAACCAGCCGTGATATTAATTTTAGTTTTGGCCGGTTAGATGGCTGCAGAAATTTTTGTAATAAATTATGGAATGCTACTAGATATGTTATCCAGAAGACGGAAGACGGAGGACGGAGGACGGAAACTGTCAGGCTTAATTTGATAGATAAATGGATATTATCTAGGTTGCATAAAACTATTAGGAACACATATGAATATTTTAAAACTTATCGTTTTGATTTGTTAGCACAGGAATTGTATGATTTTACCTGGCGCGAATATTGTGATTGGTATTTAGAGTTAACCAAACCGGTTTTATTAGGTGATGATGAGAATGCTAAAAATAGTGCGCGATATACTTTGATTTATGTTTTGGAAAATTTATTAAAATTATTGCATCCAATTATTCCATTTATTACCGAAAAATTATGGCAGACAATTGCGCCGCTTGCTGGAGTTTCTGGCGATACAATTATGTTGTCTGCTTATCCTGAATTTAATGCGTCACAAGTTGATGAAGCAACTGAGCAGGAATTAGAATGGATAAAAGCAGTAATTATTGGTATTCGTACAATTCGTAGTGAAATGAATATTGCACCCGGCAAAAAAATCCCCGTGTTGCTCAATCAGGGGACACAAACGGACAAACAATTAATAATTACACATGAATTATTGATTGCAACGTTAGCCAAATTAGAATCAATTAGTTGGTTAGAAGATGCTGAAAAAAAACCAAATGCAGCTACCACTTTAGTTGGAGAAATGGAAATTTTAATTCCGTTGGCTGGTTTAATTGATGTAACGAAAGAAACCGCGCGACTTAACAAAGAAATTGCCAAATTAGAAAATGAGCTTATAAAAATTAACCAAAAATTACAAAATCCAAATTTTGTTTCTAAAGCGCCTAAGGAAGTGGTGGACAAAGAACAGCAACGTCAAACTGAGGTTCAAACGGCTTTAGCTAAGTTACAGCAGCAGCTGGTTAGTTTGACTGACAGTTGATTGCTTTAAGGTGTTGGTGGTAGTGTAGTATTGTTTCTATTATATACAAAGTTTGGAGTGTGATCGTTTTTAGCAGGTAAGAAAAATGTACAACAATTATTTATCAGTGTAGAAGTCTGGGCATTTAGTTTAAGATTAGTGGTAGGTAATAATTTGGATTGTTGTTTTTTTGCAAAATGTTCTCTTCTGTGTTTTCCTCTTGCAATAGCAGTGTCCAAATCTAATGACATATTATATTTCCTATATTAGTTTTCACTATTTATATAATTAAGTATATACTCAAATAAACAAAAAGCACAAAATTTTCGTTTTTATGTAACGGCAATTTTAAAATGTCCCGATTGAGCAATTTAGAAATGTCCCCTTTTTTGTTTAAATTGACTTCTTTAAAAATAATAAAGGAGTCCAAAAATGGGGAATTTGCTAACCATGAGTCAAAAA
>JASFHF010000043.1:0-15131 GCA_050123375.1 Gammaproteobacteria bacterium
TGGGTGAAAGAGGTGATTGGTCGGTGGTGGAAAGATACGTAAAAGAGCAAGGCAAAAGTGTAGAGCAGTTGGCACTATTTTAATCGAAGGAAATACCCCGCGGCTTGCCGCGGGGAATACTTTATTTCTTAATTGACCTGAATGGGTTTGGCTAGTATTATTCATTGTTTTATTGTGGTTTATTGTAGTGTATCGGGGTATAGCGCAGTCTGGTAGCGCGCCTGCTTTGGGAGCAGGATGTCGGGGGTTCAAATCCCTCTACCCCGACCAAGATTGTTTTATCGCCGGCGCGAAATAAATTCGCGCTCGGCGACTTAAGGGGAGAATCACGATTCTCCCCTTAAGAATCCCCATCGTGTAAGGTGTTTTCGCACTTTGTGCGAAAGGGATGTAATAAAAAATGGTGGGCGTAGCTCAGTTGGGTGAGCCGGTGTAGTTTAGGCAAAGCATTGCTTTGCCCCGGCGAACGCCCGGCATGGATGCCGGGCAGGGTCGATGCACCATGGATGGTTGCTTGGTATAATGTTTATCGAAGTTTTGATGTTTTGTGGTGGGCGTAGCTCAGTTGGTAGAGCCCCGGATTGTGATTCCGGTCGTCGTGGGTTCAAGTCCCATCGTCCACCCCATTTATGTGGGCCGTTAGCTCAGTTGGGTGAGCCGGTGTTGTTTAGGCAAAGCATTGCTTTGCCCCGGCGAACGACTGACATGGATGTCAGGCTGGAGGGATGCTCCATGGAAGGCTGCTTGGTATGATGTTTATCGAAGTTTTGATTTTTATGTGGGCCGTTAGCTCAGTTGGTAGAGCAGCTGACTCTTAATCAGCGGGTCATAGGTTCGAGACCTATACGGCCCATTTTTTTAATACCCGTTATACCTGGGGATATGAAGGTATACGGATATATTGTGCGCCCGTAGCTCATCAGGATAGAGCACCGGCCTTCTAAGCCGGGGGTAGCAGGTTCGAATCCTGCCGGGCGCGTATGGGGTCAAGTCTTGAATTTTGGAATTTGACTTAATTTAAGACGAATTCCAAAATTCAAGACTTGACCCCGCCAACGCGAAAGTGGCGGAACTGGTAGACGCGCTGGATTTAGGTTCCAGTGGGGTAACCCATGAGAGTTCGAGTCTCTCCTTTCGCACTCATATTTTATATAGTGAGGGGTATAATGAAAGTTTTTGTTGAAACAACTAGTGGATTGGGGCGCAGGTTAACCATTGAAATGCCAAGCGATAAAATTGATCAAGCAATGAAGAAACGCATTGCTGAAATTGCTAAAACAGCAAAAATTGATGGTTTTAGGCCGGGTAAAGTACCGCAAAGAGTATTGGAAGAACGTTATGGTAACGCGGTAAGACAAGAAATTTTAAATGATCAATTGCAGTCAAGCTTTACCGACGCGGTTATGCAGGAAAAATTAAAACCGGCAGGCAGACCAGAAATTAACATTAAACAATTTGAGGTAAATAAACCTCTGATTTATGAAGCTACTTTCGAGGTTTATCCTGAGATTAAGTTGGTTGATTTAAAAGATGCTGCTATTTCACAATTTGAAGCTGTAGTAACAGATGAGGATGTTGAAAAAGCAATTGAAAAAATCCGTGAGCAGCACGCTGTTTGGGAAGAAATTGATAAAGTTGCAGAAAACGGTGACCAAGTTACCGTTGATTTTGAGGGTTTTATTGATGATAAGCCACTTGAAAATGGTGCAGGCAAAGAAGTTCCTTTGGTGTTGGGATCCGGTTCAATGATTCCTGGTTTTGAAGATGGAATTATTGGCATGAAAGTTGGGGATGAACGGGATATTAATGTTACGTTTCCAGAAGATTATCATCATAAAGCAGCGGCCTCCAAAAAAGCGGTATTTAAGATTAAAGTACATAAAGTGTCTAAATCTAATTTGCCGGAATTAGATGATGAGTTGGCTAAAAAAGCAGGGGTTGAAGAAGGCGGTTTAGCAAAGTTGCGTGAAGATGTGCGTGCCAGATTGCAGGAAGATTTAAAGGTTGCATTGGAAGCAAAAAATAAAAATGTTGTTTTGGATAAACTATTGGAATTAAATAAAGTCGAAATACCAAATGCATTAATTGAAAATGAAAAGGAAGTATTGTATCAGCAATTCATGCGGCAGTTTCCACCTGATATGCTGAAAGAGAAAATGCCTGAAATTGATAAAGATATTTTTAAGGAACAGGCGATACGTAGAGTAACTTTAGGATTGTTAATGCTCGAAGTAATCAATATGTATAAATTGGAACCAAATCCTGACAGAGTGCGTGAAGTTATTGAGACTTACGCACAGTCACATGAAGATCCACAAAAAATAGTTGATTGGTATATGGCGGATAAAGAGCGTCGGGCTTATTTTGATCAACTTGATCTTGAAGAGCAAATTGTTGCGAAATTGTTAGAGTCTGCTAAGGTAGACAAGAAGACTATTAGTTTAGAAGAGGCAGAGGAAGTTTCCCGCACATAGTACAGGAAATTACGGAAACTAGAAACTTGGGGCAAGAAATTAGATGGTTGAATCGCTCGCGATATTTTTTTAAGAGGTAGTGACAATTATGATTAATAATTTAGGTTTAATCCCTATGGTGATTGAGCAAACTTCCCGTGGAGAAAGATCATTTGATATTTACTCGCGTTTATTAAAGGAACGTGTAGTATTTATGGTTGGTCAGGTTGATGATCATATGGCTAATTTAGTAGTTGCACAATTATTGTTTTTAGAATCTGACAATCCTGATAAAGATATTAGCTTGTATATTAACTCACCAGGCGGTGTGGTTTCTGCTGGTTTGGCAATTTATGACACAATGCAATTTATTAAACCTGATGTGAGTACTGTGTGTATTGGACAAGCTGCAAGCATGGGAGCGGTTATTTTGGCAGCAGGGACAACAAAGAAAAGACATTGTTTGCCGCATGCCAGAGTGATGATTCACCAGCCATTAGGCGGTTTTCAAGGTCAGGCAACTGATATCGAGATCCACACAAAGGAAATTTTGAAAGTACGTGATCAATTAAATAACATTTTAGCGAAACATACAAATCAGCCATTGGATCGAATTCGAAAAGATACTGATCGTGATTTTTTTATGAGTGCGAAAGAGGCGGTTGATTATAATTTAGTTGATGATATCATGGAAAAACGGAAATAATGACTAATAAAAATGATAAACAAATTCACAGATGTTCGTTTTGCGGTGCACCGCAAGATAAAGTTAAACATATGATTGCAGGAGCTGGTGCATATATTTGTGATAAATGTATTAGTTTATGCAATGATGCTTTGGTTGAACAAGATTCCGCAGAAAATACTATTGATATTCTTTCTCCAAAAGTGAAATTGCCTAAGCCGCACGAAATTAACGATATTTTAGCTGAGTATGTTATTGGTCAAGATTATGCCAAAAAGGCGCTATCAGTTGCAGTTTATAATCATTACAAAAGGTTACGAAGCGAAGTTAAAGATGATGTTGAACTTGCTAAAAGTAATATATTGTTAATTGGGCCAACTGGTAGTGGTAAAACTTTATTAGCGCAAACTTTGGCGAAAATTTTACATGTACCGTTTGCAATGGCGGATGCTACTACTTTAACTGAAGCAGGTTATGTTGGCGAAGATGTAGAAAACATTATTTTAAAGTTGTTGCAAAATTGCGAGTATAACGTTGAAAAAGCTTCTCAAGGAATTGTTTATATTGATGAAATAGATAAGATCACCAGGAAAAGTGAAAATGTTTCAATTACACGGGATGTTTCTGGTGAAGGAGTGCAGCAGGCATTGCTTAAACTAATTGAAGGCACAGTTGCTTCAGTACCTCCAAAAGGCGGCCGCAAACATCCGCACCAGGAATTTTTACGTGTCAATACTGCTAATATTTTATTTATTTGCGGCGGCGCTTTTCATGGTTTAGAAAAAGTTATTGCTGAGCGTACTAAAAAGTCCGGGATTGGGTTCAGCGCGGAAGTTCATAGCAAAGATCATCAAGATAAAATTGGTGAGATTTTGCGTCAAATCGAGCCTGAAGATTTAATTAAATACGGTCTTATTCCAGAATTTGTAGGTCGATTGCCAGTAGTTGCAATTTTAGATGAATTAGATCAGGATGCATTAATTCAAGTATTAACCGAACCGAAAAATGCTTTAGTTAAGCAGTATAAAAAATTGTTTGAAATGGAAGAGGTTGAGCTTGAGTTTACCAAAGATGCATTAGCAGCAATTGCAAAAAAAACTATTGATCGTAAAACTGGTGCGCGCGGTTTGCGCTCAATTTTGGAGCATGCTTTGTTAAATGTAATGTATGAATTACCTTCAGCGAAAAAAGTCAAAAAAGTTAAAATCAATCAAGATGTAATTCTTGGTGAAGCACAACCGGAAATTTTTCGGTAAATCAAAATGTAATCTTACAAATTTGGTTTCTGTTTCTTCGTATTTGGTTGTGGGCTATTTTTGGGTAATTTTCTTTTTTTAAGATTTTTATCCTTTTTAGCTGTTTTAGGTTGAACAGGCTGAGGCTGATAAAATAATTTTTTATAATTATTCGTACCTAATACAATTTTTTTGGCTATTTGTTTTGGGCTATGGCCATGAATATGATGCCAATCATTTAAAAGTGTATGGGGCAAATCGTTTTGGGTTAACAATAAATTAGTTAATAACCTAATTGTACGTAAATTACCTTGATTGAAAGGATGGCATAATGCTACTCCGCGAATAAAGTTTGCCATAGCTAAGATTTTATCGTTATTTGTAGAAGAATTTTGCATATTGCTATAATAACCATTAATAAGATTTTGTAAGTCTTGCTCATACCAATAGTTTTTTGCGTCACTAAAATTACAGTTATCCCATGTTCCATCATCTTTAACATAAAAATATTTGGAACTGATTTGATAACACATCCCTTGCTGAATATTTTTTCCTATACTATGATGAATATAATTTGCTTCTTTATCTGTTAAATCTTCAAATTGTAAAAATTTATCAAGTATACTTTTTTGCTCTTTATTGTCTAACATAATATTACTTTGCCTTCGAGAAGCTTTGATTACTAAAAAATCTTTGTAATCTTTCATTTTTTTAATGCCTTCCAGAGTAGCATCTTTTTTATAAAGCAATAATGAACCACCTGCAAAATAACCAAGCTGCAAATCGGAAATCTTAGCTATACCTTCAATAAATTCGGCTTCTACCATACAAGTAGCAAGGTGACGTAATTTATTAATTAAATCAACCGTGATTTTTTCTTTTTTATACTTCGTTCCTATAATAAGGCTAAAAATAATAGCGGTTTCTATAGCATCAATATAACCTGGTTCGTTTTTATTTTTTGCAAATTCATATTTATTAGATTTAGATTTTATGACATCTTGAAAATCTATTCCAAGCATCCATAATTTATGCCGTGGTAATAAGTTATTTTTAGGTAATTTTATCTTAGGATTAAAGAATTGCTTATCAAAAACTATTAAGCGCGTTTTTAATCGATTAATTTCTTGCTTAAGCTTTTTAATTTTAACTTGTAATTGTTTTAGTGCGCGCTCTGTCTTTTGCAAAAAATTGTTATATTTACTTTTATTGATGCAAATTTTGTGGAATTGTAATTTCCTCTGATTGGCTAAACGTTTATCTTGAATATCACTGCGTACTTTTTTTATTTTATCTATAATTTCCTGAATGTTTAACCGGGTATTGTTTGGTATAAATTTATTCACAATTGATTGATTAAATTCAAACAAAGGCAGTAAATATTTTTGTATTGCTTTTAAGCTAGCTTTTATTCGCCTGTGATAATAATTTACTTGTTTTGGATCGTTTTTTTTCCACCAATTAATTAATTTTTCTTTAATATCAGTGCTTTTAATTTGTTGATTAAAATTTGTTATTATTTCCTTTTGCTCTGATTTTTGTTTACCAATGTTTTCAGGCAATTTATACAGAAAATCTTTCACTTTTTCGTCCAGAGCCTGTTTTAATTCTTTTGGTAATGGGTTATCAGAAGAGCTAAGCATATTAATATCCCAATAATCAGTTAAATTAGAAACACTTTCATAAATTTTAGTAAATAATTTCTCTTCTTCTTTACATTTCTTAATAATTGATTGATAACACTTTGCTTCATTATCATTTAACTTTATTTTCTTATTTTTCACATCATTAAATTTAGTTATTTTTCTAGCCAGGTTATCTTGTTGCTCTTTTAATTCATTTTTACAACCTTTGATTTGGTATATAAGCTTCAATCGAGATAGAGCCATTTGATAAGTTGGTTCATAATATGGTTGCTCTTTTGATTGCTTGTTATAAGACATGATTATTTTTTTTCTCTTTTTTATTAATCTAATGGTTTTATTTAAATTCTGATTCACATAATATTAATTCTCCTTATTCAATTGTCAAGAAATTGCCATTACAAAACACCTCCAAGATTTGATTGTGAGTTACACGCATTTGATACAATTCCATGGCAAGAGATTGACAATCGTATATTTTAGCTTGCTTCAACAGATTAAAATTCTTGATTTAATTACAGAAACTACCTAAGATCAAAATAAGGGTTCAATAATTTTACTTGTAGAGGTTATTTTATGGGCGAGACAAAAGAACAGAAAAATAATGATGAAATGGTTCAGATTGATGAGTGTCCGGTTTTGCCTTTGCGTGACGTGGTGGTTTATCCCAATATGGTAATGCCGCTATTTGTTGGCAGAAAGTCTTCAGTATTGGCGCTTGAAAAAGCGATGAATGATACTAAGCGGGTATTATTGATAACACAGCGTGACGCTGAAATAGAAGAGCCTAAAGAAGATGAGTTGTACACAATTGGAACAATTGCTTCTATTTTACAGTTATTGAAATTGCCTGATGGTACCGTGAAGGTTTTAGTTGAGGGAGAACATCGTGCCCAGATCAAAAAAATTATTCAGGAGCAAGATTATTTATTAGCTGAAGTCAATGTATTAGAGTCAAAATTTAAAGAAGATCGTGAAATAGAAATTTTATTGCATACTGCGGAAGTTTTGTTTGAACAATATGTGAGGCTGAATAAAAAAATCCCAATAGAAATCTTGGGGACTTTGGAGAATATTGATGATACCAATCGCTTGGTTGATATTATGATTGCACATTTGGTACTTAAAATAGCAGATAAACAGAATTTATTAGAAGCGTATGAATTAAGAGCAAGGTTGAATTTGTTGATTAAGTATCTGGAAAATGGTATCGATACGTTACAGATTCAGAAGCGGGTTAATACACGGGTAAAAAGTCAGATTGATAAATCGCAGCGTGAATATTATTTAAATGAACAGATGAAGGCGATTCAAAAAGAGCTTGGTGATGCCGAAGGTGGGCATGATGAAGTTAAAGAGTTAGAGAGAAAAATTGCCGAATCCGGAATGTCAAAAGAAGCGAGGATTAAAGCTAAAACGGAATTGCAAAAATTAAAAATGATGCCGTCAATGTCTGCTGAAGCAACGGTTTGTAGAAACTATTTAGATGCGTTAATTAATGTTCCGTGGAAAAAGAAATCGAAAATTAATCGTGATCTTGAAAGAGCCGAGAAAATTTTAAACGATGAACATTATGGTTTAGAAAAAGTAAAAGAGCGAATTATTGAATATTTGGCGGTGCAAAGTCGTGTAGAAAAATTAAAAGGCCCGATTTTATGTTTAGTTGGTCCTCCTGGAGTAGGTAAAACTTCATTAGGAAGATCAATTGCGCATGCAACAGGCCGTAAATTTGTTCGCATGTCGTTAGGCGGTATGCGTGATGAAGCTGAAATTCGTGGCCATCGTCGAACATATATTGGAGCTTTACCTGGTAAGATTATTCAAAATATTACTAAAACACGTGTACGCAATCCATTATTTTTGCTTGATGAAGTTGATAAAATGGCGATGGATTTTCGTGGTGATCCTGCGTCCGCATTGTTAGAAGTTTTGGATCCGGAACAAAATAATTCTTTTAATGATCATTATTTAGAAGTTGATTATGATTTATCAGATGTAATGTTTGTGACTACGGCAAATACTGCTATTGCGATTCCGCCTCCATTGTTTGATCGTATGGAAGTGATTGAACTTGCAGGTTACACTGAAGATGAAAAAATTAATATTGCACAGCGCCATTTGATTAAAAAACAGTTGGAAGCAAACGGATTGCAGGCCAAAGAAATTACTTTTTCTGAAGATGCATTGCGCGATATTATTCGTTATTATACGCGTGAAGCAGGGGTGCGTAATCTTGAGCGCGCGATTGCAAAAATTTGTCGCAAAGTAGTTAAATCAATTTTACAAAAATCGTCGCGCAAAGAAGTTAGTATTAAATCTGAAAATCTTGAAGAATATTTAGGCGTGCGTAAATATCGTTTTGGTGAAGCTGAAAAAGAAGATCAGATTGGTGAAGTTACCGGTTTAGCGTGGACTGAAGTAGGCGGTGAATTACTTTCGATTGAATCAGCAATTATGCCTGGGAAAGGTAATGCAATTATTACTGGTCAGTTAGGTGAAGTTATGCAGGAATCAGTGCAGGCTGCATTGTCAGTAGTTAGAAACCGTGCCAGTAGTTTAGGCATTAAACCGGAAATTTTTGAAAAGAATGATATTCATATTCACGTGCCTGAAGGCGCAATACCTAAAGATGGTCCAAGTGCAGGAGTTGCAATGTGTACCACTTTAGTTTCAGTACTTACAAAAAATCCTGTGCGGGCAGATGTTGCTATGACTGGTGAAATAACTTTGCGTGGAGAAGTATTACCTATTGGCGGTTTGAAAGAAAAACTTTTAGCAGCACGACGCGGTGGTATTAAGCAAGTAATTATTCCGGAAGAAAATAGTAAAGATTTGAAAGAAATACCAAATAACATTACAGATCAGTTAAAAATTCATCCGGTGCGTTGGATTGATGATGTGTTTAGATTGGCATTAGTGCAATCAACTGCAACAACAAAAATTAAAGCCAAACCAAAGACTAAAACGAAAGCAAAAGTAAAAACAAAAGTGAAAACAAAATCTAAAATCAAGTCCAAATCCAAAAAGAAGCAAGGATCATGACTCCATTTGATTTCGATGCAATCTCTTAAAATGAATAATATTAACTTACGTGAATTTAATTCCAACAGTTAAGATAATTGGCACATCAAAACCAGGGTTGCGGGCAAAGAAATCGCCATTAGAATAATGTTGCAAACGTAAAGCAATATCTACCATATGATTTTTACCGATTTCTGCACCGATGCCTCCATAATCTTGCCATAAGGCATATCCGCCGAGATTTTTACCATAAATATGGTCACGGTTCATTAAAGTTGGTCCGGCAATGCTGCAATTAATATATGGATTAAAGTATTTTGTACGCAATAGCCAAAAGCGTGCTTCAAGAAAAGCCGAAGCGGCGAATAAAGAATGTTGTGTTTTCCACTGTGCCAAATTTAATCCAGCATGTATAGAAAAAAATCTTGTAGTAAACAGATTATGCAGATAACCAATTATCCATCCGCTATTTACTTGATTGTGAGTTAAGATAGATATGTGCAGAAATTTTTTATTGTAAAATCCAGCAAATATTTCATTTTTATTTTGCGTTTGATCTTTTTTGATGATTTCAAAAAATCGGTTTAAATGATAATTAACGCCGGCAGCTATGCTGTTAGTGTAAGGCAATTTTTGGCTGGTTTTTCTGGCGGCTCTTAATAAATTAATTGTAGCATCCCAGTTGGCGGCAAAATGATATACTAATCCTATGCCGTAATTTGGTATTGCAGCATAATTTCCTGTTGGCAATACTTGTGTAGAATTTATCTCGACACCTTTGCGCGCAACATAGCTGATGCCGGCCATTAAACTTAAAGCGATTTTTTGTGAGATTGGCATTAAATATTTGCCGTCTAAATAGATTAAATTATGCGAAAATTTATGTTGGTTATTGCTTTGATCGGTTACATAAGCATTAGTGTTATATATAATACCAAATTCAACTCCAAAATTTGTAGCAGAATCATAACCAAGTCGTAATTGCTGGGAAAATTTGCTTTGTTTGGGTTTTAAAGGTTCAGTATATGAATTATAGTTGATAGGACTATAACCTAGAGCTCCGCCAAAATACAAGCTTCCAGCTTTAGCTTTAATAGTTATGGAACATAGAACCAGCAGACATAATATTGATTTGGATACCATCCTTGTAAGTTTTGGCATCTTACCTCCAAATATATAATATAGTCTAGCATGCCTTTTG
Source organism: Gammaproteobacteria bacterium (assembly GCA_050123375.1). GTDB lineage: Bacteria > Pseudomonadota > Gammaproteobacteria > UBA12402 > UBA12402 > JASFHF01. The sequence goes on from JASFHF010000043.1 coordinate 10,239, forward strand.
CAGAAGATGCAAAAAAACATAACTCTTACTTGACAGTTGTTTGATGCTATTGGTATAAGTTTACTTCTGGCTTCGGCTAGTTTATGTAATAACGCTAATGCGCGTTAATAGCTTAATTTATGAACAAATATATGAGGATTATTTTATGGGTATAACAAAAGCTGAAATTATTGAATCAATGGCAGAAGAGGCAGGTATAACCAAAGTTGCAGCAGAAAAAGCTTATGATGTATTGATAGGCGGTATTGTGCGAGGCGTCAAGCAAGGACCAGTTACTTTGGTTGGCTTCGGTACCTTTAGAATTTCTGAGCGTAAAGCAAGGACAGGTATTAACCCACGTACAGGTGAGAAGATCCAAATCGCCGCTACCAAAGCATTGGTATTCAAAGCTGGCAAAAAGACCAAAGAAGAAGTTAACGAGTAATTTTTTAGATGTGTAAGATTGGCATAGAACCCCCTAACAAATAAGTTTTAGGGGTTTTGTTCTTGGTTTTATCCCGATTTAATTGGGTGCTTAGCTCAGTTGGTAGAGCGTCGCCCTTACAAGGCGGATGTCGCAGGTTCGAGCCCTGCAGCACCCATATTAAAATCAAAATTCCATTAGGCCAGAATGCAATGTTCTGGGTCATCAGTTTATTGGGTCATCCCCAAATCTGAGGGTACATCACATATAATTAAGCACATAATACTTTCGCACGGATGCGGTAGTTGTTAAAGTGTCTAAAGTCAATACTCTTCTTGAAAAAAATCTTTATTTTTCAATTAATTATAATGAGTTCCGCACGTAATTTGATCATTTTGTGAACAGCTAAAATTGTACTATAATTGAACTTGCTGTGCTTTATTTAATCAAAATGGTGGGGAGGTAACAATCAGCAATGTTTAAGAAGTATGACCCTTTTAAAAAACATCCACAAATACAAAAAAAAGTCAAAAAAGGTTTATATTTTGATATTCCTAAAAAACCATACGAAATTCCTGACGGTCTTAACTTAGATCCTAAAATAGCTAAAAAAATAGCAAAGTTTTTAAAAGAATATACTAAAGAAGGAATTCTTACTATCTTGGAAATTAATCCAGATGTTCAGGTACTTCATAAATTATGGATGGCAGGAAAATTTCATGCTGTTTTAAAACCTCTTTCTGTTAAAAGTAAATCTGCAAAACGTTCTGCGTTATCTCCATTTATCATTGCTTGGCAAAAGGAATATATGTTAGGAGAACACAAATTTAAACCCATAGATTTAGAATACCCTATGGAGCATTTACGATATTTGTGTGAACAAGCAAAATGTGTGAAAATTTTATCAGCAAAAAATGGAATATTAAAAATACAAGATACTAAAACGTCAGAACGAAAAGTTTATATTATAAAAATTAAAGGTTTAAAAAGTTGTAGTAAAACTTTTTTCAAAAGTCAATTTTATAAAAAAGATCAAATGATAAAGATTTGCGAGGAAAATGGCAAGCCTATAAAAGTGCAAGGTATATTTGAAAATGGTAAATGGAAACCTATAATTGCAGATATTGATGTACATAATTTTGGTGAAAAAACAACTAATACTATAAATTGCCTATCAAATAATACATCTTATAACACCACGTTTAAAAATGTTAATAGGAAGGATAAGACTATACAGTTAAAACAGGCATTAAGGCGAGAAATTAAAAAGTCACCGAAATTGGCAAGTTTCTTTACTAAAAAAGAGTTAAAAATATTATTCAATATTCCTAATTCTTTAGGCAAAATTTCAGCTAAAGAATATTTGATTCTTTGTGGTATAAACAAAGCATGTGGTAGAATGGTAGTACAGCATGGATATACTGCTCAATTCCCTAGTAAAAAACCACTTTTGATACCTCGGAACAAATTTCCGTCTATTGAATACAAAAAATACTATGGTGCTCTTTTTTCTTCAGGACATGTTATTAATTTATGGGGTATAGCAGTTTTAGCTTTTTATAAGCTTATGAATAAACACGGATATAATTTTTATATACACCAATCATGGGCAAAAGATATGAAGAAAATAACTGATTATCAGGGTAGTCAAATGGAAAGAACTTTGATAAGATACGGTTTAATAAAAAAGCGCAAGCCAATAAACACAACATATAGAAGTGCTTTTAATTTGAAAAACAAATAAGAAGTGCATTATGAAAGATAATTGTAAACAATTGTATAGTGAGTTAAAAAAAGCGTTACAAAAATTAGCTGATTCAGGTCATAGCTCTTGTTTTCTTGAAGAAGATTTAATACCTTCTATTGAAATAAATAAACCATTACCTGAGGAAATAATTCAGTATTGCAAAGACATAACAGAGATGTCTAACCATTTGAAAACGAGAAGATCCCCAGATCGTAAACCATTTAAAAAAGAATTACTGTTTGATGAGGTTTTAAAAATTGTTTCGGAGATAAACAAATTTTTTGATGAAACTTTGCATAAACCTCAAACATGTTCAATTTAAAATTATTCGTAAAATTTTCTTTTTTAAATTGGTTTGGGTTTTTGAATTCTTAACATTGCGAAAAATGGCCAAATGCGCCAATTTTCAATGTCTATAAGCGCAATTTTACTTGATTGCCAAATATTGGTAAGGAATGTGTTTTTAGTTCGTAATGAATAGCTGCTTTGGCAAAGCGGCGCTTGACCTTATATAATTATCTATGACATAATCGCCTTTTTAAATATCAAGAATGGAGTGGTAGTTCAGTTGGTTAGAATACCTGCCTGTCACGCAGGGGGTCGCGGGTTCGAGTCCCGTCCACTCCGCCATCAAATTGCGGGATTACCATTATGTTACAGTCATTGAGGGATAAGCTACAGGGATGGATCGCATGGACCATAATCACAGCTATTTGTTTAGTATTTGCACTGTGGGGGGTGCATAGTTATCTTTATGGTAGAGCCGCAGATAATGTGGTAGCAAAAGTCAATGGTACTAAAATAACCAAGCAGCAGCTAGATGTGGTTTATAACCAAATGCGTCGTCAGCAGCAATTACAGTTAGGTGCCAATTATTCTCCTTCAGACAAAGCTGCAGCCGCACTTAAACAAACTGCTTTACAATCCATCATTTCTTCAATGGTATTAAATAAAGCTGCCAGATCAGATGGTTTTCGGGTTGATCCGGTTTTAGTTGAAGCATTGCTGGCAAAAATGCCGATCTTTCAGGTTAGCGGGGTTTTTTCTCAAGCCAAATTCGAACAGTTTGTAAATACTTTGTTATATTCGACAGATGCGTTTTTAGCGCAATTGAAAAATGAGATTTTGGTAAGTCAGGTGAAAAATGGTATTGTTGGCACGGCTTTTACTTTGCCGCAAGAAATTGATCAGCTTATTAAATTGGTAAATCAAAAACGCAGTTTTAATTATTTAATAATTCCAATGGAGCATTTTTTGGCGCAAGTCAAATTACCTGCTAAAGCTGTAGAAAATTTTTATCACGAAAATCTTGATAATTTCAAATTACCGGAAAAAGTTAGTATCCAATATTTACAATTATCGATGGCTAATTTAATGCGCGGCATTAAACCTACGGCAGTGCAGTTAAAAGATTTTTATAATACTAATATTGTTTCTTACACCAAGCCAAAACGATGGCATTTGGCAGGAATCATGATTGCTGTGCCAAAACATGCATCAAAACAACAGATGAATCAAGCACAGCAAAAATTAAATTTAGTTGTAAATAAAATCAAGCAACATGTGGATTTTGCCGCTTTAGCGAAACAATATTCTGACGATACCGCGACCGCAGCGAAAGGCGGTGAATGGTCCTGGATAACAGAAGCACAATTACCAACCGAGTTACGCGCAGTGTTGCCTAATTTGAAAAAGGCTGGTGATATTACTGTACCGATTAAGACGATGCAGGGTTATTATGTTTTGCAATTATTGGGAACACAGCCGCAGCAAGTGATTTCATTTAACAAAGTTAAAGATAAAGTTTTGCAAGCATATAAACAACAAGCTGCAGAACGAAAATTTGCTGATTTACGGGATAAACTAGCTAATATTACTTATGAAAATGCTGACTCATTACAGCCGGCAGCGAAGCAGTTATCTTTGCCGATTCAGACTACAGATTTGTTCACTAAAAATGGCGGTAAAGGCATTGCTGCTAATCCAAGAATTATTGCAGCAGCTTTTGATGATGAAGTATTAAGTCAGCATGAAAATAGCGATCCAATCGATTTATCTGATAATTCAGTAGTAGTATTACGCATTAAGCGTCATGTTCCTGCGTCGGTGAAAAAATTTGTGGAAGTTAAAACGCAAATTGCCAATCAATTACGTCGTGCAGCGGCGGCACAACAAGCGGAAGATCTTGGTAACACCGTAATAAAAGAATTGCAAAGTGGTAAAACTTTAAATGATATTGCAAATAAATATCACTTAAATAAGCGCGTTATAACCAATGTTGGTAGACATGCTAAAAAACCAGATACCAATGTTTTAACTGCAGCATTTCATATTGCGCCTTCAATGAAAAAAAGCGTGCCGGCGGTAACAGGATTAAGTTTGCCGACTAATGATTATGTAGTGATTGTATTAACTGGAGTTAAAGAGGGTGATGTTAAGCAATTAACTGCATCTGCACGTCAAGCTTTTCAACAAACTGCAATTCAGCAGTTAGGTTTGTTGGAATATCAATTATATGCATCAGACTTAATGCAAAAAGCCAAGATTAAAAAATTTCCACAGAATTAGTGCGAAATAAGTGGGCGGGACGCGAGCTATTACATAATTACAATGCTATGTTTCCTGACTTCTGCCAATTAGTGCGGTTTTAAAGATGTTCATGTATGCCGCTGTCGTGATAATCATCTAAATTTGTTTGTAATTTAATTTTTTTGCCAGTAAGTTTATCTTCAATATGCGCCTC
>JASFHF010000044.1:0-14962 GCA_050123375.1 Gammaproteobacteria bacterium
TGTTTCCTCTTTTGTTGAGTTATGGGGATAACTCAACATTGGTAACATGAGCAGGTTCTTTTGGCAACGGTTAAACCATTGCCCAAGCCACCGCCTCAGGCGGTGGATATATAAGCAGGATTATAAAATCTAGATTATTCTGATCTAATTTTAGTTCTGTTTTCTGCGTACAATTTGCTTTAGTATATTCTTTTAACAAAGAGACTGCATAGTTTACCTTTTCAAAGTGATTTGGTTCTAATTGAATCCATTGCTCTAGAAATTTTGTGGTTATTAATCCAGCTTCAAATATATCTAAAAGAATTTCTCCATAATTAAACAATTGATAATTTTTTTTATTACTACCAGAATTTAATATTTTATTTGTAATAAATCTACTAATTAATTTTGTGGAAAAACCAGATATCTTAGATTTCTTAGCTATTATCATCACACAATTAATGATTTTAATTCCTATTTCATTATCACAAAGCAATTGTACTGTATCCGCATTTAATTCATTAGCTTGTTTAAATTTATCGAGACAATTATATATCGCTGATAAAAACCCCAAAGAATTATTTTTCAAAAAAATTGTATTGAGTTTGCCGATTTTAATTTTCGAAAGCAAAGATTCTTCGCTTAGGAATTTGATAATTTTGTAGAAATAATCTATGTGATCAAATGCAAAATCGTTATGATTTGATTTTATAAAATAAAAGAAAACGTTTTTCAGTTTTTTTGCATTTTTTCCCTTTAAATTAATCTCAGTAAGTTTTTTGTACACATCAAAATACTTAATAAAAGCATCGAAACTATATGGCTCATTTCTATTTAAACTAAATTTAAACTCACCAACTTTATCATAATAATCACAACAAAAATCTATTCCCTCCTGGGTCGATATAATGCGTAAATTATCTTTGCCTCCAATAAAATTTTGAATAAAATTAACAATTCTAATTCTTTTTAAAGTAAACATAAGGTTTTTTGAAGTCAGAAGTTTCTTGTCTGATAAGCATTTAAAATAATTTACTAAATTTTTTGTTGATTCTATTAAAAATGAAATTTTTTCCTCTTTTTTAATCTGATCATAAGCATCTTCTTCCGCTAATTTTGCTATGAAGAAATGGTTATACTTTTGAAGAACTTTAGAAATACTAATAAAATCAAGTTTTTTCAATACTTCATAATCGCCTATTTTGGATAATTTTGTAGTTAAGTCTTTCTTTTGGTTTGAATTTGGATCGTTATAATTTACAGGATCTATGTGGTGTAATGCTATTAGTTGCTTGCTATATAATCGACAAACTTGAAAGTTTTTTTCTAAAATTTTAAATAAAGTCCAGGCTCCACTTACCATAAAAGGCCAAGCTATTGTATTGTTATAATAATCAAGTGGAATGATATGTTCTATATTTTTTGGTAAAATGATTTGCTCAACGTAATTATTTAGTTGAATATCTGTTTTTTCCCTCATTGATTTTATTAATTCTAATAATTTTGAAGTATCCTTCGATAATGGTTTTTTATCCTCTAAAAACTTAACATTATTCTGATACTGCAATAAAAATTTAAGTGAAACAATATTTTTGCTCATTACTACTTTCATCAATTTTATTAATTTTAAAGCGCCTTTTGGCAATATTTTTTCCTTTTCTAAATACTTAACATTATTTTCATTTTTTAGTAAATCTTCAAGATAAATATTCACTTTATCTTCTGTTAATTCTAACAACTTTATCAATTTTATTAATTTTAAAGCGCCTTCTGGCAATACTTTCTTATCCTCAAAAAGCTTAATACTATTTTCATTTTCTAGCAAATTATCCCTAATCTGTTTTTTTAAATAATTTCCTATATCTTTATGGTGAAGACTTTTTTTAATTAAGTTGATTGTTTCTTTTCTAGTAATATAAAAATAACCTTGTTGACAGTGTTCTTTTTTATTAAATATTTCATATCCAAATTTTTCATCAGGGGTCACCAAAGTAATTATAGCTTTAAACAGATCACAAAAATTATCAATTGACAATAATTTGGCTTTGTATAATAACCTAAGTATTTTTATTACAGAACTCTCAAAATTTGCACGTATTTTTTTATCAAAACTTTTACAATATTCCGGAAGCTTGACGTACTTAAAATTCTTGCCATCATGATGAATTCTGAATCCTTTTGTTGGATGTTGCTTTTGGCTTATATATGCGGAGAAACCATTAGAAGTAAATTTAAAATCTGATATTTCAAATGCAGCTAAACATATCTTTTCGAATAAGTTTTTTCTATGAATTAAAGTATGAACATATTGTTTATAGCACATTAAGGAAACCATTGTGGTTTTATCTAAAATTTTGCTGATATCAACTTGTTTGTACACCAAATATATCTTATTTTCTAATCGCCCCTCTTTTTTTCGCTTCTCGATTTTATCTTTAGATATAAAGTTATTAGCACACTCTTTAATCATAGAATATTTTTTTTCGAATTCTATAATTGTAAGTTTTCCTTTTTGAAGTGCCACAATTCCTTCTTCGAGAAATTGTTTGCTTAACGTCAAATCCTTCAGTTTTATAATGTCCTTCTTGTGATATAAGGAAATAATTTTTTTATTACTAATAATTTCTTTTATAACACTTTCTTGAAGTGCGACTATATAAATTAAAGCAATTTCTAGATTAGGCAAATACAATACAATATTTGCAAGCATTTCTAATGGTAATTTCTTTAAAAGGACTAGAGTTTGTTTTTCTGTTTTCACGGGATATCTCCTTATTATTTTTATCCTCTGTATACAATTAAACTATGTTCTATTATGAATTTTATGGTCGACTCATAAAGCAGCGACAATAATAACATAAAAGTTATATAATCACGAAATAAATTTTTCATACAAGGATACACCAATATCAACGAATCTTTAATCATTGACAAAACCACGCATTAAATTTATCGTAATAATGGTACTCAAAACACTCTCACGGCAGGAAGACTAACCTGTAAAATCCTAAACATCGATAGAAATTTTATTGATGCATATTTAGCTCAAAATAAAAACTGGTGGTTTATGGATAATATTTTTCTGCTTAATCCTTCATTTTCAAAACTAGATTTGTAAGATGCAATAGACGAAAGATTCATCAAAATACAAAGGAGAGCTAGAACTGGATCGTGATACAATTTATCAAATGATTTGGACAATTCAAGATTTCACGGACGAAATAGAGGTTTTTAAATGTAAAACAAAAAAATTAAAAAGGAGGCAAACCGTTTCTCCTTCCAAACGTACCTCAACCTTAGCTTCACCATCTTCAGTTTGATAAAGTAGTATCTCAGATTGAGACTCACAAGTATTCTTACCATTCATAATGCACCTCTTTCTTAAAGTATTTTACTTTTGGTGAAAGTATGAAACAAGAATCAGATTGATTTTTAAACAAAATCTAAGCGCGCCCGGAGAGATTCAAACTCCCGACCACCTGGTTCGTAGCACGCGTGCTCAAACGTAATACTTTGATTTTTAATAATTTTTTATGAGTATTGATGATAACAAATGTCAACTAAATCACGAGAATCTCACGCGTGAGATTATTAATGAGATAAAAGCGGATGAAACTATTTGCATTTATAGTTGCATATAGTTAAACTATATGCAACTATAAATGCATTTGGAGCAAATTATGAAAGAACGTATTTTTTGGAAAAATAAAATTGAGCAAGCCTGGGAGAAGAAATCTATCCTTTGGCTATCTGGCGTTAGGCGCATAGGTAAAACTTGCCTCTGCAAAAGCTTGGATAATGTCGATTACTACGATTGTGAGCTTCCTAGTGTGCGCAAACAAATGGAAAACGCAGAATTATTTTTGGCAAGCAAAAATGACGGACGTCTAGTGCTGGATGAAATTCATAGATTAACCAATCCATCTGAACTACTAAAAATCGCAGCAGACCATTTCTCGGATGTTAAAATTATTGCAACAGGTTCGTCTACACTTGGCGCATCCAGTAAATTTGGCGACACATTAACAGGACGCAAAACAGAACTGTGGTTAACACCAATGTTATTATCTGAGTCTAAAATCTTTGGAAATAAAAAAATTGAACATCGATTATTGCATGGCGGCTTACCCCCATTTTTTATGTCAAAAGAATTTCCTGAAAAAGAATTTCTCGAATGGATAGATTCCTACTGGGCTAAAGATATTCAAGAATTATTTAGATTGGAGCGACGTCATTCTTTTCAAAAATTTGTTGAACTATTGTTTACTCAAAGCGGCAATATTTTTGAAGCAACCAGATTCACTTCTCCTTGTGAAGTTAGCAGAACAACCATATCAAATTATCTTTCAGTTTTAGAGGCAACATTTGTTGCACATATTGTCAGGCCTTTTAACTCCCATCTGCCTTCCGAAATTATTTCTGCACCTAAAGTTTATGGTTTTGATACAGGAATAATTTGTTATGCTAAAAGCTGGCATGAACTAAGAACAGATGATATGGGTTTGTTATGGGAGCATTGTGTATTAAACGAATTACACGGCAATTTACAAACCAGAAATATTTACTATTGGAGAGACAAAAGGCGTCATGAAATAGATTTTATTTACCTCAAAAAGCGTAACCGCAAAGAACCTATTGCTATTGAATGCAAATGGAGCGCCGATACATTTAATTCTAAAAGTTTACATATTTTTCGCAAGCATTACTCTAAAGGAGAAAATTTTGTTGTAAGCTTTGACGTCAACGAAAGCTATCAAAAACAATATGATGACATTGTAGTTACTTTTATCAATATTGAAGACTTAATTAAATTATTGCGAAATGTTTAACGTGAAATTTCATACGCTCTCATTAAAAAAACAGGGGCGGGATCGTATATGCGATATTTTATGAAAAGTTTTTTGTAAACAGCATAATCCCTCAAACTACCCACTAGAACCAACAAAATTAATACCGTGGTTAACAATGCGATTATCCAGCGTTTAGCGATGATGCTTTTAAGCTTCTGGTAAAGAATAAAAATCGCATTACTTGCAAGCAAATAAATCGGAACAAATAACATGGGTACGTATCGCAGATTCTGGCTGCTAGGCATTAATGCAACAACCAGGAAAAAAGCGATGCACACGATGAAAGCGAAAATATGAACTTTTTCATTTTTCTTATCATAAATAAAAAAGCGCGATTTCGTGAAGTAATTCACTATGGTTAAAACCATTCCAATGATAAAAAAGACGCTCATCAAGATGCTATTAATATAAAAATTAAATAAAAATTGGCTTATTGATGCGGTCTGGTAAAATACATAGTTGCTGTGGTCTCCAGCATGCATTAATAAATACCACATCATAAAAACATTTTTTATGCCGCCAGACCAGCTAGCTAAAATTAACATTGAACAAACAAAACCAAGAAAAGCTAACACTGAAAAATAAAAACTTTTTTTAATTTGCAATTTTGGAAAATTTAAAAAAAACAAAACCAATAAAAAACACAGCGCGAAAAAAACAAAAAGAGGGGTTTTTATCAACAAAGTATAGTTACCCACTAATATAAGAAGAATCGGCCATATTTTTTTACTTTGATTTGATATTGTTTCAGATGAAAAATATAGAATTAAAAGCCCTAAAAAACCAGCCAAGGAATCTTGAAGAGCTCTGCCCGCAAGCATAACTGCAATTGGACAGACGGCATACACGGTTAAAGCAATTAAGGTTGTCCAGCGATTAAAAAATCGCAAACCAAAGATTATTAAAAGCAATAACGAACCCACGCTTGCAAAAAATGATAATAACACTCCTGGTAATAAATTATATTGGTGACTGACTTTCATGATGCCTGCTAACGGTACCAAGTAGCCAATTCTGGTTGGTGGCGGATAAAGCTGCATTTTTTTATTTTGAATGTCTTGTTTTGCAGATCGAATTGAAGCAGCTCTTCCGTGCAATGAAATCTGATAAGCGCGATACCCATAAATCATTTCATCAGGACCGTGATGATAGGGAATTAAAGTTGACTGATATCTTAAAAATACACCACAAAAAAAGACGACTATCAATGCTACAATAAAAAAGATACGTTTTATATCGATTTCCATATCAAAAACTCCTGTTGATTTTTATGAATGCGGCACTATAAGACCATCGTATTTACCAACTATTACAGCAACTGGGACGTTGAAATTTTCAAGTCCTAAAGTTATATCTAGTTTTGGAAATAATTCTTCCCAAACCTAATTAAACCCTTGAGAGTTTAGTTCAACACCATCCCAATGTTACATGACAACGAAATATTGTCAAACGCTGTGTATGACATTAAGTGCACCCAAATTATCTTTCCTGACAATTTGTCAAACTCCAGACCGTCTGGAACGATCGGTATATATGTATAAATTATTCATAGAATATTATCCGTGTTGTTAATTTTTTATTGACTTCCTTCCCCCAAAAGTTAATCTAACACTAGTGCTAACAACACTACAAGGCAGGAAAGCTAACCTGTAAAATCCCGGACATCAATATAATTTTTTTTGATGCATATTTAACTCAAAATAAAAACGGGTGATTTATGGATAATATTTTTCTGCTTAATCCTTCGCTTTCAGAACTAGATTTGCAAGATGCAACAGATGAAAGATTCATCAAAATACGAGCGATCATAAGTGGTCTGCTAGCTACTCAGGAAGGGGAGCTAAAACTTGATCGTGATATAATTTATCAAATGATTTGGACAATTCAAGATTTCACGGATGAAATAGAGGTTTTTAGATGCAAAATAAAAAAATCAAAAAGGAGGTACAATTATGAACAAGAATAATACAGCCATAGAGACATCAACCAGAATTGCTGTCTTTAAAGACAAAAATATACGAAAAACCATTCATAATGGTGAATGGTGGTTTTCCGTTGCTGATGTGGTTGAAACATTGTCAGATAGCGTTGATGTAAGGCAATATATTAAACGCTTGCGAAGCCGTGACCCAGAGCTGAATAACAACTGGGGTACAATTTGTACCCCAGTTGAAATGCTTGCGACAGATGGCAAAATGCGCAAAATAAACGCAGCAAACACCGAAGGAATTTTCCGCATTATTCAATCTATCCCCTCACCCAAGGCTGAACCATTCAAAAGATGGCTAGCCAAAGTTGGGTATGAGAGAATTCAGGAAATCGAGGATCCAGAGCTTGCCTTAAAACGCACCCGCGCCATTTACAAAGCTAAAGGTTATTCCGATAATTGGATTGAAAAAAGAATGCGTAGTATTGCAATTCGTGATGAACTAACCGAAGAATGGAAAAAGCGTAACGTCAAAGAACAACGCGAATACGCAATTCTAACCGCTGAAATTTCCAAAGCTGCTTTTGGCATGACACCAAGCGAATATAAAAAACATAAAAATCTTAAGCGAGAAAACTTACGCGATCACATGACTGATTTGGAATTAATTTTCTCAATGCTTGGTGAAGCGTCAACTACAATGATTACCCGCAGCAAAGATACTCAGGGTTTTGAAGAAAATAAGCAAGTCGCACAAGAAGGTGGGGCTGTTGCGGGTAATGCACGCAAAGAACTAGAAGAAAAATCTGGACAACAAGTAATTTCACAAGAAAATTATTTGAATCAAATTGAGCAGCAGGAAAAATAATAAAAAAGCGGCTGAGAATTAATGCTCTAACCGCTTGAATCCATCTTTCAGATGGTTTTTTTCAATCTAAGCGCGCCCGGAGAGATTCGAACTCCCGACCGCCTGGTTCGTAGTTAAAAAATTAAACCATAAGACATTGTTTTTATTAACTTTTTTGCGAGAAAATTCCGTTGCAAATCCCCACATATCACAACTTATCACGACTCACCCCCACAAAATCCCCACATGGCATATAAACAACATCGCATCTGCATCATGATGAAACTTAACAACAAAAGAGAAAAAATCTCTTGAAAATAGTTTAAAATGGACTACTATGAATAATAACAGTTTCTTTATGGAGAAAATGGCTCGTAAAATGTAAAAAATGGAGTGATATTATGTTAATTTCATTTACACTAAAAAATTGGCTATCTTTCAGGGACGAAACCAGCTTTTCAATGATTGCAAGTCGCGAAAAACAACACAGCCAAAGGCTTCCACACGCAAACAAGATGCGTCTACTACCGGTAGCAGCCATTTATGGAGGCAATGCATCCGGTAAAACCAATTTTTTTAAAGCACTAAATTTTGCTAAAAATCAAATAGTCATTGGCACCAGAGCAGATAATTCTATTCTTACAGAACCATTCCGCTTAGATCCAAAATATGCTAACAAACCATCTAAGTTCATATTTACTCTATCAATAGATGAAATAATTTATGAATACGGCTTTAGCGTAACCAGAAAGACAATCATTGAAGAATGGCTTACAGAGTTTAAATCACAATCTGAAAACAACATTTATTATCGCAATAGCAGCAAAAACGAATTTGGCAAAAAAAACAGCAAGGGAAATGTTGTAAAAATTACTGACCAAAAATTACAAGCTATCGCTGAAGGCACCCGAAATAACCAATTATTTTTAACAAATACAATCGACCAAAACAATGAGATATTTAGACACATTTATAATTGGTTCCGCGACAAACTTATTCTTATCGCCCCTAACACGCACTTTGGAGGACTGGAAGAACTTTTATTAAAGAAACACTCCTTGTCCAAAGAAATAAACGATGCTCTTTCGCTATTAGATACAGGAATTACCAGCTTGAATATGCGTAAAATACCTTTCGATAGCTTACCATTAACTGAAAAAGGCAGAGAAGACATTAGAAACGAGGTCAAGGAAAATAACAAATGCAAACTATTATCTCCTAATAATGATCGCTTCCTTATAAGCATGAAAGATGATTCTTTAATAGCTTATAAATTAATTAGCTTTCATAGCGGCTCCAATCAACAGAAGGTTGAGTTTCCATTGCGAGATGAATCTGCCGGCACGTTAAGAATAATTGATTTATTACCAGCATTTAAATTAATATCTCAACCAGAGAGCAATATAGTTTTTGTTATTGACGAACTAGATCGCAGCCTTCATACTTTGCTTACACGTCAATTATTAAAAATATACTTAGATTCATGTAATAAAAATAGCAAATCACAACTGATATTTACTACTCACGACCTATTGCTTATGGATCAAGAATTATTTCGTCGAGATGAAATGTGGTTGATAGAGCGAGATCAAAATGGAGCATCTGGCACTATACCATTAAGCGATTATAAAGAAATTCGTTATGACAAAGATATTCTTAAAAGCTATTTACTGGGAGTTCTGGGAGGCATACCTCGCATACTAATACAAGAACAATTTGCAAATGGATAAAAATAATGAGCAAAAACACTCCAAAAAAAATTATTAGAAAAACAGGCATTAGGCACTATAGAAAAATTTTTTGGATCTTTCCTGAAGGAAAGACAGAAAAAAATTATCTTAACAGCCTAATAACCAACAAAAACGTCACACTAAAAATTATTCATAAAAACTCTATCAGTTCACCACAAAATTTATTCAAATATGCGCTACATTACTTAGAAAAAAATAAAAAAACCTTAAAAAAATACGATCATGAAATATGGGTAATTATTGACCGAGAAGATAACGACAAACGCCCACATCAAGAAATAGAAGATCTATATTTAGAATGCAACAAACAAGGATATAACTTAGCTATTAGCAACCCAGCACTTGAGTATTGGCTTCTATTGCATTTTGAAGATGGAAACAAAATAACCTCATCTAAACAATGCATAGACCGATTAAAAAAATATGTACCAGACTATAACAAACCAAAAATACCGAAGCAATTGCAAGGAAAAGCCTACGATGCTATTTCTAGAGCAAAAGAAAAAAATAACCCCGCCGATAAATGGCCAAAAACAAATGGCACAACAATTTATTTGCTTATTGAGAAAATAATATAATGTCAAAAAAAACACTATTTACAAGAACCGATTTTACAATGATTAACCATATAACCGTATATAAACGTTAACAAAAGGAAATTAGCATGCCTAATAAACCATTTAAGATTCTCTCAATAGATGGAGGCGGTCTACGTGGAATCTATGCTGCACACATCTTAAAACGCATGGAAGAAGAATACGATATTGAGTGGTTAAAATCTTTTGATTTAATAACCGGAACAAGCACAGGTGCAATTATTGCAGCCGGACTTGTTTGTGAAATCACACCAAAAAAGCTAATTAAATTTTATGAAGATTATGGCAGAATAATTTTTCCAAAAAAGCTTCCTTTCTTTAGTTGGTTTGCTGACTTATTTAGAAGCAAATACAAAACTGCCTCCCTTGCTGGTGCCTTAAAAAAACTATTTGGGGATAAAAAATTAGGTGAAATTAAATTTCCACTGATATTGCCTGCCACTGATATCGGCAATGGCTGTGTGCATGTTTTTAAATCTGGCTATAGCGATGAATTCAAACGAGATAAGGAGGTTTTAGTTAGTGATGCAATACTTGCATCTTGTTCAGCTCCAACTTACTTTGACCCACAACTGATAAGAAATTATCTTCTTGCAGATGGTGGGCTTTGGGCTAACAATCCTTCCCTAGTTGCCATTATTGATGCAAAACGTCGTTTAAATCAAAATCTTTCCAACCTAAAAATATTATCTATTGGAACAGGGTGCGCTAAAAAGTCATATTCACTAAAACGAACTTGGTGGAAAAATTTATTTGGTTGGGGCTTTATCACAAAATGGGGAAGAAACAAGCTCATTGACATGATTTTAAACTTACAGTCACAAAAAACACACAACACTCTTAAATTACTTCTAGGTGATAAGCAAATCTTGAGGTTAAATTTTGAATCTGATAAACCACTTTCGCTTGATGATCCCAGAAGTTTAAGCGAATGGCAATCCAAAGCGGATAAAAACTTCGCGCATAATGCCAAAAAAATAAACGATTTTTTAACCAACTAACAGGAAACAATTATATGCCGCATGAACAATTATTTAACCATAGTCAGTTGCTGGAAAATATAGCAACAGAATTGGATATTCCTCCTAGCAAGCATCAACAAGCAACTGACAGGTATATGTCTGTTGGTAACTGGCTTTCAGAAAAATATCATCGTGAAGTCAGAATTTATCCTCAAGGATCTTTTCAAATAGGAACGGTAGTTAGACCCATAAAAGAAGGCAGGGAATCTGATTATGATATTGATCTTGTTTGCCATATAGAAAGCAAAAAATCATTATGCGATCCTCTAGATATTAAACATTCTGTAGGTAACTGTTTGAAAGAAAACGCCACATATAGAAATATAATAGACAAAGAAGGACGAAGATGTTGGACATTAAATTACGCAGAACAAGATGGTATTGGTTTTCATTTAGACGTTCTTCCAGCCGTTCCAGAAAGTAATGAGTTCATAAATCAACTGATTCTAGACGGAATTTCACCGCAAGCAGCCCAAAAAACTATTGCAATTACTAACCGAAATGAAAAAAACCAATACGGTTGGACTACTACAAATCCTGAGGCTTATGCTGACTGGTTTCGATCAAAACAAACCATGTCGGATGAAAAAATATTGCAAAAAAAACAGAAAATCGTAAGTCAGAATAAAATTACATTTAAGTCTGTAGATGATGTCCCTGATTACCTTATAAAAACCCCTCTACAAATGACTATTCAGCTGCTTAAACGCCATAGAGATATGAGATTTATAGATGAAAAAGATAAACCAATCTCAATGATTATTACCACTCTTGCGGCTCAGCTTTATCAAAACGAACAAGACGTTTACACTGCTTTAGCAAGTATTGTTGGTAAACTTATTTCCTACGCTAACCATATTAATGAAAATTATAACGAATATAAAAACAATTCTGGACTTATACAAAAAAAGGAAGATGGCAAATGGCACATACCAAATCCGGTAAATCCAAATGAAAACTTTGCTGACAGGTGGCATGAAAACAATCACAGCAAAGCAAGAGCATTTTTCCGCTGGATCAAATGGCTTAATAATGACATCACAACGATACTTAACCTATCAGAAACCAGCGAATTGCTCGATATTCTTCAAAAAAGTTTTGGCGAGCAAATTGCAGATAAAGCGCTAAAAAAGATTAATGCTTCAAGCAAAACGAAAGTTGAAACAAAAAAAGATACCCCTCATAGAACCGAAATAAGCAATCCCATTAAACCATGGGGTTAGCCAGTGAAAGAAAGTGTAATTCCAAGTATAAAGGAACAGTTCTTCCATTTAAAAACACACTACCCAAATTTAAAACTAACAGAAGTAAATGGAGGCTTATATACCATATCAGGTGACTTGGAATTCGTTGCTAATTATGCTCAACTTGAAGCAATACAAGATAAATTTAATATTACTATAACCGTGCCTGCAAATTACCCTAAAAATCTACCAACCGTAACGGAAAATATGGGCAGAATACCCAAAACATTTCATAAGCTTGAATATAATACTTTTTGTCTTGGCACCCCCTTAGAAATCCGTATAAAATTTTCAGAGGATCCAACTCTGTATGGTTTTGTGCGTCTATTAATCGTGCCATATCTTTTTTCTTTCTGCTATTATGAACGACATAAGGAAATGCCTTATGGAGAATACAGTCATGGAGGCAAGGGAATTATAGAATATTATAAAAATAAGTTTAACACAATGAATGACATAGTTGTCCTCAAGCTAATAAGAATGTTAGCAGAAGGGGATGACAAAGGGTATAAGTTATGTCCCTGCAAAAGCAAAAAAACCTTTAAAAATTGCCATAGAAATATATTTATAACCATCAATAAGCTACAGCCAAAAAAAGATTTTATTTATGAATTTAGTCAATGTTTAGATCATTGCAAAAAATCTGGTTTGAAACTACCGAAATCTTTATTTAGCAAAGAAATAAAAAGATTGCTACGAAAATATCACTACGACCTATAAAAAAATTGATGTTGAAACCCAATATTTGCGCGCCACTACGTTTTGCGAGCGGTGCAAGCAAAACAGATAGTGACACGCAAGTTATATAATCACAATATCCAGTTTATCCGTCATGATTGCGCATTTTACTCAACCTATCTTCTAAAAATTCAATTTCATCAATGATGCTCTCAATCACCCAGATTGCTCCATTAAAAATTGCGTGATTGGATTCATGAAGATCATAATCTTGCGACAATAAACAACCAGTAATTGCTTTGGCTTTTATCAGTCTTTCATCTATTGCGTCTTTAAGTTCAAGGGCGGTGACAAACGGTTTTAAGGCAAAAATATCGTCCATTGTTTTGACTCCTGCGTATAGTTTTGAATTTTGCCAATCATAATAATTGGCGACCGGGAGCTCAAAACCGTACGCAGACGGTGGATTTATTCCCCTTTCGAGTATTTTATTCACCCACTCCCGGTCATATCACATTTTCGCGCCACGATACTGCAACACAACCGGGAGCAGTTAAGCACGCTGCGTAGTGTTTTGAACACATAAACAAGATACTATTGTTAACAGCATGGTGTCAACTCAAAAATCAACTTTTACTGGATAATTTCGTTGTCTGGTAATTTTTCAATTTTAGTAAGGATTTATCCACGCTTTGTCCACGGGAGAAAGCGACTTGTAATTTCGCGGACTGTGGGCAAAGGGTGGATAAATCCGTTTTGTTGTTATCATTAGTTATCACTTATTATTAATCGTTATTAACAGTTAGCACATGGTGATATAACGCTATAATACAAGCATATTCTTAACATGCTGCTATAAAACATTCTTGACTTTTTGTGCGAAATATAATTTAATTTAAACTAAAGTTGTTGTCTGGTAACTTTAAAAATTCAGATGAGCGCGAGAGAAGCCATGAGAGATGCGAAGAGGCTTTTAGCTTTTAAACTTAAAAAGTTTAATTGAAAAAAGTCTTTGGCTTTATTCGAAAATGCTTTTATTTTATGAATTCATTTTCGGAAATCACGATTCCGGCTATATAGTGCTTACTTTAGATAAGCAAAATATACACCGACCACCTAGTAGCCATATGGGTGAAATTATTACTAAATTGGGTTATTGTATTATTTTATCTTTTTTTCCTTGAATTAATATTTTGGATATCAAAAAGCATTTGCAAGTTTTAGATGTTTTTTGATATTAAAAAATTGAACTAAAAATTCATTACGGATAGTGACGTAAATTTTCATTATTGAAAAGCATAATAAAAACAACAGATTGCTTGATGCAAATTTAGATTTTGTCCGATGACGGACGGATGATTTTTTTCATCCAGCACTTTTTTAGAATAAAAACTTAAATATTAATAACAATAATGAAAATTTACGTCACTATTCGTATATCGTATTGAAAGTCGCGGTCTGAACGACTCAAAACATCAGATAAGCGCAACTGAAGCCATGAGAGATGCGTGGAGGCTTTTAGCTTTTAAATAAGAAAGAAGTCTTTGGCTTTATTCAAAAATCAGATTGATTTTTGGACATTTACCTGTTCTGGCTTAGCGGTATTTTTTTATAAAATATTGTTAATCCAGCTTTATTCGCGGTAATAACCAAAATCAAATTAACAAAATTGTTAATTTAAGGTGGTAAAATTATCGCGTTTTCGTGAAAACATATTGAAGCGTTGTATCTGAAAAGATACCGGCAATATGTTATATATTGTTACAATGGCAATAACTCATAAACTATATGAATCAAAATTACTCAATTTATTGGTAGTAATGCTTTGGATTAATAGATTATGGTAATTATCAGTTTATGTAAATATAACATCTTAATTTATAAAAAGTTATAAAAAATCATTGTCACAATATCAAATAAGCTCAATTTATTAGTAGAAAATTAAAGCGGGTCAAAAGTCTAGACCAATTTTCAAAAAAAATAAGATATAAAATCTCACCCATTTTCTGTTAAAATATAGCCACGGTACAGGCAGAAGTGCCGATGACCGTGACGTGATTCAGGGCGA
>JASFHF010000045.1:0-14384 GCA_050123375.1 Gammaproteobacteria bacterium
CAGATCTTATCATAAGAATTAAGCATTACTATAATTGATAGAATTTACCACAATGGTTTATTCTATAATCGGAGGGGGACATTTCTAATTTGGAGAACTAAAGGACATTTCTATTTTGGTTTGACAAGTGGTATATTTAAGGTTGCAAAACCTATCTTTAAGACCTATAATAAATGCAATCGTTCGGTATGAGGTAATTATGAGTCGTGAACATAAAACTAAATATGCAATTCTAGGCGCTTTAAGCGTAAAAGCGATGTCTGGCTATGATATAAAGCAATGGGTGAAAAATGCAACAGGTACTTTTTGGGCTGAAAGTTCTGGTCAAGTTTATCCCGAACTATCAAGCCTGCTTAAAGCAGGTTTGATAAAAATAGATAAATCCCTGTCAGAGCATGCAAATAGAGCGAAGAAATTGTATTCTATTACTAAAAGCGGATTGGACTTTTTAATTAATTGGCTGGTTCAGCCAGCATCAAAAAAAGTTGAGAGAAATGAACTTAGATTGAAGCTTTTTTATGGCAGATTAATACCAAAGGAAAATTATTTAAATCATATTGAACGTCTTAAGGTTCAAATCAAGGAAGCTCAAGCACACATGAAAATAATAGAAAAAAATATTCGTGAAAATCTTAAGAGTGATGATAATTCAATTTATTGGTTATTAACTTTAAAGTGTGGATTTATGCATGCCAAAACCGAATTAGATTGGTGTGATAAAGTGATTAAAGTAATTAGAGATGGAGAAAAAATATGAGTAAGTTCAAAATTGTTATAGCAAATAGTAGTCCTAACATGGAAAAAGGTAATACCCATGTTATAGCAAAATCTTTTATGGATGGAGCCAGACTAGCAGGAGCGGAAGTGGAAAATATTTTTCTAGCAAAATATAAAATAAAATCCTGTCTTGCCTGCATGTCGTGCTGGTTTGAAACGCCTGGCAAATGTATTTTGCAAGATGATGCGCATATGATTTTAGATAAAATGTCACAGGCAAATTTACTGATATTTGCAACACCGCTTTATGTGGATAATGTTTCAGGAATTATGAAAAATTTAATGGACAGAATGATTGCAAAAGGTCGTCCAGAAGTAGAATTAGATGAAAATAATGAAACGCGTCATATTGTTAACGATAGTCAATTAAAAAAAATTGGAATTATTTCAAATTGTGGATTTCCGGAACAAGATCAATTTCAAGTATTACGCGTATTATTTAGACGTATTGCTCGAAATATGAATTGTGAATTGGCTGTAGAAATTTATCGCGGCGAGGGGCCGCTTTTGTCAGTAGAGAATTCACAACTTAAACCAATTATTGATAATTATAAAGCATTAGTTGAAAAAGCTGGCGAAGAAATTGTGGTCAATGGGAAAATATCGAAAGATATTATGGGGCAATTAGAAAAGCCTTTAATACCTTATGATATTTATAATGAAGCTATGAATGAGCAAATTGACCAGAGACTTAAGCATACTAGAAAATAATTTGCCTAAATTAGAGACTATTAAAAATGGAAAAAATTATTAATAAAAATGATGTAAAAATATGGACAGAATCTTTTGGAGACGAAAACAATCCTGTGATTTTGTTAATTGCTGGTGCACACGCGCCCAGTACTTTTTGGCCGGATTTTTTTTGTGAAAAATTGGCTGACGCCGGATATTTTATAATTCGCTATGATCATCGAGATATTGGTTATTCTACACATTTTCCTGTTACTAAAGATCTTAATAAACCTGTATACACTCTTGCTGATCTTGCAGAAGATGCATTGAATATTTTAGATGATTATAATATTCATAAAGCCCATTTTATTGGTCATTCTATGGGTGGTGCTATTGTACAATATTTATCGGTAAAGCATCCGAATAGAATTTTAAATGCAATTTCTATATCAGTTAACATTGGCGAACAAATCCTTGAGCATCCAAAATATAAAGCAACCATGCAAGAATTATTAAAAAATAAACCGACTGGCAATTTTAAAAAAGATTGGGCAGGGTGGCTTAATAGTTGGAAATTGTTGCATGGAGACATCCCAATTGATGAACAAATGGCAAAGAATTACACGCAAAGTATTTATAATCGCCACCAAGGTGATTTTAATCCAGCCTGGAATCATATAGCCGCAGGAATGACAAAACCGAATTTATCGCAAGAATTACCAGATGATTTATTATTAATTCATGGAGAAGAAGATATATTGGCGCCAGTTGATGAGATTAAAGCTTTAAAAAATAAATTTAATGTAATCATTTTGCCAGAAGTCGGACATGTGTTTTTTAATAAAACGATTTGGGAACAGATTGCGGAATGTATTTTAAATTTCTTGGATTCAAGCTATCGCTAGAAAGCTAAATAATAGGCCAAGGAAAACTTTGGAGTATGCAACTCCTAATGAGGTATTCTGCTCACATAGATAAACAGGAAAATTGTTTTGAAAACAGGTAATTCATCTAGAAATATTTTTTGCATAACAACATGTGTAGTGGCGGTTGTCATATTGTTATTTTTCATAAAACCAACTATGGCATTTACTTCAAAAAATACTTGTTCTTCCAATATGCATTTAGTAGCAACTTATGGTCATGGTAAGTTATATAAAATTGGCTCATTATGCATATCGGAACTTCATGGTAATTACCACGAGATGGGACGGCAGTATGGTGCTTTATATAAAAAACAATTGCATAAGATGTATAACATAATTAGTTCATACTATAGTAAAACAGCTTCTTTTACCTATAAACAAACCTTGTTAAGAGCTAGTCAAATATTTGACTCTTATCCCAAAAAATATAAAGACATTCTGTACGGTATATCAGAGACTTCTGGTTTAAAATTAGATGAGCTAATTATTCTTAATGATGAAGAACTTGTTTTTATATCTTCTCCGCCATTCGTATCTCGAGTTTATGGTAAAAAGCAGCAATGCTCATTTATGGCTGTTTGGAACGATTATTCAGCAACAAAACAATTAATTTTAGGACGTAATTATGATTTAGGATCTATATTTAATAAATATTTAACAGTGGTTGTTTACAATCCAAGTGACGGTAGTATTCCTACTGCAAGTATTACTTATATTGGCGCTGTTTATGTTACTTCTGGTATGAACAAAGATGGTATTTTTCTGGAATTAAATAGTGGTGAGGGGAGTGGTTTTATTCAAGATAAAAACCGTATTTCGACACCTATTTTATTATTTTCATTTCTTGAAAATAGCTCAACACTTAAACAACTTAATGCGTTATTTCATACATCTAAAACAAGTTTTACTTCCATAATTAACGTTGCAGATAAAAAACAGGCTTATTCCTATGAATGGGCGATATCTGGTATAAAAAGACGTAAACCAATAAATAATGGCTTACTTGTTGCAACTAACCATTTTGTAGACCCAATATGGAAAATGCAAGTTTCTGATATAGCAAAAACTATCGAAAGACGAAAAAATCTATTACGATTAGGAGAAAAATATAAAGGAAAATTTACCCCAGAACTTATGATGAAAGTGATGAGTATTCCTGTAAACAAAGGAGGAGCTTATTGGCCTCCAAGTAAGACTTTTTCCCATTCAACTTCTTATCAAATTGTTGCAGTTCCGGCAGAACTAAAAATATGGATACGTGTTCCAAAATTTATTAATTGGACACAGGTGAATCTTAAAGCAATTAAGTGAGGTAGTTGCACTTATGAGTTGAATTCAAGGTAGAGAGGCTCTCGCTATCTCCGATAAGAAAACTTATCGGAGATAATATGGGCTGAATGACCTTGAATTCAACTCATAAGTGCAACTACCTATTTTACAAAAATATAAAGAACCCTGCTGATTCCGGTTGCCGATTTATAAGACAACCTCATATTTACTTTCCATGACGTAATGGTCGGAATAGATTTTATTAATGTGGCTATGTGTTTCTTCCGCTAGCACTGTATCAAGCACGATCTTGCCACCTTTTGATAATAAAGACATCAACTTGGGGTTTATGAGCCAAACCCGACAAATTTTACACTTTTGCACGTAAACCTTTGATTTTATTACTAAAAGTTACCAACATAAACTTTTGGCTTAATTTATAACCCCTTGATTAATTGAAACATTTCAAGGTCAATCGCCTTGCTATGCTCAATGCAGCTTCTGCTTTTTTGGCAACAAACAAACGATAATGTTGGTGATTTGCTCCAAAAGTGCTATCCTAAACGTTGCATGATTTCTAAGCCGTTCGTTTTGATCACTTCGAGTTCAAGTTTTTCAAAAATCAGAAAGCCGAGTTATTAAGCATTGTTTTATTTTTAAAAAGAGAGATATTTATGAAAAAGTTATATGTCGGTAATTTACCTTATTCGGTTACAGAAGAAAGCCTTGAATCTTTATTTTCACAATTTGGTCAGGTTGAAAGTGTTGTCCTCATTAAGGATAGAGAAACAGGGCGCACAAAAGGATTTGGCTTTGTAGAGTTTAAAAAACAATCCGAGGCTGAAGCAGCATTGAAACTAAATAGGCAGGATTTTGAAGGTCGACCATTAAAAGTTAATATGGCTAAACCAAAAGAATCTAGTGGTGGTGGAAAAGGACGTTGTTGGTAATCAGGGAAATTCTATAGTCGAAGGTTATGACTAATAATATACAATCTGCGCATACTTGCCATATTCCAGTTATGGGGACTGGTTTTACAATTGACACCCCATTAAAGGTTGCGAAATATGGAATTTCATCGGTAATTTCGTTAGTTGATGATATTTTGATTGAGCAAATGCGGGAATATCATTGCAACCTTAGTAATGCGCCGTATCATTCAATTACAAATCAAGATAAAGATTATCGTGCTAAGCGTATTACAGCTTATCTTGATTTGCTAAACCAGCTTGTACTTCAACAAATAATCGAACTTCAAGCAGCTCCTTTTGAAAAGGGAAGTGATATTACACATTATTATGAATTACTTCCAAAATCGCCACTTAAAGATATTTATAACAAAATGTTGTCTACAGAAAACGTTAAAGAAAAAGAACATTTACAAATAAAATTACGGCAGCTTGCTATACCAGGAAGTATAGATGTAAATATTATGACTAAATTAGATCGCCAGACACAAAATGAGGTACCGCATTCATCTGATGCATTGGCGGCACTTCGTGGTTATGCTAACAGTTCACTTGATTCTTCAGTTGTTTTATCTGCTGGCTTTAATCCACGATTGTATAGTTATATAGCTAACTTTAAGGATTTTTTCCCCGATGAAAATGGTTATCTTCAAAAAAGGATTATTTTGAAGGTTAGTGATTATCGTTCTGCGTTTATTCAGGGAAAATACCTTGCTAAACGCGGCTTATGGGTTTCAGAATATCGAATTGAGTCTGCATTAAATTGCGGAGGGCATGCTTTTGTAAATGATGGCCATTTGATGGGTGTTATTTTAGAAGAATTCAAGCGCAAAAGAACTGAATTGATCAACACCCTTCATGGCTTTTATAACAAAGCGCTAGCATCTAAAAATAAGCCTCATATGCTAGAACCTCATGCGGTTCGTTTTACCGCGCAAGGAGGTGTTGGCACTTGCCTAGAACATCAATTTCTATTACAACATTATGAACTTGATGCTGTTGGTTGGGGAACTCCTTTTTTATTAGTTCCTGAAGCGATTAATCTTGACGATGAACATTTACAAAAACTTGTTGCTGCCACTGATCAAGAAATTACTTTAGGCAACGGTTCTCCGCTTGGAATCCCATATTGGAATTTATCTACATCTGTAAGCGAAATAGCTCGTCGCGAAAGAATAAAGTCGGGAAACCCTGGAAGTAGCTGCCCAAAACAATATGCTAAAATAAACTCAGAATTAATTAGCCCACCTATTTGTACAGCCTCATGCGTTTATCAAAAACAAAAATTGCGCAACATTTTAAAAAGTGGTTTAGCGAAGTTTCAATTAAAAAAATTAACTGAGCGAATTTTAGCAAAAGCATGTATTTGTCATGATCTTGCAGCAGCAGCTACTAAGAAATATGGGATTGATTTAAAAGCTAAAATAGCAGTTTGCCCTGGACCGAACATCATTAATTTTTCAAAAGTTGTAACATTAGAAGAAATGATTAACCATATTTATGGCCGATGCTCATTGCCAATAAATATTGATCGTCAGCATATGTTCCTTAAAGAACTGGCAATTTATTTGGACTTTTTTAAAAATGAACTAAAAGATTCCTTATTAGAATTGGCTTCTTGTTCCCAAAAAAAATTACAATCCATTAAAGAAAATTTACTTAATGGAATCGAATATTATCGCAACTTCGCACAGGAGCTTTTTGATGAGCAACGAGATAATTTTATAAAGGACTTAAATAGTCTTTATACAAAGCTTATCAACCAAGCGAAAATTTTTCAAAATTTTCGCTTGGTTGTGTCAGATCTTGCCCCATAACTTCTGCAAGACAGGAATTATGTACAGTGCTGGAATAACTGCAAATATCACTAAAGTTATTTTGGTACTAATAACCATAAATACCAATGATAGAACGTAGCATGTTGGCGCAAACAGTGTTCTCAGTTTTCCGATTCGAATAATATGATTAGGTATATCTTTATCAATTAGAATCCTAGTATAAATTGAATAACACCACATCCAATATAAAACCAAACCCAACAGGCTTAGATTAACAGCATAAAATATCAACGAGGTTTTATTAAATGGATATTTTTGCAATAGTTGTGTTGAAAATGGAACAAAGCTTACAAAAGATAAAAACAAAATATTTAGACACTCATAGCTATGATTTACTCGTTTAATGTAATAAAACTGATCTTTGTGCCCCATCCAATACATACCAAGCAGTGCAAAACTTATTATAAAAGCTAGATATTGAGGCCACATTTCTATTAACTGATAAAAAAGTGCTTTATGATCAAGCCCTGGGATATGTATTCCAAAAATAAGTAAAGTCATAACAATAGCAAAAACCGCGTCACTTAAAGCTTGAATTCTATGAATATCTGTTTTTGCCACTTTGGATCCATATTTTTCATCATTCATAATCGCTTTCTCCTTCGATGGGTCGGGTAATAGATCTACATTATCACGAGTTTCGCACTTTCACTATAAGCTGTTCAGAATGTAGCTAACAATCTACGCATTTTCATGGGAATTGCCTCTTTGATAACATCAAATTTTTGTTGATATAAACTGAGTGCATGACGACATCTGAATTATAAGTGCAATATAAAACATCAAATATAAATTTCCAGAATTTCCGCAGCCATGCACGCCGTTTCAACTACGTCGGGGTCTGTGCTGTGATTGGCATCACGGCTTAATTCGCCAATCATCTGCTCAATATCAAATCTGTCAATAGAGCAAGAGATATAGCCATATTTATTATCTTTGGCTTTTTTCAAAGCTCTCAATGCTTCTTTTGAGATCAAAAGATCGAGCGTTTCAACAATAAAATCCCTGACAAATGACTCTAAACTAATTTTGATCCTATTTGTTGCCATCAGGCAATTTCCTCATGTTGTTCTTGCTGTTCCTGTTCATTAAATCGCGTCTTTAAAAGCATTCAAAAAAATCCAAATCAGATTCGAGGTTATTTGGCCCCTTTTCAATAGTTAGTATGTCCATTTATTTATGCGCGGCTGTATAGTGAATATATTAGTTTTTATTAAATAATTTTAATAGCATTATCATCAATCGATTAATAACATCAGCCATAATAATAAAATCAGCATCAAACCGATCTTGTTCGTTCTCGGCTGAACTTTCTTTCGCCATCTCAATTAGGCTATCCTGGTATTTAAGTGAGCGTAGCGTAAAATCATTTTTTAAAGCAAATGAAATACGATCTTGCCAAGTAAGCAATATTTGGTTAACTTCACATCCATCCTTTATTAAAGACTGTATACTTGGTGCGGATAAATCTTGTTGTTGACAGCGAATGATTCTGCCTTGCTTTTTTGGGTCTTGTAGAATACAAGCATCATCTATTGTTAATGATTTAGGGTGATTTGAATTTTGTAACCAGCCAGTTATTATTTTGGATATTCGTTTAAGCTCTGGTGATACCAAATTTGTGCTTTGAATGCTTTTTTTAAAAAATTTAGTAAAAAGCTCAACTTTTTTCGGACTAGTATTGTTTAAAATTAGCCAATTGTTCTTGGTATCAATATAAGCATATAATCTGGTAATTTTACCAAAAGCTTTTGGGAGTAGGGAATAGTAAATATTTCCCTTCATGGTTTGTTTTTCTTTTTTTGATATTTTTTGCCCACGTTTTACTTCAATTTTGCTAGCTTCTTCTTTAATTTTTTGATTGATGACAGAAGTTGGCAGAATCTTTTCTTCGATTTGTAAACAAATCAACATACAGCCATTTGAAGAATAAACGATCGGTGCATTAGCCTCATCTTGCGGAGCAACCCAACCCATAGTATTAGGTGAGTTAGGCGAGCAGGGCGCAAATGCAAATTGTTCAAGTTGTGTTTCAAGTGCAGCGGTATTAAATGGGATTGAATTAGATAATTGAAAAAACTGTATTTGCTTAAACCACATTATTTTTCTTCTCCTTTTCTTTTATCTTTTTTTATTTTTTGCGTTTTTTTCTGATCTTTTTTGTCAATTTTCTTTTTTCGCGCGGACTTTGCTCTTTCTTGTAATTCCACGTCGATATATCGATCTGTAATAGCAGAAGATGAGTGCCCAGCATCATCTCTGACATGCTCCCTGGGTCTTATTTTTACATCTTCAGAAATTCCAGTATGGCGCAACCAATGAACTGTAGCGGTTCGTAATAAGCTTGCTTCATGTTTTTCATTTAATGATTCTAATTTGTCAGCAGCTTGATCGAAGCATGACTGTACTAAACTTCTTATTGGACGCTCGCTAGCCATCGGTTTGTCAATGTTATTAACATGGGAAATTAACGGTGTTTTTTCGCCAGGCAAAGGGTGGGGCGATAATCCTAAATAGTTTACCCGATAAGTTTTAAGTGCTTCGAGCATAGATCGGCTTACTGCTATCTGTCTGGTTTTATTGCCTTTACCAACTGTTCTAAACCACCAATTACCTTCATGATCTTGAAAAAAATCGCTCATTGTTGGCGACCAACGATTATTAGCAACCAACTCTGAAATACGTAAATACATGCCGTACAGGCAAGATAGAATAAAAACAGTGCGCTCATGTTGCTTATCGGCTTTTGCTTTATCTTTTGCAATATCAATAACCATCTGCCATTGTTTTTCTGAGAGTCTCCTTATGGTAGGTGTATTGGCTTCTTTTCTAAGAAATTTACTTTTTTGTCGAATTAAAAGCACAGGGTTAACTTGCGTAACTTCTTCCTGTAATAAATAATTGTAAAAACTGCTCAAAACACCAAACATTACTTTTAGTGCTTGCTGAGATAATTTATAATCATTTTTAGTTGGAGTTTTACCTATTTTACGATCTTGTTTGCTAATGCGAGCTTCAAAAGGGCGCCATTCTGGATTTGGAGATTTTTTGCCATTTTTCAGCTTAAACCGCGCCACTTTTTTTAAACCAATCCAACGTTTATAAGGTTTAATACAAAACTCAATGAATGCTTCGATATCCTCTCGTTTTAGCTTCAAAATTGATTTTCCGCAAACAAACCAGCTCCATTGTAATAACTGTTCTAAATTACGTCGATATGCAACAAATGTATCAGGGCTGCCGCGATAACTGTATAAAAAACTCAATGCCAGTCGATAATCTTTAGCCGCAAACGATGGAATTTTTATTTTAGTATTAACAAAGCATTGGTTTAACCATGTCTGTATAATGCGATATGGGTCTTTAGAAGTAGATATATTTTTATATTGATCGATGACTTCGCTCATCGTGTCAAAAACTGGTTTGGGAATGTAATGAATATTAGCCATAATATTATTTAAGTTTGCTTAAGTAGTTTTTGGGATTCATAACGTTCTCTTGCTTTTTTTATTGCGTTATGTAATCTTTCCTCAAAGATTTCTTTTGGAGGCAATTCAGTTATAAATTGACAAACACGTATGCCACTATCATTAAGCTGTAACAGTTCAACACGTTCATCAGATTTTTCAGCGCATAATATGATGCCAATAGGTGGGTTTTCATCTGGTAACATTTCGTATTTTTCAAGCCAGCGTAAATATAATTCTATTTGGCCTTTATCAGCTGGCTTAAATGCTCCCATTTTAAGCTCAATCGCCGTCATACATTTTAATTGTCTATTGTACATTAATAAATCAATCTTAAAAAAGTCACCGTCAACTTCAATTACTTTTTGTCTTTCCTGAAAAGTAAATCCAGTGCCCATGCTTAATAAAAATTGTTGAATATCGCTGACAATAGCGTCTTCAAAAGATCGTTCATCTTCAAATTGCTGGTTATTTAGATATTGCAAAATAATGGGATCCTGCATTATAAAATCTGGTTTTAAAATATCAGTTTTTCGTAATTTGATAATTTCGTTTTCTATAATTGATTCGGGTTTTTTAGCAATTGCAGTGCGTTCAAATAACATACTATTTAATTTATCTTTTAATCTATTAATGCTCCAACGTTCAATGCGGCACATTTCCGCGTAAAATTCTCTTTTTAGTTTGTTTTCGATGTTAAGTAAAAAAACAAAATGTGACCATTTAAGATGATTCGATAATGTCATTACAATTTGTTCATTAGGAAATAATTTTGCAAATTGAACGCATCTGTAGATAACTCGACGACCAAAACCAGAGCCAAATTTAATTTGGAGCTTATCGGCAAGAGTATCAATTATGCCAGCGCCATATTTAGCACGCTCAGAATCTAAAACATTATGATTAACACGTTGTCCTATGTGCCAGTAAAGTAATACGCCTGTTTGGCTTATTTTGCGTAAAGTTTGCTGTTGAGTCGTTTCTATAAGCTTGCTGATGTCTTTAAACAGCTGATTTGCCGTGTTAGCAGCGTCAGAGCAGTCAATCTTAGAATTATTCATAATTTATCCAAAAAATCAAAGGGTTAAAATTGTGTCTACGAATAGACACAATTGAATAATTTTGGCTCCAATAGTGTCTATATTTAGACATTTTCTATCACTTCCAGTTAAAAGCTAGTAAACGATCTTACTAGCTTTTTATTCTCCCAGCAAGACTTTTTTGTCTTTATTTACTTTCATTTTGATTTTTATTTTCATCGCTCTTTTCTGTGTTATTATTCCCGTCATGCCAAACAAAAACTCGCAACTATTAAACGCTACCGAAATACTGGATGTTTACGGTGTACCTGCCCTCAATGAGTTTGAGATACGCGAGTATTTTACTTTAAATAAAGATGAAACCAAAGCTTTAAAAAGTTTCAAGGATGTGGAAAATGCTGTATATTTTGCTGCCAGTTTGGTGTTTTTCAAAATCAAGCAAACTTTGATCAATTTCAACTATCAAGATATTACCAATGAACGCAGACATATCATGGAAAGATACTTTCCACGTAAAAAGTCGCCAAAAAAACTTCCAAAAAGTAGCAATATTATTGCACGCATTGAAAGTAAAGTTTTAGAATTGTGTAACTATAAACGTTTTTCTGGCTCCTTTTCTACAAAACTTATAAAAGAATTACAACAACTAGCGCCGCATTATCCAAGGCAACGACAATTATGCAAAGTTTTTTTGGATTTACTAACCAAAAACCGTGTTGCAATACCAGGATATTCAACTATCCAAGATATTATTAGTAAAGTATGGAATGCTGAAAATAAGAGCATGATAAAATCTTATCTTCGTTACACAAATAAATCACAACGAGATGGTGTTTTGTTTTTGCTTAATAAAACAGACGACAAACATCGCATCATCAGCATAAAACAGGAAATGAAGGGATTTAATACGACTGAATTGCAAAGTGAAACAGAAAAGCACGATGATCTGCGCCCTATTTTTGAAACTGCTAAAGATGTATTACCAAAACTAAGGTTACCTGCTGCAACTATAAATTACTATGCAAGTTTGATTAATTATTATTGTGGCTCAAGGTTAAAACAAATCGATATTAATTTGGCACAACTTTATTTGCTGTGCTATTGTTATACGCGCTATCAAGTATCAAACGATAATCTGCTAGAAGCATTTAAAAAAAGAACTCTCGATTATGAAAATGCAGGTTATGAATATTCCAAGGAACAATCATTAAAACAACTTGACGCTATAAAAGATATCAGAAAAAGAGTTAGTGATATGTTGATCGCTATTAAAAATCACCCCAATAAAAATTCAATTCCAAAAAATGCACTTTATAAGCATGTACCAGAAAATGAGCTAATAACTGCCGCCAAATTGCTTGTTGATGAAAACTTTGATAAAGATTTTTTATTTTGGAAATACATCGACAGCCAAGAAGATTCAATTATCCTTAATTTAAGAAAAATATTTTTAACGCTTGATCTTGTGACTACGAATAACGACATACTTGGTTCAGCCATTGATTATATCAAAGAAAATTTACTAAATAACTCTTTGCAAAGCACTCCCCTGCCACATAGCTTGATGTCATGGGCTAAGAAAAAAGGCAGCGAGCATTTGTTTTACAATGGCAAAATAATTCATAATCGATTAGAATTTTTCCTGTACATGCAAATCGTCCATCATATTTCAACCAATAAGCTTAATTTAAAATACACCATTAAGCATAAAAAGGTTGATGACGACCTAATGCCTATTAATAAATGGGGCAAACATAAAAAAGGCTTATTAAAAAAATTGAATTATTCAAAATTAACAGCCCCTGTTCAAAAAACCATAAAAACCAAAAAAGATGATTTATTTGAGCTGTATAATATCGTTAATGAAAATATATTAAATGGCAAAAACCAGGATATTAAAATTACCTCTAGCAAAGACGGTAAATCACGATGGAAATTGCGGCTATTAGAAGCCGAATCGGATCCAAATGAAAGTGTATTAGCAAATTTTCAGCAACGCAGCATTGTTGACGTAACTCATTTTGTTAATAGCAAAACAAACTTTATCCGCGCGTTTGAATCGATTTTGCCTAAATCTAAAAAAGGTGAACAAGATATTGCATATATTATGGCTGTTGTTTTAGCCAATGCAATCAGAATCGGTTCAAGGAAAATAGCCGATATATCCGATTTAAATGAATCATCACTATTGACAACCGAAGCTTCTTACATCAGAACAGAAACGCTTGTTGCTGCAATAAATATTATAAATAATGCTGCGGCCAAATTACCTATTTTTAAGCAATGGTATATTGATGGAATTTTGCATGGCAGCATAGACGGCATGAAATTAGAAACAAGATTAAGAAATATTCTTGCACGTCATTCGAGCAAATATTTTGGCCGAGGTATGGGCGTTTCTGCTTATAATGAAATTGTTAACAGTTTTTCTATTGCTGGGCGTTTAATTGGTGCAAATGAATACGAAGGTGCTTTTGCTTTTGAAATGGTGCATCATCAAAATACTTCTGATATTAAGCCAACAACTATTTCAACCGATAAGCACGGAACTAACGCGCTAAATTTTGGTTTATTTGAGCTTACTGATAGAGTATATGCTCCCAGAATACCGAAACCACATAATGAAACATTCTGGGGATTTGGTAGCGCCAAAGACTACGATGGTTTTATTATTAAACCAAGCAGATTTTTTAAAGAAGAATTATTTTATGATGAATGGGATAACATACAGCGACTTGCTGCATCTCTTATCACTGGTGAAGCTACGCCAAGTATCGTAATAAGAAAATTATCTTCCGGCAATTACAATAGCCGGACAAAAAAAGCTTTTGTTCAATACAATAATATTGTTAAATCGCAATTTTTATTAATGTATTTGAATATTCCTGAATTCAGGCGTGCCATTATGGTCGCTTTAAATCGTGGTGAAGCTTATAATAATTTGTATCAGGCAATAACTGTTCATAAAAAAGCCGAGTTGCGCGGACAAAGTGAAATGGAGATGGAAATCTGGCATCAATGCACTAGACTTATTTCATCAATCATGCTCTACTACAACAGCTACATACTTAACAGTTTATATATGAATGCCAGCAAAGCTGAAAGAGAATTTTTAGTAACGGTATCTCCATCCGCATGGAGCCACATTAACTTGCTTGGATATTATCAATTTTTTGGTCAATTTAACGACAGAATAGTTGAGAAATTTATACGGCAATGGGATTGGAAAAAATGGAGCTAATTTGTTGAAAATTTCGGAGGGAAAATGTTTATTTATCAAAGGGTTATGATTTATGGCTAAAGGTGGATTCTAGGCTCAAGTGCGACAACGATTTCAAAGAAGCTGCATATATAGCATATTTTCATTATATTGTTAATAATGCTGTTAGCAGATTTTTAACCTAAATTAGAACCATGATATTTTCGT
>JASFHF010000046.1:0-13575 GCA_050123375.1 Gammaproteobacteria bacterium
TTCGGCCAAGCACACAAAATGCGCCGCGAGGAAATTGATCCTAAAAAATTATTACCGCAATTTATTGACAGAAATCTACTTACGTAAAATAAAATAAAAATCTAGGTGGGAATTATTAGAGGCTTACGGATAGTGATGTGGCAGAGCTTTATGGTGTTGAGACTAAGAGGATTAATGAGGCTGTTAGAAGAAATACTGAAAAATTTCCTGATGGATATATTATAGAGTTGGACAAATTGGAATGGAAAAAGGTGAGGTCGCAAATTGCGACCCCACCTCTAGGTGGTGGGCGTTCATATAAGCCCACAGCCTTTACTGAGCGTGGCTTGTGTATGCTTGCTACAATTCTCAAAAGTCCTCGAGCGATCATTTTGTGGTAATAGTGGAAAAATTAATCCAACGCATGAGTTGGTTTTACTGTGCTCCATTGGCGGCAGCCTGGGCATAGCCAATGAATTTTTTTAGCAGTAAAACCGCAATTGATGCATTGATACGGAGCGTGTTTATCTAATAATTTTTGCGTTAGTCGCTGTAGAATTAATAAATCATTTTTTGCTTTTCCTTCAGTCATTGCCAGATGTAATTCGACTAAACGGTGTACCCCGGCAACTGATGGATGTTTGCGTACATAATCAGCCACGAAGTTTGCTGCAGCTTTATTGCCACGCCATTGACGCAGTTCTTCAGAC
The DNA here is from genome assembly GCA_050123375.1 of Gammaproteobacteria bacterium. Classification (GTDB taxonomy): domain Bacteria; phylum Pseudomonadota; class Gammaproteobacteria; order UBA12402; family UBA12402; genus JASFHF01. The sequence goes on from JASFHF010000046.1 coordinate 690, forward strand.
AAAATTACTGCAATCGGTAATTTTGGTAATTCTTTTAGAATGTCGCGAAAATACATGACTAATTCAAATTCTTTGCTTAACTCTTTATAAGATTGTGCTAGCGGTAATAAAGCTTCAGCAAAAAAATCCGGGTTTTGTTTTTTAATGTTTTTGAGATGGTCAATTGCATGTTTGTGCCTATTAGAAGCTGCTTCGACTTGAGCATATAACAAACTGGCGCGCGCGCAATTTGCATCATTGTCCAAAGCCTGTTTTAAACATTTTGCTGCGCGTTTAAGATGATTGTCTTGTATATTTATTGAAGCAAGTTCGCAATAATGATGAGCAATAGCAATATTCATGGTTTTGCCAATTCTTTCAGCAATATAAATTGCTTTTTCCCATTCACGTTCTTGTTGATAAATATCTAATAGATGTTTTAAGCTTTCTTGCACATAAGCATTCAGACTTACCAATTCTAAAAACAATCTTTCGGCGCGGTCAAGTACGCCCGCGCTTAAATAGTCACGGGCAAGAGCTAATAATGCTTGATTACGAAAATTCACTTCTAAATTTGGCCTAGCAATCAAGTTTTGATGAATACGAATGGCGCGATCAACTTCACCACGTCTGCGAAATAAATTTCCTAATGCCAAGTGGGTTTCGATAGTATCGCTGTTAACTTCCAGCATTTTAATAAATAAATTGACGGCCTTGTCATGCTCGTTATTTAATAAAAAATTTAATCCTAGTAAATATTCTGGCGGTAAATGTAAATTTTTATATTTTTTATATTTTTTATGACTTAGGTTTTTGTTACGCGATGCAGCCAGCCACCCTGAAGCAGCGGCCATTGGTAACAGTAAAAGCCATAAAGAATTAATGTTCATTAGTGTTCATCTTTGATTGGCATAGTGCGCAAGTTATTTATTTCTTGTTCGGCAACACGCAGTTTTCTTTTAGTACGCCCTAAATTAGTACGTAAACGAATGAGTGATATCAGCAATGCTGAAAATCCAATAATTAACCCTATCCCGAAAGTAAACATTAACAATAAAGACAGTGGAAGTTGTTTGGTTCCAGTGTAGTAGTATACTGTGACAGGCGCTGCGTTTTTGATAGCAAAACTAATGCCTAAAATAATGATGATCAAAGAAATTAAATATCCAAATATCTTCATGATGTTCTCCAAATATGGGGTCGCATCTTCGCTCATTACATAGCTTCGCACATGTAATGAGTGAAGATGCGACCCCCATATTTATTTTTTTTCCATTTTTTCTTTTAGTAAATCACCCAAAGTGGTTTTTACGGCTTCTTCTTCTTGTTTGCTTTTTTGTTCTTCAATGATATCACGTTCTTTTGCTTTAATTGATAAATTAATATATCGGTTTTTACGATTAACTCCGATAACTTTGGCTTCAACTTCATCATCTACTTTTAAATGTTGCCGTGCATCGATTCCTTGTTCGTCAGCAATTTCTGTAGCTTTTAGTTTGCCTAAAACTCCAGGTTCTAATTCTATTTCAGCCTGGTTTTCATCGACTTCCGTTACTTTTCCTTTAACCAAAGTTCCTTTAGGATTTGCTTCAGCATAGTTGGTAAACGCATCGGCTTCTAATTGTTTAATTCCTAAAGAAATGCGTTCACGTTCTGGATCAATTACTAAAATTACTACTTCAATTTCATCGCCTTTCTTATATTTACGTATCGCTTGTTCTCCAGGTTCTTCCCATGAAATATCAGACAGATGTACTAATCCATCGATATTGCCTTCTAAACCAATAAAGATACCAAAATCGGTAATAGATTTTATTGTTCCTTTTAATCGTTCACCTTTTTGATGTTTTTCAGCAAAAGCAACCCAAGGATTCTCTACACATTGTTTCATTCCAAGCGAAATACGGCGTCGTTCTTTATCAATTTCTAATACAACAACATCGACCATGTCGCCGACTGATACTAATTTACTTGGATGGATATTTTTGTTAGTCCAATCCATTTCAGACATGTGAACCAATCCTTCAACACCATCTTCAATTTCTACGAAGCATCCGTAATCAGTTAAATTCGTGACTTTGCCGGTAATTTTTTTGCCCGCAGGATATTTTTCTACGATATTAACCCACGGATCTTTGTGTAATTGTTTCATTCCAAGAGATACACGTCCTCGTTCACGATCGAATTTTAAAACCACTACCTCAATTTCATCGCCAATTTTTAATACTTCGCTTGGTAATTTAATTCGTTTCCAAGACATATCAGTTATATGCAGCAACCCATCAACGCCGCCTAAGTCAATAAATGCGCCATAATCAGTGAGATTTTTCACAATGCCTTTTACAACTTGTCCTTCTTCCAGATTTTCTAATAATTTGCTGCGTTCAGCAGATGTTTCTGCTTCAATAACTGCACGGCGTGATACCACGATATTATTACGTTTTTCATCTACTTTAATAATTTTGAATTCAAATTCATTGCCTTCCAATTTTGCAGTGTCAGCAGCAGTTCTGAGATCCACTAATGATCCAGGTAAAAACGCACGTACGCCGCCGATTTCTACGGTAAAGCCGCCTTTGACTTTTCCGGTGACTAAGCCAGTAACAGTTTCACGGCTTTTATGTTTTTCTATTAATTCTTTCCAGGTTTTAACTCGTTTAGCTTTTTCGTATGATGCTTTGGTTCTGCCAGTATCAAGATCACTGGCAGCTTCGATTACAACTTCAATTTCATCACCAATTTGTGTATCACCAGCAAATTGTTCTTTAGGGACTAATGCTTCAGATTTTAATCCGATATCAACATAAGCATATTTGTCATCGATTTTTACCACGTTTCCAGTAACAATATCGCCGTTACGCATGTTAGTTTTTTTAAGAGATTCTTGAAAAAGTTCTGCAAAAGATTCAGTCATGATGGTTGGTTCCAAATAAAGTTAGTTAATAAACTCATGAAGAAGATGGTTACTTCATGAGACCCAAAATTTCTTTTATTACTTCCTTGATGGTTAAATCCGTAGTGTCAATAATAATTGCATCATCTGCTGGTTTTAGCGGAGATGCAGCTCTTTGTTCATCCCGGGCATCACGTCCGGTAATTTCTTGTACAAGATCCGGAAGTTTAACACTTATCCCCTTATCCAGCAACTGCTGATGGCGTCTTTTTGCTCGTTCTGCAACACTGGCAGTTAGAAAGATTTTAAGGGGTGCATCAGTAAATACTACTGTTCCCATATCTCGACCATCGGCAATCAACCCTGGCGGTTTACGGAAGGTGCGTTGTAATTGCAGTAAGGCCTGGCGTACTTTAGGGTATGCTGCAATGATAGATGCAGTTTTGCCGACATCCTCAGTGCGGATTTGATCGGTTACATCCTGATTTTCCAGCATGACTTGGCAAGGAACATTATCTTGCAGGGAAGGTTTAAACTTTATATTTAAGTTGACAACTAAAGCAGCTACGGCAATTTCATCATTTGGGTCAATCTGATTTTGCAGCACCGAAAGTGCCAAAATTCGATAAATTGCTCCGCTGTCTAGCAAGTGCCAGCCGAGTTTTTTCGCCAAAGCTTGTGCAATAGTGCCTTTGCCGGCGCCGACCGGGCCATCGATAGTGATTACAGGAATACTATTCATTTGGGAGATATGTTAGCAGGGATTATCAGAAATGGCCATTTTTTGCTAAATTTTCTTGTAAAAGAGTTCAAAGCAATCCATAATTATCGTACTACTTCCCCTAGGGTTTCGACACTAGGGCGCGAGGCCTCTTCAAGGAGGCCTCTGTTTTTTTAAGGACAAATAATAAATAAAAAACAAAGGACCTATATTTATGTCGATGGTTTTAATCTTTACTACGGCGCTTTAAAAAACACTCCTTATAAGTGGTTAGATCTAAAAAAGTTATTTCAAAAATTATTGAATGATACTCATGAAATATCGGCGATAAAATATTATACTGCAAAAGTTGTTACACATGATGGTGATGCTCAAGCTCCAATTAGGCAACTTAGTTATATTAGAGCGTTAAAAAAATCTATTCCGGAATTTTCGGTTTATTATGGGCATTATTTGACGCACACCGTGCGGTTGCCTTTAGCAAATCATGGCTATAGTAAGCGTAAAAAATTTGTAAATGTTTTGAAAAGCGAAGAAAAAGGTTCAGATGTTAATTTAGCAGTTCATCTTTTGCATGATGCTTGGTTAGATAAATATGATTGTGCTGTGGTGGTATCGAATGATAGCGATTTAGCTGAAAGTATTAGATTAGTAAAAGAACAACATGGAAAAATTATAGGATTGATGCCTCCTAATATAGATCGGCATAGAAAACCAACCAGAATGTTAAGTCAATATGCTAATTTTATAAAAAGGATTAGAAAAGGTGTTTTGAAAGATTCACAATTACCAAATATTATTCTTGGAACGAAAATACATAAACCAGCCAAATGGTAATTATATTTTTAAATTTACTCCTCAACCTTCGCAATCCCAATTAATTTTTCATCTTCGCTGACGTTGATTAAACGTACGCCTTGAGTGTTGCGGCCGATGGTGGAGATTTCATTGACATGTGTGCGAACCAAAGTGCCGCGATTGCTGATTAACATGATTTCATCGGTATCAATTACTTGTGTTGCACCGATAACATTGCCGTTACGTTCGCTAACTTGAATTGAAATCACACCTTGACCGCCGCGTCCGATGCAGTTGTATTCGTTGATATTAGTGCGTTTTCCATATCCGTTTTCGGTTGCGGTTAAAATTGCACCGCCATCACGAATTACTACCAATGAAATTACTTTTTGATTCTTTTTTAATTTTATTCCGCGTACGCCGCGCGCAGTTCTGCCCATTGAGCGCACTTCGCTTTCGGCAAACCTAATTGCTTTGCCGGCATCGGAAAATAACATAATATCACGTTCACCATTGGTGATATCAACTCCGACCAAACGATCACCATTTGCTAGTTCTAACGCAATAATTCCATTAGCGCGCGGGCGAGAGAAATGTTCAAGTGAAGTTTTTTTCACGGTGCCGTTTTCTGTTGCCATAAAAATAAATTTATCACTGCTATATTCTTTTATCGGTAAAATTGCATTAATGCGTTCACCTTTTTCTAACGGTAACAAATTAATGATCGGTCGGCCGCGCGATTGGCGGGTTGCTTGCGGAATTTGATAGGTCTTCAGCCAATACACTTTACCGTTATTTGAAAAACATAAAATATTATCATGCGTATTTGCAATTAATAAATGTTCAACAAAATCTTCTTCTTTAACACTGGTTGCGGTTTTGCCGCGCCCGCCGCGATGTTGTGCCTGATATAAATCCAAAGATTGTGTTTTGACGTAACCTTCATGCGATAAAGTAACTACGACATCTTCCTCAGTAATTAGATCTTCGGTAGTTAAATCTTGTTTGGTTTCAACAATTTCGGTGCGGCGTTCATCCCCAAATTGTTTTTTTACATCCAATAATTCCTGATGAATAATTTGCATTACACGTTTAGGCTTGCTTAAAATATCTTTTAAATCAGCGATTAATGCTAAAATTTCTTTGTATTCATTAAGAATTTTTTCTTGTTCTAATCCAGTTAAGCGATGTAATCTTAAATCTAAAATTGCTTGCGCTTGTTTTTCGGAAAATTTGTAAGATGTTATTTTTTCTTCGAGCAAATTTGCAATTACGCTAGTCGCCCAGGTTTTTGCAAGCAATTGCTCTTTTGCAATCGCAGGAGTTTTTGCGGCTTTAATTAATGCAATGATTTCATCAATATTTGCAAGCGCGATGCTTAAACCTTCTAAAATATGCGAACGCGCCTGCGCTTTTTCTAATTCAAAAATCGTTCGTCTGGTTACAACATCACGCCGATGTTCAACGAACGCTTCCAAAGTTTGTTTTAAATTGAATACTTGTGGTTGGCCGTCTTTAAGCGCAACGATATTAATACCAAATACGCTTTGCAAAGCTGTATGTGCATATAAATTATTTAATACAACTTCAGGCATTTCACCGCGGCGTAATTCAATTACCATACGCATGCCGTCTTTATCTGATTCGTCGCGTAAAGCGCTAATGCCCTCGATTTTTTTATCTTTAACCAATTCCGCAATTTTTTCTAACAATCGCGCTTTGTTAACTTGATAAGGTAATTCGGTTACGATAATGGATTTTTTACCGGATTTTTCTTTTTCTTCCACGTGAGTTTTAGCGCGCACATAAATGCGTCCACGGCCAGTGCGATAAGCTCGTACAATTCCAGCACGACCATTAATAATTCCAGCAGTTGGAAAATCCGGACCAGTGATATGCTGCATCAGCTCATCAAGCGTAATTTCTGGATTATCAATTAAAGCAGTACACGCATCGACTACTTCTGATAAATTATGCGGCGGAATATTTGTTGCCATTCCAACCGCGATACCGGCAGTACCATTTACCAATAAATTTGGAATTTGTGACGGCAAAACCGTCGGCATCATTTCTGTGCCGTCATAGTTTGGATAAAAATCAACCGTGTTTTTTTCCAGATCGGCCAGCAAAAAATGTGCCATGCGGCTCATGCGTACTTCGGTATAACGCATCGCTGCAGGAGAATCACCGTCAATTGAGCCGAAGTTTCCCTGGCCGTCAACCAGCATATAACGCATCGAAAAAGGCTGCGCCATGCGGACGATGGTGTGATAAACCGCCACATCGCCATGTGGGTGATATTTACCAATAACATCACCGACAATACGGGCGGATTTTTTATAGGCTTTGTTCCAGTCGTTATTCAGCTCATGCATGGCATATAAAACCCGTCGATGTACAGGTTTTAACCCATCGCGGATGTCAGGCAGCGCACGGCTTACGATCACGCTCATGGCGTAATCCAGGTAAGAATGCTTGAGTTCGTCTTCGATATTGACCGGTAAAATTTCTTTAGCAAATTCGTTCATAAGTAGTTCTTTTTAATGTGGTTTTTTAGTAGTTTTTAATTTCAAAATTATACCATATTTTGGCTGAATTTCGCAGATGTTTATTGAATTAAATCATCGATTTTAGAGGCTAAATATAAAGGTAATTTTTGTATTTTATTATCTTTGTCGATATGTAGATTTTGACCGCTTAGAATAACATTTTTAGTTGAATTATATTTTGTAATAAATTTGTTTATGCTTTGGGATTTGGTGATATTGCCAGCTTTTACTTCGATGGGAACAACACTGCCATCTATTTGTTTTAGAAATTCAATTTCTGCACGGTTTTCCTGCCAGGTATAAAGATCATTTGTTCCAGCGCAAATTAATTCCTGTGCGACAAAATTTTCAGCGAAATATCCTTTATAAGTGCCGTAATCATAATCCAGAATAGTTTTTGGCTGTAAGTTATTTAAAGCTCCAAGTAAGCCGACATCAGAAATAAATAATTTAAAAGAACTTTCTTTAGTATATGCGTTAAAAGGCAATTGACCGTAATTTACAATATAGGATTTAATTATTAATTCAGTTTTGATAAGCCAGTCGATAGCATTTGCTATTTGACTGTAGCGATCGATATTTGGCAAAATCCCTTTGAACTTAAATTTACGTGCAGAAGAATTGTGGTCATGTGCGAGTTGCGCTGGAATGGATTTCCAAATGCGCTCAATCTGCATGGCATTAACTTTGCCGGAATGTTTTGCAATATCTGCGTAATAAGTTAGCATCAGTTCTTGCTGTTTTTGTCGGACTAAATTTAATGCCTCAAATATAGTATTTTTATGTTCGTTAAATGTTTTTATTGCTTCAGGAAGCCCGCCAACAATAAAATATAATTTCATTTGTTTCCAGAGATGTGTGTGAGCGATCTCTGGAATTCGTTTGGTTTTAACGGCTTGTTCTAATATTTGTATAGATTTTTGGTCATCAATTGCCATCAAAAATTCGACGAATGACATTGGGTGCATTTTTAGGATGTTAACTTTGCCTACGGGAAAAGATGCTGGTGAGAGGTGAATGCATAAAAGTGATCCCGCAGCACATAACGCTAGTTCCGGCATTTCTTCATTGAAATATTTTAGACTGGTCAAAGCTTTTGGGCATGCCTGAATTTCGTCGAATATTAGCAGGTCATGATCAGCATTAATAGTTTCACCTATTGCAAGAGCCAGATCTGATAAAATACGTTTTGGATTTAAATCAGGTTGAAAGATTGTGGCAAGGTTGGGATTTTGTTCAAAGTTCAAGTAATGAGTATTCGGAAAATGGTTTGCCCCGAACCTGTATAGCTCAAAGGTTTTGCCTATTTGTCTAAACCCTTGAATTATCAAGGGTTTCCTGTATTTGGAGTTTTTCCAGGCTATAAGTTTGTTGGTTATTTGCCGTTTCATCTTGTATATTATGCCATTTATTACGTTTTTTGCAAGTCAAAAATGTATAATTACCCGTTTTTTACAAGCAAAAAATGTAAAATAATAACACTTTTTACAAGCAAAAAGTGTAAATGAATTACATTTTTTGCAAGTTTAGGCTTGAGTTGAAATGGAGATTTGGTTTGTGTTGTGTACAAATTTGCGATGAAATGATAAATTTGCACACAGCTTTGGAAGTTTTCTTCTTCATACTGGAAAAATGGTTTGATTACGTGTCAAAGCGGGGTATTCTAGGCGGATGATTTTAGAGTAATTTTAGTATTTCTAAGGGCGTGCAATGAAGATAATAGTTGATGTTATTCAGATTATATTTGAGCTTGCATTGTTTATTAATGCTATTTTATTTATTCCGCAGGCAGTGAAAATTATCAAAGATAAGCATGCTAGAGACGTTTCGTTAGTTACGTTTTTTGGATTTTGGCTAATTACGCTGTTTATTATATTACATGCTTATATCACGAAAGATTATCTGTTATTGTTTGGAAATAGTTTTACTTTAATAACCTGCGGGCTAGTGGTTTTATTGATTTTGGTATATAAAAATAATTAAAAATTTGAGGAATGATTGTGATGATGACTAATAGCGTGAAAGATAATTTATCTTATAATGTAAAAGCTGCATTTAAGCATGCATGCCCACATGAAAATAAATTTAAGAATTCAATATGTTCTTTAGCAATAAGTGTTGGCCAACCTGCGCATGAAGGTGATAAATTTGCTGCTACGATTGATATAATTAATGATACATTTGGAAAATGCATCATTATTATTGGAGATGGTTTATGTCGATATATTATGTCAGTAAAAGCGCATAAAAATTTCGCTGAATCACATAAAGCAGCAAATATTTTAGGAAAACAATGGATAAATAGAAATAAAGAAATAATTGATCGGTTGATAATTCCTTATAAAATAATTAGGTGGGACTATTGGCTTAACCATCCTTTATTTGTGAATGCAAAAAGAAAAATTGACAGTCTATATTCAAATGACGATATATTTAGGGGAATTGTTAATAATGCTGCTGAAAATTTTACAAAAAGAGATCAAAAAAGACCTACTAGTACTTATTATGATTATAATAAAATTTTAAATGCCAGTGTTTTGTATCTCCAGGAAGAATGCGCGGCGATGTTACTATGGGTAACGGAAAATATTGATTTTGAAATATATCCACGGTATAGGAATACCGCTATGGAGTATGTTTATAAAAAATTTATTTTGCCCAAATATGGCGAAACGCTTTTACCATTGTCAATAAGATTTAGATAATAAAACAAGGGTTTATTGATGACAATTCCACGGTATCAAAATGAATTCAAACCAACAAGATTTTTAGAGACGATTTTTTCATTGTTACCGGGAAATGTTTATTGGAAAGACAATAAGGGTCGGTGCTTGTTTTGTAATGATAATGTGTTAAAAGTTTTTGGTTTTAATGATGTTAGTGAATACACAGGCAAAACTGATTTAGAATTAACTGATAATAAAGAAATCGCTAAAATCACCATGCAAAATGATAAAAAAGTAATCGAAAGCGGTAAACGCATGATGTTTGAGGAAAGGGCAGTTGATAAAAACGGCAAAGAAATTATTTATTTGACTGAAAAAATCCCTTTAGTTGATGATAATAATAAGGTAACTGGCCTTTTAGGAATATCGATAGATATTACCAAGCGTAAAGCCAAAGAAGATAAACTAACGGATGATATTAATGAGCTAAGATTTTTAACTAAAAAACAAAATGATTTGTTAGCAAATTTAACCCGGGAAGTTACCGGTACTAAAGTAGATAAAAATATGTCTGCCGCAGAATATGCCATTATTATGAAAGATTATCTGGAAGGAATTATTGCGCGCATGCCCGGTCACGTTTATTGGTCTAATAAAGATAATGTTTTTCTAGGTTGTAATGATCGTCAAGCCAAGAGTGATGGTTTGAAATCACGCAAGGAAATTATCGGCAAGACTAATTATAATTTACCATATGGTGAGGAATTTGCAGAGAAATGGGATGCGATTAACAATGAAATTATGCGTACTGGAAAGAATTATATTGATGAAGAAACTGTAGTGTTTGCAGATGGTCGTGAAGCAACATATATATCTGAAAAAGTTCCTTTAAGAGATCGAAATAATAATATTATTGGAGTTTTGGGAATCTCTATGGATATTACTGAGCATAAAAAGAAAGAAGCAAAATTAGCTGCGGAAAAACAGAAAGCCGAGCTTTCGATAAAAACTAAAGATAGTTTATTAGCAAAATTAGCTCAGGAAGTTACTGGTATGAAGATTAATAAAAAGATGTCTGCAGAAGAAGCTGCGATAATCATGCGCGATTATTTGGAAGGTATTATTGCACGTATGCCTGGTCATGTTTTTTGGCTTGATAGAAATAATATTATTTTGGGTTGTAACGATTTGCAAGCCAAAGATACTGGATTAAAATCACGTAAAGAAATCATTGGTAAAACCAATTATGATTTAACTTGGAAAGAACAAGCAGAAGAATTAAATGCAATAAATGACGAAATTATGCGAACCGGAAAAAAATCTGTTAGAGAAGAATCAGCTATATTAGCAAATGGAAGAAAAGCAGTGTTTTTATCAGAAAAAGCACCATTAAGAGATAAAGAGGATAAAATTATTGGTGTTTTAGGAATATCTATAGACATCACCGAACATAAACGTCAAGAACAAGAACTAAAAGAAGCCAAAATAAAAAGTAAAGTACAAGAGGATAGAATTCAGACAATCAAATCTACAGCGGCTGGAATTGCGCATGAGTTGCGGACGCCGATACGGTCAATTATGGCAAGCGCTGAGGGCATCGAGAATTTTTTACCGACTTTGTTAAAAGCTTATGATGCGGCAAAAAATGCTGGTTTGGAGATTGAGCAGATTTATCCGCAGCATGAAAAATTATTGCGCGATGCAGTTAAGCGTTTGGAGTATGAAGGCGCTGCAGCGAATACGGTTGTTGATATGCTATTGATGAATATTCGAGAAATCAATGTTGATGAAAGTAAATTTAAGATTTTATCAATTGGTGATTGTATTAATACCGCTTTACACCGTTATCCTTTTCAACAAAAAGAAAGACAGTTAGTGCATTGGGAGCATGATAATGATTTTAAATTCAAAGGCGATGATACTTTAGTGATGCATATCATTTTTAATTTAATGAAAAATGCTTTATATTATATTGCCCGAGCCGGCAAAGGTGAGATTTTTATTTCGCTTAAAAATGGTACGCAGGAAAATCAATTGATTTTTAGAGATACCGGCGCAGGGATTGCCGCGGATATTTTGCCGCATATTTTTGAGAAATTTTTTACTAACACGGAACATGGTACTGGTATCGGATTATCATTTTGCAAAATGGCAATGCAGCGCATGAACGGTGATATTACCTGCACATCTCGTGAAGGAGAATTCACCGAATTTTGTTTAAGTTTTCCGGTTATATAAAGTTTGCCGATGAAAATGCGGGCTTTGCAAAAAATGTTAATGCTGGTTTTAAACGGAACTCGCGATTTTACTACCAGTTTGTTTTTGTAAAATCGCGAGTCAGCAAGCATCTGTTGGGCCTAAAAGAACATAGATCTTGCATGCGCGGTAGTTACCACATAAATAAACTAATTGGTTTTATTAAATGTGATTCGCATATTGAAGTGAAGTAGTTATAGGTTAAGGAGGCGTTATGACAGATAATTGTATAGCATGTTATTATCATCCGACCACTGTAGTGTTTATTGATGATAAACAAAGTTTTTTAGAAAGTATTCTAATGTCACTTAATTCGCATCTTGAAGCACAAACTTTTACTAACGCTAAAAAAGCAGTTGAATATCTTAAAGATAACTGCAAGTGGGATTATATTGACCGGTTATTGCAAAATTTACGCGATAAAGATTCCGATGATGAATTAGAATACAGTAATGTAGAGCACAGCGTTGTTGACGTTGATGTCATGGGTATTCATAAAGTAATTTATGATCCTAAGCGTTTTGCGATGAAAACAGTTGTGGTGGTAGATTATTCTATGCCGGATATGAATGGTTTGGAGGTTTGTAAAGCGCTGCAGGGTTTGCCGCTAAAATTTATTATGCTTACTGGTAAAGCTGAACCGGAAACTGCGATAAAGGCTTTTAATGAAGGTTTAATCCATCGGTTTGTAAAAAAAGAAACTTTAAATTTTGCAGAAAAATTACAAGCTGCTATTGTTGAAATGCAAAAGCAAAAATTTTATGAAGTATCTGAGCCGATTATTAAAATGATTGCGTCAAGTTCTATTAGCTGTTTAAATGATTCTGTTTTTATCGAATTTTTTAATAAATTTTGTGAAAAAAATAAAATTGTTGAATATTATCTGGTGAACGAATCAGGATGTTTTTTATTGCTTGATGCTGAAGGAAATGTTAGTTGGTTTGTGATAAAGAATGAAAAAGAAATGACGGATTATCAGGATATCGCCGAAGCAAATTTAGCGCCGCAAAGTATTATTGATGCA
>JASFHF010000047.1:0-13158 GCA_050123375.1 Gammaproteobacteria bacterium
GCGTTTGATACGCACAATGGTTACTCTTCTTTACTTCCATTCGCGCATCATACTTGAAAACCTACGGTTTTCAAACTTTCCCTTTAACACCACCCCGCGGCAAGCCGCGGGGAAATATGCAAGTTATTACGATGCGCTACTTGACATAATTTGTAAGCACTACTATTCATTTTGCTTTTTTGAAGTTTATAAATTAAATCATAGATAATGAAAGGCGAAGGCCTAACCTTATTTTTGGGAAACAACATAATGAGTTCCACAAGATTGTTTATTGAGCTTACAGACTTTAAACAAGCTATTATATTGTTGCTATAAGGATTGGTAATTATGGGAAGTTGTTTGTTTGCATCCAGCCAGGATATAAATTTATCAATCTTAGTTTTATATAGAGTTGTTTTTTCTTGTAGGTATATATACATGTTAAACTAAGAATAGCTTAGAAATATTAAGAAAATCTTATGAATAAACGGTAATAAATCTAATACTTTGATTATATTGATATAAATTTTTTTAATTTTTTTGAAAAACTGTCAACTTTAACTATACCCTAACCTGATGTCAGATAGCCAAGCAAAGACCAAAAAAATTTATATACCAGAAACCCAATCAGCAATCGCAACCCCAACCTCTTTCGGCTTAGACTCCTGCACATAATGCAAATCTTCGCCTAAATCGACTAATTTAAGGTTCTTCACATTATCTCTAGCCCATACAATGGTATCCACAGTGGTGCTATATCCAGGAATTGCATACATCATCAGTTTTGGAATAGGAGAAACAGCTAATTTATCAGAATATTCGCCAATTAGCTTGGCAACATCACTTGCTCCTGGATTGTACGGTAAATCTAAGAGATATTGCCAAAGTAATTTGCGCTGTCTGGGATTAGAAAACGGCTCACGATAATATTTCATTTCCTCATCCGATAAATGACGCATGATACAACCAGGAAAAATCTTATCAAGAAAATAATCAGTTTTCGTAATCAAATCATATGGGTTATCGTGATTACTTAAGAAAAGACCTAAATGCTGCATCGGCAGTGAAGCATCAGCCCAGCTTTTGATTGAGCGCAAATAAGGCTCAATAAATACCAGCCCTTTAATTCTATCACTATTACGCATGGCATAATCTAAACCAATCACCGAACCCCAACCATGCATTACCATAGTAATGTTCTTTAAATCTAAAGCTTCAACAAAACCACTGAAATAACGAATAAAATCGTTAGCCCGATAAGGAAGATCCGGCTTATCTGATTTACCCATACCGATCAAATCAGGGGCAATACAGCGTCCTACATCGGTTACCCACGGAACAACATTACGCCAAAGGTAGCAGCAAGTTGGAATGCCATGCAGAAATAAGATTGGGGTACCCTTACCCTCATCTATATAATGAATTTTTGAACCTAAAACACGCACATACCTTGATTGATATGAAAACGCAGATGTAAATGTATCTGTATCCTTTACACTCATAGGCTATCCCTCATGATAGTTTTTTATTTTTATTATGCTTACATCGAGCCCACACAATGCTTGCAACCCATACTATTTTTATATACTTATATTTAAAGTTTAGCATCACTTATAAATTTTGCATGCAAAAAATCGGTTTTTTTCTGCTTGTCAGCATAAGCTTGCACGATAGTGAGCAATTCTCTTAAGGCTACCGAAATCATTACAGGCTCTACCGACTTGGCCAAGCGAATATTAGCAGCCATAGTTCTCCATCTTTCTAATAACTCAGAGTTTTTCTCTATCCATCTCTCAATTTTGCCTTGTGCTGATTTATGTTTGACTGCCACTAAAGCCACAATTGTTAGTTCACGCTGCAAATGATCCAAATCATCTTTAAACGCAACCCGCGCCTGTGCATCCCAACTTGACTTTATCGGATATGATACAATCTGTGCCCTAAACCAATCCAATTCAAGTAAAGCTCCTAACTTGAAATAAGCAGGTGCAACTGAGCGCAAAGTAAAACCGGAACTTAACATCGCCTGAATAACATCCAAAGCTGATAATAAAACCGAACCATACACTACCTCATGCGCAATATCTTGCGGTACACCCTGCTCAACAAAATTTGCAATTTCACTATTTAGTTTCTCTAAATTCTCCGGCAAAATATATTTTGGTAAATTACGGCTTAAAATATTCATTGGCTGAATAAATTGAGCTACTGTTGACTCTATATTTAATTGATCAAGTCTATTGCGCAAAAACCAACGTGTACCGCGACGAATCAAACGTCTAATCTGCCTCAACATTAACAACTGAACATCTGAATTAACCACCAAATCCAACGATTCAATTTTTTTCCATAATTTATCTTTATTAAACACCATTTTCGCAATCACAAATGCGGTAATAATTTTATCTAATGATGCACCACTTTCTTTTTTCATACGATAAACAAAAGTCACACCCATTTCATTAACTAAATGATTGCAAAGTTGCGTTGCAACAATTTCACGATGCAAACTATGTGAACGCATTTGCGGATAATATTTCGTACGCAATGTATTTGGAAAAGCAAATAAGATAATTTTTTTTAGAATGGGATTACCCAACAGCTTAGAATCTAACACTTCTTCTTTCAAAACTATCTTACTATACGCCAGTAAAATCGCCATTTCCGGTGCAGTTAATCCTACACCTGCTGCTTTCCGTCTAGCAATTTCCTGTTTGTCAGGTAAAAATTCCAATGCACGATTAATTTTATTTTGCTGCTCTAAGTCGCTAATAAATTGTACAAATAGATCTAATTTATTTTCTCCCTGATGCAAAATCAAATCAATTGCCTGAGTCTGCCGATAATTATTTTCCAGAACCAACTCTACAACTTGATGAGTCATTTCATGCAATAACCGGTTACGCTGCTTCCGGGTCATTATACCTTGCGCCATAATACCATTTAATAAAATTTTAATATTCACTTCATGATCTGAACAATCGACTCCAGCAGAATTATCAATAAAATCAGTATAGATACGTCCTCCGCCTAAAGCATATTCTACGCGTGCTAACTGAGTTAAACCTAAATTGCCTCCCTCTGCCACCACCTTACAACGCAACTCATCTGCATCAATACGAATAGAATCATTAGCACGATCACCAACATCTAAGTGTGCCTCACTACTTGCTTTAATAAATGTGCCGATACCACCATTAAATAATAAATCCACTTCTGCAGATAAAAGATGCTGAATCAGCATAGCGGGCGTAAGAATATCTTTAACTATTCCTAGTAATCGCTTAATTTCCGGAGATAATTTAACAAATTTTGCTGCCCGATCAAACACACCTCCGCCTGTTGAAATTTTATCTTGTGCATAATCCTCCCATGTAGAATGCGGTAACTTAAATAGTCTATGACGCTCAGCAAAACTAATTTGTGGATCAGGATTAGGATCAATAAAAATATGCTGGTGATTAAATGCGGCAACTAATCGTATATGCTTAGATAACAACATGCCATTGCCAAATACATCACCCGACATATCACCGATACCAACAACAGTAAATTCGTTCTGCTGAGTATCTACATTTAAATGACGAAAATGCCGCTTAACCGATTCCCACACCCCTTTCGCAGTAATACCTATTTCTTTATGATCATAGCCAGTGCTGCCGCCCGAAGCAAACGCATCCCCTAGCCAAAATTGGTACTCTTTGGAAATCTCATTCGCGATATCAGAAAAAGTTGCTGTACCTTTATCAGCCGCTACAACTAAATATGAATCCGCATCATCATGACATACAGTATCAGCCGGCTGGACAATCTGTTGATCCTGCAGATTATCAGTAAGATCTAATAAACCGCGAATAAAATTACGATAAGCCTGCATCCCATAGGCCAAAACTTCATGACCGCCATTCTTAAGCAAATTTTTAACCACAAACCCGCCTTTTGCGCCATGCGGCACAATTACGGCATTTTTAACCTGCTGAGCTTTGACTAAACCAAGAATTTCAACACGAAAATCTTCTAAACGACTTGACCAGCGAATGCCTCCCCGTGCAACGCGCGCACTACGCAAGTGCACTCCTTCAAATTCCGGCGCATAAACAAAAACTTCATATTTTGGATGCGGCAACGGCAAATTTGATATTTTGGCCGAATCAAATTTGAATGATAAATAAGCTTTACGGCTACCATCACGGTTTGTTTGAAAATAATTAGTACGCGTCGTCGCTTGAATAATTTCTAAATATCGCCGCAAAATTCTATCTTGGTCCAAGCTTTTCACCGCATCTAAAGCCGTTAATATTTTAGAACTAATATTCTCACTGGATACATTTGCCGGATCAAATCTAACTGTAAATAAATCAACAAGGTATCGAGCAATATTCGCGTTATGTTTTAAGGTTTCACCAATATAATTTTTACTAAAAGTAAAACCAATTTGACGTAAATATTTTGCATAAGCGCGCAGCATCGCAACCTCACGCCAATTTAGATGCGCCGCCAATACCAAACAATTAAAATTATCATTTTCAGCATTTTTACACCACACTGCTTCAAAAGCTTCCTGAAATATATATGTTACTTTAGAAATATCAATATCATGATGATTCTGATAGATCATCTCAAAATCATTAAGCCAAACAACTGTACCATCCGATAAAACAATCTGATGTGGACACTCGTCAATCACCTTAAGACCCATATGCTCTAACATCGGCAGCACATCAGACAAACAAATAGTATGATATCGGCGAAATAATTTTAAATGAATAATCTTGTGATCATGATGCTGTCGTTTGGTTTCATAGAAATGCAAACTTAATTCATTTTTTTCAGATAATTTTTCGATATGTGCAATATCATGTATTGCAGTTAATGGACTAAATTCCTCACGATAACCCGCAGGAAATGAATTTTGATATCTATCAGCATATTGTAAACCAACTATTTCACCATAACGTTTAACTAATTCTGCGCGAAAAACATCCTTCCATGATTGCCCTGCTTGAATAATTTTATGTTCAATTTCATCAATATCAAAGACTATCTTTTCATGCGAGTCAATTCTAATCATAAAATGCAAACAAACTAATGCCGAACCCAAAAAACTCAAAGTAAAAGAACTGGATTTTCCATGCAGCAGCAGCATTAAAATATGCTGCACTTTATGCTGCATTAACATATTAAAACGGTCACGCGGAATATAAACCAAACATGAGAAATATCGTCCATAAACATCTTTGCGAACAAATAAGCGGGTGCGCTGCCGCTCCTGCAAATGTAAAATCCCTAATGATAAATCCAGCAATTCAGCAATCGAAGCCTGAAACAGATCATCCCGCGGCAAAGTACGTAAAATTTCACGTAACGATTTACCCGCATATCCTAATAAATTAAATTGCGATTCCTGCAAAACTCTGGCAATCTTATGCCGCAAAAACGGAATATTATCCGGATTACTGTGATACGCTTCCAAAGTATATAAACCAACAAATCGGGTTTCACCAATTACTTTACCATGCTCATCAAAATGTTTGATGCCAACATAATCAGTATATGCACCCCGATGCACTGTAGACAAATTATTGGTTTTAGCAAAGAACAAAATTTGTGGTGAAAGCAGCAGCTCTTCTACTGCCGGCAATAGCGCAGAAAATTCTGCCGATATTTTTTTTGTTTCTTTGCGCCGCAAAATCCCTAAACCAGTACCAGGAACCGCATGCAAACCTTTTTTGCCCTGCCGCTCAATCAACCGATAATCACGACAACCCAAAAATATAAAATTATCCTGTAAAATCCAACGCAAAAAACCACAAGATTCCGTAATTTCAATTTTACTCAACTGCGGCGGGTGTTGTTCTAACATCACCAATAATTGCTGCAAATGTTCACGCATCGCCGACCAATCAGACACTACAACTGTCACATCCTGTAAAATAGCGCAAATAGAATCAGTTAATTCCTGTAAGCGTTTTTTATCCTCCAGATGATCAATTTCAATAAAAACTGGAGCTTCAGTGGTAGACTTTTGTAACTCTTGACCTCTAGATAAAATTTTTGCTATTTTATCTGTATGATTGCGAATTAAATTTATTCCGCCTGTATGCACCATAAAATGAATCAATAAGCCCTGGCGATTAAGATAACTGCGCACTGAATCAACAATAAATGGCATATTGTCACAAGAAATCTGAATTGCTGTATGCTGAGACTTCCAGCCGTCCTGATCCAACCGCGGATTAAAAATCCTAACTTTTATTTCACCCGGCTCACGCAAATTAATTATTTTCCAATGAGACAAGAGAATAGCTAACAAATCATCAGGACTTTTTTGCCGTAAATCCTCATAAGCAACCGTACCATAATAATTTTGCGCAAAAGCCGACAACAACCCGGTCTGCTCTGTCGAATATTGTCGCGTGATTTTATCAATAACTTGATTAATTAATTCTTGACGTTGTTTTTTTGAAGCAGCAAGCATGTTGACTATCCTTCAAACTGTTACCTCAACAATCGCACACATTCGTCATCCCGCGGCCCAGATTGTTACAAGCAACCATCCATGGTAATCTTGCCAGCTCGACATCCGTGTCTCGCGTTCGCCGGGGCAAAGCATGCTTTGCCTAAACTAACACCGGCTCACCCGCGGGATCCATATTATTTTACAATTAATATAAAAAGTATAACGCTACTTTTTTATCATGGCGAGAAGATTATATAAATACCCATCCCATTTCAAGCTGTAAGATTTATAACTGACAAATTACCTATTAAATTTATATGGCACCTACCGCGCATGGCAGATTTTTGTTCTTTTAAGTTTGGCAGATGCTTGCTTACTAGTGATTTTACAAAACAAACATGTTGTAAAATCACTAGTTCCAATTTAACAGCAGATTATTAGTGTTTCTATATATTTCGCATCTTCATTGGAAAGCGGTATATCGATGAATTTCTTGCTTTTTGGCTTTTTTCTTGCTATTAGTAACTACTTTACTAAACATAAGAGAAAATAAAACCATGTCTTTCGTCTTCCGGTGGGTTAAAGACAAGGAAAATAAAAATAAAGAACTTGATAAGATTGTAAAACAGGCCAAACAAACAATTGGAAAACAAATTATATCAAAGGAAGGTATACCGCTGGAAACACTTCAAATAATTCCTATAGTCATAAAACAGATCGATAACTATATGAAAGAACACTATACACCATTAATACTTATTTTTCTAAAAGCCCAATTGTTTCATAAAAAATACCAAATTAAACAATCAATGTCCTGTTATCAAAAAATTATCGACAATAAATCCACCATCAAAAACAAAGTTATTCTGGCAAAAACCTATATTGCCATGGCTAACATAACGAATCAACAATCACAAACCGCAAAAGAAACCGATATAGAAGGAGAAAAACATAGTCCACGCAACAAAGCATTTACACGATATATCAATGATGCCATAAAACTTCTACCTAAAAAACAAATTAAAAAAATTATGGAACAATATTATTGGCTAAACCAAGAACAAAAAAAACTTGCTGACAAGATGTTGCGGGAGCCAAAAAAGAAGAAAGATAAAATCACCACACTAAAGGTTAAACCTACATGATAAAAAAACTAACCACAACTATATTACTGCTGGCAATAGCATGCTCCATTGCATATGCACAAAATTCTTCGCCGTTTTCGATAAATTTTATGGCTAGTTTTCAAACCGGGCCGACCAGCGGTTTTGTACAAATTCCTCAAGGCGGTCGGGCCGGCACTACATCTTATCACCAGCCAACTTTTAAAGATTTAGGCATCAAACATAACAACAATTATGATTTACTATTAAAACTCAATTGGCACAAATTAACTTTTTACGGCGGCTGCCAAAACATTCGTCCTTCCGGAACAAATACATTAGACAAAACTATCATTACTCACAACGTTACCATTCCCGCAGGATCGTCGATAAATTCAAAACTAACTTTAGACTGGACAAGACTCGGCGCACAATATAATTTTTTTCCAAACAATAAATGGTCGATTGCTCCGCAACTTGAAGCTGCTGCTATGGATTTTGATTATAAAATTCCAAACTATGCCGTATCACGACATTTTCTTCCGCCTGCCATACGCGTGGGAATATACAGTAATTATAATATCAACAATAAATTTGCGATTGATGGTGATGCAGCTGCAGCGATTCCTGTATCTAACTTGAATATCACCACCGTAAATTTGCGCCTAAAATATAATTTACTAACTAAATCAAATTTCACAACCCAAATCTTCGCTGGCGCCGGATATTTATATATACGCTTTAAAGACCACCAACCTACTCCAAATTATATTCTGTATAAACAACCATTGTTCCAGGCGGGATTGGTTTTATCTTATACGTAGTTAGATGATGTTGTCATCTATCATCATTAACAATTTTGATTGCTCCGCACCAAAACACTTGTATTAACTCTACATTCATTTTTGCAGCTTGCATTCAGATAAAATCCCGCTCAAGTTTATAAACCCGAGCGGGGAGATTATGTGTGTGATTTAATTCATAAATTTCATGTTAATATCCTCCTTTTTGTGACAGATGTCTCAATTTTATAGCACAAAAAGTTATTATGATTGTTATTGTGTGATAATATATGTGTATTCGATAATAAACAAAAGGAAAACTCACTAAATAAGGTATTTAAAGGAATTTTTGATCAAGATGACAAAAAAAAACACACAAGAAGAGTGCATAACAAATCTCAAGCCTTATCATTTTATGCATGAAAACTGGTCAAATACTGATAATATAAATATATATAAAAATATGCCTATAGAAGCTTTTTATCAGGGCGCGGTTCAAGGCGGGTTGGATACCGGAGTTGATGTTAAAAATCTTGAGAAATACATCGACAAAGCCAAATCTATTTTGGAAGTTGGTGCAGGTTATGGCAGAGTACTTTCTCATATTTTAAACCAGGGATATACCGGAAAATTGGTTGCTATTGAGCGTGATAAAAAGTTTTATCAATTTTTACAATCACAATTCTATGGGCGCGTAAAAATTTTTTGTAGTGACGTTATGAATTTTTGTCCTGATGATAAATTTGATCTAATATTATGGGTATGGGCTAGCATTTTTGAATTTTCAAAAAATGAACAAGCTCAAGTAGTTTCGCATCTTGGCAATATGTTAAATAAAAATGGCCTCTTGATTTTAGATGTGCTTCCAATTGAATGTGTTTCAATTAACGCGACTAAATTGAATTCTCATGATCGTGTAATCGAAACGCCTTATGGCAAAGATTATTGTTATGTGCCATCTGATGATGAAATTATGCGATATGCACAACAAGCTGATTTAGCTCATTGCGAAGACTTAATCTATCACACCACAGTAGGTCGTGAACGCAGATTAAGCATTTTTTGTTTTAGATGATTTAGCGATGCTCACGCATCCTCTTAAAAATGGACTTTTATCCGGAAAATCGCCTTGTCTGTTAAGTAAAAAGTTACTATCTCTTTTGGGTAATAATTCACTAGAATCAACGTTAATTGAAGTTTCACTAGTATGGTAACAATTAAATGTAACCAAGTTGGGGATTTTTGCCAATGCTATATTGCTAAGATTTAAATCATCCTGTTTGATTGAATCTAAATATTTATGTAACAAATGGTAAATTTCCTTTAATTCGGTAATTTTATTTGCCGATCGTTTTGACTTGGCCGAAAAACTAGTTGTTGTTGGATAAGCAAGCGAATAATAAATTGGACGATTTTGTTTTAGTTGAAAGTAAGTTGGATGCATAATAATTGGCGCGTATCCTAATTGGTAAACATCAGTATATAATTGCTGTAATCTTGAAATTGGTGCAACTGAATCATCAATTGCTGGCGCAAAACCTGGATAGGCTCCAATACTCATAGAAAATAAATGTTTGACTGTATCAGCAACATATGGATTAGGCTTCAAATTACGATTTTTTTGAATCATTGAAAAAATTAAATTCCACAGAAATTCATTACGCCAAAATTCCGTATTTTTCCAGTTGCTTTCATATAAATATTTAGAAAATTTTATCCACGTTGGATCTTGTAACTTATCAAACCATTCTTTAGCAAAATATAAAACTTCAGTATACCAATCTTGTTTAAAATTTTCACTTTCATATATAGCACGAAATAGTTTGCCATGATCAGCATAATGTTCCGGCTTATCCAGATTAACATCAAAATGTTGTGCCAATCGAGCATGATTTCTATCTAATGAAATTTTAGAGAGCATAAACATTGATCTGGCGCCTGCACTAACGTTCCATATAAAAGGCGGGTGTTGGGATTTATCTGGATTTAATAGTAGCCACATACTAAATAGTACACCCTGTGGAACGATTATGAATGGGATTGTGTAACCATACATATTAAAATATATTTCAAAAGAATTTTTTAACACTAAACTTACAGGATTTGAGCCTAAATTATATGCGAGTTGCTGCAGTTTTTTATCTAACTTAGGATTATCATGTTTCACTAAATTTCCCTGATTATCCGGCAAATGCAAAACGCCTCGTTGTACTGGTTCCTGGCCAAAAGGAATTTGTGCAACAAAGAGACCAAGTTCTTTTGGTGGGTTCAGCTCATCGATAATATTGTATAAGGTTGGGTTAACTTTCTTGACTTTGAGGCGAACCTGTTCCCAGGTAACCTGGCGGATGTTGGCTTGAGTCCTAATTTTTGCCATATTTCGTGTCCTTTGATATACATTCTGCATCTTAATATACCAGCTTTCCTTTGTCAATTAACTAAGTAAATTATATGGTAAATTTAACTGAATTATTACTTAATTTAATTGTGCCCACACCATACTATACTTTAAACAACTAAGGGAAACTTGCTTGACTGATCAAACGGACAAGCAATAAGGAAATAACCACCTTAATAGGCATAAAGCCGATCAAAAATAACAATAGCCAAGACCTATCCTAAAAACGCAATGTATTTGGGAACGGAAGCAAACAAACTTAAAGGAGTAAAAAATATGTTAGTTTTAACTAGAAAAATCAAAGAATCGATAATGATTAACGATGACATCAAAATTCAAATTTTGGAAGTTAGAGGGCGTCAGGTTCGTATTGGAATCTCTGCACCTGAAAATGTTATCGTTTATCGTGAAGAAATTTATGAAAAGGTTTTAGCGGAACAGAACAGCAAAACAAACATGGATCCCGCGGTCAAGCCGCGGGATGACGGTGCTGTTGCGTAATTATTTAATCGAGGATTAAAAAAATGGAAATTTTCGAATGCAATTTTGGGGAGGGACTAAAATTGCTAAGTGAAGATGGAGAGATATGCTTAGTACTTTTGCGCGATGACAATAAGAAAAACGATTCGCGCATTAAGATTGGTATTAAAACAGCTGATAATATCGATGTATGTGTCAGAGAAAAATATCAACGCATGCAGGCTGATTTGCAGCAAAAAGTTGAAGCGTATTATCACAAACAGAAAAAAGAAATACCAGTTACATTAATTTCAACCAAAGAAAAATTGAGCAAAAAGCCCAAGGTTTTACTGGTTGAAGATGCTGAGATTATTCGCAAAGTTAACACAACTTTTTTGGAATCTCTAGGATGCGAAGTTACTGCCGCCAAAGACGGCCGTGAAGCATTTGATGCACTGCAAAATAAATTTGATTTAATTTTGCTTGATATTGGTTTACCAGACGTTAGCGGAATTGAAATTTGCAAATTTATTCGCAAAAGTTTTACTAATCAAAGTACGCCGGTAATTTTTTTAACCGCGTTTGGTGATACGGTAAAAGAAAAATGCATCGAAGCAGGATGTGATGATTTTGCAGTAAAACCGCTTTCGATGGAGAAATTACAAAAGTTAATTCATAAATGGTTGCCACATAAAAACCAACAAGAAAAAGGGGATTAAAAAATTAAAAACGAAAAGTAATTGCTCACCGTCATTCCGCGGCTTGACCGCGGAATCCAGCAAACATAAGTTTCTGGATCCCGCGATCAACTAACTGGGTCGCGGGATGACGCAGTACGAGTAATTACAATGAAAAAATGGAGAGGAGCAAATAACTAATGAAGGAGAAAACAAGATGAATACAACTATTAATACTAAAATTGACACAAGCATGACAAACGAAGAAAATATGGATATGTATTTTGAATTAGCAATAAAAGCATTGATAAAAAATCATTTCAAGTCTGCTATGAAATATTTTAAACAATCAATTTCACACGGCAGTAAACGGGCATATATATACCATAACTTTTTACGCTGTTATGAAGATATAATGCTGGCGCGCGACATAATTCTATGCGCTGAAAAACGGATTTGATATTACAAAAATTATGCATAAACAACTTGAGTTACAAGACCTCATTGATGAAAAAATACCAAAAATGAGAGCTGTATTAAATTGCTTATTAACATCAATGGATCATTGCCCTACTCTGGATTATGATACAATCTATAACACACTTTGGTCGATAGATGATGATTTATGGGAAATTGCAGAAAATTTTTTAAGTTATACCAAATAATAGTGGCGTTAAATTGTAGATAAAGTGATAATCAACACCTTATAGGGATTTTGCTGGCATTGTCTTCTGAACATGATAATTGTCGTGTCAATTGCCATAGAGGAATTCAATGACAATAAAAGTCGCTAATAACATAAAATAGTAATAACGCCAAAATTTATAAAAAAATTAAACACTTTTGTCTGAAAAATATGCTATACTCGCAACAAAATTAATAATCAAAGGCACCTATCAATGACTACACGAATTACCTTCCGAATTAAAACCTCTCTAAAAAAAGAAAAATTACAACAAGACGCACATCTCTTGTTGAAGCGTTTTGCCAATTGGGCTCCCATTCTAGCATATCCTAACGGTATGGATTTAATAGCAATCCATAATTATGGCACCAATAAATTGCTCTTTTTTTTCTCAACATTTACCCCAAAATTTATAAAAGGAACAGAAATAAAACTTGGGCATATGAATTGTTATGTATTAGAAATAGCGCAATTATTACGCAGAATGAAAATAAAGTATTCCCCGCGGCAAGCCGCGGGGTATTTCCTTCGATTAAAATAGTGCCAACTGCTCTACACTTTTGCCTTGCTCTTTTACGTATCTTTCCACCACCGACCAATCACCTCTTTCACCCA
>JASFHF010000048.1:0-12868 GCA_050123375.1 Gammaproteobacteria bacterium
TGCGTTTGATACGCACAATGGTTACTCTTCTTTACTTCCATTCGCGCATCATACTTGAAAACCTACGGTTTTCAAACTTTCCCTTTAACACCACCCCGCGGCAAGCCGCGGGGAAATATGCAAGTTAACACCACCCCGCGGCAAGCCGCGGGGAAATATGCAAGTTAACACCACCCCGCGGCAAGCCGCGGGGAAATATGCAAGTTATATATAAGCATAGATCGAACCAATTGGTTTTTTGGTAAATTTAAAATCAATATTTTAACTCTTGGTGTTGCATATGAAGGAATAGCAATACCGTTGTTTTACACTTTATTGGATAAAGCAGGAAATGCGACAGGAAAAGAACATATGGCAATAATAAAAAAGTTTGTGGATGTGTTTGGCAAAGGCTGTATTGCGGGAGTTTTAGCTGATCGGGAGTTTGCCAATCAGTATTTTTTTAGCTACTTGACAGAAGCCAAAATACCCTTTTATATAAGGGTTAAAGAAGGAGCTAAGGTTAGGATATTTTCAGAAAAAAAGACATTTAAAGTTAAGGAATTATTTGCTGACTTAAAGCAAAAATGCCAAATGTCGTATATTCAGCCGGTTACGATTCACGGACAAAAATTATTTGTGGCAGCAGGGAGATCAGATTCAGGAGAATTGTTGGTTGTGGCAACGAATAAACACAAAGCAGAAAATGCGGTATCGATATATTTACGCAGATGGGAAATTGCAGTTTTGTTCCATAGTTTGAAAAGCCGCGGATTTAATTTTGAAGACACACATCTTAATAAAAAAGCAAGGATTGAAAAGTTAGTGGCATTACTTGCGGTTGGATTTAGCTGGTGCCACAAGATTGGTGAATGGCGGGCAATTAAAAAACCTATTCGTTTTAAAAAATTTCGTGATGGCAGAAGACCGCAATATAGTTATTTTCGTTATGGGCTGGATTTGATTCGCGACATTATTTTCAACATGCAGCACAAACATTGGCAATTTAAACGGTGCTTAAAACAGCTTTTTCCGCCTACAAAACCACCGATAATCCCTTGTCTGGAGATAACATCATGATTTTTGTCGTGTACAAAGATAAATCTCACTTTTATTTACCGCCTTTAATATTCAGTTCACGTTCTTTTGAGTACAACCTAAAGCTAAAAATAATAGCAACGATCATGAGTACCACACATACTATCATTACGTTTGAAAAAGCATTTAAAAAAGCGTGACGAGAAACTTCAACGAGCTTGTTGACATAGATAGCTGGTATAAATTTATGTAGTTGCTGCAATGAACGTGAACCATTAACAAAGTTATGCATGATCGCAAGCTGCTTCGAAGTTAACATAATGTGCCCATTCGCTATTAATTGTTTGAAGTAATAAAATGCTTGTAAGTTAAGCTGTGATCCAGCTAGTGCAACACCAGCTCCTCCTCCAATAAAAGCTAAAGTGTAAAAAATTCCCAGTCCTACCCCTGAATGCTGATTCTCCAAAGTTGTAAGAGCTGCCTTAACGCTACTCGATAAAATAATGCCGGCGCTAATTCCAAAACATAGCAACCCAAAAAACAATGGGAAAAACATCGAAAAATATCGTAAAAATACGAAAAATATCAGCCCAACCATGGCAAATAATAATGCTATTATTGTGGGTATTTTACTACCATGCCTGTCAATAAATTTTCCCATAAACGGTGACACAATCCCAAAAAGCACGGTCATGAATAGCAAATAAATTCCTGTTCGCAAGGAATTTACTCCCTCAATATTTTGTAAAAATAGCGGGAGAAAAAACAAGATTATTAACCAACAATACATATATATAAAACGTAAAACATTAACAGCAAAAAACGCATGATCTTTAGTAACTGAAAAATTTACCAATGGAAATTCCTTTTTTTTCTCTAAAAAGATAAAGAAAACAAGCAACGCAATAGCAATAAGAACAAAAATAAGGAACTTGGCAGAAAAAAATCCCCAAACACCCAACATATTAAGAGAAAAGATCAAGCTTGATAACCCACATAACAGAACTATAGCTCCAGGTATGTCGAGTTTTTTACCCACGTGCTGCGGTTTATCTTTTGGATAGAATTTAGTGGTAAGAAAAATAGAAATTAGCCCTAGTGGCAAATTCATTAAAAATATCCATCTCCAGCTAAAATAGTGCAAAATAAAGCCTCCCAATGTAGGCCCTATTGCTTGTGAAAATCCAGTAACACAAATAAGAGATCCAATCGCAAATCCATGTTTATCCAAAGGAAAACAACTGGTTACAATTAGAACGGCGAGAGTAAAAGTGAAGGCAAAACCTACACCTTGAAAGGCTCTGGCTATAATTAATATTACTTGATTATTAGATAATCCAGCAAGTGCTGAAGCAAGAGTAAACACAGCTACGCCAAACAAAAAAATATTTTTTTTGCTAAACATATCAGCCATACGCCCCGCAAAAATAAATAATGAAGCTGTAACCAATAAATAGATATTAACTACCCATTGTATCGTAGTAAGTGATGAGTGGAAAGCCTTAGAAATTGGTGCCAAAGCCAAATAGATAATTGTAGCATCTAGGTTGATCATCATTACCATAATACCTACCGCAACAAACACCATCCACTTATTCACAAATTCTTGTTTTATTGACTCTTTCATTTAAAATCCTTATATTTAGCTATTGTACCACTTTTCTTTCTAAAAATAGTTGTGTTGCAATTACGCCCATAAAAAATATTTTTTCCTAGTACTCATTCCGTTTTTTTAAATAATTATAAAAACTCGGTCTGCTGATACTATAAATTTTGCAAATTTCAGCGACCGTATTTTTGCCTTCATCATACATTTCAATCATCCGATTAATTTGTCGATTATCTAACAGTGGCGGTCTGCCGCCAAGTCTACCTCTAGCGCGGGCGGCTTTAAGTCCTGCTTGTGTTCTTTCCGCGATTAAATCGCGCTCAAACTCTGCTAACGCACTGAAAATATGGAATATTAGCTTACCGCCGCTGGTTGTAGTATCTATGTTTTCCTGCAAGCTTTTAAAGCCTATTTTACGTTCATTGAGTGTTTTTATAGTTTGAATTAAGTGCTGTATTGAGCGCCCTAGACGATCTAATTTCCACACAATTAAAGTATCGCCTTCTCGGAGGTAAGCCATAGCTTCTTCTAATCCAGGTCGCTCAGTCTTGGCTCCGCTGGCAATGTCTTGGAAAATTTCCTTACAACCAGCGTTTTTGAGCGCATCTTCCTGCAATCCAAGATTTTGATCGTGTGTACTTACTCGTGCGTAGCCAATATGCATAATTTTGTCCTCTTAGTGGCGCAAATTGTATAATAACTCGTTATCTAAAGCAAGAACCTTAACATTGTTTACTATATGGTTTATTTAACATAAAATTAGACGATTTTGGGAGTTTTCATGCAGCAGTAGCTCGTGTAATGAAAACGACCGTTTTTTAGATGCCACAAAAATGACCAAACAATGGAGCCGTCATGACCTCAATCCACAAAACCGCTTATCCTTATTACAGCACCAAAAAGAAAATACCAGAGGAAATCTTAGCAACAGATTACAGGTTAACACGCGCAGAGTTGTCCATGATGCGAAAAAGTTCGCGGGATATTAATTCACAACTAAGTTATGCTGTGTTGCTGATTGTATTTAAAAATTTGGGTTACTTTCCAGAATCAACTACAATCCCATCGGAAATAATTGACGACATTAAAAAACAACTCCAAATTCCAACAGCAGAATTTAATACGCATGCCAGCACTATCAGTAAATATCGTTTGCTAGTCTATGATTATCTCAAAACAAAACGCTGGAAAAAAATAAAATCAAAAAATGCAAAGGGCTTTACTAACCCAGCAGAAAAATTTGCGCTGAAAGTGGCATTAAATTAAAAATAGTTGTGTTTAATGATTATCAATTACCAAACGAAGCTTTAAATAACGCTGATATTGATGCAAATATTTTTCAGCATACGCCATTTTTAAATTTACAAGTTAAAGCGCATGGATATCATTTAATATCAATTGGTAAAACTTTTGTGTATCCATTTGGATTTTATTCGCGTAAATTTAGCCAATTATCACAACTTAAATATGGCGCAATTATTGCAATTCCAAATGATCCAAGTAATGAAGGCCGGGTGTTATTATTATTACAAAAAGCTGGTCTGATAAAATTGAAAGCTAAAGCTGGTCTATTTGGAACGATACACGATATTGTTGGTAATCCGAAAAATTTGCGATTTAAAACGCTTGATGCTGCACAATTACCGCGAATATTTAAAGATGCAGATCTAGTTGGATTAACTAATGATTACATTACAGCTGCAGGATTTACCCCGCAAAATGCTTTGTTAAAAGAGGGTGCAGATTCACCATATGCAAATGTAATTGTGGTACGCAGCAAAGATAAAAATAAACAGATTCTTAAACAACTGGTAAAGATTATGCATTCACCCAAGGTTTTGCAAATAACTAAAAAATTATTTCCACACGGAGAGGCGATCCCCGCGTGGAAAATTTAGCTTTATAATAACACTGATTTATTGTAGGGTATCGCCTTAGAAGGAGCAAAGAGAATGAAAACCTATCGTAAAGAGCTTTGGTTTAAAACTAAGCAAAAAATGGAGTTCATCAATATTACGCCACAAGTTGAGCAATGTTTGAACGAAAGCGGGATTAGAGAAGGCCTGGTTTTAGTAAATCCAATGCATATTACCGCATCCGTATTTATCAATGATGATGAACGTGGTCTGCATCACGATTATATACAGTTTTTGGAAAAACTAGCGCCATATGAGCCAATTAGTCAATATCGTCACAATGATACTGGTGAAGATAATGCGCATGCTCACATTAAGCGTCAATTAATGGGTAGAGAAGTGGTAGTAGCTATAACTAGCGGCCAGCTCGATTTTGGTACATGGGAACAGATTTTTTATGGTGAATTTGATGGCCAACGTAAGAAACGTGTATTAGTAAAAATTATTGGAGAATAAATTGCGTCATCCCGCGGCTTGACCGCGGGATCCAGAAATAAACATGATTCGAAGCTGGATCCCGCGGTCAAGCCGCGGGATGACGCAAGGAGAGAAAACAATGGGTTATGGCGCCAAATTTCTAGTTAGCTTAATCATTTTGTGCATAGCACTAATTTTTGGATTATTTCCAATTTTAATTCGTGCAAATGATTTAACCAAAAAAATATTATCTTACGGCGAATCTTTTGCCGGCGGAATTTTTTTGGGAGCAGGTTTAATTCATTTGCTGCCTGATGCCCAAAATGGATTGCACACAGTTTTTAACAGTACTTACCCATTAGCATTCGTAATTTGTGCTTTTACTATTTTAGCGTTGCGCATGATTGAAGAGGGCACCATTAAATTATTAGTTTGCCATAACGAAGCATGCAAGCATCCGCATTTACAACCATGGTTAGCATATTTGTTAGCAATTCTATTATCAATTCATTCGGTTATTGCAGGTATTGCATTAGGTGTCGAAACTGCATTATCTACTTTTATTATTATTTTTATTGCAATAATTGCACATAAAGGTTCAGCAGCGTTTGCACTAGGGGTTAGTATGCGCAAACAAGGATTAACTAAAAACATTATGCTTCAGTTAATGTTATTATTTTCTTTAATGACGCCAATTGGAATTATTTTTGGATCTTTTTTCGCACATTGTTTAGCTGCAAATTCTGGCCAATTTATTTCAGGAATTTTTAATGCAATTGCTGCCGGAACATTTATTTATATTGCTTTCCATATTGTTGATACTAAAGAAACCGAAGAATGCGTGCCAGTGTTATTACGGCTTGCATATTTTGCGTTAGGATTAATGGTAATGACTGCGATTGCTTTATATATGTAATTTTTAAAGGAGAAATTCATGCAAAACTTTTTACAACGTTATTTTAAACTGAAAGAAAATAATACTTCGATTCGTGTGGAATTGATTGCTGCTTTAACTACTTTTGTTACTATGGTATACATTATTTTTGTTAATCCAGAAATTTTGTCACAAACTGGAATGAATACCAGTTCTGTTTTTGTTGCGACTTGTTTAGTTGCTGCTGCGGGAAGTTTTTTGGTTGGAATTTTAGCTAATTTTCCAATAGCTTTGGCGCCGGGTATGGGGCTTAACGCTTATTTTGTTTATATAATTGCATTGCATGCAGGATATAATTGGCAAGCCGCGCTCGGTGCGGTTTTTGTAACTGGTATTTTATTTATTTTGTTAGTCATATTTAAAGTATATCGTAAAATTATTGCTGCAATTCCACACACTTTAATTCTTGGTATTATTATTGGCATGGGGTTGTTGATTGCTTTAGTTGGATTGAAAAATATGCAATTGATAATACATAAACCACATGGTTGGTTTTACTTTGGTTCTCCACAATTATGGCCAGTGTTATTATTTTTATTCGGCTTGGTTATGATTATAGTGTTACATCGTTTTAAAATATTGGGTGGAATTTTAATCAGCATTTTAACCGTAACTGCGCTGAGTTTATTATTTGGTATCAGCAAGTTTCATGGGATAATTTCATTACCACCAAGCATTAAACCAACGTTATTTGCTTTTGATCTACCTAAATTATTTAATTTAACTGGTTTAGGAATAATTTGTGCTTTTTTTATTGCAGGTTTATTCGATTTTTCTGGTGTAACTATGGGAATTTTAAAACCAACCAAAATTCCTAAACAGTCTGAATACCAACCAAGATTTACTAAAGCATTATTATCCGACGGTATTGCAACTTTATTGTGTGGTTGTTTTGGTAGTTGTGGAACCACAGCGTATCTGGAAAACTCTGCTGGTATTCATGCTGGTGGACGCACTGGTTTAACTGCAGTAATTATTGCAATTTTATTTTTATTGGTGTTATTTTTTGCGCCGCTAACCAAAACCATTCCTGTGTGTGCTACAGCCGCACCATTGATTTTTATTGGTTATCATATGGCAAAACATATTCTTGAGATCAATTGGTCGGATTTAACTGACTTTATCCCAACATTGATCATTGCAGCAACTATCCCATATGCTGGTTCTGTTGCTGATGGAGCGGGGGCCGGTTTTATTATGTATATAATTTTAAAACTAATTATGCGAAAAACTGCAGATATAAATCCTACATTGATTATATTTGGTTTGATTTTTGTAATTTATTTTATGGGAACTTAAAGTATGAAATTGAATTAGAATATAATAATTTACCGCATGAGCCAGAAATCTGGATATTAGAACAAGTATAATGGGAAAGTAATTTTATTAAATTAATTTTTTATATGGTAACTATAAGAGGTTTTGGGTAGCTATTTTCTCCTCAATTCTATGATGTAAAAGATGAAATAATTGATACTACTTCATCAACTGAATGGGCTCGATAATCTGGCTGCATCTCCCAAAGATCTGGTTTAGCGCCGCTATAACATGCAGCAATATTTACAACACGTAATTGATTATTATCATTGCGTAACATCTTTTCTGCATTACGTGCAAATTGTGTGTCTTCGTGATGATCTCCAATATATATAATAGTTCCAGCCGTAGGTACTTTCATTTGCTGCAAACAATACGCAAAACTTTCCGGATCTGGTTTTGGTTGACTAATTGCTTTAGTGTTGTAACCAACAATGTAATCAAAATAATTTAATAATTGACGTTGCTGCAATTCTTTTTCGATAAGTTGTTCACAATTTAACGAACAAATACCTTGGGGAATAGGGGGAAGACTGCTAATTAATTGTGGAATTCCATCAAATACTTCTACTGGGGTTTGATTTTTTAATTGAAATTCACTCCATAAAGCGCCAGCTTCATTAACTTGTTGCTCGGATAAACCAAAATATTTCTTATAAAAATGGCGCCAATTAGTAGCAGAACATGTAATATCTCTATACTTTTCTACGGAGGATAATGCTGACGGCCACTCGTCATTTGAAGTGATGTAATTAAGATGCAGCAGAATTTCCCTAGTTGCCATAAGATTTTTGTGGGCGCTATCTACTAAAGTACCATCATAATCCCATAATATTGCTGAAACGGTCATATTATCTTTCCAGTATCAATAAAACAGCGTATTTTATCACTAATTATATTTAATAACAAATGAGATTTTGGTTCCAAAATGGAGGAAAAAAATGTATCATTAGGGTTAGCAAAAAAGAGAATTAACTATGAAAAACAAACCATTAAACATTTTTAACGCTACCATACAGCCAGGTGAAGTAGCTTCTTTAGCATTTCCGATGCCGGAAATTTCCAGCTATGCGCCAATATATATGCCAATCAAAGTTGTTCATGGCAAACAAACTGGTCCTACTTTACTGGTTTTAGCAGCTATTCACGGTGATGAATTAAATGGCACAGAAATAGTAAATCGTCTTCTGGGGCTTTCTTTGCTAAAAAAACTAACTGGTACTTTAATCATGATTCCTGTATTCAATGTGTATGGATACATTACCAGATCAAGATATTTAACTGATGGTTTAGAACTTGATAAAGCATTTCCTGGTCGTGCTACCGGTTCACATGCTGCAAGGTTGGCACATTTATTCACTTCAGAAATATTATCTCAAGTAGATTATTGCATCGATTTAAGAACAGGAGCGATCAATCATAGTAATTTACCACAAATTTATATTAATCCTGAAATCGAACAAAACGAACAATTAGCAAGAGCTTTTAAAGCACCAGTGATTTGCCATGTAAAAGCAGAAAAAAATACATTGCGTGCAACTGCAAGCAAAAAAAATATTCCATATTTGATTTATGAAGCGGGTGAAGCATTACGTTTTGATGAGCGCGCCATCAAGGTTGGTTTAAAAGGAATAACTAATGTATTGCGCCATTTAAAAATGCTTCCAGAATTAAACAAACCAAAACAAAAAACAGCTACTTCATTTGTCGTCGAAAGCTATAATTGGATAAGAGCGCCGAAGAGCGGCACCGCTTATTCCAATATTAAATTAGGCCAGAAGGTTTCGGAAAAAGAACAAATAGCTGTTGTTAAAGATCCATTTGGGTCATCTGATAATGTATATGTTCGTGCCCCTCATGATGGCATCATTGTTGGTAAAAATAATCTTCCATTAGTTCACGAAGGTGAAACTTTATTTCAAATTGCAATCTTTAAAAAAGGAAAAGAAGTCGCAGCCAAACTTAAAGAATGGAAAGAAATTAACGCATAATGCAGCAATCAAATGATAAGATTACAATTCTTGGATGTTTTATTTGGCTTTTAGCCGCTTCATTTTTTTTGTATGAATTCTTTTTGCGTACATTCATTGGTACGATTGCCGATGAAATTACACGTTCATTACATTTAGGAGCAGAGCAATTATCTTTAATTGGTGCAGCATATTTTATCACCTATGGAGTTATGCAAGCGTTTGTCGGTGTATTGATTGACTCATTCGGAATTAAAAAATTACTAGCAGCAGCAACGTTTATTTGTGTTGCCGGAGTATTTCTTTTTACTTTTGCACATGGATTTATTTTACTATTAATAGCACGTTTATTAATGGGCTTTGGTTCGGCATTTGGTTTTGTGAGCCTGCTAATGTTGTCACTTAATTGGTTTCCGCATAAACATTTTGGATTTATCGCGGGTCTGTCCCAACTTTTAGGAGCAGTAGGACCTTTGTTGGCTGGTGCACCATTAGTTATTTTACTTGCAAATTTACATGATAATTGGCGTGCTGTGTTAGGAGGTATTGGCGTTATAGGCGTATTGATAGGATGTCTGATTTGGATTTTTGTTAGAGATTTTCCAAAAAATATAGATAACAAAATTGTTTTTTTAAACAGGGAAAAACCTATACATAAAAAATTAATAAATTTATCCCGCAATATTCAAGCGTGGTTAATAATTATATATGCGACTTTAGCAAATTCCAGCTTAGCAATATTGGGCATAGTGTGGGGCACAACATATTTAGAAACTCATAATTTATCACAAAAAGATGCAGCTTTAGTATCTTCATTAATTTGGGCAGGATATGCGATAGGTTGTCCCGTGCTAGGGTTTATCTCTGATTTTTTGAAACAACGCAAACTACCCATGTTGATATGTGCTTCTCTAGGGTTCATCGCAAGTATTTTCACAATTTACACCCCAATTAATAATATATATATTTTTTCTTTAATATTTTTCTGTTTAGGGATCGCAGGATCTGGACAAAGCTTAGCTTTTGCAATCATGTCAGAACGCATCCGGCCAGAAACTCATGCAACTGGTTTTGGTATAAATAACGGGCTGCTGATGTTATCCACAACGTTATTGATCCCATTGTTTGGATTATTTATTGAATTGTCGCAGTCGCATGCCGGTATGAAATATCAGTCAGAAAATTTTATTTTGGGGTTAAGCATGATGCTTGTAATATATATAGTTGCAATTACAATATGTTTCTTTATTAAAGAAACGTATTGCAGACAGCAAACTATTCCGGTTAAATTAGATACGGAAAAATAATGAATAATTTTTTAAACAAAACACAAACAAAAATTTCTTTATTAGGCTGTTTTATTTGGACATTAGCTGCCTTGTTTTTCTTATATGAATTTTTTCTGCGTACTTTTTTAGGAAGTATTGTTCACGAAATCACAATTGCATTAAAAATTAACGCTGAACAATTGTCATACATAGATGCAGGCTATTATTTAACTTATGGTTTACTACAAATTCCGGTTGGCATTTTAGTTGATAAATATGGAGCCAGATTATTATTAACCATTTTTAGTTTCGTGTGTGCATTAGGTGTTTTCGTTTTTTGCTTTGCACACGGCCTTGCTACTGGAATAATAGGGCGATTTTTAATGGGCGCCGGTTCAGCATTTGCTTTTATATGTTTATTAAATTTAACTCTAAACTGGTTTCCGCAAAAAATTATGGGATTTATTTTTGGATTAGCTCAATTCTTAGGGGCGATTGGCCCAACAATAGCGGGAGCGCCTTTAGTTATATTATTATATAAAATGCACGATAACTGGCGTTTAGTGTTTTTTTTAATTGGACTTGTCGGCATATTGCTTGCCATTCTTATCGGAATATTTGTTCGCAACAAACCAAAATCATTTAAGTTACAATTAAAGTTTCTAAGCAAATCATCATCTTTAATGCAAAAATTAATTACGCTTGTGAAAAATCCACAAGCATGGTGGATTGTTCTATATTCAGCAGCAAATTATGTAGCGCTCGCTTTTTTAGGAACATTGTGGGGTACCACTTATATAGAAACCAGAGGCATTAGTCACGAAACAGCAGCATTTATTTCGTCAATGGTGTGGTTTGGATTGGCGTTTGGCTGTCCATTTTTCGGTGCAATTTCAGATATTATTAAACGCAGAAAAACCACTTTAATTGCCAGCGCAATTTTAGGCATGTGTATGACTCTAGCGATAATATACTGTCCGATAAATAGCAAAATAATATTTGCTTTATTATTCTTTGGATTAGGAGTTGCAGGATCCGGTCAAAGCGTTGCGTTCACCACAATCGCCGAACACGTTGAAGTAAATTTACATGCTACCGCGCTTGGATTTAACAATGCGGGAATAGCTTTTGCCAACACGATGATGATTCCCTTAATTACTGCTTTAATTCAGCTGTCATTTCATCAGCATTTCGCAGCCGGCAAACAAATTTATCATCAATCTAATTTTACTCTAAGCTTGTTATCGCTAACTACATTATTTTTAATTTCATTAATTGTAGCTATTTTTGGGATCAAAGAAACATTCTGCCGTCAACAAAAAGAGTTTTTTAAATTACGAATCGTGCCTTAAAAATAGGGCGGAAGATATAATTAATTTTACACTTTAAACTAATTTTGTATTTGATTGATATTAAATTGAAACTCGCGATTTTACAACCTGTTTGTTTGGTAAAATCGCGAGTCACCGCGCATCTGCATAACTAAAACAAAACGCAGATCTGGCATGCGCGGTAATCACCACTTGTAAAATCATGAGTTCCAATTTAAACTTGCAGTATAAATCCGGCTTTTTCATTAGCGAGCGGTATATATATGCTCAAAAAATATTTAACCAATGCCATAACTTGTGCCGCAACAACATTTTTAGTGGCTGGGGTGCTAGTATTTATACCATTAATATTTTCAGTTGTTATTCTAATAATTCTAAGCATCTTCTGGCTGTTTTTTAGCACAATTAGCTGGTTAACTGCAACGATTACAATTATAGCAATAATTGCAGCGATCTTATTTGGTCTACCATTTATTGCTGCTTTAATTGCTGGAACAATAGGGTTCATTTTTACCAGAAAACTAAGGTAGTGAGTGGAAATACATACATTCAATGTCCGATAACGGTCATTATCGGACATTGAATATATCTCATAAATCTGTTAAGATTCAATGATATTTGGCGGTTTTATCTGGAAATTTGATTAAAATATGCAAAACGGTTGACTGCTTAAGTGTGTATACTATAATGAAGTTAACCAAACCCGCCACGCCTCTCAACGATGCGCACCAAGGTGGGTTGTTTTTTATGTGCAAACAAAAATTCTTAAATATTTTTTTTTGAATTCATCCAAAATTGTTTTGGAAGCAAAATGAATATGATTGTAAAGCAGGAAATCCTTACACCTGTTGCTATCATCGACAATCTTGAAGAGCTTAAGAATCAAGACCTATTTTCTCACCCTAATTACAATAAATTAATATTTGCACGACAGGATTTTGATCTTGTAAAACAATTTCTATTAAAGTAAAGAAACCACCTTCTAAGAAGGTGGTTTTGTTTAGCACCCTAAAAGGGTGCTTGCTATCCCCAATATCTCGTTATTAAAATAAATTTCTTTGTTCGTGAAGCTTCTCTTCTTTTGCTTGA
>JASFHF010000049.1:0-12804 GCA_050123375.1 Gammaproteobacteria bacterium
TGGGTGAAAGAGGTGATTGGTCGGTGGTGGAAAGATACGTAAAAGAGCAAGGCAAAAGTGTAGAGCAGTTGGCACTATTTTAATCGAAGGAAATACCCCGCGGCTTGCCGCGGGGAATACTTTATTCTACAAATGGGTTAATCGAAGAGGAAGACGGCATAACATGAACTGGAATTGTTTTAATTCTTTTCTTAAAGTGATTAGGTTTCCCCGCGCAGGGAAAACCGTTTCGATGTTCCCGACTCGCTGAACATGTGTGGGGACACTGATTTATCGGGAGCCGGATGCGGTAATCCCGCAAGTCCGGTTCTGAGGAGGGGTCTGTCGGAGTGATCTGGCAGATCTACTCAACCTTACCCCGTACTATTCCTTATTTTTAGTTGACTGCTATTTTGTCGTGTATGGTTTAATTTTAAATTGGTATATTTTGATAATACGTGCCAATATTTATGAATGTTTTTTGCCAAGCTTTTTTGGCAAAAAGCTTGGCATGTATTTTGTTATATTATCCTCATTTTTGGAGCTGATCTTGGTCGATGTTTGTTAAGCATGGTTTCCGCTTTGTCTTTTGTTAAAGGTTTTGCTAGAAAGCCATCCATATCAATTTTTTTTGCGTTTTTCCTAAATTCATCCTCTGTATGAGCAGTTAATGCAATTATCGGTGTATGTGTATGACACTTTTCTTCTAATTCTCGCATGGTTTCTGTAACAGTGTAACCATCTATATCAGGCAGCCCTAAATCCATAAAAATTAAATCATAAGTACGTGCTTTGAATTGAATTATTGCTTCTGCTCCTGTGTCTGCTGTATACACTTCGCACCCTAAAGGTTTTAATACTATAGTTGCCATTTTTTGAGCCAGTTTGTTATCTTCAATCAGTAAAATATTTTTTTTTGAAACATCCATATTATTTTCTCCCTAAAAATTATTCATCATCAATTATTTCATCAGATAGTGGTATTTTCAATGGCAAAAATAAGGTAAACATTGAACCCTTACCTATTTCGCTTTTTAGGTGGATATCTCCGTCTAGCTCATCAACAAATTGTTTTACAATTCGCAAGCCTAATC
The DNA here is from genome assembly GCA_050123375.1 of Gammaproteobacteria bacterium. Lineage (GTDB taxonomy): Bacteria > Pseudomonadota > Gammaproteobacteria > UBA12402 > UBA12402 > JASFHF01. The sequence continues at coordinate 1,074 of JASFHF010000049.1, forward strand.
CCAATCCTTTGTATAAACCTGTATTACTTGGAATTACTTTAGTAAAGCGTTCGTAAATCAAAGCTTTTTTGTCGTCCGGTATTCCCATGCCAGTATCTGTGACGACAAATTTTGCGATGATTCTGCGGTTCTCTGTTTCTTCTTTGTTTAAAGTTACTGAGATTGTTACTTTACCTTTTTTAGTGAATTTAATAGCGTTGCTTACTAAGTTAAGCAAGATACGTTTTATTCTGTAAGGGTCACTAATAACAACTTTTGGTAGTTTTTTATCAAATTTTGCCGATAAGTCTAAATTTTTGTTTTTAGCAGCCATAGACTCGATAGTTATCACACTATCAATTAGTTTTTGCAAAGCAAAGCTTTTAGATACAATTGGGAATGAATCAGATTCTATTTTTGAAAAGTTTAAAATTCCATCGCAAAAATCCATTAATTCCTTAGCACAAATAACCATTTCGTTCATGAGTGGTTTTTTCTCTGGGTCAGTTTCTTGTTTAGCAAAAATATCCATCATGCCATATATGCCAATTAAAGGTGTTCTGATGTCATGTTCCATGTTAGAAATAAAATCAGATTTTAGTTGATTTGCTTCTTCCGCTTGTTCTTTTGCTCGTTTTAATTCCTTTTCTTGTTTCTTTCGTTCTGTAATATCGAAAGATACGCCAAGCAATCCCATTATATTTTCGTCTTTGTCGTATAGAGGTGTTTTTTTTGTTAAAAAAATTCCCATGGTTCCGTCTATTTTAACACCGGGTTCTTCCACGGTAATTGTTTCGCCATTTTTTAACACTTTATCATCACTTTTCCGCAGTGATTGCGCATCTTTTTTGGATAGATTTTCATATGGGATTTTGTTAATAATATCTTTGGCAGAACTTAACCCTAATGCTTTAGCTTGTTCGTTATTACATCCTAAATATTTACCGTTTTTATCTTTCCAATAAACGTGACCTGGTATTAGCGATATAATATTTTCAAGCAAATAAAAACGTTTAGCTTCTGTTTGACGTTCTTTTGTTATATCTAATGAAATTCCTGATATTCCTATTATTTCACCATCTTTATTTTTTAAAGGTGCTTTATGAGATAAGTATAATGCTGTTGAGCCATCTTTAACATCGCTTAATTCTTCAGTAATAACAATTTTACCGGTACGCAAAACCTCTCTGTCAATTTTTGTTAGCTCGTCTGCTTGCTTTTTGGGGAATAAATCGTAATCTGTTTTTCCTATGTAATCCTCTAGTGAGGATAGGCCAAACTCTTCCCAAGTTTTTTTGTTGCAGCCCAAAAGCAAACCGTCTTTTGATTTCCAGTAAATATGTCCGGGTAATTGTTCTACAAGTTCATCTAAAGTTATTTTTATGGTTTTTTTATTGCTTGAATCTTTCATGCTGATACCTCCATTAATGACTATTTGTGGATATTTTACGTTTTTTTTCTACATAAGAAAAGCTAAGTTTTTTAGGAACAGTTCTTTTGTTAAATTTTAACGCAACCTCTTGCAGTATAGTTTGTTTCGTGTTACCAACAAAATGTTGGTAAGTAGCTGACATTGCAGCAGTCCTAAATCTTGGATATATAATAAACTCGCATCCTGTTTGCGCCCATAATGGTACTAATATAGGACATTCTTCTAATATATAAGTTTCGCATAATTTAAAAGACATTTCATCATTTAACAGCCCTTGTCTCTCTAGAAATTTGTTAATTGTGGCATGTACTTTATTTTTATATTCTGTGTTATCCCTATATAATTCATCTATCTGTTTTCGATATTTAGTATAATCAGCATGATGCAACCATTCATCCCAGCGCATGACTTTAGAATCAATAGACAAATATTTGTAAGCGCAAGAGTTTCTTTCTAACCATTCATCCCCTAGTATTAATGCCTTGTTGTAAAGTTCATCATCGGATAGTTCAGGATTTTTCATTCTTAAAGAATGGCGTTGCAAGGTATCACACAACATAATTGTGCATGATTTAAAAGTTCTATTAATTAAATCCATTGTGGCTATAAATTTTTCACCTTCATGATATTCCTGTCCTACGCTAATATGTATAATACAATTACTGTTAAGCATTTTTTGTTTATTTTGTTCATCACACCTAAACGTGACTTTAACCAAAGTTTCTTGAGGCAAATTAATCATTATTCACACTACCTTTTTCTTACGAAGCAGTTTAAATTTGTATATAAGAATTTGTATAGTAACTAACCCACAAGCAATAATGCTAATTGCTTGCCCAAAGATTAAAGCATAATCTTTATTATATACCCCATTAATAAATCCAAGAATTTGGATAATATTAAAACCTCCGAATGTAATCAAAGACGCCTCTTCCGCCGTTTTTTTAATATAAATCCTCCAAGCTTGCGGAAGAAACAGAGCAGCATTAACAAAAAGAGCAGTACCATACAATAAATCAGAAACATATTTGCCAACAATAATCATGGTTTTATTTCCTTGATATTAAAATCACCAATAGTGTTTTTGATGTAGTAGGCCTCAGGCTAGCGAAGCTGTGACCAACCTCCATATAAATTTTTCTACACAGGAAACTCACCAATAACCTCATTGTATTTTTTCTGCGCTTTGCCAATAGACAACTTAGAGTATATTTCAAGAGATTGTCTGGTTTCATGGCCAGAATAAGGCTGAATTAGAGCATCATCTATCCCTTGGGTTTTGAGCCACGTAAATAAAAAATGTCTTAGTTTATGTGGAGACATAGCTCGTTTCATGCCTGCTTTTTCACTGTATTTTAGTAAAATTTTCCTAATGCCGCGGTCAGTATACTTGCGTTTCCAAGATGATTCAAACAGATAAGTTGCGCCATTGTTTCTTACTGTGTCTGTTTGCATAGCAAGAACCTCTTTGAATAATGTGGGAAATGGAACGATTCTGTCTTTTTTGCCCTTGCCAGAATTAATGCGTATTTGACATAGTTTAAAATTTATATCATCTAATTTAATATTGACTAACTCACTTACTCTAACCCCTGTATAAAGCAACGTTTTAATAATTACCATATCCTGCATGTTTCGTGACTGCCATACAGCTTCATAATATTTTTGAATTTCTTCCTCTGTTGGTACATAGGGTAATTTTTTAGGCACTACTGTTACTGGAACTTCTAATTCCTCGCGTAAACAGCGAAAAATAGTTTTAAGGTAATTATAATCAGGACGTTCCTTGCGAATTATTTTTGCTATATTTTTAGCTATTTTTCCGGGAGAAGTTCTTCTATCATGTTTAGGCATTATTACTTTCTCTTAAATTAATTTTGATTACTAGACGTTTGGTCATATCCAATTGAAATAATCCATAAGGGTTAATATGCAAATGAAAAAGGGGTGTTAATGCTCTTTTATCTTCTAAAGTTAAACGATTACTCCAATACTGAGATGCTAATACTTGCTGCACCATTAAAGTATTGATATAAACTAAGGATATTTGCAAAAGATGTAAACACAACATCGATAATTCTTGATCGTCACGGCGGTTGCTGGTTATTTCTCCGCCTTTGCCATAGTAAATAAAACCATTTACACTATTCCAGCGTTCAATAACATTTAAACCTTCTTGGATTTCTTGACGTAGTGCTTCGGAGTGTAGATATCGACATAAAAATATTGTTTTTATTGCTTTACCTAGTTCTGATAAAGCCTTGTAAACAGGATGTTTAGCATTATTGCGTGTAAATCTTCTTAAAATACTTTCTGAATCCGCCGTTCCTAAACGTAAAGCTGTAGCATATTCAATTATTTGATCATATTGTTTTCTAATTAAATCCCATTTTATAGGTTTTCTGAGAATTGGTTTAAGATTTTTATAGCGTTTTTCTGCGCCGTCTTCTGGTGGATAAAGTTTTTGCGCATGTATAGCTCTAAATCTAGGTAACAAATCAAAACCAAGAATATATGAAAAAGCAAAAGCAACTTCATTTTGTCCATGACTGTCAACATAATTCTTTTTTACCTTCATGTTTGTGCAATGTCGAAGTACGCCTTCAATCATAGCTGCTGCTTCAGATGAAGAACAACTTTTTAGCTGAGAATAAATACAAACTGATTTTTTTTCAACGTGCCAATATATCATGATACCACGACCACCATAACGTGCATGCCACTCTGTCATTAGATTTTGATTCCAAGCGCCATATTTTTTAGAGTCAGAAGCGCATGCAGTTGTAGATTCACCCCATATAAGCGGGTCTCTTATTTGAAAAACAGCATTTACTATTTTGGTAATAGCTGCTCGCACTGATTCTTTGTGAACAAATCGTTTTTTTATATAGCGTAGATCTTGGTGATTTACTCCGATATTGCCAGAACTAATGCGCTTTAATCCTGTGTTTGTTCCTAAGCCAAATAGACATAATAATAACCGCTTTCGCAGTACATCTCTGTTAAGTACTTCTCTGCTTGCAGTACTTTTAAATAGAGAAGTAAAATCTATTAAAAGGTCAGTTTCTTTTAAAATATCTAACAAGCTAGTCATTGACCAATGGTTTGCTATTTCTGATTTAAGTTCTTCGATATGTAGTGGGTCTGGTTGTGCTGTTAGCGGTGTTAATTTTATCCAGCCTTTCTTCTTTTCTAATATTTTTACTTTTTTATTTTGCGGTAAGTTATTATTTAGTTTTCGCAAGACTCGACGCATCTCTTTTTGAATAATATCGATAAATAATTCTACATCGAGTGGTTGTTTCAGATATTTATAGTATTCATCACGTTTTTCATCAAAATCTTTAGGCAAGTCTTTATCGGGATTACGATAGCGATCTGCGCCTTCAACCCATATTTCTTTACATCGCAAACAACCGCGCAAAGCTTGTAAAGTAGCAATTTCATAGTTGATTCGATTTACCTTTATACCATCATCCGTCTCTTCTAAAACAATATCTTTAACGTTATCAGGCACGATCCCAGCTATAGGAATATCTTCATCTGTAGGAAGAAAAGTTAGAGAAGTTTTTGCATATTTTTTTATTAAGTTTATAGCTTTTAATATAGGATGAGTTTGCTTATTTTTGGAACAAAATTCCAAAGTATTCAATATTGGAAGCAACATTCGCCTATAATGATTACTATAGGAAGATCGGGTTTTTGCATGTACCTGCAAAATATAGTGAGATGCCGTAGCTTTATATTCCTTTACTATATCTCTTAAGGTTTGTTCGCCAGCTACGGGGTATATTACATTCTCTACAGCATCTTTAGGGTGATTTAAAGACGCAACGGCAACTTTATACAATATGTTTGTTTTGCCGTTGATTTTTTGAATATCTGCTATAAACTCTCTTACAACTCTTTTTTCTGCTTTAGCACTTATTTTGTGTATGGTTTGAATAATGAGTTCTATTAGATTGTCAGTTATTTCTCGTTTTCGCAAATAACAGAAAATTGCCAACATGGCATTGCGCATTTGTGGTGGGTGACGCAATAATTCTCTTGGAGGTTCTCCCATCACTCTATTTCTATAGCGATACAATATTTTTGGAGACGTGCTTGCAAAAATTTCATTAGGCAATACCAATTGTTCAATACATTTCAACTTAGATACTTCAACCAAGATACTGTCAAGGTTAGATTGACCTGCATCGGATTTAATAATACTTAATTTAACTCGCGTAGGATCATATTTATTAAGTGATTTATCTTGTGTCTGTAATAGGCTTAATAATGACTCTTTGGTCGTTGTGGAGAGATTGTCGCTAATTTTTTTAATAAATAATTTCTCAAATCTACTGATCGCAGAACGTATATAGCGGTTTAACTGTTTTTCTTTGAATGGTTCTAATTTATGGTCACGCAACCAATCATAAACCATTTGATTGATTTGTACTCGCGAATATCCTTGCGGAAGTACTTCTTCTGCCAACCAAGTAACAAGTTTTTTGGCATCAATTGAGTTCGGTTTACTAAAATCCAAAAAAATACGGATTTTAGCGCGATGTTTTTCGGCTGTGCTATTATGCCAATTATAGTTATCAAGATCATTAACAGTACCTAATTGTTTTGCCAAGTGTGCAATTATCACTTTTGGAATATCTTCTTTCTTGCTAGGATATTGCAATTCATGTTGAAAATATTTGAGCATAACAGCAAAGCCAAGCTGATTATTGTTTGTCATTTTTTGAATGAGCGTAAGTTCATCTGGTAATAATGTCCAATCTTCGGCTAATTCTGTTTGGCTCCAATGTCTTCTCATTTACTATACCCAAATTATGTTCAAACCGCATCTAGAATAAAGTTCCTAGAATGATCAGTGTAGGAACTAGTAATTACAAAATATAATCTGTTTACGTGAAATTCAGGTTGAAATCTATCAAATTTATGTTATAGTGTCAAAACTATTTTTTATTTAGGAACTTAATCAGGGGATGAAAATGGTTCAAGAACATATGATTGCTCTAATTACAGGGGCTACAAGCGGCATTGGTGCTGCATTTGCTAGAGCATTAGCCAAACAAAATTATAATCTGATCATTACTGGCAGGAGAGAAGATAAAATTAAAGTTCTTGCGCAAGAGCTAATGAGGGAAAATAGTATAAACGTTGAGGTTATCATAGCAGAGCTAGCCAATGATAAAGATCTTGCAGAATTAATCAAAACGATAAAGAAATTAGATAATCTGGCCATACTTATTAACAATGCTGGTTTTACTAAAGGGAATAAATTCTATGAGGAAGATATTATAACTTATGAAAATATGATGAAGGTTCATGCCTTAGCCACTATGAAACTTACTTATGCCGCTCTACCAAGCATGATTGCAAATAAAATGGGGACAATTATTAACGTATCATCAATAATGTCTTTTTTCCCATATTTTAGGCAATCTATATATACAGCGACTAAAGCTTTTGTTAGTTTGTTTACTGAGTCAATTAGTTTAGACCTTAAAAACACAGGCGTGCAAGTACAAGTATTATGCCCTGGACTAACCTTAAGCGACCTTCATGAACGAATTGGTTTAGATGTAAGAAAATTAGCTAAAAAAAGAGCATGGCTGTGGAAACCTCCGATGAAAGCTGAGGAGGTTGTGGAAAAATCCCTTAAATATTTACAAAAAAATAAAGTAATTTGCATTCCTGGTTTTTTCAACAAGTTAATTGTATTTATGAGAACCCTGCGCCGGTTGTTTTAACTTGGAGGTTGATCGCAGCTTCGCTAGCCTGAGGCCTACTACAACAAGCGGCGGTAAGCTAATCTTCCATATTTTCAGTGCGTTAGCAGAGTTTGAGCGCGATTTAATCGCGGAAAGAACACAAGCAGGACTTAAAGCCGCCCGCGCTAGAGGTAGACTTGGCGGCAGACCGCCATTACTAGATAATCGGCAGATTAATAGAATGATTGAAATGTACAATGAAGGCAAAAACACAGTTGCTGAAATTTGCAAAATCTATAGTATTAGCAGGCCAAGCTTCTACAATTATTTAAGTAAGAAAAAACAAGAGGAGTAAAGCGAAAAATTTTTCTTAAAGTTTAATGCGTTCAATAAATTATAGAATTATTTGTTTTTTGGCTCTAATGTACTATATATATTTTAGCAATATGGTTTTGGTAAATTGAGGTAAATCGTTTATGTTTCATCCTTTCAGATTCAACAAAATTGGTAAAGTCGCAATATATGGTAAAACTGTTTATTTTCGCAAATCCCCAAATGTTCAATGGGAAATTGAAAACTATGGGGAAAGCAATGAAAAATACTTTATAAAGGTATATGACAATTATAATTTACGTTCATATAAACTAGAAGATAGTGAAATCAAGAAATTGAAGCTGGCAATCAAGGAGCAAATTGAGTCCAATAAATTATCTGAAAAAAAATTAGTTGAAATTCAGGCTCCTTTAAAAAATGCAAAATATGCTAATTTTAGTAAAAATCTTGCTGAAGGAGTGCTACAACGTGAATATGCTATAACAACTGCTAATTCAAAAAAACCGATTTTAGGAACCTATGGAGCTGGACCTTGTCTCATAGTAGCAATTTATGATTCTAAATCAAAAACTGCTTTTTTAGCACATATAGATTCTGCAACTAATCTAAAATCTTTAACTCAAATACTTAAAATTTTTAACCCCAAAACTTCAGTTGTACATTTGTTCGGCGGGGATAATTCAAGTAAAAATATGTGCATGGATGTTGTTGAAATTTTTGAAAGCAATCATTTTAAGCTTCACAACACAGATATCGTGCGATCTGATTGGAGGAATGCTGCTTCTCTTGCAATTGATGCACGTAATGGACAAATTTATACCCCTGTAGAGCATTATCACTTATCTACTAAAAATGAAAATCAACGATTACAACTTGCGTCATTTGTCTTCGGAAAACAAAATTTGAGGAAAATTTATGATGGCCGAACAGATTTGATCCCCAAACAAAGAAAAGCTACGGTAAAATCACCTAAACAAAATTTAACAAAATTACCTCCTATAGCTATACGAACATTATTTTATTCGTCACACATGACCAAACTAGTAAATAAATTACACAAAGAACAACTAATTAATAACAGACATGATTCTGCGAAGGCACAAAGGGCATATGATAAACATTTTGCCCTAATTTTAAAAAAATAAGGACAAAAAATAGTTTTTAATATCGACATTCAAGACAATGTTTAGGTTAAAGCTTATCGGGAAATAAAGCAAACTTGTTATAATATTCTTCACTTTGGCAGCACGGGCTATGATTTAGCTGTAATGTTTCAACGATTTTGCGCACGTATCCCGGCTTACCCCGTTCCAGCAGGCAAGCTTTAGAAGTATACTCCAAACTATCGCTGGCTGCTGCTCAGAAAAAATACGATGAGGTGATGGATGCGTTCCCAGTTTAGTTGCTACTTTGCCCCTGGTTACAGCTTCCCTAGCACCAGGCCATTACGGGAATGATACCAGTATTTTTACTTAGGTAAAATAATTTAACTACCTGGATCCCGCGGTCAAGCCGCGGGATGACAGCACCACGAATTACCTAAAAGTTATCTAAATTGAATTTGCTGCTTGAGAAAAACGCCGTAAGCTCTTGAAAAAACTGGCGTCCCCAAGGGGATTTGAACCCCTGTTACCGCCGTGAAAGGGCGATGTCCTAGGCCTCTAGACGATGGGGACATATGATATTATGGAGCTAGGCGGGATCGAACCGCCGACCCTTTGCATGCCATGCAAATGCTCTCCCAGCTGAGCTATAGCCCCAAAGTCGAAGATTCTATGGGTCAAAAGCCAAGCTGTCAATAAGTTTAGCATACATCGGCATTGATAGCATATATATCATTGAAACTAAGATGTAATGCTTTTTTGCACAGGATTATTAATGATAAGTGGTTGCTTCTCATCCTTGTTTTCCTGAGCAATATCACCAACTTTTCCATTTATAATTTTTTCAAGGTCATCCTTATATTCCTGAAAATTTCTTATAGCACTATCGATTCCCTCATGAAACATCGATAAAGCCGCTGCACACATTGTTAAAATTTCGCTTATTTCTGCAGCACGTGTACCATCGTAGGAAACATCATTTATTATTTCCAGGGTATGTTTAATCACTAGAAAAACAACTGTAACCGCACCAAATCTTGATAAGATATCATAACTAATATTAAGAAATTTGGAAACGGCCAGTATAAACTTTTTCCAAAATAGATTTTTTGGTGTTTCAGAATTAGTTTGTGCATCTTTCTTGTATTTTTTAGCAAAAAAATTCGTAAGTGCATGTAATGTTTTAGGAATAACTGCGGTTGTAGTCAATACAAATGGTATTGTAGTTTTTGAACCAAACTCAAATGGAAGTTTTAAATCAAAAAGTTTTCTAATAAAAGAAAGATAAAAACCCAAAGCAGTCCAGTCTAAATAATTATACAATACTAATCGAGGAATTTCGATGATGAGTTTTAGTGCCATTACACACTTAGAATTTTCAATGCTATCTATTGTGCTTAAGCATTTTTCTCCTTGCGATGAACATTTTTTTACTTTGTTATTTCTTGCTTTACAAAGATTTTGCAATTCTACTCTCAAAGTTTTTTGTGCATCATACAATCCAAGCAGAAAACTTACTGCCATGATAATACTCTGAAAATTTATGTAGTTTTCATCAGAAAATAATTTATCGAAATTAAAAACTTCAACAAACAAAAATGTCGGCACGCCAACAGTATTAAAACCATTCAAAAAAGATAAAAGTGGACGAATACAAAATTTACATGAAGCAAAAAATGTTTTCAGATTACCTTTGGCTAGTTTCTCAAGATCATCAGCTGCCAAATCAGCTATATTTAGTGTAATACAACCCGTCATCCATAATATAAATAAAGTTAAAGCCGCTGTTTTTGGCAATCGCTTAATCACAGCATGAAAATAATCATCTACAGTAAATAGCACTAGTGCAGAATCAGCTCCTCCATTGATTACACCTTTTTGCACATATTTATGAATCTTTTTAAAAGTGTTATAGACAAAATATTTCTTAACAGTTTTTTTTAGCCAATTCCAACCAACATTTAGTACATGCCCAAGTTGTCTACCAAAAGCCATAATACTTTTCTCCTCTTTAATATTATTTTGAGAGGAGGCATTGTAACACGTTAATCTTAAGGGAATCTTAAGGCTTGTAAATAAAAACTAATTAGCGCACAACTCATTAAATCTTTAATAATCAAAGAGTTATAAGGAAAATTTACTAAAATGGCTTAAAAATATTAATAAAAGCTTATAAGCACATCAAAATCTCTTGCGTGATCTCATCAATACTGCCAGAACCATAAACCTGGACAAATTTTACAAGATTACTAAGTAATAAGTTGCTAACTCAAAATCTTAAAATGCGCTATTTTGTATCTACAACTTTTTCACGAACTTAAGATTTCCTTAAGGTTTGCAAATTATAATATAAACGTTTTGAGAAGAAATAACAAAAGGAGTGCAATTATGTTTATAGTGAAGACTTGTGAAGAATGGGTAGAAAAACAATGGCAAAGTCTTAAAAATTGGTGGAAAAATGTAAAAGAAAATTTTAGTGATGCACGTACTATAAGTGATTGCACACTTGCGTGTTGTAAGCCAATCACAGATCTGATTCTTTTGCCTTTTAAAATTTTGGATTGGCTAATTAAGTGGATCATAGAACCAATATTAGAAGCTGGGCTTGATGTAGCTGGACTAATATTTATCGGGCTTGAAGGTTGGTTTGGCAAGAAAACAACTATTGAACCAAATGCGTCACTTTCAAATATAAGTACAAAAATTGCAATGTTTGCGATTATTATGCCTGCTTGGGTGCTAAGGCTAATTTATCATTTTGCTGATTATCTGAAACAAAAAGCGCAGAATAAACTGAAAAAAGACGGCAGGTTAAACTATGAATGGCGAATAACAGCAAAATTATCAACTATAGTTCACAAGGGTTTAGCGGAAATTTTTAATGGAATTTATAATTTCAACAAAACCTGGGTGTCTTCATTAATAGTTGGCAATGCATTTTTATATTTTGGCGCATCAAAATTACTTATCAAACTGATTATTCGTCCAGCTAGCTTTATAGCTGGATGTGTTATGTGGGCGCGTTATCATCTCAAAAATACAGAAAAAGCGTAAGCATCTAATAATTCCCATGTTGTAAGTTTGTAAATTTTTTTTAAAATCATGATTTTAAATTTAGTAGGAGGAAAATTGTGATGAGGAAATTATTTGCGGGTTACAGCAAGGCACAGAAGAAA
>JASFHF010000050.1:0-11373 GCA_050123375.1 Gammaproteobacteria bacterium
ACTTCTATCATGTAATAAGTGACGCTCCGTCCCCAATTCATTATATAAACAAAATCTTAACCGAAGTAATATAATCCAAATCCCGCACTGCATTTTCATATTGCTGCTTCAACTCAATCACATTATCTATTTGCTGCAAAATATCCAACGGCAATAATATTTCAACTTCAATTTTATCATGCAAATAATGCAGCCGCAGATCTTTGAACAAATTATATCCCGGCAAATCATGCCAACAACGCTGTAATATATTTTGCAATTCTTCCCTGCCAGGTAAACCAACCTGACTAATTATTTTTTCATCATTTTCAACATCAATATGCACCAACACATCAACAACTTTCGGCTCATCAAGTTGAATTTTTCTCACAACCTGATCGGCGACAAAATGCCCTTCGGATACACTAATATGCGGATCAACCAATACATGCACTTCAACTAAAATTAAACCGCCCATCAAACGAGTACGCAATTGATGCACAGCCAGCACTCCAGCAATTTGTGCAATACTAGAATTAATTTTTTGTAATGTTGCTGCATCAACTGAGGTATCAACCAACTCGCGCAAACTATGCCACATCATTTTGAGCGCCATTCGAATAATCATTAATGCAACAATAACTGCAGCAATCGCATCTAAATAATGCACTCCTAAAATTGCACCAGCAATTCCGATTAACACCACTAACGAAGAAAAAGCATCGCCACGATGATGCCATGCGCTAATATGTAATGCATTTGAATTAATTTTTCCCCCGATGGCTATAATATATCTAAATAAACTTTCATTAGTCACGATCGAAACCAATGCGACAATTAAAGTGTAAATACTAGGTTTTCCAAAATGTGCATGCACCATTGCATGCGTCGCATTAAAAATAATTCCACCGCCAGAAATCAACAGCAAAACCGCTAATCCTACAGTAATCATCGTTTCAATTCGTCCATGACCATAAGGATGCTCTTTATCTGGACTAAGACTTCCCGCTTTAGCTGCCATAAAAACTAAAAAATCAGAAAACAAATCAGCAAAAGAATCAATTCCATCAGCAAATAATGCTTGTGAACGACCAAAAAATCCAAAAATTATTTTGACTATTGCAAGCAAGAAATTAGCACCAGCACTTAACAAAGTAACTCGTCTGGCAGTGTGATAACGTTGAATGTCTTGCATTCCTTATTCCACATATATATTCAATATTTTAGCAGTTAGGGGTTGTCTTTTTCAGGTAATGCGAGACCATGGATGGTCGAGCCTTAGCGCCACATGGATGTGCTTGAGCGTGCCTGAAAAAGACAACCCCTAACTGCTAAAATATTCGCACATCAAAACGGTAATTTCAAATTCGGATTAACCTGCAACAATTCTCTTCTAAACATATCCTGAATGGTTTTTAATTCATCCTGCGTATTTGCTTCAAAACGTAAAATCAAATACGGTGTCGTATTTGAAGGACGAATCAAACCAAACCCGCCATATTGCGGAAAATCAACCCGCACACCATCAAGCGTATTTACTTCACCATCAGGAAATTTTGCAGACTGCTTAAATTTATCCATAAAAACAAATTTTTCATGATCATTAATTGCCAAACGCAGCTCTGGAGTATTAACACTATTCGGCAGCGCGCGAAACATTTCTGCAACAGTTTTATCCTGTTGCGATACTATTTCCAATAAACGCGCACCAGCATAAATTGCATCATCAAATCCATACCAACGCTCTCTAAAAAACATATGGCCGCTCATTTCTCCAGCTAACAACGCACCTTTCTCAGCCTGCATTTTTTCCTTAATAAAAGAATGTCCGGTTTTCCACATAACTGGTTTGCCGCCATAAGATAAAATCAAATCTTTCAAGTGGCTGGTGCATTTCACATCATAAATTATTTCCGCACCGGGATTACGCGATAATACATCAATTGCAAACACCATTAATTCCCGATCCGGCCAAATTACTTCGCCTTCATTCGTTACCAAACCAAGCCGATCACAATCTCCATCAAAAGCCAAACCAATATCCGCATGCTTATGTTTAACCGCAGCAATTAAATCTTTTAAATTATTAACCTGACTCGGATCCGGATGATGATTAGGAAAATTACCATCTATTTTGCAAAATAAACAATCTACATCACAACCAAGATTTTGATACAAATCAGGCAGCAACACACCGCCAACCCCATTACCGCAATCAATAATAACTTTTAACCGCCGTTTAATTCTTATGTCGCCGGAAATTCGCTGCGCATAGTTTGACAATAAATCATATTGTCTTAAGTTACCAACGCCGGATGACAAATCATTTTGTTTAATGCGTTGATATAATTTTTGGATACGATCCAACGCAAGTGTCTCACCATTAATTACTATTTTAAGACCATTATAATTAACTGGATTATGACTGCCGGTTAACATTACCCCCGAATGCGTATCAAATATATGCGTGGCATAATATAAAACCGGTGTCGGCGTCATTCCAAGATCAACAACATCACAACCACTATCTAAAATCCCTTGCGCCAAAGCTTTTGATAATTTGGGTCCGGAAAGTCGGCCGTCACGCGCAATAAAAATAGTCTTTTCGCCAGCCAACAAAGTTTCACTGCCGATCGCCTGACCAATCAAACGCACCACATCAACATTTAGATTTTCATCTGCAATACCACGAATATCATAAGCACGAAAAATTGTTGGGTCGATTTCCATGTGTATTCTCCTTAATAAAGAATTGGGGTAAATGGGGTCGGGTCTTCACTTATTACATACGCCATGTATGTTGCGTCATGTAATAAGTGAAGACCCGACCCCTACATACCCGAACTGCCAAAACCACCAGCGCCGCGCTTGGATGTGTTAAATTCTTCAACTATTTCAAATTTTACCTGCGCAACCGGCACAATTACCATTTGCGCAATTCGGTCTCCATGATTAATGGTAAAACTTTTTGTTCCGCGATTCCAACAGGAAATTAAAATTTCTCCCTGATAATCTGAATCAACCAAGCCAACCAAATTGCCTAATACAATTCCATGTTTATGACCCAACCCGGATCGCGGTAAAATCGTAGCAGCATACCCACTATCAGCGATATGAATCGCTAAACCCGTAGGAATTAATTCAGTAGAACCAGGAGATAAAATTAAAGGCTGATCAAGACACGCACGCAGATCCAAACCCGCAGAACCAGTTGTAGCATAATTAGGCAGAGGAAAATCGTGCCCAACTTTAGGATCCAAAATTTTTAACTGTATTTGCTGCATTTTAATCCTTAAACCCGCATTAAAAACGCATTGTAGGATGAGCGGTAAAAATTTGCAATAAAGATTTTATGCGTATCCCGGAAATCGGCGTAGCTGATTTCCGGGAATTCAAAAATACAACAAATTACGGTTTTACAAATTGTTATATACTGTTAATTTTGCGTTTAGACTCCAATGATTTTTCTTCTTGTTTATTACCATCTAAGAGATTTCCCTCGTTTGTTGTACTGTCGTCTGAGCTAAAAGAACCAAAAGATACAACCCCTAGATCTTCTTTAGCATCATGGATTTCTTTCTTTTCATCAAATTCAACTTTTTCCCTACTAAACCAGGCATTTTTGTATTAATCTCTTTAAACAATGTGTTCCATTTGTTCTTTAATCCTTTTATTCCATTAATCTTCTTTCCGAAAGCTCCAATTAAATCTTCAGAACAACCACACTTACCTTTAGAATCATACAGAGCTGCAACCAAATTTTTAACTAATAAATATAAATTGGCCAAATCTTGGCGTTGAATGCTTTTTTCAGATATAAAGTTCTTTTTTAAATCAACAACTTTATCCGAAGCAAATAGCTTACTAGACATTCTAGTACTTTTACGCTTACCATACACATTAATATCCGTAGTAACCGACGTATTAGAACCCTGAAATTGCAACACTCCCAATTTCTTAATTATGTTAACAAATTCTTTCAATCCATTGTCAAGGTCCACGAATTTTTTCATTTTTTTGACGTCTTTTTTCGTAATCTTTTTGCTTTCATCATATACGTACAACAGAAATATTTTGCAACTTACAATTCCAATCCGTACTGCAGAAAGTGCATTATTTCGAATTTTATTTCCTTTTTCCCGTTGTAATACATTTTTCTTTATTTTTTTTGCTCTTTTTTTGCTCGGTTTCATCTGTTGCGATATTGTTCTTTGCAATTGATTAAGTTTGTCATGTATGGCTCTCACAAGATTAAAGTTCCCTTGCAATTCTTTTCTAAATTTTACCTCGTCATTTTCATCAAAAACTTCCCTAAAAATATTTGTTAGAAGATTATTAAAATTCCTTTTCTTTGTTACATCACGTTCTTTATTCTTAGACCAACAGGACTCAATTATCCTACCAATCTCCTTCAACGGAGAAGTTGCATTTTTGTGAACTGTTCCATTCTTTTTACCTTGACTTTTCTTCTTTGGCTTAATAGTTGGTGTGGGCATTTTAGGTTTAGGTTTAGGTTTAGGTTTTGGTTCTTCCATTACTTCAATTAATTCATCATCATGTTCTTCATTGAGCCTTTTCCCTAAGGTTTTAGCATATGAATTCACACCAATGTGTATCAAAGCGAAAAGACCGCTCTGAATTAACCAAGAAACAAAACCAATCAAAAGTTCATTGAAATTAGGACCAAATCCTGCTACTAGATAATAATACTTAAACAGTCCTTGTATGGCCTCAGTCACCGCCAGCATAAGATCATAAGACAGGGAACCCGGTTTCGCAGACACATCTAAAAAACCAAGAATAGCTACTACAGCACGATGTGGCAAACTATAATCTGATGCGTTATCTTCTATTTTATGCGAAAAATATTTAATGATAGTTTTATTAGCTTTGTTTTCGCTTACTCCAAACCGGCCAACAGTTACATCTTTCAATCCGTTGATTTTTTTTTCAAATGCAGGATTTCGCCATACTATGTTACCATAATACTCTTGAAGCAAACCTTGAAGAACACCACTAGTCATAAAATAATCCAGCAGTCCTGAATAAATAGCCAATTGTATCCACCAATGCGGCTTTACTTTTATATCAAATTTTCCATTTTTCCCATTCTTTACAACTTCAACTGCAAAAAGCATGCGTTGCAAAAAATTAAGTTTTTTTCTTGCCTGAACACGTTTTTTTGTCATGTTTTTATTACTGTACTTGTACACATATTTGTAAATATCATACAATCCACCAATAATCGTAGTTACTCCTTGAAAGGCAAGTCCTCCCGCTGACAAAATATAATTGTAATAACGTTTATCAAATGAAAATCCATTAACTGCAAATTCCTGTATGCACCCAATAAATTCGTCAACCATTTTGTAACCACGTTCTATTCCCGTACCATTAGGTGAAATAGGCTTATAGTTTAAAAAAAGCCTCCATATAGTGTTTGAACTACCATCCTCTGGAACCCGAGAATCGTTTTTATGTATATATGGACCAAAAAATATGTCTGGATCAACCGAAAACTGCTGTGCTTTTACATTATCTTTCGTCCCAAACCTCCAAAACATCAATCCAGCTTGTACCATTATTCCTCCAAGCGCAAAAAATGCCAAAGGCCAAGGCGGACATGACCAGGCACGATCTCTTTTATGCCTAGAAACTTTTTTATACTTAGGAAATTCTTGTTGCGTTTTTTTGGGTAATAGATTAGTTTTTTCAGTGGGGTTAATGATTAATTCTACTTCTTGCATTTTTTTACCGAACGACATAAATTATTCTCCTTTTTAATTTCACTAAATATGATGCGTGCAATTATAATGTATAAACCTTAAGGAAATCTTAAGAGTTTTAAAAAACAAAATAACTTTTTCCGTCAGGGACAAAAAAATATTGTATCTACAAAATATCGTTATCCTGCGACCCGTCATCCCGCGGCCTTGTTTGTTGACCGCGGGATCCAGGGCTGTTTTTAAAAACAACGAAAACTGACGCTAGATACCGCGATCAACTGTCCTGGCCGCAGTATGACGGGCTTTATAGTTAAAATTTGCTTATATTTTATACCGCTTAGACAAAACTTACGTAAAAATAAATTCATTATACGTCAAACAGCGGTATATTAAAAAATGTTTATATGTCAATAAGTTATATATGCAACCTAATAAAATGGCTAAACTTTTTTAAGATTTTACTTGCGAAGAATGCAAATTAGTGGTCAAATTAAAGTATCGGCATTGGATAGCCGATGATTTATAGGGAAATTTATCAACTTATAGGGATGAAATATCATGGATAGATTATCATTTCTGGTTCTTACCTGTTTACTAAGTATTTTCATAAGCTCAACCACTTATGCAGCATCAGCTTCTACTTACCGCCCTTGTCAGTTCATCAGAACAGGCTTTTATCTGGGAGCAGCTGTGGGCGCAACTGATACCAATCACAAAATAACTGCATTTAATAATCCTCAGACCTCCGCTGTCGTTGAAAACGGAGTAGTAGACAACGATGGTTTTGGTTTTCGTGGATTGGTTGGTTATCAATTTAATAAATATTTTGCCGGCGAAGCTGGATTTACTAAATTTGCCCGCGCAAAAGGTAGAGGATTAAATTACGCAGGAGGCACGAATAATAATAACGGTCACATTGACGAACATGCTTTTGACTTAACCGCCAAAGGCATTTGGCCAATAGTAAACCGAATTTCATTATATGCCAAACTCGGCATCGCTTACCTGATGACCCGCACCAATGTAAGCACGATTTTTTCTAAAGATCGTGATGTAGTTAGACCATGGCTCGGCGCTGGCGTATCGTTTGATGTAACTAAACATTTCGCTTTTGATGCATCATATAACCGAATCCAAAGCAGCGGTACAATACACTCTGCTGAATTTATGGGAATTGGTTTTTACTGGTATATCTAAATCGAATCCCTCACAAGGTTTTGCTGCCCACCCAAAAAATACAGCAAAACCAATTGCCTCACCCCAAAACCCTCTACTGAGAAAGCAGTAGAGGGTTTCTTTTTTTTATCACTTTGCGCTCGTAGTTTTAAACTTAAACTTGCACAGACCGCCGGTTTTCCAACATACATCATACTTCGGCTGATCTATGAAAGAAAAACTCTTATCTATATTGTCATCAATAAATGCTACCAGCGATAATTTTACTGATGGAGCTTCTTTGTAGTAATAATTACAATCTATTTGCCGTGGTGGTGATGTTTCTGGATAATAAGCTGCACTTTCCAAAACGTAAGTTGCATCAGGGTACACAGGGTATTGCGATTTATAATGAAATTTATTTATTTTATTTGTATCACCTGGAGTAAGAGTTGGAATTTTATCCACAGTTGAATAACCTGTTTGCGGATCTCTTCCAGCTTGTATTTCTTCTGATGATGGACATAGACTATATCGCCATGGAGAATCAATTGTCAAAGTGAAATTTCCGGAAACTGATTTGTTAGTATTATCATCAGTTACCGTTAATTGATATTCCTGACTTATTGCATTCGGATCCGGAAGTGCTACTGTTTTACCATCCTGCGTCTTAAGCGTAATTGTTGCTCGTGGTTCTCCTTTACCAGCAATATCTGCTTCAAGATTATAAAAATCCAACGTATGTCCCTTACCTCCAACCGGCGTTATGGTAACGTCTTTTATTTTATGATCTTTACCAGCATAACCCACTGCTATTTCTTCTTTCACTGTGGAATCTAATTTATAAGTCGGCTTTTGGTCCTTCCAGGTTATGGCTGGATTACCATTTTTGACCGTTAAGGTGAAATCCTCCGAAACAGTTTTGTTAGTTTTATCATCAACAGCTGTTAATTTATATTTTTGGGTGTTTTCTTCCGGATCTGGAAGAATTACTCCATCTGTAGATGCTAGTTTGATTGTCGCAGTCTCCGTGCCTATACCAGTAACAACTTGATTAAGACCATAATAAGATAATGGATGAGCTTTACCGCCATCCGGAGCTATCGTAACATTTGTTATGTTATGACCACCGCTGGCACAAGCATCAGCAATTTCTTCATTCGGCTTGTCGCCAACTTTATAATTCGGAGTTTGATCCACCCAGTTTATATATGGTGTATCGCTATTTACTGTTAACGTAAAATCTTCAGAAACAGATTTATTGGTATTACTATCTGTTACCGTTAATTTATAATGCTGCGTTTGTGCTTTTGGATCCGGCAAAACTATACCATCAGTTGATGTAAGTGTAACTGTAGCTTGCGGTGTGCCTTTACCTGTAATGTCGGCAGTTAAGTGATAATCACTCAACTCATGACTTTCATCTCCGTCCGGCACAATTGTAACATCACTTACATTGTAATCAGTACTGGCATTGCCAAGTGCAATTTCTTCTGTCGGCTTTTCTCCAATGTTATAAGCCGGCTTTTGATTTTCCCAGGTTATAGTCGGACTACCATTCTTCACCGTTAAAGTGAAATCTTCTGCAATAGTTTTGTTGGTATTATCATCAGTAACCGTTAATTTATAATGCTGAGTCGTATCTGTCGGATCAGGGAGTTTTATACCGGTCGAAGTAAGACTAATTTTTGCTGTCGGTGTACCTTTTCCGTCAATAACCGGCGTAATACCATAGTAATCCAACTCATGTTGTTTATCTCCATCCGCAGCTATCGTAACATCTGTTACATTATGACCACTGCTGGCACAAGCATCAGCAATTTCTTCATTCGGCTTATCGCCAACTTTATAACTTGGAGTTTGATTGATCCAGTTAATGTACGGTGTGTCGCTATTTACTGTTAACGTAAAGTCTTCAGAAACAGATTTATTGGTATTACTATCTGTTACCGTTAATTTATAATGCTGTGTTTGTGCTTTTGGATCCGGCAAAACTACACCATCAGTTGATTTAAGCGTAATTGTAGCTTGCGGTGTGCCTTTACCTGTAATGTCGGCAGTTAAGTGATAATCACTCAACTCATGACTTTCATCTCCGTCCGGCGCAATCGTAACATCACTTACATTATAATCAGTGCTGGCATTACCAAGTGCAATTTCTTCTGTTGGTTTTTCTCCAACTTTATAATTTGGCTTTTGATTTTTCCAGGTTATAGTCGGATTACCATTCTTCACCGTTAAAGTGAAATCTTCCGCAATAGTTTTGTTGGTATTATCATCGGTAACGGTTAATTTATATTGCTGCTGCGTGTCTGCCGGATCGGGGAGAATTACTCCAGTTGTTGAAACCAGATTAATTTTCCAGGTCGGATCACTTTTATCAATATTTGCAGTAATTCCATAATATGCTAAATCATGCGCTTTACCGCCATCCGGAGTAATCGAAACATCGGTTAACTTATGATCCGGACTTGCACTGGCATCTGCAATTTCTTCATTCGGTTTGTCACCTACGTTATAATTTGGTGTTTGGTCTTTCCAGCTGATAGCCGGACCGGATGAAAGAATATTGAGTGTGATTGGTAGTGGGGTTGTGGTTTCACCACCATATTTATTAGACACATAAAGATGAAAAGTGTGCGGCCCTACATTTGATTTTGGAGTTCCGGAAAAAGTTATAATAAAATAATGATTAATTTTCGGACGTGGTTTTGGATCGACATTTAAGGTTAAGCCTAAATCATTTAATTTTTTTACTTCATCTGATTTAAAATATATTTTTAAATCGTTACCAGGATAATCAGGATCCGGATTAATCATTAATTGATTATCTATGGTTTGCTCCTCAGCTATTGGTGATTCATGATCGTATGCAACATCAGCATGCAAATCTTTAGTGATGCCTTTGCCGGAATTATAATATTTTGGATTTGGATATGGCGTCATTGGCCCGTTTTTAACCGCTAAAACCAAACTCACCATGCTTAATGACGTAATCGAATTAGTATTCGCCGGCTCAAAATTAATTACAAATTTTTGGTCTACATCTTTTTTGGTAAAACTGTCCTGGTTGATGATTAATTTGCCGTCCTGGTATTTTAAGTCATGTCCTTTGGGCAGAGCTTTCACTGTATAAACTATTTTGGATGCATTTTTATTATCTGAATGACTGGCAAAATATTGGGTAACATCTATTTGTTTAGTTTCTCCTGGATGAATTTCTATTGCATTTCCATTATTCGCCGCTAACTTTGGCTGCGTGTGGGTAGTGACAGTTCCGATACGTTGAATCCTTTCGTCTTTTAATGCTAACACCTGTTCCATTCTTACTGCAGGATTCGATACCCAATCTCTTAAACCGCTAATTCCTGTATCTGCTTTCGGAACTCCATATAACATCGGTTTGGCAGTCGGATTTCCTCCCCAGGTGTAAGCAAAGTTAACTCCTCCCTGGGTGTCGTTTCTGGTTCCAAGATTTCCTATTACTCTTTCGCCTAAAACTCCTAATTCTAAACTGCTTCCCGGAGCACTATTCACTAGCCAGTCAACTTCTGCTTTGTAATCCTGATAAGGCTTTCTGTGACTTGCTAATAAATTAAATTTTATGTGATCATTAATTAATTGATCTAAACTAACTGTTGCTCCTAAGCCGTTTTCATCTCTTTTGGTACTCAGGTCATTTCGCATCTTATATGAAACATTATCATAGTCGGCTGCAATTCCGATTAAAGTTGCTGGTGTTGGTAATAAATGAACTCCTACGCTGGCGCTTTTGTCTACGCCTCCCGCTATTCGGCGGAAATCTCTAAAAACACCAGTTCCTGAGGTATAATCTATCGAAGGTAAATTCTTGCTGTTGGCTTTGCTGTAATAGGCATTTAGATTAATATCGTTAAATAATCCGTTCTTTATAAGATAAGCATAACTGCCGCCAATTGCATTCTGATACATCCATTTTCTAATTTTGCCGGTGACAAAATCAAAATCTAAATTCTGCGATAAGTTTTCTGCGGTGAGTTTAAATAATTGAGTAGACGTTAAAGCATGTCCCCAGGTGCCTGCGATGCGCCGTTGTTTGCCGCCTAAATCTAGTTCTATTAACGCTGCATCTTTTAGACCTAAAACTTGCGTATAGGTTCCTTCAACGGTCATTCCAAATAATTTGCTGTAAACTGCCTGCAAGGAAAACGGACCATGCAGACCAAACATATCATTCTTTAAAGTTAAAGTTTGGTCGTCAGATGAAACCGCTTTAGGTCCTACCTGGAAATCAGTTGATTGCGAATTAGACTGGTAATTTGGATTATTTTGCGGCGCTGCAATTGCACCCATCACAAAAGGGCAAAACAAAATTATAAATAAAAATGAAAGAAGTTTGTTGGTCCGTTTAGTTGGTAGAGACATCTCTCTTACTCCTCAATTTAAAGTTCAATTCAAATTTTGTTTCATTGGAGATGTCCCCCCGGACAGACCCCTGCGTGCAGTTTTCCAGCACAAGGTTCCTCAATGAAGC
>JASFHF010000051.1:0-9368 GCA_050123375.1 Gammaproteobacteria bacterium
TTTGCCAGAAGATGTGATGCTTGAAGCAGTGTGGTACGGACATGAACAAATGCAGGTAGTAATTAATGCAATTAATGAATTTGCCAAAGAAGCCGGTAAACCAAAATGGGATTGGCAACCACCTCTCGTCAATAAAGTATTAGAGGATAAAATTGCGGAGTTGATTAAAGCAGATTTAACCAAAGCATATCAAATTGCGGATAAACAACAGCGCGGTGAAGAAGTTAATCGTTTATTCGAGAAAATAGTTGCAGAATTAGTAACTGAAGAAGAAGGTGGTTCTACGATTAACGAGCTGAAACATTATTTTGAAAAATTAAGCAAGGAAATTGTGAGGCAAAGTATTCTTGATGGTCATTCTAGAATTGATGGCCGTGATACGCGAACAGTGCGTAAGTTAACCACTAAAGTTGGTGTTTTGCCTCGCACCCATGGTTCAGCTTTGTTTACCCGGGGTGAAACTCAAGCAATGGTGGTTACTACCTTAGGTACTGGCAGTCGCGATGCACAAATAATTGATGCATTAATGGGCGAGTACAAGGATACTTTTATGCTGCATTATAACTTTCCGCCTTATTGTGTTGGTGAAACTGGATTTATGAGTGGACCAAAACGTCGTGAAATTGGTCATGGCTGTTTGGCAAAACGCGGGATTAAAGCGGTGCTGCCGACCCAAGAGGAATTTCCTTATGTAATTCGGGTAGTATCAGAAATTACTGAATCAAACGGTTCGAGCTCAATGGCGTCAGTTTGCGGCAGCAGTTTATCCTTAATGGATGCTGGTGTACCGATCAAAGCGCCAGTTGCTGGAATTGCGATGGGATTAATTAAAGAAGAAAATAAATTTGCAATTTTGACTGATATTTTAGGTGATGAAGATCATTTGGGTGATATGGATTTTAAAGTTGCTGGTACTAAAGATGGTGTTACTGCATTGCAAATGGATATAAAAATTGACGGTATCACAAAATTTATTATGCATCGCGCATTAGAACAAGCTAACGAAGGGCGGATGTATATTTTAAAGCACATGAATGCAACGATTGAAAAATCACGTGATAAGATTTCTGATTATGCGCCAACAATTCGTACCATGAAAATTGCGCAAGACAAAATTCGTGATGTGATTGGTAAAGGCGGTACAACAATTCGTGCGATTACTGAAGAGACTGGCGCGACTGTTGAAATTGATGATGATGGAACAGTTAAAATTGCAGCAGTTGATGGCAAAGCGGGACAAGATGCATGGGATCGAATTGAAGCAATTGTTGCAGATGTTGAGGTTGGAGAAATCTATACTGGCAAAGTAATGAAAATTATGGATTTTGGCGCGTTTGTAAATTTAATGCCAGGCAAAGACGGTTTTTTACATATTTCACAAATTTCTGAAGAACGTTTAGCGAAAGTTACCGATAAGTTGCACGAAGGCGATGAGGTTACGGTAAAAGTTGTAGAAATTGATCGTCAAGGTCGAGTAAGGCTTAGCATGAAACCATCAGTGTTGAAAAGTGAAATAAGCAAGCACAAAAATAACTAAAATAAAACACAAATCTTGCATGCGCGGTAGTTGCCACTAAATTTAATACGTACTTTTGCTATTTATAAATTTCGTATTTTGAGGTGTAATGAATATATTTCAGGCATTTTATAAAGTTACCTCTAGTTTTTGAAAAATTAAATTTGGAGAAATTATATGCCGTCATTTGATGTTGTATCAGAAGTTGATATGGTTGAATTAAAAAACTCGATTGATCTGGCTAATCGTGAAGTTGAAAATCGTTTTGATTTTAAAGGAAGTGGTGCAAAATTTGAGTTTGCGAGTGATAAAATTACTTTAACTGCACCGAATGATTTTCAGTTAAAACAAATGCAGGATATTTTACAAAATAAAATTGCTAAACGTAACGTGGATATCAAAGCAATTTCTTATCAAGAGCCAGAAATCACTTTAAATAAAGCAACAGTGATTGCGGATATTAAACAAGGTATAGATCAAACTGAATCCAAAAAAATTGTTAAGATGATTAAAGATTCAAAATTAAAAGTCCAAGCTTCAATTCAAGGCGATAAAATTCGTGTCACTGGCAAAAAACGCGATGATTTACAATCTGTTATTACGTTGTTAAAAAATGCTAAATTAGCATTGCCGTTGCAGTATGAAAATTTTCGGGATTAATTTTTTTTGTACCTTAGCAGAACCGTTTTAGTAAAAAGGTCTTACTATTGTTTGCAAACTGTTATTTATATTTTCTATGTTTTTGAATATGGTGTTTGTTTCCTGGTTTAAGAACTTTATGTTTAAATCGCGGTGTTATAGTAGACACAGCTGTGATGCTCTCAATAACGGGTAGAATATAGAGAGAGACTACCGAATTACTTACCCCAGTTTCTCCTCCGGATACCAATGCACTCCAGGCAGAACCATTCCATTTGGCGATCTTATTGGCAGTAATGTCTCCGGCATTGGTGAAGTTTCCTCCCGCATATACATTTCCAGAACCATCGGTAGTTAAAGCAAGTATATAACTATCTACTCCAGTATATCCTCCGGATGCCAATGCACTCCAGGTGGAGGTAGAATCATCCCATTTGGCGATATTATTAGCAGTAATGTTTCCGGCATCAGTGAAGCTCCCTCCAACATATATATTTTCGGAATTATCAATAGTTAGAGCGTATACATCGCCATCTGTTCCAGTTTGTCCGCCGGATACCAACGCACTCCAGGTGGAGGTAGAATCATCCCATTTGGCGATATTATTAGCAGTAATGTTTCCGGCGGTAGTAAAACTTCCACCCGCATATACATTTCCGGAACTATCATTAGTTAAAGTATTTACAAAAGTTCCATCTGTTCCAGTTTGTCCTCCGGATACCAACGCGCTCCAGGCAGAACCATCCCATTTGGCGATATGATTTACCGTCATTCCTCCGGCAGTAGTGAAGTCCCCTCCCGCATATAAATCTCCAGTACTACTATTAATTAAAACACGTTCATAATTGCCACCACCTACTCCAGTTTGGCTTCCAGATGCCAATGCACTCCAGGAGGATCCATCCCATTTGGAGACCTTATTGACAATAATTCCTCCGGCAGTAGTAAAACTTCCTCCCACATATAAATTTCCGGAACCATCATTAGTTAAAGCAAATACAAGACCTGCTATTCCGGTATAACCTCCTGACGTCAACGCGCTCCAGACAGAGCCATTCCATTTGGCAATATAATTGATAGGATTAATTCCTCCGGCAGTAGTGAATTGTCCTCCTACATATAAATTTCCGGAAGTATCATTAGAGAAAGCACGTACCTCATTATTTACTCCAGTTTGTGCTCCGGATGCCAATGCACTCCAGGAGGATCCATCCCATTTGGCGATCCTATTGGCAGTAATGTTTCCGGCATCAGTAAAATTTCCTCCAACAAACAGGCTTTTACTGTAAGCAACCGTGAATACATGAGAAAAAGCAGCATTTATTATATGATGATTATTTTTACCAGTTGTACTGACAGGATAATTCCCGTCCACAGTCACATCAACATCAGCGGTTTCTACAGCTTGATCCGCATCTAATGCTTTTAGCCAAATCAGACAATCGCTGCTGGCTGGTATATCCTGATCTAACACACAAGTTGATTCATGAGTACAGCTCGTATCCCCATTTGCACAAAAATGAATTTTAGTAGGCACACTTGAAGTAACGTCAGTAATTCTTCCGACCGGATTAGTAAGAGAAGTATTTCTAACTTTTAAGGCACGATAACCAAGATTTATATTGTCAGCATCCGTATCAATTTCAACTACCAAGCCACCTATAATGGTAACATTGGAATTATAAGTATCAATATTGTCTCCGGTGGTATTTAAAATAGTGTTATCACCTATATTTGCTCCGGAAGTGTTGAATGTAATGGTACAACTGTTAGTTGGAGTTAATGGCGTACTGGTACAATCAGAGTAATCCGGGGTAACCCCAGTAAGTGAAGCTGCAAGGTTAAAATCCGCATTTTGCCAGGTGAAATTGCCGTTGTTAGTTACTGTAAAATCTTGACCACTCTGATCTGCCTCCAGGTCTATGGTATCGCTGATACTCAGGGTAGTGTTGTTAACCACAACTGTAGGAGCAGGGGTAACAGTTCTGGTGGTATTATAAGTAACAGTGGCAGTACCGGAACCATAAGAAGTCTGCACTGCAGTTAATGGTACATTACAGGTACTGCTGGCAGCTAGTGGTTGGCAATCACTAATTGAGCCTACGGTTACATTATTGATGCCGGAACTTAGTGTTACACTGTTCACCGTAACATCGCTGCTGGAATTATTAGTAAGAGTTAAATTTTGTGCGCCGGGAGAACTGAAAGTTACTGTAGAACCAGTGACTTCACCTTGAATATCTACATTGATATTTGCAGTTTGGGTATTAGCGCCTTGCACTGTAGCAGGCTGCGGAAAAGGATCAATTGCCGCGCCAGTCTTTGCAGTTAGGCTGATAGTACAGGTACCGCCAGCAGCGATACTATCACAGCCAGTACGGGTTTTA
Organism: Gammaproteobacteria bacterium; assembly: GCA_050123375.1. Taxonomy (GTDB): domain Bacteria; phylum Pseudomonadota; class Gammaproteobacteria; order UBA12402; family UBA12402; genus JASFHF01. Next base: position 4,543 of record JASFHF010000051.1, read on the forward strand.
GTCTCAACTTCACTTTCAATATCGCTCGGCAGAGTAATATCAACATTATTAGCGGCAGTTGTAGTGGAAGTATTAGTTACGGTCAAATCTACTGCTGTACCTGGAATTAACACCAATTCACTGCTTGGATTAAGAGTTAAAGTCGGCATATCACCTGAAGAGCTATCTACAATTTGTGTATTTAATCGGTCTCCGCTCGTCGGTTGTGAACAATAAGCTTGATGTGAAGGAGTGTGACAAACAATAGGCCCGCCTTGTACTGTACCAGCGCTGCTTCTATTAATGTTAAGCTGCAAAGTACAACTTGCTCCCTGGGCCAAATTAAATAAAGATGAACATAATCCTGATCCGGTTGTTTGAGTAACTCCGCTAGGTAAACGTACAGCGCCATTTCCTTGCAAAGCCAATGGACTGGTATTGGTAACTTGATAAGTAGTTATTGCAGTACGATCTTTAACTATTTTAGCTGGCGCTCTTACTATAGGAGTAAGAGTAAATACCGGTGTGCCGGCAAAACTTGCTACGGAAAATAAACCAAAGGTTATGGTAAGACAACCAATTACCAGATATTTAATAAAATTTTTAGCCATTTATTAATTCTCCTTTTAAACAACATAAGTAAGGTTTGCTAAAATATTGTTGGAATGAATATTTATACTATTTTCTATGTTTTTGAATATGATATTTGTTTCCTGGTTTAAGAACTTTATGTTTAAATCGCGGTGTTGTAGTAGACACCGCCGTGATGCTCTCGATAATGGGGAGAACATAGATAGAGTATACAATATCATTCGTTCCAGTTTGTCCTCCGGATGTCAATGCACTCCAGGCAGAACCATTCCATTTGGCGATATTATTAGCAGTAATTTCTCCGGCAGTAGCAAAGACTCCTCCCGCATATACATCTCCGGCATTATCATTAGTTAAAGCATTTACAGATGGATTAAGACCACCACCTACTCCGGTTTGTCCTCCGGATACCAACGCGCTCCAGGTGGAGGTAGAATCATCCCATTTGGCGATCCTATTTACCGGCATTCCTACGGCAGTAGTGAATTGTCCTCCCACAAATAAATTTCCGGAATTATCAATAGTTAGAGCGTATACATGATAATTTGTTCCAGTTGCTCCTCCAGATGCCAACGCACTCCAGGCAGAACCATCCCATTTGGCAATCCTATTGACAGTAATTCCTCCAGCATCAATAAATCTTCCACCCGCATATACATTTCCGGAACTATCATTAATTATAGCGTATACATAACCTAAACCACCACTTACTCCAGTTTGTCCTCCGGATTCTAATGCACCCCAGGCATAACCATTCCATTTGGCGATATAATTTACTGTCATTCCTCCGGCAGTAGTGAAGTCCCCTCCCGCATATAAATCTCCAGAACTATAATTTAAAGCACGTACATAATAAATATCTACTCCAGTTTGGCTTCCAGATGCCAATGCACTCCAGGCAGTGCCATCCCATTTGGCAATATAATTTACTGTCATTCCTCCGGCAGTAGTAAAACTTCCTCCCACATATAAATTTCCGGAAGTATCATTAGTTAAAGCAGATACAGTATTTTCCACCCCGGTCTGACTTCCTGACGTCAATGCGCTCCAAGCAGAACCATTCCATTTAGCGATATAATTTACCGGCATTCCTCCGGCAGTAGTAAAATTCCCTCCCGCATATAAATTTCCGGAACTATCATTAGTTAAAGCAAGCACAAAATTATCTATTCCAGTTTGCGCTCCAGATGCCAATGCACTCCAGGAGGATCCATCCCATTTGGCGATCCTATTGGCAGTAATGTCTCCGGCATCAGTAAAATTTCCTCCAACAAACAGGCTTTTACTGTAAGCAACCGTGAATACATGAGAAAAAGCATCATTTATTATATGATGATTATTTTTACCAGTTGTACTGACAGGATAATTCCCGTCCACAGTCACATCAACATCAGCGGTTTCTACAGCTTGATCCGCATCTAATGCTTTTAGCCAAATCAGACAATCGCTGCTGGCTGGTATATCCTGATCTAACACACAAGTTGATTCATGAGTACAGCTCGTATCCCCATTTGCACAAAAATGAATTTTAGTAGGCACACTTGAAGTAACGTCAGTAATTCTTCCGACCGGATTAGTAAGAGAAGTATTTCTAACTTTTAAGGCACGATAACCAAGATTTATATTGTCAGCATCCGTATCAATTTCAACTACCAAGCCACCTATAATGGTAACATTGGAATTATAAGTATCAATATTGTCTCCGGTGGTATTTAAAATAGTGTTATCACCTATATTTGCTCCGGAAGTGTTGAATGTAATGGTACAACTGTTAGTTGGAGTTAATGGCGTACTGGTACAATCAGAGTAATCCGGGGTAACCCCAGTAAGTGAAGCTGCAAGGTTAAAATCCGCATTTTGCCAGGTGAAATTGCCGTTGTTAGTTACTGTAAAATCTTGACCACTCTGATCTGCCTCCAGGTCTATGGTATCGCTGATACTCAGGGTAGTGTTGTTAACCACAACTGTAGGAGCAGGGGTAACAGTTCTGGTGGTATTATAAGTAACAGTGGCAGTACCGGAACCATAAGAAGTCTGCACTGCAGTTAATGGTACATTACAGGTACTGCTGGCAGCTAGTGGTTGGCAATCACTAATTGAGCCTACGGTTACATTATTGATGCCGGAACTTAGTGTTACACTGTTCACCGTAACATCGCTGCTGGAATTATTAGTAAGAGTTAAATTTTGTGCGCCGGGAGAACTGAAAGTTACTGTAGAACCAGTGACTTCACCTTGAATATCTACATTGATATTTGCAGTTTGGGTATTAGCGCCTTGCACTGTAGCAGGCTGCGGAAAAGGATCAATTGCCGCGCCAGTCTTTGCAGTTAGGCTGATAGTACAGGTACCGCCAGCAGCGATACTATCACAGCCAGTACGGGTTTTAGTCTCAACTTCACTTTCAATATCGCTCGGCAGAGTAATATCAACATTATTAGCGGCAGTTGTAGTGGAAGTATTAGTTACGGTCAAATCTACTGCTGTACCTGGAATTAACACCAATTCACTGCTTGGATTAAGAGTTAAAGTCGGCATATCACCTGAAGAGCTATCTACAATTTGTGTATTTAATCGGTCTCCGCTCGTCGGTTGTGAACAATAAGCTTGATGTGAAGGAGTGTGACAAACAATAGGCCCGCCTTGTACTGTACCAGCGCTGCTTCTATTAATGTTAAGCTGCAAAGTACAACTTGCTCCCTGGGCCAAATTAAATAAAGATGAACATAATCCTGATCCGGTTGTTTGAGTAACTCCGCTAGGTAAACGTACAGCGCCATTTCCTTGCAAAGCCAATGGACTGGTATTGGTAACTTGATAAGTAGTTATTGCAGTACGATCTTTAACTATTTTAGCTGGCGCTCTTACTATAGGAGTAAGAGTAAATACCGGTGTGCCGGCAAAACTTGCTACGGAAAATAAACCAAAGGTTATGGTAAGACAACCAATTACCAGATATTTAATAAAATTTTTAGCCATTTATTAATTCTCCTTTTAAACAACATAAGTAAGGTTTGCTAAAATATTGTTGGAATGAATATTTATACTATTTTCTATGTTTTTGAATATGATATTTGTTTCCTGGTTTAAGAACTTTATGTTTAAATCGCGGTGTTGTAGTAGACACCGCCGTGATGCTCTCGATAATGGGGAGAACATAGATAGAGTATACAATATCATTCGTTCCAGTTTGTCCTCCGGATGTCAATGCACTCCAGGCAGAACCATTCCATTTGGCGATATTATTAGCAGTAATTTCTCCGGCAGTAGCAAAGACTCCTCCCGCATATACATCTCCGGCATTATCATTAGTTAAAGCATTTACAGATGGATTAAGACCACCACCTACTCCGGTTTGTCCTCCGGATACCAACGCGCTCCAGGTGGAGGTAGAATCATCCCATTTGGCGATCCTATTTACCGGCATTCCTACGGCAGTAGTGAATTGTCCTCCCACAAATAAATTTCCGGAATTATCAATAGTTAGAGCGTATACATGATAATTTGTTCCAGTTGCTCCTCCAGATGCCAACGCACTCCAGGCAGAACCATCCCATTTGGCAATCCTATTGACAGTAATTCCTCCAGCATCAATAAATCTTCCACCCGCATATACATTTCCGGAACTATCATTAATTATAGCGTATACATAACCTAAACCACCACTTACTCCAGTTTGTCCTCCGGATTCTAATGCACCCCAGGCATAACCATTCCATTTGGCGATATAATTTACTGTCATTCCTCCGGCAGTAGTGAAGTCCCCTCCCGCATATAAATCTCCAGAACTATAATTTAAAGCACGTACATAATAAATATCTACTCCAGTTTGGCTTCCAGATGCCAATGCACTCCAGGCAGTGCCATCCCATTTGGCAATATAATTTACTGTCATTCCTCCGGCAGTAGTAAAACTTCCTCCCACATATAAATTTCCGGAAGTATCATTAGTTAAAGCAGATACAGTATTTTCCACCCCGGTCTGACTTCCTGACGTCAATGCGCTCCAAGCAGAACCATTCCATTTAGCGATATAATTTACCGGCATTCCTCCGGCAGTAGTAAAATTCCCTCCCGCATATAAATTTCCGGAACTATCATTAGTTAAAGCAAGCACAAAATTATCTATTCCAGTTTGCGCTCCAGATGCCAATGCACTCCAGGAGGATCCATCCCATTTGGCGATCCTATTGGCAGTAATGTCTCCGGCATCAGTAAAATTTCCTCCAACAAACAGGCTTTTACTGTAAGCAACC
>JASFHF010000052.1:0-8775 GCA_050123375.1 Gammaproteobacteria bacterium
TTTCTTCTGTGCCTTGCTGTAACCCGCAAATAATTTCCTCATCACAATTTTCCTCCTACTAAATTTAAAATCATGATTTTAAAAAAAATTTACAAACTTACAACATGGGAATTATTAGATGCTTACGAATTAACTACTATTATTTGCAATGTATGGCATGGGATTTTATAAAATGAGAAATATACGTAATATAACGGTAGGAGTAATTTATGAGCAGAGATTTTGTTTTTGTACTTGGTGACTTAGATGAAATAAAAACATGGCATAACTATTCTAAAAATTTTACAGAACAAAATAGCAAAGCTGAATATTATTATTTTTATCCTAAAAATTCAAATGTTCATTTTCACCATCACAACATTAATCATAAGAAAAAATCTTGCGGACTTCAAAAAAAAACCATAATAATATCTGATACAATAAATGTATATATTTTTGCGCACGGCATTTCTAATAACACCAAAACCATTTCCTCTTTCAAAGGAAAGTACCATTTAGGATACGAAGCTTTAGCTAAAGAAATATTTATTTTTTTCTCTGAAAATGCAATTGTAATCGTAAATGATGTGACAATTATATTTGACTTAAAAATATGTAATGCCTTGCAGGGAAATCATAAATTTGGCAAAACTCCTTATCATAGCTTTGCTGTTAATTATCAAAGTGAATTGGTACAACTTGCAGCTTCTTCAAACAAAAAATGGGATATGAAATTTTTCGCTTCTCCTGCAACTTTATATTCTATTTCATTTGGCAAAAAATTTTTCCCCTGCTCAAATAAAGAAACAAAACAAGAGCTTAACAAACTTAACCATCTAATTAATGCCTATAACACAGACAAACTTTATGCCAATATGCAAAAGATAACGAAACAAGAAAAAACAGTCGAACAATCGCTTCGAAAAAATCAGGAACCATTCGGCAGATTGACAACTCGTAAAAAATATCGTAAACATATTATAATCCTTGAACAAATATTAAAATACCCCGGAAAACCAGAACAAGTTGTCAGCAGAATATTGATGGGATATCGCAAAAAATCTATTTTTAACAAAATAGATTTTAATAATCCCAGACTTGATAAATCCCGATCATTTATGAATATGAAAAAGAAGTTGGAAGAACAGTTTGGTAGCCTAATTTCCCGCGTGGGTTATTTCCCAAAAAAAAGAAATAAACCTAAATTAATAGACACGAATAACCCCCACTCTGCATCACCCAAAAATAGCAAGTTGTATACGGATAAAAACTTAAGTTCATGATGAAAATAGTATATACTTAAATTCATTATGCCAACATGTGACTTACTAACACCAAAACTACCTAAACAAACCCCCGGATCATATAAATGGGGTCAATTACATGGTGCTGCCCTCGGACTTGCCATTGCCAACACCAGCAAAATGCATGCTGGAACAATTTTGGCAATAACTCCTGATATTTTAACCGCTCACAAACTACAGCAAGAGCTACAATTTTTTGCTCCCAATGAAACTGTTACGATTTTCCCAGATTGGGAAATTTTGCCTTATGATTCATTTTCGCCGCACCAGGATATTATTTCTGAACGCTTAAAAATACTGAGTCAATTGCCAAATTTAACCAGGGGCATTTTAATTGCTCCAATTAACACTTGTATGTATCGATTAGCGCCGCGTGATTATTTGACTACACACAGTTTAGTTTTGAATCTTTATCAAAAAATTGATCTAACCGCATTTCGCCAACAACTTGAAAAAAACGGTTATTACTGCGTTAATCAAGTAATGAATCATGGTGAATTTGCGATTCGCGGCTCCATCATTGATCTTTTCCCTATGGGAATTGCGCAACCGCTTCGTATTGATTTATTTGATGAGGATATTGACAGCATCCGCACTTTTAATCCGGAAACTCAATTATCAATTGAAAAAATTGACTCGATAGAATTATTACCTGCACATGAATTTCCTTTAGATGAAAATGTGATAAAGCTTTTTACACAAAATTGGCAACAACATTTTCGTCAAGATTCAACAAACTGTCCTATATACCGAGATATTTGTGAAAGTTTTTATGTAGCAGGCAGCGAATTTTATTTGCCATTATTTTTTACTAAGACTGCCAGCATTTTTGAATATTTACCTAAAAATAGCTTAATTATTCGCAATGACGCAATGATTACACAAACTAAAATTTTTTGGGACGAAATAAATCATCGTTACGAACAGCTCCGTCATGATATTATGCACCCGATTTTACCGCCCAAAGAAATATTTTTAACTAATGAAGAAATATTTACACACTTTAATAATTTTACGCAAATTACAACTTACCAGGAACCTTTAAAATCAGGCGCTGGCAAATATAATTTTGCAACACAACAACCGCCATCATTAACCATCAATCACCAATTAAAGCAGCCATTACAGCAATTACAACAATTCATTAATAATAACCAAAACCAACGATTTCTCTTTTGCGCTGAAACCGAAGGCCGGCTGGAAATTTTGCAAAATCTACTGCATTCAATTAATCTCACACCTAAACAAATTAATTCATGGCAGGAATTTTTAAGTTCAAAAGAAAATTTTTGCATAGCCATAACTCCTTTAGATCATGGATTAGTATGCCAAGATATAATCTTAATCACTGAAAATCAATTATTCGGTGAGCGTGTTCTACAACGTCGCCGCCGCAAAAAAACCGATTTTGATACCGAAGCTGTTATTCGCAATTTAGTAGAATTAAATATTGGGGATCCTGTTGTACATATTAATCATGGCATCGGCCGTTTTCTGGGACTCAAAACTATCACCACTGACAATATTACTGATGAGTACTTAACTATCGAATATGCAAATAATGATAAATTATATGTGCCGATTGCATCATTGCATTTAATTAGCCGTTATAGCGGCACTGATATTGAACATGCGCCTCTGCATAAATTAGGCGGAAAAACCTGGGAAAAAGCCAAACGTAAAGCACAAAAACGCATTCGCGATGTTGCAGCAGAATTATTGGAAATTTATGCACGGCGCGCAGCCCAAACTGGACATACTTACAAAAAACCTTCTGAAAATTATTTACTATTTGCTGAGAGTTTTCCATTCGAAGAAACGCCTGACCAAGAAAATGCAATTGAACAAGTAATAGATGATCTGATATCCGATAAAACTATGGATCGGCTAATTTGCGGTGATGTTGGTTTTGGCAAAACTGAAGTAGCGATGCGCGCGGCTTTTATTGCGGTAAATAATAATAAACAAGTTGCCGTCTTAACTCCAACAACCTTATTAACTCAACAACATTATCAAAACTTTAAAGATCGTTTTGCTGCCTGGCCTGTCAATATTGCGATGTTATCCAGATTTATTTCTACCAAAGAACAACAAAGAACTATCGGGCAATTAAAAGATGGTAAAATTGACATTGTAATTGGCACCCACAAATTATTACAAAAAGATATTAAATTTAAAAATCTTGGCTTATTAATTATTGACGAAGAACATCGCTTTGGTGTGCGCCAAAAAGAAAAAATAAAATCTTTACGTGCACATATTGATATTTTAGCCTTAACTGCTACTCCAATTCCCCGTACTTTAAATTTGTCTTTTTCGGGAATTCGTGATTTATCAATTATCGCTACTCCGCCAGAGAAACGCTTGTCAATTAAAACCTTTATCCAAGAAAGCAGTCCGCAAATTATTCGCGAAGCAATTATGCGCGAAATCATGCGCGGTGGACAAGTATATTTTCTATATAACAAAGTAGAAGATATTCAGTATAAAGCTGATAAATTAGCACAATTAATTCCGGAAGCAAAAATCAACGTTGCACACGGTCAAATGCCGGAACGTGAATTAGAACATGTAATGACAGATTTTTATCATCGCCGTTTTAATATATTAGTCTGCACAACAATTATCGAATCAGGAATTGATGTTCCATCAGCAAATACAATTATTATTAATCGTGCAGATAAATTTGGTTTGGCACAATTATACCAATTACGTGGGCGCGTTGGCCGTTCACACCATCAAGCTTATGCATATTTATTTATTCCATCAAAAAAATCAATCAGCAAAGATGCTAAAAAACGATTGCTAGCTATTGAAGCTTCTAAAGAATTAGGCATTGGTTTCACACTTGCAACACATGATTTGGAAATTCGCGGCGCTGGAGAATTACTCGGTGAAGAACAAAGCGGTCACATGCAGGCAATCGGTTTTAATCTTTATATGGAAATGCTGGAACGCGCCGTAAAATCATTAAAAATTGGAGAACAACCTGATCTCGATAAACCTTTTGAGGTTGGCATTGAAATTAATCTGCAAGTATCCGCATTAATTCCCGAAAATTATATACCTAATGTACATACACGTTTGATTTTATACAAACGCATCACAAGTGCTGCAAACGAACATGAATTATCGGAGTTACGGGTTGAAATGATTGATCGATTCGGCCTATTACCAGAAGCTTGTCAAAACCTTTTTGCAATTGCAGAATTAAAACTGCAAGCAGAACCGCTTGGAATTCAAAAAATTACTGCAAATGCAGATGGCGGCAAAATTGACTTTATTGAAAAACCCAAGATCGATCCACAAAGAATTATCCAATTAATTCAACAGCATTCTAATCAATACAAACTCGCCGGCCCAACTAAACTGCGGTTTTTTATTAAGACTGACACTCCTCAAAAGCGAATTGATACAATTAAGCAATTACTTCACAAACTCACTAAATCCCGATAAAATTGGTTTGAAGGGGATAATATGAAGTTCAAACCACTAAAGCTTATAAGCATATTGTTGCTTAGTATGCTTTTTATCAGCGGATGCAGTAGAAACAACCGAACTAAATTTCAAGGCTACATTGAAGGCCGGTTTACTTACATTTCTTCACAAAGAGACGGAACTTTGGAAGATTTAGCTGTGGAACGCGGAAGCCCGCTTAAAATTGGTCAAAAATTAGCCATTCTTGAAAGCAGCCCCCAATTAGAACAATATAAACAAGCACAAGCTGACCTCGAAAAAGCTAAATCTAACCTGGCAGACTTACAAAAAGGAAAACGTCCCTCTGAACTAGCCGCAATCGTAGATCAACAAAAACAAGTTATTCCTCAAATTAAATACGCGGCCATAACCGTAAAACGCTATCAACACTTAGTAAAAACCAATGCTATACAACAAGAAAGACTGGATGATGCTATTTCAAATTACAATAAACTTAACGCACAATTAGCTGAATTAAACGAAAATTTAATTACTGCTAAATTACCTGCGCGCATTGACCAAATTAATGAAGCTAAAGCACAAGTTGCAGCGGCGAAAGCGGCTTTACAACAAACCCAATGGCAATTAAATCAAAAACAATTATTCTCCCCAATTAATGGACATGTATATGATACTTTTTACAGAATCGGTGAAACCGTACCTGCTACTTCACCAATCTTATCCGCACTTGACCCAAAAAACGTTTATGTAATATTCTTTATTCCAGAAGAACAATTCTCTAAAATTAAAATCGGCCAAAAAATCAGTTTTACTTGTGACAGCTGTACCCAATCTACTTCAGCAACTATATATTTTATTTCTGACAAAGCTGAATACACGCCGCCAGTCATTTACAGCGAAACCTCACGCCAAAAATTAACTTATCGTGTTGAAGCAAAATTAACCATTGCTGATGCAAAACGAATGAACCCTGGCCAACCAATTACAGTTGACATTGCTAATACAGAGTAACATCATGACAGATAACGAATACATAATTGATGTAAAAGGCCTAACCAAATCATACGATAATAAATGCGTGGTATGTGATGTTAATTTACAAGTAAAACCAGGTGAAATTTTCGGATTTTTAGGACCAAACGGCAGCGGCAAAACTACCACAATTAGAATGTTGTGCGGCTTATTAAAACCAGATTCTGGTGAAGGCACATGTTTAGGTTACAATATTTTAACTGAATCCTTAAAAATTAAATTACAAGTTGGTTACATGACGCAGCATTTTAGTTTATACAATGATCTAACCATTCGTGAAAATTTAGATTTTATTGCACGTGTTTATAACATTAAAAATCGCGTTCAACGCGTACAAGAATGTGTTGATCGACTTGGTTTTAGCAAAAAACGCCAAAATCAAATTACCGGCACATTATCCGGCGGCTGGAAACAACGCCTCGCACTCGCTGCCGCAATGTTACACGATCCAAAATTATTATTACTTGATGAACCAACCGCTGGAGTAGATCCGAAAGCGCGGCGTGAATTTTGGGAACAAATTCATAATTTAGCCGCTGAAGGCATAACCGCATTAGTAAGCACACATTATATGGATGAAGCTGAACGCTGTCACCGCTTAACTTACATTGCTTATGGACATTTATTAGCAACTGGTAATATTGAAGAAGTTATTAAGCAAGCTAATTTATTTATGTGGAAAGTTACCGGGCCAAACATTTCTACACTATCACACAAATTACAACAACAACCCGGCATTAATCAAGTAACTGCTTTTGGGCAATCATTGCATGTGGTTTCGCAAGATCCGGAAGCGCTTGAAAAAGCAATTGAACCGTTTAAAACCAGCGAATACAAATGGGAAAAATCAACTGCGGATTTAGAAGATGTATTTATCCATTTAGTTGCAGAGGCAAAGGACAATTTTGCGTAGGGGGTCGCATCTTCACTCATTACATAGCTTCGCACATGAATTTTGCGTAGGGGGTCGCATCTTCACTCATTACATGTGCGAAGCTATGTAATGAGTGAAGATGCGACCCCAATACTACACGACCCGACTACACTGAGGAACTATTTAAAATGACTGCATTTTTTTCAACCAAACGACTTTGGGCTGTAATAGTCAAAGAATTTATCCAAATGAAACGTGACCGTATTACTTTAGCCATGCTGATTATAATTCCGCTAATGCAATTAATTTTGTTTGGTTACGCAATTAATAGCAATCCTAAACACTTACCTACTGTAGTATTAGATGCCGATCACAGCTATCTTTCACGCGCTTTTTTACAAGGCATGCGCAATACTGAATATTTTGCATTAACCGCAAAAACTAACAGCGAAAAAGAAGCTAATCATTTAATGAAAATCGGTAAAGTTATGTTTATCATCAACATTCCGGAAGGATTTTCCCATGACTTAATTCGTAACGAACACCCAAGCATTTTATTAACCGCTGACACAACCGAATCAATGGCGGCAGCAAATGCTATTACTGCAGCAAACATGCTGTCTACCGAAGTACTTAATCGTGATTTGACCGGTTCGTTAGCATACTTAAAACCAGCTTCACAACCATTTGATTTGCAAATACATGCAAAATATAATCCCGAATTGATAACGCAATATAACATTGTGCCTGGATTAATGGGCGTAGTATTAACCATGACCATGGTAATTATAACTGCGCTGGCAGTTACACGGGAATATGAACGCGGCACTATGGAAAATTTATTAGCTACACCTGTACGCCCGCTTGAAGTAATGCTAGGCAAAGTAATCCCCTACATTATCGTAGGATACGTACAAGCCGTACTAATTATTGCCTCAGCATTCTATGTATTCCATGTGCCAATCGACGGCAGTTTAATTTTATTATTTCTAGCCGCCCTACCATTTATTGCTGCCAATTTATCTATCGGCATAACTTTTTCGACCTTGACTGATAACCAACTGCAAGCAACTCAAATGTCATTTTTCTTTTTCTTACCATCGGTTTTACTTTCAGGATTTATGTTTCCGTTTTTTGGCATGCCGAAATGGGCACAATATATTGGAAGCATTTTGCCACTAACATATTTTCTAAGAATTACCCGCGGCATTATGTTAAAAGGTAATGGATTTACCAGCACCTGGCCAAACATTTGGCCGATTATTGTTTTTATGGTAATCGCCTTATTTATTGGTGTTAAACGTTATAAACAAACTTTGGATTAAAACTATGAAATACATTAAATACATATTAATTTTGTCATGTTTAGTTATACAGCCTGCTTTTGCTAACAATGGAATTTACCGCATAGATTTAATCGTATTCTCCCATGTTAACCAACAAGCGCTAGACTCAGAAAGCTGGCCAAACTTCTTAAAAGTTCCCGCTGTAAAAAATACAAGCGAAATCACACCAACTCAAAAACTAGGATTTATTAAAGAAGCAGATAAATTATCTGCTCAACCTGATTATAAAATTCTATTACATACTAGCTGGCTGCAAAACATCAATGATACAAAATGGATTCACATCTACGGTGGTCAACCTTATGATGCCAAAGGGCAACCAATTCAACCCGATGACAACCGCATGCCGACTTATTGGGAATTAAATGGTAAAATAAAAATTACCAAAGCAACATTTTTTGATATTTATACTAACCTTTATCTCACAATTCCAACCTCTGATGGCAAAAATATTATACCCTTGCGCACTTTTATATTGAAGCAACATCGCCGCACCAAACTCAATCAACTCAATTACCTGGATCATCCATTATTCGGAATATTGATCAAAATTAGTTGAGGGGTCGGAGCTTCACTCATTACATACGCGTTGTATGTTGCGTCATGTAATAACAAGTTGTAAAATTACGAGTTCCATTTAACATCAAATCATTAGTGTTTTCTGTAAATTTTGCATTTTCCTGACTTCTGCCAATTAGTGCGGTTTTAAAGATGTTCATGTATGCCGCTGTCGTGATAATCATCTAAATTTGTTTGTAATTTAATTTTTTTGCCAGTAAGTTTATCTTCAATATGCGCCTCA
>JASFHF010000053.1:0-8147 GCA_050123375.1 Gammaproteobacteria bacterium
TCCGTCGCAGAATAACAGTTTCTACATTTTTTTCAACACCTTATTCCTGGGGTTTGCGTGATTTTTAGAACTTTTAACAAAATTATGTGCTGAAATGATCTGGTAGACGGGTTAAACGAATATTTACAAAATTCAGTTAGTTCCATTTTGGAACATATGGGCGCCAACGGAAGAAAATATCAAACTAAGTTCTATAATCTTGATGCCATTATATCGGTTATATGAATCTGATTTTGATCGTGAGGTTGAGAGGATGTTAGAAAACACAAAGGAAATAGCGTAAGATGCATGATAAATTGCCGGAAGAGTGAAGCGAGAGATAATTCTTGATAAAATTAACCAATTGCAAATTTCAATAGGAGGTAAAAATGAAAACCACAAAATTATCTAAAAGAAAATTAGGGGCCTTGGAAGTTTCCGCGCAAGGGTTGGGTTGTATGGGAATGTCAGAGTTTTACGGTGCTACCGATCAAAAAGAATCTTTGGCGACTTTGAATCGTGCATTTGAGTTAGGTGTCGATTTTTTTGATACTGCTGATATGTATGGTTTTGGTGAGAACGAAGAGCTTTTACGCATTTTTATCGCAGAACATAAACGCAACGAATTGGTTGTCGCCACGAAATGCGGTGTGGTGCGTGATAAAAATGATCCTACAAGACGCGTTATAGACAATACTTTTGATTATATTTTACATTGCTGTGATGAAAGCTTGGTAAGGTTGGGAGTCGACTATATCGACCTATATTATCTGCACAGGATTAACGAAAAGTATAATGTAGAAGGCGGTGCGCCGCTTGAAGAAAGCATGCGAGCTTTCGCTGCGCTCTTTAAGCAAGGGAAAATACATCATGTTGGAATTTCTGAGGCGAGTGCTGCGCAAATACGGCGTGCGCACGAGACATTGTTAAAACACACGAACGGCAAGCAGGGACTTACAGCCGTGCAGACAGAATATTCTTTATTGAGCAGAAGCCCAGAAACAAATGGGGTTTTGGAAACTTGCCGCGAGCTGAATATTGGTTTTGTTGCATATAGTCCTTTGTCGCGCCAACTCTTAACTAGCGTGATAAAAAGTCCAGAAATGAAATTTGCTGAAGGAGATGCTCGCAGCACTAGCATTTTCCCGCGTTTTACGGGAGAAAATGCGAAAATAAATTTTGCTATAGTGAGCAAGCTGCAGCAATTTGCGCAAAAGAAAGAATGCAGTACGGCGCAGTTGGCGCTTGCATGGGTTTTGGCGCAGGGAGACTATATTGTACCGATTCCCGGAACAAAGCGTGTAAAATATTTGGAAGAAAATGTTGCTGCATCTTCCGTTGTGTTGACGAAAACCGATTTGAAGGAGCTCGATAAAATCGCGCCAGTAGGTGCGGCAGCGGGCGATAGATACGCCGCTGCAGCAATGAAGATGTATGATTTGGATGAATAGGGAAAGCGATTTAGATATTGTCTATAAAAGTGTCAAGTCGTATATTTTAAGTTATGATCGAAAATAAATCAAATCTTAAAATGTAAGACTTGCCGCTTCCATTCTGCAGATTAAATTAATCAGTAAATTTTATTATATTTAATTTTTCCTTAATAAAAATTAGTTATAATAATACCTCCAATTACTATATAAATAAGGAGAAAAACATGTCATTTTTTGAAGGCCTCAAGGGCACAAAAATAGGAAAAGAAATACCGAAATCATTGAAATATTTTTTAGATGGCTTAAAAAGCATGTATATAAAAAAATATAAAGATGCTTCTAGTAAATTTATAAAAGCAAAAAAATAGATCCTAATAACCCAACATTATATTTTATGTTGGCACAATGTTATGATGAACTACAGCAATATTCCTCGGCTATTCGTGGATATCTAAATACAAGGAAAATCTTATTAACTAAAAGTAATCAAGAACATCAATATTATGGTATCACTACTACTATATTCCAAACTAATATGGCTTTGGGCACATGTTATGTGGAAAGTAAAGATTTTAAAAATGCTATAATTTATTTACAAAATGCATTAAAATCAACAAAAGATCCAAAAGAAACTGCTTATGCAAAAGAAATGCTTCAGCTAACTTATCTTAAATGTGGTGATAATTTTTTTAAATATGCTGAAGAAAATGAAGAAACATATGGGTATGAAAATATTTGCAAATATTACAACGAGGCAATTAAATATTATAACAAATCGATCTCTATTAATATTATTAATAAAAACCATATTCGAAGTTATGAGAAAAAAGCTTATGCTTATTTTCAGCTACAGAATTTTTTTGAAGCGAAAAAATGTTTAGAAAAAACTATTTCTTTATTGCCGAAAAACGCAAAGCAAAATCGTATTCTTTTACTGGAAAAATTAAAAACGATAGAAAATAGATTAAAAACCCAATCTTTTCCTAAAGAAGATCATCATGATAAAAACGGTAAAAATAATTTCAAAATAAAATAGCATGAAGTTTATATGACAGAAAACTCAGGCAAAATTTTTAGATAAAAAATGCACCTAACCGTTGTGTATATTTTGTGTGGATGAGTTGTATTTTGTTATAGTTTGTGGTAATTTGCGACGGAATTTTGAAGTGTGCCTAACTTTATTATGAAAAATCGCATAAAAGACAGTAGCAAAATTGATTATAAAGTATTTTTTGTGATGCTTTTAACTTTTTTTACCTTGGGTCAAGTAGCGTCTGATATTTATGTTCCATCATTACCTGCTATTACGCATTTGTTTCATTCTACCAGCTCAATGATTCAGTGGTCGGTGGCGACTTATATGTTGGGTTTTAGTTTATCACAGTTATTTTATGGGCCTATTTCTGATTTTTATGGTAGGCGAATTGTGATTTTTTGCGGCTTAACAATTAGCATCATAGGCACGTTATTCTGTGTATTTTCTGGAAATCCTTTGATGTTGATTATCGGTCGATTAGTTCAGGGATTAGGAATGGGGGTCACAGCCGTCCTTGGTCGTGCAGTATTGCGCGATTGTTTCAGTGGAGAAGAATTAGCTAGATTTGGTTCGTTCTTAGGGATTGGTACAACATTAACTGTTGGCAGTGCACCGATTATTGGCGGTTATTTTCAACATTATTTAAATTGGCAAAGTGTGTTCATTTTTTTATTTGTATATAGTCTTGCTATTGTTGTATTGGTTTATTTATATTTGCCGGAAACAAGCCCAGAGCATAAAAATAAATTTAACTTATTGTTAGTGGGTAAAAATTATTGGTCGATTATTTCTAGTCGAATATTTTTAGGTTATACATTTTGTGCTTTGTTTGCTTATGCCGGTAGTTTGGCTTTTTTTGCAATGAGTCCCTTTTTATTGCAAAATAGAGTTGGTTTATCGGTAGTAGAATATAGTTGGTCAACAGCTATTATTACCGCTTCATTTTTAATTAGCGGCATGATTAATGCAAAATTTGTTGTAAAATTTGGTATTAATCGTATGTTAAAAATTGGCTCAATGCTTGCAGTTCTTGCTGGAGTTTTAATGTTGTTACCTACATTAATGCATGTGATCAATGTAGTTGTAATTCTTTTGCCGGCTGCATTATTTGGAGTAGCTGCAATTTTGCTATTATGCAACGCATTTCCCGGCGCTTTTGGTCCATTTAAAAATATTGCCGGAGCTGCTGGTGCAGTTTATGGTTGTTTGCAAATTGCTGGTGGGTTTGTTTCAACATCACTTATTGCTACGTTACATTTTAAGGATCAAGAACCATTAGCGCTTATATATATTGCAGCAGGGATGTTTTCTTTTTTGGCTTTAACGCAGTTGGCATTAAAAGGAAATAATTAATGATTTAGTTAGCAGTAACTTGCTGTTCCAATTATTGCGGGCGTAAATGTGGTTTTGATTCGTTATTTAACTCCTCAATACTTAGTTGAGACAAGATTTTTCCGCAGTCTTGTTCGGATAAAGGCTTCTTAAGAAATGCATCAAATCCGGCTTCTAAAGCCATTTTTTCGTAACGGTCATTGCTTGAAATGGCAATCAATAGTGGAAGCGTCAAGTTTTCAAGTTTATAATACTCTTTGAGTTTTTTAACAAAATCAAATCCAGACTTACCGTTTGCTAATTCAATATCCGAGATAATTAAATTAAGACCATTTGAGGATTCGATGTACTGTAATGCTTCATCAATAGAACTAACACATTTCACGCTAATGTTTGATTTTGTTAATTCTTGTGACAATAAAAGCTGTTGTAAAAAAAGCTGTTGCATCAGACAATCATCGAGTATCAATATTTTAATTTCATTTTTTATAGGAAAGAAAGGTATTTTTTGTACATTAGTGAAAAAGCTATTTTTACAGTCTCTCATTTTTTTCCTCGCATTTGTTGCGAGAACATTGGCCAAAATTTTGTTTCTTTTATTACTATAATAATTAAGGCTTTGTCCCCTGTTGTATTCATATTCTGACTAACTATTATTATATCTAAACATTTTCTTTGACCAATACCAATTTTGTTTTGATAAACAACCATTTTAAAAATACAAAGACATAATTTACGCCTTTGTTAAGGTGTTGTCAATGTTAATTAAAAACAATATTTATTGGTGAGAATTACAAGTTTGATAAGTATAGAAATTAGATGAAAGCAATAGCTTGTTTATGTATTTAACAGATTTGTTCATAATTAGAGCAACACAATCGCCTCAGTTCAAGTTTTGATCAGAGGAGAAGACCAATCCTTGTGGCTGACATCATTATATATTCTTACATGTGAGAAAAAATTGTAGATTTCCGGCAAATCTTCATTTGTGAGTTAATAGTTGTTTTTAATGTTATTTGCATAATAATTATGCTAGCATGAAACTTGACATGGCTGTAAAGGGAATTAGTTTATGCACTGTGAATCGTTTTGTGTGACAGGGTCTTATAATTTACAGGCGATAGCAGATTTTTTTGCTAAGGATGGCTATGCTATCACTCAACATGGTAAAAGAGTTTTACATTTATCTAAAACTGCAAATCAAGAGCATGATATTTTTGTTTTTTCTCACGGTTCTTTAGTTACTTGGGGAATTGGCGAAACTGAAAGTTATAAAGTTATTGAAACGCTTAAACCTTTTGCTAATAATCCGTTAACGCATATTGAAACTGGGGGATTTGAGTTTCGATACGGAGATGAGACTAAAATTTTTATTGACAAAAAACTTAATCAAGATGTTATTATTTTGGAATCATCAGATCCATCTCTTAAACTTGCGGTTTCATATGGTTTGGCGCAATCAATTAAGCTTGAGTCGTTTGAACAAACGGTACAGAATGCGGTAAATAAAAATGTGTATCTGGCTCATGAATTATCGAGTTATGGTAAAATACCGTTAACCAGGCGGGAAATTTCCAAAAGTATAGGTGAAATTTTTACAGTTAAAAGTTTGGTTAACCTTAATAGTGAGTATTTAGATATACCGGAATATTTTTGGGAAAAACCGGCGCTTGAAAATTATTATATTCTTACAATCAAATTTTTGGATTTAAATAAGCGCGTTACCGCGTTAAACCAAAGACTTAATGTTTTGCAGGATTTGTTTGATGTTTTGAATAATCAATTGCAGCATTCGCATTCAACCACTTTAGAATGGACAATTATCATTTTAATTTTTATCGAAATTATAATTATGTTGATATATTACACCGTTTAATAAGGATTTTTTTATGAGCACTGCTAACCAAATAACATTCGCATTTGATTTTGACAATAATGGTGGCGCATCTGTTGTTGATTTAGATGTAAAGCAAAATGATGCACAAACAAGGTGGATTCATATTGGTCTTTTGGATGATACAACCAAAGCATGGTTGAAGGATAAAAGTGGGCTTAATGTGTTGGTTTGCGAGGCTATGTTAGCCAAAGAGACGCGGCCAAGATTGATGGTGTCCAATGGTGGTGTATTGATTATTTTGAGAAGTATTAATTTTCATCCGGGTGATGAACCTGATGATATGTTATCGATGAGAATTTGGGTTGAAAAAAATAGAATAATTACAGCATCAAAAAAGGCTTTGTCATCTATCCGTAAAATTAAAGAAGCTTTGGAAAATAATAATGGACCAATATCAGTAATGTCTTTTTTAGATGATATTACGGAAAAGGTTACAGAAGAAATAAGTTTATATGTTGATAAAATTGATGAGGCAATTTTATCTTTAGAAAAAGAATCTGTTTTACAGCCAACTAAAGAAACCAGAAATAAATTAGCTGAGGTTAGAAGTCAGATTGTCGCAATTCGCCGATATATTTCACCGCAAAGAGATGCTTTGTCAAGATTAACACAGATTGATCGTTTTCCCTGGTTAACCGAAGCTGATCGTTTTCATTTTATGGAAACATCTGACAGAACTATAAGGTGTTTAGAGGATTTGGATGAAGCCCGTGATCGTGCAACAATTATTCAGGAAACTATTTCAAATATTATTTCTGAACGGGTTGAACAGCGAATGTATATTTTATCATTAGTCGCAGCTATTTTTTTGCCGCTGACTTTTCTTACGGGGCTTTTAGGAATTAATGTTGCCGGAATTCCCGGGGCAAATGCAAAATCAGCATTTGCTATGGTTACATTTATTATGATGATCATAGCTGTTATCGAATATATTTTATTTAAAAAGAAGAGGTGGTTATAGTTCGATCGTATATCCATATTCTGGCACAATACATTTCCAGTCGAATTTATTTTCGATTTTTTCCTTAGCTGATAATGATGCATGTAATTCACCATGAGTTATAAAGATGCGTTTTGGTGTGTTTTCGATTCCTTTGAGCCAATGTAGAATGTCTTCATAATCTGCATGAGCGGATAAATTATCAATGTTTGCAATTTGTGCTTTAACTGGGATAAACCTTCCATGTATTTTAATCGATTTTTCCCCATTAAGCAGTCGTGCACCGCGAGTGCCGGCTGCTTGAAAACTGGTAAAAACAACGGAATTTTTTTCATACTCAATAAAACGTTTTAAATGATGTAAAACTCTGCCGCCAGTTGCCATTCCGCTGGCGGAAATTATAATTTTTGGGAAGGAATATTTGTCAATCTCCATTGATTCTTCGGGGGATTTGACATATTCAATGCTGTTGCAGATAGCATTAATACTATCTTTTGATAATTTATGCAGATTACTGTAATCGCAATATAGTTGGCTGACATTAGTAGCCATCGGACTGTCCAAATAGATAGGTATGTTTGGGATTAATTCAGCTTGCTTTAGCTGATAAAGATAATACATAATTAATTGTGATCTGCCAACTGCAAAAGCCGGGATAATAACTACTCCTCCTCTTTTGCTGGTTTCATTGATTATTTCAGTTAATAGTTTTTCTGGATCAACGTCGCTATGCAAACGATCACCGTAAGTAGATTCCACCACTAAATAATCAGCATGTTTTATTGCGGCAGGCGCTTTTATTATTGGATCATCGAAACGTCCAACATCTCCGGAAAAAACTAATGATTTATGGTTGTATTTTATCGTAATGTAATTTGCTCCCAAAATATGTCCAACAGGAGTTAATTGTATGTTAAGGTCGGTCGCGAGGGTGTATTCTTTATCCCAATCAATTATTTCCAGGTATTTGAAAACATTTTTTGCATCATTTTCAGTGTAAAGCGGTAATGCTGGTTTGTGTTTGGAGAAACCTTTTTTATTAGCGAATCGTGCATCTTCTTCATGTAATCTACCGCTATCCGGTAATAAAATACGGCATAAATCATTCGTGGCAGCAGAACATAATATTTTACCTTTAAAACCGTTTTTAACTAATAACGGTAAATAGCCGCTGTGGTCGATATGTGCATGAGTTAGGATAACATAGTCTATGGTTTTTGGATCAATAGGTAATGGCGCCCAGTTTCTTAAACGTAATTCTTTTAGACCTTGAAATAAGCCGCAATCGACTAATATTTTAAGGTTATCTACTTCAATTAAATATTTTGACCCGGTAACTGTTCGGGTGGCTCCTAGGAATGTGAGGCGCATAAATATACTCCTTCTATAACTTCATTTTGTATTGTTAGCAACAAATAAAATTGTCCGGTTTTGTAGCAAATAAACTGTCCGGTTTGTATAACGCCCCAAAAAATCCTGAAGGGCGTAGCCCGAAAGGATTTTTTGGGGCGGGTCGCACAGCGCCGGACA
>JASFHF010000054.1:0-7901 GCA_050123375.1 Gammaproteobacteria bacterium
CAGATCTTATCATAAGAATTAAGCATTACTATAATTGATAGAATTTACCACAATGGTTTATTCTATAATCGGAGGGGGACATTTCTAATTTGGAGAACTAAAGGACATTTCTATTTTGGTTTGACATGAGTAATAACATTACATTGCATCTTGAGCTATTTTTATGTATAGTACATAAACGTAGATGCGGGGTGGAGCAGTCTGGCAGCTCGTCGGGCTCATAACCCGAAGGTCGTAGGTTCAAATCCTGCCCCCGCTACCAACAATAATTATGTGTGCCCCTATATGGGGTTTTTTTGTAGCATAAGTTTGTAATTATTATGGTAAGCAAACAGCAGCGTAAAATCAATGACTTACTGCTTCCTGTGGTAGAAGCCATGGGATATGAATTTGTTGGCTGTAAATATATACCTCAGGGTGCATATACAGTTTTACGGGTTTATATTGATAAGGAAGGTGGGGTTACGTTAGATGATTGCAGCAAGGTAAGTGCACAATTAAGTGCGGTGTTAGATGTTGAAGAACCAATTACAGGAAGATATACGTTAGAGGTTTCTTCACCAGGTTCTGACCGACCGCTATTTACTTTGGAGCATTTTCAGCACTTTGTTGGGTATAACGTTGCAATTCGTTTGCATACACCAATGGATGGTAGGAGAAATTTTAAGGGAAAAATTGTTAGTGTAGATGATAATATAATTGCTATTGATGTAGATGGTGAGATTTTTAAATTATCATTTGAAAATATTGAAATAGCAAATTTGAATAATAATGTATAAATTATTTTTCCCGTATTCTGCTGCGCTTCATACAGGCTGCATTCCCGCTTTTGCGGGAATGACAAAATGGATGACAACAGAGAAAAATAGAGGTAAATAAACAATGACAAAACAAATTTTAGAAGTTGCTAAAGCTGTTTCATATGAAATGGATGTTTCAAAAGAAGTTATTTTCGAAGCGATTGAGGCTGCGTTAGAAATTGCAACTAAAAAACGTCATTTGTCTGATATTGATGTACATGTGGTGATTAATCGCGATACTGGTGATTATGAAACATTTCGTTGTTGGACCATAGTTGACAAAGATGATGAAACTTTGGAGTTTAATCCGGAGAGTCATTTGATGTTGGATCAAGCGCAAGAGATGATAGCTAAGCGCAAACTACAGCATGTTGAAGAGCGGGAAATTGTTATTGATTTTGAAAATAAACGTAGTTTTATTCGTTGGGTATTAAGTGATGGTGAGGAAGGATTTGATCTGGATGAAGCTAAAAATCAAGGCTTTGAATTAAAATTAGGTGATGTTTTAGAAGAAGCGATTGAGTCAGTTGAATTTGGCAGAATTGCAGCGCAAACGGCCAAGCAAGTTATCGTGCAGAAAGTGAGAGAAGCAAAGCGGGCGAAAGTTATTGAAATTTATCGTGATAAAATCGGGCAGTTGATTAATGGTGTAGTAAAGAAAGTGACGCGTGATAATATTGTTTTGGATTTAGGTGACAATGCTGAAGCAATTATTCCAAAAGAAGAAATGATTCCAGGTGAAGCGGTTAGAGTAAATGACCGCATTCGTGCTTATTTGTATGATATACGTGCGCGGGTACGTGGTGCACAATTATTTGCAAGTCGTGCTAGTAAAGAAATGCTGGCGGAATTGTTTAAGATTGAGGTTCCTGAAATTGGAGAAGAAACAATTCAAATTAAAGCATTAGCACGTGATCCAGGATCGCGTTCTAAGGTTGCAGTTAAAACCAATGACGGTCGTATTGATCCAATCGGTGCTTGTGTTGGTATGCGTGGTTCCAGGGTTCAGGTTATTTCCAATGAATTAAATGGTGAACGAATTGACATTATTTTATGGGATGATAATCCAGCGCAATTGGTAATTAACGCGATGGCGCCAGCGGAAGTCGCATCTATTATGATGGATGAAGATAGTAATACTATGGATATTGCAGTTGATAAAGAGCAATTATCTCAAGCGATCGGACGTAGTGGGCAAAATATTCGTTTGGCAAGTGAGTTGACCGGCTGGACTTTAAATGTAATGTCGGTTGAAGATGCCGAAACAAAAAGTCAAAATGAAGTGCATAATGTGCAGCAAATGTTTATAGATAAACTTGATGTTGATGGAGAAATAGCTGCAATTTTAGCGCGAGAGGGTTTTGCAACTTTGGAAGAAATTGCGTATGTGCCGGTGCAAGAGTTGGTTAATGTTGAGGAATTTGATGAAGATATAGTTGAACAATTACGCGAGAGAGCTAAAGAGGTGTTAGAATCTGAAAGTCAGCCAAAACCGGCGGAAGATCTGTTAAAAATGAAGGGTATGGATCAAAGTCTAGCGAATTTATTAGCAGCTCGTGGTATCAGAACTATGGAGGATTTAGCAGAGCAAGCGGTTGATGACTTGTTAGATGTTGAGGGCATGACAAAAGAGCGGGCGGCAAAGCTAATTATGACAGCGCGTGAACCATGGTTTTCGTAGGATTTTATTATGGCAGAGAAAAAAACGATTAAGCTTACAACAAAAAAAGCATCTACTGAAACTGAGAAAAAACCCCTTGGTTTAAAATCGGCTGCGCCAAAGAAAATTACTTTGCGCCGCAAAGAAGTTAGTAAATTAAAAGTAACAGGTATTCAAAGTGGCAGCAATAAAACTGTTAAAGTAGAAGTACGTAAAAAGCATACTTATGTTAAGCGCAGTGTATTGTTGGAAGAAGAAAAAGCTCGTCAGGCAGAAGAAGCAAAATTAGCAAAAGAGGAAGAGAGCAAAGCTGCAGCAGTAGAAACGGCCGAAAAGGTTAAAACAAAAAAAACAGTAAAAGGTGAGCTTAAGACACAACCAGCGGCTGCTGAAAAAGAAGAAGCTGCACCGGTTCACGAAAAAGTTGCCGAGAAAAAAGAAGAGGCAGAAACTGAAGTTGAATTTGAGAAAGAAAAAGCGAAAAAGAAAGCTAAAGCTAAGGTCGCCGAAAAAGAACGGCATAAAAAAATTGATATTCGCAATATTGAATTGGATGATGATGGGGATTTGCAGGATGAGTTTGCTGGCAGTCGTTATGTTAAAAAAGCGGCTAAAGTGCGTAAAACACCGGCAGTAAAAATCAGAATTGCCAGACAAGAATTTACTAAACCTACCGAACCTATAATTTATGAAGTTGCTCTTCCGGAAGCAATCACAGTAGCGGAGTTAGCACAAAAAATGTCGGTTAAAGCCGCCGAAGTAATTAAAGTATTGATGAATTTGGGAATTATGGCAACTATTAATCAGGCAATTGATCAGGAAACTGCGCAAGTTGTTGTAGAAGAGTTGGGGCATAAGTTTGTTTTATTAAAAGAGAATGCAGTTGAAGAGTCATTGCTAAAAGATTTAGAAACTACCGCAGAATCAGAAGCACGTGCGCCAGTAGTAACAATTATGGGTCATGTAGATCATGGTAAAACTTCATTGTTGGATTATATTCGTCGTACTAAAGTTGCTAGTGGTGAAGCAGGTGGCATTACTCAGCATATTGGCGCATATCATGTAGAAACTGACAAAGGAGTGGTGACGTTTTTAGATACTCCCGGTCATGAAGCATTTACTGCAATGCGTGCACGTGGCGCGCAAGCAACGGATATTGTTGTGTTGATTGTTGCGGCGGATGATGGAGTGATGCCGCAAACAATTGAAGCAATTCAACATGCTAAAGCTGCTAATGTTCCGATTGTAGTTGCGGTTAATAAAATTGATAAGCCGGAAGCTGATCCTGAGAGGGTTAAAACCGAGTTAAGTAAATATGATGTTATTCCTGAAGATTGGGGAGGGGATTGCATGTTTGTTAATCTTTCAGCGAAAACTGGAGAAGGCGTGGACGCTTTATTAGATGCGATTTTGTTGCAGGCGGAGGTTTTGGAATTAACTGCAGTTAAAGATGCGCCGGCAAGTGGAGTAGTAGTTGAATCGCGTTTAGATAAAGGACGCGGCGCTGTAGCAACAGTTTTAGTTAGAAATGGCACATTGCATAAAGGAGATATTATTTTAGCAGGTTTACATTATGGTAAAGTGCGTGCATTGTTGGATGAAAGCGGTAAGCAAGTCACTGAAGCAGGTCCTTCAATTCCCGTAGCAGTTTTAGGTTTACCGCACACACCAATGGCTGGTGATGATTTTATCGTAGTAAAAAGTGAGCGTAAAGCGCGTGAAGTTGCAATGTTCAGGCAAAGCAAAGCACGCGAAACAAAATTCATTCATGAGCATGCGGTTAAATTGGATAATTTATTTGAAAATGTTGGTAAAGGTGAGGTTAGCACTTTAAATATAGTGCTAAAAGCAGATGTGCAAGGTTCAATTGAAGCATTACGTGACGCTTTGTTAAAACTTTCTAATGATGAAGTGAAAGTAAAAATTATTTCTAGCGGAGTTGGAGGAATTTCTGAATCAGACGTTAACTTAGCGATTGCATCGCGTGCGATTATTGTTGGCTTTAATGTGCGTGCAAGTGCTGCTGCTAAAAAAATTATTGAAGCTCAGGATGTGGATGTGCATTATCATAGTATTATTTATGAGGCGATTGATGAAGTGAAGCGCGCGTT
This sequence comes from Gammaproteobacteria bacterium, assembly GCA_050123375.1. Classification (GTDB taxonomy): domain Bacteria; phylum Pseudomonadota; class Gammaproteobacteria; order UBA12402; family UBA12402; genus JASFHF01. The sequence goes on from JASFHF010000054.1 coordinate 4,572, forward strand.
GTCTGGATTATTAGCGCCGGAAGTTAAAGAGCAAATTCTTGGTTTAGCTCAAGTGCGTGAAGTTTTCCGTTCGCCGAAATTTGGCGCAATTGCTGGATGTATGGTAACTGAAGGTGTTATTAAGCGAAATAAACCAATTCGAGTGTTGCGTGATGATGTAGTAATTTATGAAGGTGAGTTAGAATCTTTGCGCCGATTTAAAGAGGATGTTGGTGAAGTGCGTCATGGTACTGAATGCGGCATTGGGGTGAAGAATTATAATGATGTGCAGATTGGTGATCAGATTGAGGTGTTTGATCGGGTTGAAGTGGCGCGGCAGATATAATATATGTTGTCATCCCGCGGCTTGACCGCGGGATCTAGCATCGGAGTTGGCGGGTCGCGAGCTATTACATAATTACAAGTGCCTTGTTTGTTGCTTTGTAATCATCCCGCGGCTTGACCGCGGGATCTAGCATCGGAGTTGGCGGGTCGCGAGCTATTACATAATTACAAGTGCCTTGTTTGTTGCTTTGTAATCATCCCGCGGCTTGACCGCGGGATCTAGCATCGGAGTTGGCGGGTCGTGAGCTATTACATAATTACAAGTGCCTTGTTTGTTGCTTTGTAATCATCCCGCGGCTTGACCGCGGGATCTAGCATCGGAGTTGGCGGGTCGTGAGCTATTACATAATTACAAAGCCATGTTTGTTGCTTTGTAATCATGTAAAGCTCCGACCCCCCAAAAAAATCTTACTATTACACAATAGCCAATAAAAAACGTCAATTTTATGATATGTTGGTTATGCTAAGACATAGGGTGAGGAATGATGCCAAAAAGTTTTAGTAGAATGCGGCGGGTTGAGTCGTTGGTTCAGCAGGAAATTGCGCAAATTATTGAATTTGAATTTAAAGATTCACCGTTTGGTTTGATTACCATAACTCATGCCAAGGTTTCTCCTGATTTGAGCTGCGCAAAAATTTATGTGATTGTGCATGATAAAGATAAAGCAAAAGAAGTAGTAGATTTTTTAAATCAACAGGCAAAGTCTTTGCGACATTTGTTAGGCAATAAAATCAAATTGCGTCGTACACCGGAATTACATTTTTATTATGATGAAGAATTTGAGCGCAGTAGCAGAATTGCGGAATTGTTGCACGAATAAAATGTGCTTTCAGTCATTGGAGTTTATCTTTATTCAGACACGCTCGAGCACATCCATGTGGCGCTAAGGCTCGACCATCCATGGTCTCGCATTGTCTGAAAAAGATAACCTCCAATGACTGAAGGCTAAATCTGATATGTTATGAAAAAATATCAACCACGACAAACACTCAGCCGTCATCCCGCGACCCAGTTAGTTGATCGCGGGATCCAGGATGTTTTGTTATGAAAAGATACCAGCCTAAGCAAATTGATGGAATCTTATTGTTAGACAAACCAATTGGTATTTCTTCCAATCGAGCATTACAAAAAATCAAACATTTATTTCAAGCGAAAAAAGCAGGACATACCGGAACTTTAGATGTATTAGCCAGCGGTATGTTAATTGTTTGTTTTGGTAAAGCAACTAAATTAGCTGGTACTTTATTAAATGCGGATAAAACTTATCAGGTTAGTGCAAAGCTTGGGGTTAAAACTACAACTTGTGATAGTGAAGGAGAAATTTTAGCGACTAAACCAACCGATAACATCACCAAAGAGTTAATTGAAAAAGTATTGCGAAAGTTTCGAGGCGAAATTACGCAGATTCCTTCGATGTATTCTGCATTAAAACACAATGGTACACCGTTGTATAAATTAGCGCGTAAAGGTATTGAGGTAAAGCGTGAACCACGCAAAGTTAATATTTATGAATTAACATTGCTGGATTGGAGTCAGCATTCGTTAAAATTAGAAGCGCGTTGTAGTAAGGGAACTTATATTCGCAATTTAATTGATGATATTGGTGAAGTTTTAGGTTGTGGAGCTTATGTCACCGAATTACGCCGTTTATCGATTGGAAAATTTCAGGCTGAGCAGATGCATACGATTGAAGAAATTCAACAAGAGCCGGATCGTTATTTATTGCCAGGTGATATATTGCTGTCGTCATGTAATGAGTGAAGATGCGACCCCTATAAAAATGCTTTAAAATCAATAAGCTACTGTGTAATAAGTGAAGATGCGGCCCTTCTGCTTGCTTCTGCTTGTTAAATACTCACAAACCTAGTACAATGGCTGCACTTTTAACTTCCTGGATATGGTAATGAGTTCAAAGCCAGGCTCGTGGTGCTGTGTCTGAGGATTATGAGGAGGATATGTTATGGCTTTATCTACTGTTGAAAAAAAACAAATCATTACAGATTATCAAAAACAACCAGGTGATACAGGTTCAGTCGAAGTGCAAGTAGCACTATTAACTGAGGACATAAAAAAACTAACTGAGCATTTCAAGCAATTCAAAAAAGACTATCATTCACGTCGTGGCTTAATTGCCAAAGTCAATCATCGACGCAAATTATTGAAATATTTGAAACGTATTGATATTGAGCGTTATCGTGCTTTAATTAAGCGTTTAGGCTTGCGCGATTCTATTTAGGAACTAGGTCCCGGGTAATTGCTGCGCAGTTTTCGGGATGACAAATTAAAAGAGGATTATATTCGTGAAAATTACAAAAACTTTCCAATACGGTAAGCATCAGGTTACCTTAGAAACAGGAGAAATTGCGCGTCAAGCAACTAGCGCTGTTATGATTAATATGGCTGATACGGTGGTTTTAGTCACCGTGGTTGGTGCTAAAACTGCAGTTGAAGGGCAAGATTTTTTTCCTTTGACTGTTAATTATCAAGAAAAAACTTATGCAGCGGGTAAAATCCCTGGGGGATATTTTAAACGTGAAGGGCGGCCAAGTACTGAAGAAACTTTAACTGCAAGGTTAATTGACCGTCCAATTAGACCGTTGTTTCCTGATGGATTTACTAACGAAGTGCAAGTAATTGCAACTGTTGTTTCATTAAATCCGGAAGTTGCACCAGATATTCCAGCAATGATTGGAGCTTCGGCTGCGTTAACTATTTCTGGCATTCCATTTAATGGTCCAATTGCAGCAGCGCGAGTTGGTTTTAAAGACAATGAGTTTCTATTAAATCCAGTGCCTTCTGAACTAAAAACATCTGATTTAGATTTAGTAGTTGCCGGCACCGAAAAAGCAGTGCTGATGGTTGAATCTGAAGCAAAAATTTTGCCAGAAGATGTGATGCTTGAAGCAGTGTGGTACGGACATGAACAAATGCAGGTAGTAATTAATGCAATTAATGAATTTGCCAAAGAAGCCGGTAAACCAAAATGGGATTGGCAACCACCTCTC
>JASFHF010000055.1:0-7392 GCA_050123375.1 Gammaproteobacteria bacterium
GCTTCATTGAGGAACCTTGTGCTGGAAAACTGCACGCAGGGGTCTGTCCGGGGGGACATCTCCAATGAAACAAAATTTGAATTGAACTTTAAATTGAGGAGTAAGAGAGATGTCTCTACCAACTAAAAATATTCTTGAATGTGAGAATTTGCTCCAGGAAACAAGTTTGACTTCATTTCCATTGACAGATAATTTTGAAAATGAGTTAGAAAAAAAAGATATCTACGCAGAATATAAGGATACGACTAAGGGTTACGACGATGCTGAAATATTTATGCAAAATTCTTTAACTAATGTGCCTAAATCACAATATGATAATGTTATTGGTTGGATAAAATTAAGAAAATGACTGCATATTATTCAAAGGAATCATCATGCATTACACAAGGAGGTATACTAAAAGATTTTAACATATATTCTGTTGATTCTAAAGGTGCGGTAATTAAAAGGAATTTAGATTATGTGGTAATAATATCCCAAGCTTGTGATATTATACAGTCACTTACAAGCAGTAATGATAATAATTATCTTCCAAATATTATAGTGTTACCTATGTATATATTGGCATTGTTTAAGGATGGAAAACACCTTGAAAAAAATTATGATATTATGCAGAATACATTTGGTGGTAAAAAAATTGAAAAATTAGAAAAAAATTCTGAGTGTCCTAGATATCACTTCTTGAGGGGAGATGAGAGATTAGAGTTGCACGATACGGTGATAGATTTTAAACATTATTATACAATACCAATAGACATGGTTATTGACCAATATCAAACTAAACATATTGCAAATATCAATCCGTTAAACAGTGCGCGCTTATCTCAAAGGTTTTGTAATTATCTATCGAGAATTGCTATCCCTTAATAGCGCAATCAGGTTATGCGACATAAATAAGAGTATGTTATTAAGTTCTATCGCCTTCATGGTACCGTTTTTCTAACAAATCCATTGCTGCCTGAATATGTTCACCGTTTTGATGACTATATTTTACCACCATTTGCAAAGTTTTATGGCCAGAAATTCGTTGTACAGTTGGTAAATCTACGCCGGCTTGGACTAAGTGAGTTATTGCAGTGTGTCGTAATGTATGACGCACAATTTCTTTGGGGTTTAGGTTAGCTTTTTCGACTACACGCCTAAATGCTTTATCAATATTTACCACATGTCCTGTTTTTGATTTATTTGCTGGAAACAACCATTCACTTTTTGGTTGCATGTTATTAATATATTTACGTAGAAATATAGTTAAATGTTTGGTGATTGGTTGTGTTCGTGCTCCAGTTTTAGAATTGGGTATAAAAATGGTTTTTTTATCTAAATCTATATTTTTAATTTGAGTTGATAATATTTCCATTTTGCGCATAGAGGTTTCTAAGCCTATTATTATAAACGGATAGATATATAAGTTATCATCATTTTTAGCGATTTCAATAAGTCGGTTTATTTGTTTGGTTGTTAAATAAATTATTCGGCCGGCATTTTCTTTTAGTCTGGTAATTTTTGGGCGATATTCAATCCATCCCCATTCGTTTGCTTTAGTGTACAAGTGAGATAATGCTGCAAGTTCTCGGTTAATTGTTCCTGGTTTAATATTTTTATCCAAGCGGTGTTTTTTATATCGTTCTATATGGGTGCCATCAATTTTCACCATAGGAGTATCGTTAAAAAATGGCACTAAGTTTAAATTCAAACGGTAAGTTTTTGATCTTAAATCTTTGCCATTTTCTTTTGGTAATCTCTCAAGATATTTTTTTGCAGCTTCTTCAAAACTTAAACCAACTTTTCTGCCTTTGGGCAAATTTAATCTGCCATGTCTCGCATCAGTTCTAACTTTTTCGATAAAATCCTCAACTTGTTTTCTGGTAACGCCTTCAGATTCTTTACCAATAACGCGATGTACACGTTGTCCGTCAACCATAATATTTACCGCGTAACGGCCATCACCATTATTTAAGCGTTTAAAAGTAATGCCGTGTTCGCTGATTTCTTGATTTGACGATAAAGTTCTAATTTTTGTTCTGGTTAATTTAGTAAATTTTAATGACATAAATATTCCTTGTTTTTACAAATTTTTTATTCCGTTTGTTTTTCGACTCCAATAAAACCTTCTGGTGTTCTATATAAAATTAACTCGTCAGATTCTCCTTCAGGCACAGGAATAATTTTTCCCTGCATTATTGACTCTTTATTTTTTTCTAATGAATCAATGATCTCTTGAAAACGTAAATTTTTTAAAAGCTCCCAATGTCTTTCGATACGATCCCAAATGACACTTGATGAATCAAAAACTCTGGTTAAGGTCTTTCCAAGTTGTACGCCATCCATATCAACAGCTTTAACATAATAATGCGGCCAATAATAATTAGCTTTTTTTATAAATTCCCAGATTAATTCCTCTTCATAAGTTAATAAATGTGGAGCAAAAAAACATAACAATATGAAACGATGATAATCTTTAACGTGCCACAATTCTTTTAATGCTTCAGTTAAATTTACGTTTTTCGTGTTCATATCAGTATAACCATGCACATCTTTTGGGGTAACCCCGCCTTGTTCTTGTTGGATTTCTTCAAGAAGTTTAAACATATTTATTTTTTTGACTGCCATAGCTTCGTTTACCAAAATTTCTAAGAAGCTCGAAACGGTTCGATTCTCATTTCTTGCCATAAGTTCCAAAGCAAACCTAGTTCTAGGATTAAGCCTTAAATGCACAATTTCTGATCGGTTTAATTTGCCACCACGTCCATTGGGGTTTTCCTTTTTCTTATTTTTATTTTCTGGTTTTAAATCCGCTTCTTGCGTCATTTTATAAACTCCTCTTTTTTCAAGTGGTTGTGTGAAATTTATTCTAAATTATTCTATATTTTAGCATCTCGTTGACAATGTGACATATTATGGTACATAATTATCTTTGTCAATATCTTATTGGTTGGCTTTTTCTCTTAGATGCCAAAATCTTAGAGGAAATGCCATAACAAAAGGATTGGCAAGGGTTAAGGCAGTTCTCTGCGGTAACTTGCGGGGACTGTGAAATAATAATAACAATAAAGGACTAATACTCATGTCTAATTTTTATTCTCACAAAATCAACACGAAATATATCGAAGTTCAAATTTTTCCTGACGGCAGATTGAATGTTAAAAATGCATCGCGTTATCTTGGTCTTTCAGAAAAAACCTTGGCGATGATGCGCACCAATGGCACCGGACCGAAATTTATTAAAAAAGGCAGAATTTTTTATTATGAAGATGATTTAAAACTTTGGCTGAATAAAAGCGGTCGGGCGACTTCAACTGCGCAAATACTTCAATCTAAAAGGAGTTATGAATGATAAACACTAAACTTCACTATCCGCCATACGGCAAAGTTTTAGCTGAACAATTAATAAAAGGTGAATTGCCGCAAAATGATGTTTTTTTATTTCTCGGTGAAAATGCCTGGAAACATGCTAAATACTATCATTTTACCGGCCAAACAGTTTTAATTTTGCCGGAAAATGAATATCCGGAAAAATTTATCTGGCCGGTGACCAATTTGCCGATTTTAGTTTTTGATATGAATTCATATTGTACTAACGAAAAGTTTTTAAAACGTTTAGCTTATCAATTGTTAAATTCGGGTGCTAAATGCGTGCGTATTACCAGCGCTTTTGAACATTATCCTATGGTGGTATTTAAAACAGGATTAACAGGATTAAAATGAATACATTAAATGATATGACTTATGCAGAATTGCAGAAAGAAGTGAGCACGAAACCATCTGTACCTACGCAACCGTTTCATCGCTTAAAATTAAACGTAGTCGACTTCAATGATTTTTTAGCAATGAATTTACCGATTCGTGAAGATATTTTAAAACCCTGGCTGCCAACGCAAGGCTTGGCGATGATTTATGCGCCGCGTGGAATTGGCAAAACGCATGTTGCTTTGGAAATAGCTTATGTTGTGGCATCAGGAGGTAGTTTTTTAAACTGGCAAACGCCAAAACCTCGAGGCGTATTATATTTGGATGGCGAAATGCCAGCCAAGGTGATGCAGGAACGTTTAAAAGCTATAGAAAGTTCACACGAAAACAAATTGGTGGCAACTTTCAATATTTTGACACCAGATTTACAAGAAGCTGGAATGCCGGATTTATCCACTCCATCCGGTCAAGTTGCAATTGAGCCATTTTTAAAAAACGCAGAATTAATAATAATTGATAATATTTCTACCTTGTGTAGATACGGCAAAGAAAATGAATCAGAAAGTTGGTTACCGATTCAGGATTGGGCGCTTAGAATGCGCGCATCCGGCCGATCGGTTTTATTTATTCATCATGCTGGAAAGACCGGTAATCAACGCGGCACCAGTAAGCGTGAAGATGTTTTAGATACAGTTATTTCATTGGTGCGTCCTGATAATTACGACCCAACTCAAGGTGCAGTTTTTCACGTTAATTTTGAAAAAGCCAGGAATCTTTATGGCGATGATATTGCTTCATTTGAAGCACAACTTATCACAAGCGAAGACAAACAAGAATGGACTAGAAAAGTAATTGAACCTACTACATACGAAAAAGTTGTTGAGCTGAAAAATGCTGGTTGCCAGCAGCAGGAAATTGCCGAAAAGCTTAAGATACATAAATCCAGTGTGAGCAAATATATTAAACGTGCAAATAGTGAAGGATTGTTGATTTTTGCGGATAAAAGAGATGGCGAAAAAGATAGCAAAAAAGATGATAAAAAATTTGATGAATTGGATATTTTTGAAGATTTTTAAAAAGTTGCATAGTTGCATTGCTTAAGCAATGCAACTATGCAACTTTTGGGGGCGCTTAGTTTGTTTAAATGTGTTTTGAAACACAAGCTAAAACAAAAAGAATAAAAAAACATTTTCGGCGCCCCGCTGTGCCCAACTCGCAAAATGCTCGATATGGCACAGCGGGGCTAACACTAACAATAATTATGCAGAGGTTTTTATGCACAATTTAAACGCACAAGATATAGAAAAAATAAAAGATATTACAAGTTTTGATGCTGTATCTGAACTTGAAAAAATCAGAGAACGCAGAAAATTAAATCGCAAGAAGCATTACCAAAAATCACGGCTTGATAAATACCGAGCAGAACTAGTTAAACTTCGCCAAAACGGCGCAAGTTTTCCGGAACTTGCGCTTTGGCTGCGTTTAGAAAGACATACTAAAATGTCTCATACCACGATTATGCGATATTTAAGCAAGCTGCCAGAGTTAGCTAAAAACAAGGAAACAGCAAATGCCGAAATTTCGTAAAGCCAAAAAACAAGCATCGCATATTGTCAAAAGTCATTTGGCAATCGGTAAAGCCAAACATAATACTGATAAGAAAAACCAGATTCATAGTGTTGGCACCGCCAGAAATTACGAACAAGCTCTGATTCGGGTTGGTAATTGGCTAAAAGCAAATAAGTTGGGTAATTTAAGCGATTTAAAAGAATCAGCCGCAATTCAGTATTTAGAAACCCGCGCACAGGAAATCGGCCAGAAATCGCTAGATCAGGAAAGACAGGCGATTCAATTATGCATTGGTCATAAATTACCGGTAATTAAATCAGAATTAGAACAAGCTAAAAAAAGTCGAGCTTATACCGAAGATCAGGTTAAACTTATTGCAGAGTCACAACAAAATAAAAACCAATTAGCAACAAAAATTGCTTATGCTGCAGGGCTTCGAGCGCATGAATTATTAACTTTACGGCGGGCAAATAAACAGCCAAAAAGCACTCATCGCAAATGGTCGCACAGAAGATTTACCGGCAGAAATGGTATTTTATACACAGTCATTGGTAAAGGCGGTTTAATTCGCGAAGTATTAATCCCAAAAGATTTAGCAAAGCAGCTTGAAAATCATCGCTTAAGAAAACCGCAGCAAATCAAAGATCGGCAAATCAATTACAAAAAACATTATGATATTGCCGGCGGTAAAAACTGGACGAACAGTTTTTCTGCAGCGAGTAAAAGATTATTTAATTGGTCGCATGGCGCTCATGGTTTGCGACATAGTTATGCGCAACAACGCATGAGCGAATTACAACAGCTTGGTTGTTTATACAAAGAAGCTTTAGGAATTGTTAGTCAGGAATTGGGTCATTTTAGGCCGGATATAACTGAGGTTTATTTGTTATGACTATATGCTTAATTGTGATAATAATATTAAATATTATATTATCATCTATTTTGTTCTGGCTTATTCCATACGCTTTACAAGAGCGCGAAAATAGTCGTAAAATTAAGCATGAAATGTGTAAGGAAACAGAAGATTTTAATCGCCAACTTAAACGAGCTAACAAGGAAGAAATGCATTGGAGAAGTTGTCATGCGCATGCTGAACTCAATATACATGAACATAAAAATAAAATTGAATTATTAGAAAAACAAATTGCTAAACTAAAACGGCAATTAAATAACTCCAGACAGAATGTCAAGAGGCGGAAAAAACAATTACAAGAATTAAAATGGAGTTAAAATGGAATTAAACAAATTGAAAGCTTAATGCACTTTACGCATTCCGTGAATCACTGAACACGGTTATCAAATCGGATGAATATCGGTACCATCTGCCGTCATAATATGAAAATTGATGCGTAAGCTTTGTGTAAAAACAAAGCCTAAAGATAACAAGGATAATTATCGAAACTGTTATTTATCCCGCAAATAAATAATAGTCAACAAAGGAGGTTAAAAATTGCGCGTTCTTTATTTCGTAAAATAAAGGTGGTGAAAACAGTCCGAACCATGATTTTTTTCATTTTTTTTATTTCTTCAAAAAAATAAAAAAACAAAAAAATCAACAGGGGCGAATCGGTGGTAACCAATCTGCCGCGTTATTGAAGCAATTTGATAATGGGAATTTCTAACGGATGATCGGTTCAAATTTGCATGTATCGAGTGTACTCTAAAATATTAGATATGCAGTTAACAAAGACTCTTGTTCAATTTCAATGGTAACTGACGCGCATGCTAGATCGGTGTTCTTTTTTGGCTACATGGATGCTTGTTTTCCGGCGTTTTACAAAACAAGCTGTTGTAAAATGCCGGATCCAACTTGGCCTAAAGTTACAATTATTTAGGAAATAGTTATATTCATTGCAAATTTTGAATTTGTAGATACTTAAAACCACTCTAGTTCCGATTCCGCTATTCTTTTGATTTTATTGTTTTTTTACGCAATTTTGCCAACATTTTATCCACATGCAATTTTTTATTACAACAAATGCTGTTAGCAACAAATGTTAGCAACAAATGCTGTCATTCCAAAATGATAATGTCCAGTTAATGCCAAAATAGAAATGTCCCCCAAATTGTAAATTGGTTATCCTATTGGATTCAGAAAATTTAAAGATAGGAGAGCCACAAAATGGGAGACATTGT
>JASFHF010000056.1:0-7327 GCA_050123375.1 Gammaproteobacteria bacterium
CTTGAGCTGTATCTATTACCGCTATTGAATCCCTTAGCTCATTATCTTTCAATACTTCTTCTTCATATCCAAATAAAGTGGCTTCTCTTAATTCCTGATCACAACTATTTGCTTCGGTTATTACTTGGTTAACGTTTAAGTATTTAACTTTCATTTTTTAGACGCTCCTATCAGATATCCATTTCTCCTTCTTCAATTCCTCTCTTATTAAATTTACATCTCAAAAAAAATATAAACATGATATTTTTTTAATCAAATTAATTTATAATATAACCTCGGATTCAAATCTTTTATTCAAGTTAGTAAAAATAAAAAATGCTAAGTATGTTGCTAGCAAATAGCAAAACAAAATTAAACCAAAACTACATTTAAAATCTCCATAATTTATATTTGTGTTAAAAATACCAGAAGATGATATAGTCAAAACTCCACCTATAATAGGCTGAATAACAAATCCAGACACCACCACTGCCATATTGTTAAAACCGATAACTGTAGCCTGCTGCTCCCTCTCATTTATTTCTCTTATAAGACTAAAACTTAAAACCTGCCCCGAACAAGCCCCACCTGCTAAAAAAACACATATGGCTATGACCCACAATGGAGAATGATCTAAAAATAAAATTATTCCAAACACAACAAACCCTACAAATGAAATTGCAGTTAAAAATAATTGCTTATTGTTCACTTGCATATAATACCAGCCCAGAATAGGACTTAGAACCCCTAGACCCAACCACATTAAAGTACATACATATACAGCCTGCATATGAGAATACCCAAAGACTTTAATCAAATAAGGAACGCCCCACAATGAAGAAAAACCAACCATAGGCGCCCACATTAAAAAAGCGTATCCAGCAATAAACCAGTTCTGTTTCATTAAAACAATATTGCACAAACTTTTTACAATCCCGCCAGCCCCCAAATATTTTCGCACAACAATGCGCTTATATGAAGCAAAATACCAAATCAAAGCAGAAAGCAATAAAGCGGCAATACCTAAATAAAAAAACAATTCTCTCCATCCAAAAAATTGCAATAATTCGCTTACTAATATTTGTCCAATAATAGCCCCCATAGCGGCAAGTAATTGCGCAACTCCTGTCAACAACGCAAAATATTTCGCTTCAAATAAATCATGAGAAACCACCAGCAAAGCAATAAAGGCAAAAGCTGAACCCCCACCAATAAATATTCTTGAAATAACAACTAAATATATATTATGGGCAACACTAAAAATTAATAGGCCTATAGAACAAGCAATTATTGCTATACTTGTAACTCTCCCCGGGTCATATCTATCAAAAAATAATCCTGATGGGATTTGCATAACAGCATATGCAAAAAAATACACCCCAGAAATAAAGCCAAGCCCAAAAGCATTTACATGCAAATCATGCATTAATTGTGTTGTCATGATACTGGGAGAAACCTGTATTCCCATCTCCAAAACCAAAAATGTAGCAATAAGAAAATATATTAATAACGATTTTTTGTGATTTTTTGTTTTTAGATCTCTTGTCATGATTAATATAAACCCGCATGCAATTTTTTTAACTAGTTGATTTGATGTATTAAAACGTCAAAACCAATTATTTTTACCAACAACCCCTGATTCAGCCAGCACAAACACAAAAAAGTTGCACATCGGGTAACAAGAACAGAAATACTTTATTTTTTAGTATTCATTTGCTTTCTCTGTTTAAGCACAGAATGACGATATTTTCCAAATTTACGATCCTCCAACCTACTATCCCAAGAAGTTTCTTCTTGTTTTTTGGACAAATATCTAACCTCTTTTTGTAATTTCTGATAATTATGAAATCGCTCTATGTCTAATCGATTTTGAGCAATTGCTTCTTGAACAGCACACCCTGGCTCTTGATTGTGACTACAATCAGTAAAACGACAATTTTCTGCCAAAGCTTCAATATCCGAAAAACTACTATCCAATCCTTTTTCATCTACCCATAACTGTAACTCTCTCATTCCCGGGGTATCAACCAACAACCCGCCATTTGGTAATAAAAAAAGCTGTCTTCTTGTTGTAGTATGACGTCCTTTAGAATCAGAAATTCTTGTGCTAGCCGTCTTTTGATACTCTTCTCCCAACAATCTATTTGTTATCGTAGACTTTCCTACCCCAGACGATCCCAACAAAGCTATGGTTTGATTATTGTTAAAATAAGTATTTAACTCAACCATTCCATTGTTGCTAATCGGACTAATGAAATGAACCGGCACTCCTAATGCAATGGTATCAATTTGCTCTCGAATCCTATTTAACTCTCCTTCATCCTTTATCAAATCCACCTTATTTAAAATAATTACGGGCTTAGCGTTACTGTCCCAAGCTAAAGTCAAATATCTTTCTATTCTTCGTAAATTAAAATCTCCATCAAGACCAGAAACGATAAAAGCATAATCTATATTAGCAACTAAAGGCTGTTCCTCTATACTATCTCCAGAAACTTTACGAGACATAATCGTTCTTCTAGGAAGTAACTCATGAATTATTGCAACACTATCGCTAGAATAAATTTCTACAGCAGCCCAATCTCCAACCACGGGAAAATCCACCCGGTTTTTTGCTGAGTATCTATATGAACCAGAAATCTTTCCTCTTAGCTCTCCTTGATCAGTCATTAGCATATAGGAACCTTTATCTTCGCTGGAAATTCTGGCTGGCACCAAATCTGGCTTTTTCAATTCATCAAAATAAAATTCAAATATTGAATTCCAACCAACTAACTCAAGACTCATAACCAAATCCTCAATAAATTTTAAATAAAATTATTTTTCACTGTTCTTTTTTATATCTTATTAAAAATACACCGCTTAAAAAATAAGCTAAACCAGCCAAAACTATTGGAATCATAACTTCAAATATAGAAAAAGATGCATCTAACATTGCAGCAATAATAAATGCTACACAATAAATTGCACCAATACCGCCCATAACCTTCCCTTGCTCATCAGAACCAACCGTATTTGATGCTATGGCCATTATGCACCCATATGCACTTACATGACAAACTGCAATTATAAAAACAGTTATCCATTCCACTGATAAAAGAGGTATAAATCCGGCTATTAACACAAAGAAAGCCAAGAACATCATAAAGTAGATATATAATGGTTTTAACGCATATTTTGCCGTTAATTTGGGCTGTACATACCGCATAGCAAATACAAACCCAACTCCCAACACTATGAAAAACAATCCCAATTGGTGCGGGCTAAAACGAAATAATTTTTGCATAACAATGGGAATTTGTTGTATATAAAACCCCCAAGCCAATGCCAAAAAGAAAAAAACGGAAGTAATTCTAATTACTCTACGATCCTTAAACATAAATGTAAAGGCCGTAAACACTTTAAATATAGGCACAGAATGCTTTTCTTTAGGTTGATAAGTTTCTTTAAATATAAATACTATCCAAAGCAAGTTAAAAAATGCTATAACTGAAGCAATCCAAAAAGGTGTGGTTACACTAAACCAAGAAATTAAATTAGATGAAGTTGTAAGGGCTGAAACAATAGGACCAAATATTATTCCAACCGCGCCAGCTAATGCTATTAACCCCATGTTTTTTGCTTTATGATCAGGTAAACTAATATCTGCTACAGCTGCCTGAGCCACATCATAATTACCCCCGAAAAACCCTTGTATTAGCCTTGCAACCACAAATAAAACAAATAAATGCGTATTAACTGAAAGGGCTTGTAAAAAATAACTTACTGATACCACAAATAACCCAAGCATTAAAATCTTCTTTCTTCCAAATTGATCTGAAACCAACCCCAAAAATGCTGTTCCAAAGAAATTTCCCAACGGCCAACCAGCTAATGCTAAAGCATAACAAAAATACCTCACCCACGGGGTCGTCCCTGCAGAGACCAACATGCTATTCTTGGCCAAAAACAAATCTGGAAACAAAGGAAATATCAACAAGAACCCCATAAAATCTAGAGCAATTGTCGTCATCAATACAAATAATGTCATTTTATAGTATCTGGTTTTTTCTTGCATTTAGGCTTATCCTTTTTGATTTTAAATTAATTTCGAGTTTTATTTAAATTCATATATCTAAAACCGTTAACATTTTACAATAATTACAAAAAAATATCTCCAATATTGTAAACTTCATTATATGATTTTTGTCTTTTTACTAGCAATCAGATAATAAGCCACCGGAACAACAAATAAAGTTCCAATGCTCATACCTCCTACTATTACTAAACCCATCTGCCTTCTACTAACAGCTCCGACCCCACTCGCCATTATTAATGATAAAGCTCCAAGGATCATATCATAGCGTAGCCATTAATATTGACCGCAACCTTTCGAGAGCACAAAAAAGTATGGGGCAAAATAATTTAAGCTTTAATCCTATTGAATTTTGGGAAAAACTCAAGCATTAATTAATTTTAGTGTTACTGCTTATCCACTTTACTCCAGTAAACTGCAAATTAACATCCATTCCAATTGGTTGGATCTCAAATCTACGGAGGAACGATTTTGAGTGCTCACCAGTAGTGATCTGCCATATCTTTCCACTATAAATATACCCTTAACAGATGAATTCTTGGATAAGAATTTAAATCATATGAAATTCTTCGCTCATTAAACTTCTAATTTCATTATCGTATTCAGAAATATTGATAAAAAAATTCATGCAAGCATCCTTGACATCTTTGAATTTTTCATAGTATCTATTATAGAGAGTTTTTTTCTTAAACAATTTCCACAACCTTTCTATTAAGTTCAGATTTGGCGAATATGTTGGCAAAAAAACCAAATTAATTCTGGATGATGTTACATATTTTTTTACAAATTTTGAGTAATGATATTTTGCATTATCCAATATCACGTGAATTTTAACAGCATTTGGGCATGATTTTTCAATGAGCTTCAGTAATTCAACTGTACTTTCACCATTTACTTTCTTGCCCTCTATCAAATCCACCTCAAGAGTTTCAATATTTATTGCACCGTGAAGGTTTACACGTTGACGCCCACTATTGCTAAGTAATTTTCTTTCTTCACCTTTACGTATCCAACCATAAGCAGCTAAGGTATTATGTTCCGGGTGTACGCCATCCATAAAATATACCGCTTCATTTTTCGGCTTGTTTTCCATAAATTCTTCATAAAGCTCTACAAATTCTGTCTGTTTTTCAATATCTGATTTGCCAGGAACTAATTTGGGCTTCTTGTAAGTATAATTTAATCTGTGTAGTAACTGGTTCATCCCGCTAACACTATAAGTTACGCCAAAATATTTTTCTACATATTCTATGACTTGATTCGTTGTTAAATAAATGTTTGAATCTAATTCTTTGCAAAAGAGATTCATTTGATGCGCGGTGAGCTTACAATCACTGCCTGCGTAATTGGTGTTTAGCAACTTTTTTATTCCGCCTTTTTGGTAGGCTTTTTTATATTTTCTAATTGTTTCATCTGAAATTAATAATGCCGCAGATATTGTTTCAATCGTCCAGCCTGTCGCAAGCAAAATTATTACATTAATTTTATAAGCATGTTTTGCTGATTTCTTTTTTGCGCGAGAAAAAGATTCGTGCAACTCCATAAGTTCTTTTTCTGATAAATGAAATTTTTCCATAACAACATCGTTCCTAATAATCAGTGTTTACGCTGCGAAGTATACTTTTTTTAACGCACAAAATAAATAATTAAATCCTATTTCTATTTCATTAATTTGAATTATGCCAAGAATTCATTCGTTAGGGGTATAGATAGCCTACTGGAATAAAGTGGATAAGCAGTTTAGTGTTAATTTGAATGCCTATCTCAAAAGTGTCCGTAACTTAAAATATTTGGTATCATTGGAGCCAGAGGTGAAGCGTGATACCATACAAAAGGATGAAATGTGTTGAAATTTTACACGATCTGGATTCTGAAGAAAAAGCGCGGCTTTGGATATGGCAGGCTAAGTTTGATGGTAAGGATTTTGTGTGTCCTAAATGTCGTGGGGAACGTTATTATCAACACAAAAAAAGTAATGGCGAAATGAGAGAATGTAAAAGTTGTCATTTTAGAGTTCGACTACGTGCTAATACGATTTTTCAAGACTCTAAGCTGCCAATGCTTATGGCTAAAAGCTATTTGTTTGATGGCGCAAGGCAAACGCGGCATATCGGCACTTGAATTACAATCTGAGTTGAAAATGAGTTCTTATGGCACAGCTTGGCGTATGCTGCATAAAATAAGAGAGGCGGTTCGTCAGCGAGATGATATTTACAAACTCAGCAATACTATAGAATTAGATGGTGCTGTTTTTGGCAAAAGGCATACAAATAATCAGAGTCAGGTTTTAGTAGCTGTCGAATCAAAAGATTGGGTAGATGCCAAAGGACATAAAAAGCGCAAAGCAGGATTTGCCAAAGTGATAACCGCAAAAGAAACAAAAAAAGAAGCACAGCAATTTGTTGATCGAGCTATAGAAAAAGGTTCAATGATTAATACAGATGGAAGTCCCAACTTGATGCATTTGGAAAATGTAGATGTTGATTACCAGGTTACAGACATGAATAAAGAAACCATAGATCATTGGTTACCATGGGTTTATAAGTTCATTTCTAATGCTAAAAGTTGGCTGCTTGAAACACATCATGGCGTAGCAGCTAAATATTTAGGGGCATATTTGTCGGAATATACTTTTAGATTTAATAGACGGCATGATCCTGATTCTTTATTTTTTAGAATTCTTGGGGCGTGTGTCCGTGCAGCCCCTAAAAAATCACGGACACTTTTGAGATAGGCATTTTAATTTGAGTTTCATCAAGATGAACATTTATTCAATAAAAAGTGTCCTTCCGGCAAGCATGTGTGACAATTGAGTATCAGCCATATAGACTTGTTTCCATCATAAATTACAGATGGAGCAAGAACGATGATCACTTTAGAGTCTACAAAAATAGCCTTTGATACATGGCGGGCATCAAAAGCTAACATTAATACCCCAGCTCCTGCGGAGCTTTGGGGTATGGTTGAGCAATTGCTGCCGACCTATAAGAGGTCTGAGATTTGCAAGGCCCTAGGGATAAGCAGCCACCAAATAAAGTCATATTGCACGGCAATCTCAGCAACAAAAGATCAAGTGTTGCAAGCACCACAAGCTATTGGCAATTTTGTTGAAGCAATGCCAGCATTAAATGTTGGAGTGGTTGAACTGTAAGCCCCTAAAAATTCCCATCTAGATTTTTATTTTATTTTTTATTATTTTACGCAAGTAGATTTCTGTCAATAAACTGCGGCAGTAATTTTTTAGGATCGATTTCTTTGCGGCGCATCTTGTGC
>JASFHF010000057.1:0-7116 GCA_050123375.1 Gammaproteobacteria bacterium
TCCGTCGCAGAATAACAGTTTCTACATTTTTTTCAACACCTTATTCCTGGGGTTTGCGTGATTTTTAGAACTTTTAACAAAATTATGTGCTGAAATGATCTGGTAGACGGGTTAAACGAATATTTACTCAAAAAGCCCTTCTACATCTCCCGGACGTCGCCTATCATAATCAATCCAAGTTTCACCTCTTGCAAAGAGCGCACCATCTATAAAAAATCTGCAAAAATGTTCCGGTTTAATTCTAAGTAATTCTTTAGCAATTTCAGCGGGATTTTTTTTACAATTACTAAGAGAAAAATTTTGCACATCTTTATCGTTTATTTTGTTTACATAAACTATTGAATTAGCTCTTTTCTTTACCTTAGTAAATATGTCGTCCACTTCACAATAAACCTTAAACTTATCCCCCAGATCACCTTTTTTTATTTTCTGTTGTGACTTATCAACTCCATTTAATTTCTTAAATTGCTTCTCTACCAGATTGATAATTTCACGAAAGTCACTAAAACAAGCAATACATCTTGTCATTATTTTTTTATTTTCTTCATTTTCTATAATTTTATTATAAAATTTTCCATCAATTATAAATGAGACATGAAAACAAAATACCTTATAACCATATTTATCTACACTTAAATCTATTTTTCCATCAAAATTTATTTTACATTTACTTAATGTATTCCTACATGAAAATAACCATTTTCTTAATGTGTTTAGGGGCACACTTTCAGTAGTAAAAGACTTATCAAAAGATATTTTTCTTTGGTTTTTATCTTTTCTTCCTATCTCTGTTTCATCAAACTCTGTTTCATCAAAAAACATAATACTCTGTACCTATATTTAGCTAAAAAATAAAATTAACACGTTGCATCCAAGCTTTTTAATTTCCCAAATGCAGTTACTTCCACTTCTACCATACTTACTATAGAATACTAATCTTAAGAAAAACTTAAGGATTTAAAAAAATAGAAATTTCCCGAATTGCCTCAAATAAAAGCTAACTAAATAAGTGCTTGAAAAAGGAAAAAAACGATAAAATTAACCTCGCAAAGAAAGTCAAAAACTTATGGTTAGTTATGTAAATATTCGGTTAACCCATCAACTTTGTAATAAAATCAATGTGTTACAAGAAAAGGCAAAATTTTACTCCCTTACAACCTATTGATTTTATCGATTTCTTGACATATTAACGAATATTTACGACAGCGTTTCGGCGAATCATGTCCAAACAACCACAATAAAAAACGTATTAATTTGCGCATTTTGCACAATATCTTTCAGCTTTAATTTTTTCTACCACGTTTTTTAATTCTTTTAAACATAATTGGCACTAAAGCAAGTACCGCTAAACCAACAATCGGAATTAAAATTGCCGGCTTAAAAATAATACCCAAATCTGGTGTTTTCCCTTGCGCAAACACAACGCCAATACCACGACCCAACATTATATAAACAAAAGTTCCTGGCAAAATTCCTAAAAAAGTTGTCCAAACAAAAGTGATAAAATCAATCTCTAAAAATGCCGGCACAATATTAACCACAAAAAACGGAAATAACGGCACCAACCGCAAAAAAAACATATAACTCACTGCATTATCATGAAACCCTGCAGATATCTTTTTGAACCATTTACCGGATTTTTTATACAAAAAATCACGTAAGGCTGTACGGGCTGCAAGAAAAATTACTGCAGCCCCTATGGTCGCACTAAAAGCCACCAATAAAGTTCCCCAAATCGCTCCAAATAAAAACCCGCCAAATATAGTAAGAAAAACCACACCTGGCGCTGAAATCGCCGTCAACACAGCATAAACTAAACCAAAAACCAAAGCAGCTAACAAAAAATTTTTAGCCACCTCACTTTGCAAAACACGATGATATATTTCCAATGAATGAAAGCTAAGATAAGTATATAATCGAAAATAAAAAAACGCTGCTAAACCTAGTAATAAAATCAATAATGGTAATAACTTAATCCAATTAAACTTACTCGTGGTAGCATTTTCCATAACACATCCTCATGCTATTATTTAATAATAGCAGCAAATCTACGCTCAATTAAAGTTTTTATTTTAGCAATTTTTATTTTTTGAATTATTTTATTTGCTTTTTTAATTGAAAAATCTGGTGGTAATTCCAACTCTGGTAAAGCAGAAAACAGTCTGGATTTAGAGGCACTTAAATATAAAAAATCCAATAACGCTTTTTCTGATGTTGCCATATTAATACCATTTTCAAGCGTATTAAACCCGAAAAAAAATCCCTCATCTACATGATGAATCGAAATTTTCCCTAATGGAGTAGAATAATATTTTGTTTTTGCCAAAGAAACAGCGTAAATTGTATTTGGAATTTGTGAAATCATACCATGATAATAAAGCGCACTATGTAAAGAAATATAACAAGGCACTGGCGCCGTTAAATATTGTGGAACAATCATGGGATCTATTAACTCCGGTATAACCCACATTCCATGTTTTATCCGCTTAATTTGCCCAGATTTCGCAAGACGTGATAAAACATGGCTTGCATGGCTGGTTGTTATTTGCAAATAAGTTGCAATATCGTTAGTCCTAAAAATCGGAAGATTAAACGATTTTATTTTATGGTAAGCATCCATTATTTTCATTACCTAGCCTCTAACGCCATAACAACTGTTAATAAAATATTATCCCATATATCTTGCGAATCATATTGATCTTGATGATCTGCCATCAAATAAGCCACTGTCTGACTTTTAAAATCAGCAAAAGATATCGATAAAGCATTATTTCTGGCTCTATTTAAATACGCTTTTAAACTCCTATTCAAACTACTTATAAGTATTTTTGTGTGCAAAAGTATATAAATATCAAAAATATCTCGCGCCTGAGTTTCACTTCTATCCGCCAAAGCTTTTACTTTCTGACAATAAGCAAATTCCGCTGTATAATGATTAGCTAAAATTGGCATAAACTTATAAGACTGAATTATTTCTGCATCTATAGGCTGAAATTCTGTCTCTGCTGAAAACTGTTGTTTCCTACGGGAAAATTCAATTTTAGTATGTAATGGTAAATCTGAAACCGAAGTTTTAAGTAAAATTTTCCATCGCTGCGTAATTTCGGTTTGTTTTGGCATGGAAATATTACTTATCACCATTTCTCTTAAACGCAAAAGCTGAGCAAACTGCTGTGATTCCAAAATGCGAGTTATTTTATTATGCAAAGTATCCTTATGAATTATTCTGATATCCAAATCAAGATCTTCAGAATATCGAATACTTTTGAAATAAAAACGCAGATTACATCCGCCTTTAATGGCATATAGCTTTTGATCCAATTTTTTACTTAATTGACTAAGAAATAATAAATGAAACCGCTCAATACATTGTTGTGGTGTATATTCGCCCATAAATAATAAAGTCTTAATATTGACATATATGTCAATATTAAGACTTTATTATTTGCCTGTCAACTCTTTATCCCAAATACCGCCGCTAACAAAGATACCGCATACAATATCGGCATAATCGTCAAACCTAAACGAAAATCGCTAATAGAAAACACAGCAACTCCAGTAGAAGCGTGCATAGAATGCTCAATCAAAAAACCAACTGTTGGAATTACCGCTGCAATCGCAAACGAAATACCAGCATTATTTAAACCCAACGCTGTACCTTTTAGATTTTCACCAACACTTTCAGCCATAGTAACAAATGCAACACTTTGTCCTGCACCAGAAAAACCTAAACTAAAAAATAACAACAACAAAACTAATGGATGTTTGATCGGTAAACCTATAATTATAATAGCAACACTAATTCCAAAAAGCGCACAAAAAATTAATATCAATCTACGTTGCTTAAACAAATCCGAAATCAATCCCAAAATTGGGCAGCCGCAAGCCAACCCAAACCAAATCATCGAAGTAATAAATGCAGCATGAACCGCAGGAATACCACGCGTTTCCAAATAAGTGCTTCCCCATAAAGTTCCTAATAAGGCTAATGAAACATAAATTGCCGCTGAATATAATACAATCCACCAAATACGCGGGCGACGCAACAATCCAATTGCTTCTTTAATAATGCACGGTATAGTTTGGCATGGCACACACAATCTTTCTGTTGGTTTATTTTTTATGAACAAAGAAACTAAAAATATTAATCCCAATCCAATCAATCCAACTATCGACAACAGAAATCTCCAATTATCATGCAAGTGATGCAGCATTAAAACCATCGGCGCACCGGCAATTAAAGGTCCAACTGCTCCTAATAATTGAGCAAACCCAAAAAAAGTAGCATGATATTTTTTGGGTAAATAGTTTAATGTAATTAATAATAAACAAATAAATGCAAATGCAGAACCAATACCAATTAATAAACGGCTAAAAAATGCCAAATAAAACCCGTACGAAAAACTAAATAAAAATACTCCGGCAACACAAATAGCAACCGCAAAACTTAAAGCTAACTTCACTCCATAACGATCAACCAAAACTCCCACTGGAATCTGCATCACACCATAAGTAATGCAATATGCAATATCAATTAACGATAACTGTTCAACTGTAATTTTTAAAGAAAATAAAAGCTCGTGGACTAAATTAGTAAGGATGGTTCGCAAAAAGAATTCATACAAAAAGAAAAATGCCGCTAAAAACCAAATGAACAAAGAAAAAAATGTGACGCGATCTACAACTGCCTTGTCGTTAACATACATGAAAGCTCCTAGCAAATTGTTGTCATCCCGCGGCTTGACCGCGGGATGACAACATCAATCAGATGCAATCTTAACCCCCAACTCAAAAGCATCTTTTAACGCTGTTGGATGTTTTAGAATATCACCTTTTTTATCTACGCTGCGATACAAAAGACTATCTTTTAATTCCAAATCTAAACTATCAAAAAAATATTCTAAAATTAAAAATGTTGCGTCAAATAATTTTGCGCCTTTAGTTCCACCCAAAGCTAATAAATAAGTCGGCCGTTTTGGCTGATCCTTTGGAACCACCGGATCTTTTAAAAAATATTTACGCATAAAAAAAGCTTGTGAACGATCGATTAAGGCTTTTAACTGCGCAGGCGGAGCATAAAAAAATATTGGGGTTGCAATTACCAAACAATCACATGTTTCTAATTTTTCATATATCTCATCAAAACTATCTGGAATAACACAACGACCCGTTTTTTCACACGCATAAATTTCTTTGCAACCAACAATATCTTTATCACGCAAATTTACCAAATCAACTTCAGCCCCCGCACCATTATTAATTCCCTTAATTAATTCATCAGTTAAAAGTTCCGTGTTACCACCTTTACGTGGGCTTGCCATAATAATTAAAATTTTTTTCTTTTCCATTACCAATTCTCAGCTAATAGTTCAAAATGTTTTTGCGGATGCGCACAGGCAGGACAACAAGCAGGCGCGTCCTCACCTTCATGCAAATAACCACAATTAATACAACGCCATACAACTTTTTTGTCACGCTTAAACACCCGACCTTGTTCAATATTATCTAATAAGGCTAAATATCTTTTTTCGTGCTGTTTTTCTGCAACTGCAATTGCCATAAAAGTATCTGCAATTAAATCGAATCCTTCTTCCCGCGCAACTTTAGCAAAACCAGGATACATTTCTGTATTTTCATAATGTTCACCTGCCGCAGATGCTTTTAAATTTTCTATGGTAGTTCCAATTACTCCCGCAGGAAATCCCGCAGTAATCTCAACTTCACCACCTTTAAGAAATTTAAATAATCGTTTTGCATGTTCATGTTCTTGACGGGCAGTTTCAGCAAAAATTTCCGCAATTTGCCGATAACCTTCTTTATTCGCAGCTTTTGCAAAATAATCATAACGATTTCTCGCTTGTGATTCACCAGCAAACGCAGTTAAAATATTTTTTTCGGTTTGGCTACCTTTAAGTTCTGACATATATATTACTCCTCTGCAGTTGATGGCGCAGAACGTTTACCAAGTTCCGCATCAAGAAACAATAACCCTGACTTATCGCCAGCTAATTTTAATCTTTCGACTACTTCTGACACACTAGATTCTTCCTCAACTTGTTCAGCCACAAACCATTGCAAAAAATTTTGTGTAGCATAATCATTAAGTTTAACTGCTAGAGTCACTAAATCATTAATCATTTTTGTGACTTTCTGTTCATGTTCATATGCCGCTTGAAAAATTTCTAATGGCGATTTCCAAGCCTGCGGCGGCTCATCGATTGCCAATAACTTAGCTTTGCCGCCGCGCTCCAACACATGATTATAAATCTTCATAGCATGCATTATTTCTTCTTGTGACTGCATTCGCATCCACGCGGCAAAACCTTTGAGATTTACCTCTTCAAAATAAGACACCATACCAAGATATAAATAAGCGGAATATAATTCTTTATTTACCTGTGTATTTAACGCATCAATCATTTCTTTTTGCATACCTAACTCCTCCACAATTTATGTACGTTACAATATTCACGCGCAGAAACTTCAGCTGCATCAATACAGAAAAATGCTTCTGGCTTATCACCTGGCTTCAAATATTTACGATAAGACACTCCGTCAGCAATCAACTCAACCCATTCGATATAATGCTTTTCTTCCATTGGATGCGGTACGCTGCCAACTTTCACCAAAAAACCATTCGCTTGTTTTTCAATTACCGGAACATGTTTCTCAGTTTTAAAATCTGCAGTTTGTTCTTCTAACTCAACCATTGGTTGTCCACAGCATACCAATTCACCAGCTCCCGTATGCAAAACTTGCACAATATTTCCACAAATTTCACACTTATAAATTTTGTTTAACTCCGTCATTTAACTCTCCTAATAATAGTTAGAACCTTTAAGGGTCGAAGCTTTACATGATTACAAAGCAACAAACAAGGCTTTGTAATTATGTAATAGCTCACGACCCGCCTACTTCTTCTTTTTAATCATGTAAAACTCCATCCCCATGTTAATTCTTGCACAATTAATGTCAATGAATTTAATAAAATTGTAACGGCAATTTTAAAATGTCCCGATTGAGCAATTTAGAAATGTCCCCTTTTTTGTTTAAATTGACTTCTTTAAAAATAATAAAGGAGTCCAAAAATGGGGAATTTGCTAACCATGAGTCAAA
>JASFHF010000058.1:0-7085 GCA_050123375.1 Gammaproteobacteria bacterium
TTGGCGTCGCTCTTTTTGCGACAATTGGGTATACTCTTTCATGCGACAAGTTCCTTTTTTTCAATTATTTACAGAGGCCATTTTACATGACCTCGGAATTTGTCGCACTTCTTTTTAGAATTCACCAAATTTCTTAAGTTTTCCTTAAGGTTCATAGACTAAAATAAGTTTGTGAAGAGATGGAGGGTAAATATGCATAAGCCTAAGAAAAATGACTGTCTTGAGCAGTGGCAAAAAGACATGATAAACATGATCAATAAAGCGTTGAGCATAATACCAGAAAATCCGGTAGTTATAGAATGTGGCTGTACTTTTGAAAAAAAGAAGATAGAACAGCATCTTAAAACTAATAATAATTGCCCTTGCTGTAAGAGCAAAATCAATAATAAATCAACAATCACAAATTTCATAGTAAAAAATTTGAAGGATTGGGTAAAACAAAACGCAATCATTGAAAACTTACATAGAATATTTACCGAACCTGTAGCCCTTGGTCCATACATTAAGCCTGTAATCATTATTGAGAATGGATGCGGTCACACCTTTAATGAAAACACCTGTACTGACTTAACGAAAAAACGGATTCTCACACATTATGATGGTACTTCTCAACCGTTACAAACTAAGACATGCCCATGCTGTCGGAAAAAATTCACAAAAACAGTTGAAAATAAAATGCTTAAGCAAGTGCAGATTAAAATGCGGGAGCTAATCAATCAGAGGTTACAGAAAAAAAATATGGATATGAATGAGATTGCAGCACTATTAGAGTTAAAGATAGCAGTCAGCGGCCTAAAAATTACATTACAAGACAGTACCAAACGAGATAATAACCTACATTTTGAATACCTGAAATATGCATATAAAAAAGATATGTCATTGTCGCCTTACAAAAAAATACATTTCATGGGATGCAAAAAATTTAACACAATAACTAAATCTCAAGACAATATGAATAAAATTGACTTGCTGTTCGAAAATGGCAACTCCAAACAAGCGCTTAAACTCTTTTTACAAAACAAACCATACATAATTAAAAACATAGAACCATATCAATCCATTGTAATTGAGGCTAGCAAAACAAATGATGACCGTTTTAACAAGGTAATTTTAGAGTTTCTAAACGCCGCATATAAGGCAAATCTACCAAAGCTATTTTGTCAAATCATCAAACATAAAATAGATGTAATCAAGAAAAACTATCCGGAATATAAAAAAATAATTACTGAAGGCTGTAAAGCTTTTTGGAAAACAATTGATTTTCGATTGATCGTAGAAAAGCTTTCTAAATTAGCCCTGGAAAATAAAGACTATATGTTATTTATTAAATTATGCCAAAAGAATTCAGTGCTAGTAATTAAATATTATGAATTATTTAAGGATCAAAAAAAACATCTATTAGAGATGTACACGCAAATATCAAGCAACAAGCAAAAACTTAGCACAGATGTGCTTGATACCCTATTGGTAATTTTATCAAAAGATCTTAAAAAATTTCGTGGTAAAGAAGAATTTTCAAAATTGGAAAAATCTTTTCACAACCTGGTTTTGTCTAACGAAAAGAAAATTTTGCTGGATGACAACAGTATAGATATATTCCTTAATAAATTCAAAAAGCTTAGTGAGACAGACGATACTGGCATATGGCCATTAATTAATATTTTTTACCAAAATAAAGGATATGAATATGTAAAAACAGCGATTATTCCAAAGATCAAACGCAGACTGCAACGAATAACAAATCCATTCAATCTTTTAAATTGCATTGCGAAAAATACAGTTAAACACATTTTAAATAATAAATCTCCAATTAATATAAACAATCTTAAACTTCTGGATTTAATGATGTCTTTTTGTGCTGTTAAAAAAGATCTCTTTTTTTTCAATTTGGACTTTTATTCCAGCACAGATGACCATTTTAACAACGAGGTAACTTTAAAGCTTCTAGACACCGCATGTGAGGAAAAACTATCGCATCTATTTTGTCAAATCATCAAACATAAAAAAGCTATAATGATAATTAAAAAAGATCATAAAAAATATATAGAAATAATCCGCAAAGGCTATGAAGTTTTTCAAAATACATGTTATCACACAGAAATCGTAAAAGTTTTCTCCGAATTAGCCCTAAAAAATAAAAATTATTTGTTATTTATTACATTATGTCACAATAATTCAGTACTAGTAATAAAATATTATAAATTATTTAAGGATCAAAAAAAACATCTATTAGAGATGTACACGCAAATATCAAGCAACAAGCAAAAATTTAGCACAGATGTGCTTGTTACTCTATTTGCAATGTTATTAATAGAACATAAAACTCATTATAAATATTATCTCTGGCGGGAAGATGAAGAATACGAACAATTGCAGAAATGTGTTTATAATCTAGCCTTATTTAATAAAGATAAAATCCTGAATAGTGATTTTACAGATAAATTCCTTAATATATTTAAAAAAGACATTAATTCGTATGATGATACAAGTATATTTTTCTTAATTAAGATATTTTGCGATACAAAAGGTTATCAATATGTAAAAAATTCAATTATTAAAAAAGTTAAACCCGTATTGCAACAAACAAATCTTGCGAATCTTTTTAAATTTTTTGTGAAAATAACAGTTAAGTCTAGCATAATAAATGATGCCAATCCTAATTATAGAAAGATTTCAATTAACACAGACTATCTTAAACTTCTAGATTTAGTTCTATCATTCTATAAAACTAACAACAACTATTTTTTTCCATTCTCTCTTAAAGAGAACATAGGCGTGAAAATAATTATTAGACAGGCATTATTAAGAAATTTAACAAATATTATTGATAAGCTTATTAATAACAACTCTTTCCAAGATACTTATATAACACATAAACCCCTCACCTTGTTTCTTACAGACAACTCAAATCCTGAGATTATTAATCAATCTAAATATGATCTATTTGAAAACCTTGATTACCCATTAAAACCTAAAGATGCTGAAAAGAAGATCAATGAAATTCTTTACAAATTATATGTCTGCAATAATGGCGAAAAATTACTTTTGAAACAACTAAAATTACATTTGAAACACCTAAAAAAGGCGTCATTTAATCATGTTTGTTATTATGCTTTTGCTTTAAGATTGTTAAAAAAAATCATAACAGCAGGTAATATATGCGAAATGAATTTTGCGAAAAATTTAATAGGTCAATTATGGAATGCAAATCGCGACTCATATAGAAATATGTTTGGTAAAAAAATATGTAAAGAACTCATAAAAATAATATCTGATAATACTGTTACTATTAACACATTAAACAATGTTTATAATGTGTTTAATATATTATGTGAGAGTAATTATGTAAATGGTACACAGATAATAGACTATGAAATAATAAAATCAATGGATCTGATAGCTTACAAAAACCCTAGGTTTTTAGAGAATGCAAAGCAATTAATAAAGACACTTGTTAATAAAATTCCAGAAGAAAAGATGCGGAATTTTTTCTTCTCTATTGATCCTCACTTATCTTATATGCATGTATTGATAAAAATTTGTTATCGCGCCAAAAAGGTAAAGCAATATTTTAAAGAAATGATATCGAAAAATGATATTCATCTAATAGAAGAATCTATAAAATCAAGTCGCGGTTACATCTTAAATGAAAAATTGCATAACATGTTAATTAATTCGAAAGTTTACAAAAAATTGTTCTATGGGTTTAATCCTAAATTTCGAAAATCTATATTAAAATGCGCAATCTATAATAATAGAGCTAAGTTATTTGATATGCTTTCGAAAAGTGTAAGCAATTTAATTCGCTACAAACATTATAGGGAGGCGGGAGAAAAAGCTGCAATTATTATCTATTTCGTTGAGAATGGTTGGTTCCCAACAGCAAAATGTAAAGAAAGATTCAAGCAGTGGTTCATAATATTTATAAATGAACTAAAAAATGGAAAAAATTGCACTAAATTCATAGAAGGAATTTTATCGGCAGTCAAGTTTGATACCGACAATGATATAACAAATTTATTACTTAAATACTTTTTAACACTTGACTTTAAAGTTAAAAATGCTGATCTTTTGAATGCTATGTATTCAGCACGAGAAAGCCATAAATTTTTATCAAAAATTATCCCTAGTCCTTCCACAATACGTCTACGCGCTAGTTTTAAAAAATTATACATCAATAAAGCACCATTATGTCCTTGCAAGATTATGTTTGAATCTGAGAAATTTATAGAAGCGATAAAAAAATTGTCAAAGATGCCGGACCAAAGGATCTCCATTAAAAAAATTAATAAATTATCTGTTACGAATGTACCAAAATTCTATTTTACAGCAATTATAAATCAATTGTGTCATGTTAAAACCAATAAATACTCAACATTCAATAAATTTGCCCTATTTAATACATACAAAAAAAACATATATGAAGATAAGTTTGATGAATTCACATTATTTTTAGCCAAAACCTTATATAAGGATAAAGCAAAAGCATTTGAAGACATAGCAATAGTATTTGCAGGCAAATTTTACCAGAATGCAGTGAAGAACCAATGGGTGGATGAGTTTATACAACAACTTTCGATTATGAAGTTACTTTGCGGCGGTAAAAATTTTCAGCAATATGCACTATTT
Source organism: Gammaproteobacteria bacterium (assembly GCA_050123375.1). Lineage (GTDB taxonomy): Bacteria > Pseudomonadota > Gammaproteobacteria > UBA12402 > UBA12402 > JASFHF01. The sequence goes on from JASFHF010000058.1 coordinate 4,630, forward strand.
TGTAAACAGTTATTGCCTTGGATGATTATAACAAACAAATCGAAACGATGGATAAGCAATCAATACGTCTTTCCGGAGATCAAAAAACATTTAAGCTCTAATATCTTGAAAAGTAAAGTTATACTAACAAATAAATATACACAGAAACAACTGTTAGTAAAAATTTTTGATAATAATGAAATTATAAATGATTGTTTAGAAAATATAAAAACCATGGACAAGATAATTAAAAAGTATCCGAATATAACATATGAAGAATTATTAAACGAAGAGACTATGAATAAATATATAAATGAGGTATCAGAAAATTCAGATAATACTTTATCGCCTACTTAATTCATAGCATGCCAATCTTTGCTGCGCAATATGTTCCCAGGAAAACTCTAATGCTTGCGTAATTGCTCGCCTTGATAGATTATTATATTCACCAACAGGTATTGATAAAATTTTTATGACCGCATCTGCTAATGCTTTCGGATCTTCTTGTGCAACAATTTCACCAACCACAAATTCCTCTGCGCCAGTATTTTCACAAACAATAACCGGCAAACCGCACGCCATTGCTTCTAATGATGAAATCCCAAAGCCTTCTTCACGCGAAGGGGCAGCACATAACTTAGCTATATTATGCGCATTAGCCAACTTCTCTGGTGAATGATGACCTAAAAAATGCACATTTGGCACTTTAAGATAATCATCTTTAATCTCACCTGAACCAAAAATCAAAAAATGGGCATGATATTTATTATCAATTATTTGTGCAGCTTTTATTAAAATATCAATACCTTTAGTTTTAGAAATTTTTCCGGCAAAAGTTATTATATTGGCATCTTTTGGCAAATCAAGTTCAAACTCTTGCAAAACTTCTTCACGCGACAACCTTTGCGGATAAAAAACATTTTCATCGTAACCATTATACGTTATCACAATCTTATCTTCAGGTATTTTATATAACGAAATTAACTGATGTTTAACATATTTTGAAACCGCAAATATTTTTTCAGCATTTTGTGCCGTTGCCATTGCTATAGGCTGCATTTTATGATCATATTGAAAAGCAATTTGATCACTCATGTGTGCGCCAATAAAATATTTGTACCCTAATTTATTTAACAAATAACCCATTAACCAAACATGCTGACTTTCAATTATATCTGGTTTAAATTCATCAATCACCTTCTGAATATTAACAGAGAAATCATCCATATAAAGCTGTAGCTGCTTTTGCGTAAGTTCTTTAAAAGTAACAATATCTGTAACTCTTGGGTTTGGATCAGGAATCATCAACGGAAAAACCGACAATTGAGTATCATGATTTTTAATTGGAAAGCGCCAAATCGCATAAAGATCAGGATGAGAATAATAATGCTTTTTATCTGGTGAATCGATATCCATATCCGGAAAAAAAATTTTAACTTGATGTCCAAGCTTTAACAGTTCTTTAGCTATAGCATCAATCGCAGTAAAGCTTCCTGTGCCCCACGCCCCTGTATTAGTGAATAATATTTTCATCCATTTGACAACCATGATTTAAACACTTAATATTAACATAGAAGGCTAAAATATTGAAGAGATATGTATGACTAACAAAAAGGACGTTGTAAATTGGAATCTTGCAGTTGAGCGAGCTGGCGGGAAAAAAGAATTAGCTAAAAACTTATTTGAACTGCTAATTAAAACCTTGCCGGAACATCAAAAAAAATTAAAAGCTGCTTTTCAGACTGAAGATTTTGCCACTTTGCATGCTGAGGCACATAAATTACATAGCGCAACTTGTTATTGCGGCACTCCAAGATTAAATGATGCAGCAAAAAAATTAGAAGACTTATCAAAAACAAAAAAAATCAACGAAATTAAAAAAGCACATGATAAATTATGCGATGAAATTGCTGCTGTTTTGAAAGCATCTGATAAATTTCTACGTAAATGATATATATGACTTACGCAAAAAGATGAGATGCGAGACAAAAAAATTGCAGGAAAGCAATTTTTTGTCGCACGAAGTGCGCCCCCACAAGGGCTGAAAGCCATGGATGGCTTTCAGCAAAAATGAGCGAAAGACGCGAGTTTATAAATAATAAATGAGCGGCTTGAGCGAGTTTTTAACAAAGCAGATCGCTTTTTGCGTAAGTCATATAAATAACTCCCTGCTTTTAATTCGTTTATTTCCCAACAACGGTTGCAAAGACAAACGCATTAGTCTTTTTGCATCACGCAGCACTTGCGCTTCTGCAAAATCGTCATCAGCAATTTTTAGCAAGACCTCACCACGAAAAACTGATTCATTGGATTTTGTCTGTACCTGACTAAACCCTTCTTGTGGAACAAACAAATAATATTGGTCCGCGCTAATTGGAATATCGGTATGTGCCTCATAACTTAACTGTAGTGCGTAGCCTAATTCGTGTAGTAAATGTTTTTCAAATTTACGCAATGCTGGTTCAGTTATATCCGCA
>JASFHF010000059.1:0-6900 GCA_050123375.1 Gammaproteobacteria bacterium
TTTCAAGCAAAAGAAGAGAAGCTTCACGAACAAAGAAATTTATTTTAATAACGAGATATTGGGGATAGCAAGCACCCTTTTAGGGTGCTAAACAAAACCACCTTCTTAGAAGGTGGTTTCTTTACTTGAAGAATTACTTAAAGGAATTAATGCAACAATGACGACAAATTGGCAGGCTTATTATTATCGCACACGCAATGGTGCTGAAATTGATTTGGTTATTGATGGCTCATTTGGAATTTTACCAGTTGAAATTAAGTATGGAACTACAGTTAAAATGCGTCAATTGGTTACAATGACAAATTTTATTAAAGAACATCGCGTACCTTTTGGAATAGTCATTAATCAATCGCAAAAAGTCGAATGGTTAACTTCTGATATTGTGCAAATTCCAGTTGGTTGGTTGTAGATCTTAAGCGGGCGTTACGGTAAATTGACAAAAGCCGTTTAAAAACCATCCTATGAAAATATAATATAATTAAAGGATTAACATAATTTGGCTCCCCGAGCAAGACTCGAACTTGCGACCCAGTGGTTAACAGCCACTTGCTCTACCAACTGAGCTATCGGGGAACTCTAAAAGTAGAAAGCAGAAAGTATATTCACATTAGATAATCTGGTCAATGAATAATTTTAGCCTATTTAATGCATTTGACAAGTTATCCATATCAACTGCATAAGAAATCCGCATTGATCCTGGCAAACCAAAAGCTGTTCCAGGCGTAATGGCAACATGAGCCTCGGTCAATAAATGATCAGACAGTTCTATATCAGTTTTGATGCCTTTTGCGTTATCGATGATTGCCTGCATATTTGGGAAAGTATAGAAAGTTCCGTCAGATGGTGTTACTTCTACACCATTAATTGATGATAAGGTTTCGAATACATAATCATGCCGTTGTTTAAAAGCCTGCAGCATGGTTTTTATGCAGGTTTGATCACCAGTTAAAGCAGCTTCAGTTGCCACTTGTGCTATCGAACAAGCGCACGAAGTGCTTTGTGATTGAATTTTTTGCATTGCATTGGTTATTTCAGCAGGAGATGCTGCATAACCAATACGCCATCCAGTCATCGCGTATGCTTTTGAAGGGCCGTTGACCACGACTGTGCGTTCATACAATTCTGGACAAACATTTACAATATTACAAAAAGGCTCGCTGCGGAAAGCTATATGCTCATAAATATCATCAGTTATAATATAAATTCCAGGATTTGCGAGCAAAACCTCAGCTAATGCTTTAAGTTCTTCTTTGGAGTAAATCGTTCCTGATGGATTCGAAGGGCTGTTTAAAATTATCAGTCTGGTTTTTTTGGTAATTGCTTGCTTGAGCTGTTCTGCAGTTATTTTGTATTTTTGCTCAATGTTAGTTGGAATAAAAACTGGTACAGCATCGGTAATTTTAACAATATCCGGATAGCTGACCCAATAAGGTGCTGGAATAATCACTTCATCGCCCGGGTTTAACAAGGCCATACAGGCATTAAAAATACATTGTTTTGCTCCAGCGGAAATAATAATTTGTTCTGGTTTGTATTTTAGATTATTTTCACGAACAAATTTATCGGCTACAGCCTGACGTAAAGATGGAATACCAGCAACCGGCGTGTATTTGGTTTTGCCATCAGCCAGAGCGCGCCGCGCTGCTTCTTTGATAAATTCCGGCGTATCAAAATCAGGTTCACCGACGCTTAAACTAATAATATCTTTACCTTGTGCTTTTAATTCATTAGCGCGTCCTGATAACATCATTGTAGGTGAGGGCGCAATACGGTTTACTAGTTTTGATAATTCAATTTTCATAAAAAAATTACTCATATTGTGATACATTATAACGTTTTTGTTTGCCTTTATATAAAATCGCGTTTTGCGGACAGAAAGCCACACAACGCATACAAGCCACGCAACCATCTTGTTTTTCTGGATAATCCTGCATTTTAATACACTTAGTAGGGCAAAGCCTAGCGCATACACCACATTTATTACATAAATTTTTATCAATGGTGATATTTTTGCTCATTGATTGCCACGGTTTTTTGCTGCGGCTAAGTAAACGTACTAAATCAGATAGCAAAGGTATACGATGCCAACGTGCTTTACCTGCTAATAATAATTCTGCGAATTTAGCAGCTTTAGCGCGCATATTAGCAATTTTTTTCTTAATTTTTATAGGTGGTGGAATGGCTTTGCCGTAATTGCCAGGCATAATAAATTCACATGCGCCGATAGTTTTGTAACTTTTTTTAGTTAATACTTTTTTGAGTGGCCCCACAATCCCGCCGGAAAATCCTGCGAGTGAATCCAGCATAAAAATTTCCGTGCCGTCTGCATGCGGTAATTTATTGATAAAATCCCATACAAACGGGTAAGTAGAAAACATCGCAACTGGAAATGCAAGACCAATAACATGTTTTAAATTTATGGTGTTGGGATCGCTATTTGTGATTTTATATAAATTAACTTCTTTGCCATGTTGTTGTAGTGCTTTAGCGATTTCATTAACCACCAACAACGTATTGCCGGTTCCAGAAAAGTAATATATGTCAATAATGTTTCCTTGCATGGTTTTTTCCTTAATTTGAAGATCTATATCGATCGCCAATGAAGATGCCGGATTTATACTGCCACTCAGTTTAAATCGGAACTCATGATTTTACAACCAGTTTGTTTTTGTAAAATCATGAGTCAGTAAGCACAATCATAGCTTTAATAGAACACAAGTATATCATGCGCGGTAGCTGCCACAGAAATAAACCAAGTGGTAATTACCGCGCATGTGAAGTTTTTTAATAAATTTTATTGATTTTTTGAGGATTTTAGGAATAAAATTTGCAGCAACAGTCAAAAATAAAAGTCGGATATATGTTCTAATGATGATCAATGCATTAGTTTAAAAGCTATAAGAAAGTTAGCTGGTTGGGATAATGACTTTTGGACGACGTTTTAATGGCTAAATTTTAATGAGGCAGCACTGGTTTTCTAGTTTTCTGTTAAGCTATGGAGTGCATTAAATGGACAGCAAGGATGTAGAAAAAATGTTTTGTGTGCAGCATGCACAGGATGTACAAGAAATTTGTAAACCTTTGTTTAATAGTACAGCTATTAATTATTTCTCTCATGTTAGAGCTACTTCCGATCACACTATAACAGGTGTTGCAAGTTCACAATCCTGGTTAAGGCACTATTTAAAAAGAGAATACTATATTGCCGATGTGGGAAACGCTAGTTTTGATTCAGTACATTCTGGCTATTATATTTGGGATAATTCTTTTAGTAAGAGGCTTGATGCTACTTCGAAGATGTTTGTGAATCTTAATCAAGATATGCATGACTATAATTTTGGTCAAAGATTATTAGTAGTTGATAAATCAGCAAAATACATCTATAGCTATGTATTTGCAGCACCTAGTAATGATGAAAAAATGCCCCAAATATATCATGAAAATCGTGAAGTATTCTTAAATTTTATCAAATATTTTAAAAATGAGGTTCATCGAGATAAATTTTTACGAAAGTACTTGCAAATAATTCAGCTAAAACCAAACAAATCACATGATTATTTTCATATCTGCGCTCACAAAATTCAGGACTATAGCCTGATTAATCAAAAAATTGCAGTAAAAAGATTTTACTATGATGTAGGAAATAATAGTAACTATTTAACTGAAAAAGAAATGCAGTGTTTGTACTTGTTGATACGACAAAAAACTTTTAAGGATGTGGGTAAATTACTTAAAATCTCACCTAAAACCGTTGATAACCATGTTGAACATATGAAACAAAAAACCAACACCAATTCGGTAAGAGAATTGTGTGACTTTTTTCGTAGTAATCTATTATTTAATGCTGCTTTGAAATTATAGGTTATATACCGATCTCCTTTTGGCAGTTACAAATCTCGCATCTTAAGGTGTAATGGGTATAGCTGAATCCCAGAGATGTTGCAGATAAGATATTAGCAAAATTAATTTAAAATTCAAGTATAGGGAATTAGACCCTATATACATGAAAACTTAAATGAGCATAATAGGCATCTGATTTTGGAATAGTGCTGCAAGATAAGGAACTCTAGTTTTAGAGTTGGAAATTAATATAGGAGGATTAGCATGAGCATGTTTAAAATCATTAAAGATAAGATTAATAAGGAATTTAACCCTGTTTTACTGAATCAATTGATGCTCAAAAGTATTCCTAAATTGGAAGAAATAAAAGAGAAAGATTTAGTACTTTTTATTGGCGCTTTAGGAGCAGGAAAGAGCACAACTATTAATATGTTGCTTGGACAGAATTTTAAAAAGGTATTATCAAAATATAAAAATAATAAAGGAAAAGATACTTTACGCCCAGCATTAATTATTAATAATCAAAATAGAAATTTGAAATTAGCAAGCATGGGACATACTGACCAATCAGAAACTTTGTATCCAGAAGTATTTAAAAATGTAGATAAAAGTGATATTTATTTTTGTGATTGGCCCGGATTTCGAGATACTCGTGGAACAGAAGCTAGGCTTGCTATATTTTTAGCTAAGTTACTTACCATACAATATGCAGGTCAATATGCGGCGCAGTGGTTGTAATTGATTACGAAACTGAACGCAATAAAGCTTTACGTTTGCAAAAGCATCATGTAAAAGATGCAGAGTGTTTGGAAGAATTTATGAAAAAAAATTATGCTGAATCTAGCATATTCATTGTAAATTGCAGGTTACAACCTACTGAATTTGATGTAAATACATTTACGGAAAATTTTTGTTCTACGTATGGTGTGAAAAAGAAAAATGTTCTTTTTATGACTCCAGAGATAATTAAATCAAAAATGGAACTTGCAGCATTCAGGAAAAGAATGTTAAGAAAATTGGGCAAACTTAAGGTTGTGAAAAAGGAGAACATAAAGATTAAAGAGTATGATGTAGAGCGTAGATATTTAAAAGAACTATTAATATTGAAGGCTAGTGAAGGGAACAAAATATTTACCGAACTATTTGCTATAAAAAAATTGTTAATGCATACGTCAGGAGATTTAAAAAACCTGCAAGTTGACAGCAAAAATACAAAAACAGAAATGGGCGTTTTAAATAAGCAAATAAAAGAATATAAAGAAAAGAAATTAAAATTGGAAACCAAATTACATCAAATACGGGAAACTATTAAAAACACTACAGATAAACTTTTATTAGAGCAAAAAAATAAAGACACACTAGTGCAAAAACTAATAAAGAACAAAGGTTCTCGAGAAAAAAATTATGTATCTGAATTAAAAAGTATAAAAAAGCAAAAGAAAAAATTACAGAAAAAGCTGGCTTCTTATAAAGATAAGTTAAAAGAATATGAAAATAAAAAAGCGCAGTTATTAGATGATCAAAAATCCATTAGAAATGAAATTGGAATTTTAAAGTATAAAAAAAGCGATATTTCTCAAAAAATTTCTTCCTCTGAAAAGAAAAAACAACAGCTTGATAATAAATTAACAGAATTAAACAAAAAGATATCACAATTAAAAACATCTAGCAAATTGGTTGAGGTTGAGGAAGCAAAAAAAACTTTTGCATTTTCTACAACTTACAGCGAATGGAATCGAAGAGGGGTGATAAAGGGTTTGTTCACGCAATTTCAGGCGTTTAGACGTATAAACAATGCTGAAATAAGTTTTAGAGGAAGATATGATTTAATTGATATTGAAATTATGTATAAAGATAAATATGGAAAGGAGTATCAAGCTAATAAATATCCTATAAATGTTAATGATCTTGTTCAAGATACAACAAAAATAAAAAACGAATTTTGGAAGCAAGAGTGGCATATAGAAAAGCATAAGGAAATTTATGGGGATGTTATAGTATATAAATATGCTATTGACAATAGTGGCACAAGTGGAGGATACGTCAATCTTAGAGTGACATAACACATAAAAAAAATATTACCGCAGTTTTACGTGTTTATTTGAAACAAAAAAATACAATAGACACAAAAGGAAAAATTTCTGTGCTAGAAGATAAAAAGAAAGTTGTGCAGTATAATGCGTTAATAGAGAATTGCGATATTAATAAATGGTGTAAAAATATTGAAAATATATCAAACTCTTTAAAACAAAAACAAGAAGCATTAAATAATATTGGTAAAGAAATAGATCTAATTAATGGTAAGATAGAAAAATTAAAAGAGAAAATTACGCTTAATGAGCGTGAGCAGGGGGTATTAAAAAATAAGAAAAAATCTCTAAAAGAAAAAAACAGTGATGTTTATAAAACAGTTGACGAAATAATTCATCAAAATTCGCAAATGCAAAAGCAGGAACAAGTTGTTAACCGTCTAGTAATGCAGATGATAAATTATAACAAAGACAAATCTCAACTTGATACTGAGTTGCACACAACAGAGAAAAATTTGAAAATAACAACAAAATCAGTGGTTAAACTCAATGATAACATGTTAAAGATTAGAGATAAAATATCGGAGTTAAGCAACCTTGTGATAACTACTAAAAAAATGCAAATCTCTTTGCATGAAAATATTGTGAACAATAGAGAAACCTTTTACCTAATTAAAGAATGGTGTGGAAATAAAACAATCAAACATTCAATATTATCAAATGTGGCAAGTACAGAAATAATAAAAAACTTTCTTGTAAACTTAGCAAATTATTTGAAAGCATACAACACTGCTTTGTTTAAAGGAATTATTGAAAAATTAAAATCTTATCCATGCATGTTAATCGATCAAAAAAGTGAGCCAGAAATAGTTCAAAACTATCAAGAGGTGAAAAAATTTGATCCAAATAGTCATACTGAAAGTGATTCGGAAGAGGAAGAAGGGAATAATAGTGATTTTAAAAAAGACGAGCAAAATAAGACACAGGAAATTATAGTAAAGAAGTATAAAGTTGAAAAAAATGATTTAAA
>JASFHF010000060.1:0-6425 GCA_050123375.1 Gammaproteobacteria bacterium
ACGGGTACAGGCTGGAAGGATATTTCTAGTAAATATGCACCCCCGCCGGCTATAACATGGGATGGTAAAGATGAAGGTGTACGTTTTGTAGATATTAATGGTGATGGTTTACCAGATATACTAAGAGAGACTATTCATGAAGGAACTACTTTAGATAATGCCTGGATAAATACGGGTACAGGCTGGAAGGATATTTCTAGTAAATATGCACCCCCGCCGGCTATAACATGGGATGGTAAAGATGAAGGTGTACGTTTTGTAGATATTAATGGTGATGGTTTACCAGATATACTAAGAGGGACTATTCATGAAGGAACTACTTTGTCTGATGCCTGGCTCAACAAAGCCAAAAAGTTACCGGATTATTTAATCGGAATAACGAACGGTTTAGGCGAAAAGACCTCGATAGATTATGAACCGTTATCAGGAACATATGTAAAGGTATATGATCAGGAGAAAGACGCGGAAGGAAAATTAATAAGTGAGTATCCGAATCCGCAAGTTGATGCACCGATGTATGTTGTGTATCAAACCTCAAGTGATGCAGCAATAAGTGATCCACATACTTTGTCTAAGTTAGCAAGAAGAAATAAAAACCACTCCCTTCAAAGCAAATACTCAACAGTACCAAATTATACAGATTCGAATCAGCATATAACCACCTATCACTATACCGGAGCGCGAGTAAATAAACTGGGCTGGGGCTTTTTAGGATTTCATCAGGTAAGTATTAAAGATGAATCTACAGGAATAACCAAGACGACTACGTATAGTCAAGACGCAGATAAACATTTACAAAGTCAGGTATTGTCGACGTTGACGCAAACAGCAACAGGAAAAGCGTTAACAGATAATAATTTAACGTGGGAAGTAAAACAGTACGGAGACGGAAGTTTAAATCATACTTATTATTTGCCTTATGCTTCTAAAGTAGTGGAACATCACTATGCGCTAAGTGACGGTTCATTAACCAGTACGAAAACTACAACAACGCAGTTAGATGATTACGGAAATGCAATAGATATAGATGAAATCATAAGCGGAGCGACAGGAGCTTATGAAACACATACGCAAAACACCTATAAAAATGATGCGGACAAATGGTATTTAGGAGAATTATTAAAAACAATAGTAACGAAGAGCAGTCCAAATAATGATGCAGTAACACGAACCTCAATTTTTGCTTATGATGATGCAAACGGAATGTTAACCCAAACAACAGTAGAACCGGATGATGAAAATTATACATTGACAAAAGATTTCGAGCGAGACCATTTTGGAAATCTTATAAAGACGACGATTACAGGCAAAGGCATAGAAACAAGAAGTAACAGTGTAACGTATGATGCGGAAGGAAGATTTGTTTTAACGAAGACCAATGCCTTAGGACAAACGGCAAGTCAAACCATAGATGAAAGATTCGGGGAACCATTAACAATAACAGATTTAAACGGATTAGTTACGAAATATGAATACGATGGATTTGGCAGGAAGACAAAAGTAACAAACCCGGATGGAACAGTAACGACGCAAGTTTACAATTGGTGTAATCATGAAGTAAGTAGAATAAATGAAATAAATGAAATAAATGAAATAAATGAAATAAATGAAAATGAAGAAATAAAAGGAAAAACAAATTATCTAAAACTGCAATCGGGCAGTTACAAAAATCCTAAGATTGCGATAGTAGGACAAGGGATGGAAGACCAGCCGATCAAAGCGGTATATTCTATTACGACCCATACTACAGGCGGCACGACCGATGTAATGTACTACGATCAATTAGGCAGAGATACAGCATCAACCACTCAAGGATTTGATGGACGAACGATTTGGAAAGACACATTTTATGATGATTTAGGACGAGTAATTCAGCAATCGGTACCGTATTTTGGAGATAGTTTTTCTAGTCTTTCAAAAACTAAAACAAAAAATCAAATGACAACTAAAGAAAAAATGTCTTATGGAGAAATCATCGGAGACCAAGCATATTATACTAGATTCAAATATGATGTTTTAGGCCGAGTAATAGAAACCACCAATCCAGATGACAGTGTAATAACAGTAAATTACGATGGTCTAACCACAACGACAATTAATCCGCTAAAGCAGCAAGTAACTAAAAAAACCAATGTAATTGGAAAGATAATAAAAGCGATAGACAATAACGGAGGTCAAACGAGTTACAAATATGATTCTTATGGTAATTTGGTTTGGATGTATGAAGGCAAAGGTACAGCCTCAACGATCACCTATGACAAATTAGGCAGAAAGATCGCGATGCATGATCCGGACAAAGGAAACTGGAGTTATAAATATGATGTGTTAGGAGAACTAATATCCCAAACTGATGCAAATGGAAATACAACGACATTCAAATATGACAAACTAGGCAGAATGACAAGCCGAACCGATAAAGGAGGTACCAGCACCTGGATTTATGGTACAAACAAGAATGCGCATAACGTTGGAAAATTAATTGAGGTTAGAGGAATAAGTAATGACGGTAAAAATCCTACGGCAATTCAGTTAATCAAAGCAGCTAAAGACGGTATAGGAAATTATACCAGAACGATAATTTATAATAGTTTATCATTACCGGAATATGTAACAATAAGCATTAATAACAATACTTATACGACTACGACCGCCATAGGTTATGACCGATTGGGTCGATTATTAACAACGGTGTATCCAGGAAATGTAAAAGTAAAGAATGATTACAATGAATTAGGATATTTAGAAAAGAAAGAAAATGCAGATACGGGACAAATATATTGGCAAGCCAATGCAATGGATGCGGCGGGTCATGTAATATCAGAGACGCATAGTAATGGTTTGATCACGACGAGGACATATGATCCGAGGACAGGATTTTTATTAAATATCCAAACTAAATTAAATCAAGCCTTAGAGTTACAAAAGAAATTACTGCCTGGAATTACAAAGATAAAAAAAGTAAATCAAAAAACCGGAAAAGACAATAAAACAAATAAAACGAATAAAACAAAAGAACCAATACAAACTCAAGCAAACGATGCAACTATAGTCCAAAACCTGCAATATAGTTACGATTCACTGGGAAATGTGCAGACCAAAGATAACAACGTAACCGCAACCGCAGAAAATTTTAATTATGATAACTTAAATCGGCTGACTGAATGGAATGCAAACGGCAAAACTCAAGCAACTTACAAATATGATGCATTTGGAAATATTATTTACAAATCAGATGTAGGTACATATACGTATGGTGAGGGAACAAATGGAGCGCCGCATGCAGTAACCAGCATCAAATCAATAGACGGAAAGACTTATCATTATAAATATGACAAAAATGGAAATCAAATTTCAGGTCAGGTAAAAGATGTAAACCGCACAATAACATATACCAGTTATGACAAACCAAACCAACTTACAGATGAAACCCACAATACAACGACAAATTATGTATACGGTCCAGACCGTACCCGTTTTGCGCGTTTATATAAATCAGGAAATATAACCACAGACACATATTTTTTAGGAAATTATCAATTAGAAGTGCACAATGATAATGGAAAAATAACGATATCCAAGAAATACTATGTATCGCCGGATACCTTATATATAAACAAAACAGACGGATCAGGAAAGATTTTAAGTAAAGAAACATATACTTTATTAAAAGATAACTTAGGCTCATTAACCGTAATAACCACAAGCAATGCAGATGTGTTACAGAGATTTAGTTATGATCCTTATGGAAAGCAAACACAGATCGAAGGCAAACATCTGGATAATCCAATAACCCATGAAGGATTTACTGGCCATGAAAATATCGAAGGAATGAGTTTAATTCACACCAATGGAAGATTATATGATCCAATTTTAGGAAGATTTTTAAGCGCAGATCCGAATGTACAAGATCCTACGAACTCACAAAGTTTAAACAGATATAGTTATTGCTTAAACAATCCATTAGCGTATACAGATCCGACCGGATTTTTTTCGTTTAAACATTTATTTCATGATATAGGTCGTGCAATTCATGACATATTTAAAAATCAATATTTTAATATGGCAATGGGGATATTGATAAGTATATTTACGCTTGGAGCGGGAACGCCATGGTATATAGCGGCGATGTGGTCATCGATGTATACAGGGATATCAACTTTACTAGGAGGAGGAAGTATTTCAGATGCAATAAAAGGAGCGGCATTTACATTTATAACGGCGGCATTTTGGAAAGGTACGGGATCGTTTTTAGGAGATTTTACTCAGGGTATGAGTAAGGAGTTAGCGTATGCATCAGAGGTTGCAGTACATGGATTAGTAGGAGGAGGCTTGCAAGTTGCAGAAGGAGGGAATTTTGAAGATGGATTTTTATCAGCTGCGGTAACAGAAGCCTTGCCAATAGACTCGATAGGGGGTAAAAATTCTTCATTAACGCCGGGAATAATAGCGGAAAGGACAGCGGCAGCGGCGGTAGTAGGAGGAACAGTAGCGGCAGCGGAAGGAGGGAATTTTGTAAGCGGCGCAAAGACCGCGGCTTTTGCGGAGTTGTTTAATAATGTTGCGGATGAGATAGAAGATGAGCAAAGGCGCAGGAGGAATGGATTCTATGCTCAGGCAAAGGCAAGGGCAGAGTTTGGTCAATATTTAACTAATCATCCAGATTTAGCTGCAAGCTTAGGTATTAATGTTGCCGGAATTGCGCTGATACCATTTACCGGAGGAGCATCAGAAGAGGGGGTTTTAGCATCGGAAACGATATTTGATATTCTTATGCCCGATGGTGAATTAATTGGAGAAGCTGGAAGTAAAGATTCTATACGGGTATTAAATGGAGGAACAAAAGCAGCAGAAAGCTTTTTGAAAAAATTAACTGCTGAGGGTACCCCTATAGAGAATGCTACTTATCCTGGTCGAACTTTTAAACTACCTGATGGCGGGTTTGTTGGATATAGGCCTATTTCTACTTCTGGACCGCCAACAATTGATGTTAATATTCCTGGTTTAGATAGCATCACTAAAATTAAATTTTTGGGTGAATGATTATGAAAGAAATGCAGGAATTGAGGAAAGATTTTTTAATAAGTTGCAAAGACGATTCAACTGGCTTATGGGAAGTTATTCGTTCTGTGAAAAATATTTTGAAAATTTATGACTCGCAGATAATAAAAAATACTATATTGAGTATGGTGTTGGAATTTCTTATGGCTAATTATATTGTTGTTGGTTTTCCTATGAGGGACGGGAGTTTTCAAGCTTGGGAAGGTAGTCCGGAAGAATTGGTAAGAAAAATCAAGTATGCTTGGGATATTCTTGATAGGGAGCCGAATATTGGGGATGTGATTTGGTTTTATATTACTTCAGTAGGGAAAGAAGAGTTAAAGCGATTGCAAAAATGTGAATAAAATGGCATAACAGGTGTCAAGTCTTATAATTTGACTGGTAGGTTTGTCGTGTCAAATGATATAAATGTACAGCCAGTTGATTTAGAAAGGTTTGTGAAAAAATAAAAGTTAATAATCAATGCGATGCTTGTTAATATTATTGGAACTTAAATAAGGTGCGCAAATGTTTAATAGCATAGCTGAATTAGAGCTATGGTTGAGTATTATGAAAATAGAAGTACATGCATACGGTTTAATTGGAAATAAAAGCACCTGTTCGATCTCTGAGATTTTCAATGGGTTTAAACAAAACCCGCGAAATAGAAGAGAATCAGAGCTGCTCGAAGCTACAGTTTTTGGAAAATGTGTTGAGGTATGGTGTAAACAAAAATTATTAATAACTTTCGTAAATGAAGACAAAGGGAGATATAAAGGAATAGATTTTTTCTTGGCTTCATCAGAAAGACCTAAAAACCATCATGCTTTTCAATTGCTTCAGTACCAAGCCAAATATTGCTCGGTAAAAAATACTGACGAATTTGCGCAATGGGTAGTTGAAAAAAAATTTTTAAAAGGAGATGATAAAGTACACTTAGTTGTTTCTATTGCAACAAAAGAAGCTATGTATTTAGATATTGCTAGCTTAAAAGACAAGTTTAAAGATTCTCCCTATGCCAGTGTAAATCTTATGAGCAATATAAAAACGTGTGACTCTTTGGATGTACAGCAATGTATTGATTGGTCTTGACCATTATTATTATGACACCATTGTCGATGTAAAAAACAACACTCTAATAAATTATCAAATGAATTGTCCTTTCTTTTGATAATTGTGTGGGCACTGTAGTCAGCGTAGCCCATATTTCGTTACGCTTTAAAAGAGCTGTTATTTCAACATCTTACTGTTTGCCCCATAATGTAAGCCCCTAAAAATTCCCATCTAGATTTTTATTTTATTTTTTATTATTTTACGCAAGTAGATTTCTGTCAATAAACTGCGGCAGTAATTTTTTAGGATCGATTTCTTTGCGGCGCATCTTGTGC
>JASFHF010000061.1:0-6274 GCA_050123375.1 Gammaproteobacteria bacterium
TTGATACGCACAATGGTTACTCTTCTTTACTTCCATTCGCGCATCATACTTGAAAACCTACGGTTTTCAAACTTTCCCTTTAACACCACCCCGCGGCAAGCCGCGGGGAAATATGCAAGTTATAGCACTGCTATAGAGAAAATTTTGGACTTTTTCTAAAATTACCTCTTTTATCATCCTTAACTTAATGTATTATTAATATTATTAGTATAACATTTTATTGGACTCTCAATTTTTCACGGAGGAGCACCATGGTCAATATCACCGAAGAAAAACGCTTCGAAGCCTTAAGTCCGTTTGAACTCAAAAATAAGCTAATCCAACTTGCAAGCTCACACCAAGAAAGAATGATGCTAAATGCCGGTCGCGGCAATCCAAACTGGGTTGCCAATATTCCTCGTGATGCTTTTTTTCTGTTTGGACATTTTGCTGTAGAAGAATCCGAACGCAATGCCATCCGCCCTACTTTTGGCGGATTTGCCAAAACTGAAGGTCTCGAAAAACGCTTTGAAGATTTTCTTAATAAATATAAAGATGACAAACACATTTTATTTCTTAAAAAAGCTTTCGATTATGTCAGGAATGAATTAAAACTCGATGCAGATAAATTTGTTTGTGAAATAATTGATGCAATTTTAGGAGACCATTATCCTTATCCTGACCGCATGTTAGAATGCTGTGAAATCATCACTCAAAAATATATTGATCAGGAAATGTGCGCGAATAATCCACCGCCAGGAAAAATTGATTTATTCCCCACTGAAGGCGGCACCGCTGCAATGGATTATATCTTTAATAGTTTGATGGAAAATAAATTATTACACAAAGGAGATAAAATCGCTTTAGGCTCACCAATTTTTACTCCGTACATCGAAATTCCGCGCTTAAATGATTACGAATTTGTCGAACTTGAAATTGTACAGGACGAAAATAATTATTGGCAATATCCAAATAAAGAACTCGAAAAACTGCTTGATCCAAAGGTTAAAGCATTTTTCCTGGTACATCCATCAAACCCAACCGCAGTATGCATGCATCAAGATTCATTAGAAAAAATTGCCGATTTAGTTAAAACTAAACGACCCGATTTAATTCTATTAACCGATGACGTTTATGGAACTTTTGTTAACGGATTTAAATCATTAATTAGTATTGCGCCTTATAATACAATTTTAGTTTATTCTTATTCAAAATATTTTGGCGCAACCGGCTGGCGTTTAGGTGTTATCGGCATTCATGAAAATAATGTTTTTGACAAAATGATTGCTCGCTTACCTAAAAAAGATTTTGCCGAATTGCACAAACGCTACAGCACGGTAGAACTTGATCCAGACAAAATGAAATTAATTGACCGCATGGTTGCAGACAGCCGCTCGGTTGCTTTACATCATACTGCCGGGCTATCAACTCCACAACAAGTACTAATAGCATTTTTCTCGCTATATTGCCTGATTGACAAAAAAAATGAATATAAACAAACCGCACAAAATATTGTAAAACATCGGTTTGAATTATTATACAAAGCTATTGGTATCGACTGCCCAGAAAACAAATACGGTACACATTATTATACAATAATTGATATTCCGAAACTTGCTGCAACCAGATACGACCAAAAATTTGCTGATTATTTAGAAAAAACTTTTGAACCAATAGATTTTGTGATGCGCCTGGCCGAAGAAAAATCTGTGGTTTTACTAAATGGCGGTGGATTTGATGCGCCGGACATGTCCGTACGAGTTTCATTGGCTAATTTACCTGATGATGAATATACTAAAATCGGTGAAGCTATAAGCGAATTATTGGAAGAATATTATAAATATTGGAAAAAGACCTAGCTAGTATGGGGTCGCATCTTCACTCATTACATATGCGATGTATGTTGCATCATGTAATGAGTGAAGATGCGACCCCCAACTAACTACGTAGACAAATCTTGATGGAGAGAATATATGCTACACAATATCTTAACATTACTACGCAACTACCCTCAATTAACCGTTTTTTTAGCCGTTGGCATTGGATATTTTATTGGTAAAATAAAATTTCACGGATTTAATCTTGGCTCTACTGCTGGTGTATTAATTGCTGCATTAATCATCGGTCAAATTGATGTGCAAATTCCCGGATTGTTAAAAGCCGTTGCGTTTGCATTATTTATTTTTACCATCGGCTATAAAGTTGGACCGGAATTTTTTGGTTCACTCAAAGCAGAAGGAATAAAATATATTCTACTCTCAATTGTAGTTGCAGTTGTCGGTCTGATTACCGCATTAATTCTAGGAAAATTATTGCATTTTGATCCAGGCACAACCGCGGGATTATTAGGCGGTGGTATGACACAATCTGCAGTAATCGGCACCGCAGACGGTGCAATTAAACACCTTGCAGTTACTGCTGCAAGCAAAGTAACCATGGAAAGTAATGTTGCAATTGCTTATGCAATCACTTATATTTTCGGTACCGCAGGCTTGATTTTATTTTTTAAACTAGTACCAAAACTAATGCGGATTGATCTAAAAGCCGAAAGTTTAAAACTAAAACAAGCTATGTCAGGCGGAACCGAAATAGCTTCTACCGTTCCCGAATTATTTTTTTGGTCGAAACGCATCAATTTGCGCGCTTACAAAGTAGAAAATCACGACATTATTGGTAAAACTGTACAAGACATCGAAAATATGTTTACCCAAAATGTCGAAGTAGACCGCATCATTCGCGCTGAAAAAATAATTAAACCAGAACCAAATTCTACAATTCGGACTGATGATATTATAACTTTAATCGGCAAACGTGAAGCATTAACTCATGCAAATCAAAAAATTGGCGCTGAAGTTTCCAATCCAGATGCTATTAATATTACTGGTGAAATTTTAGAAATCTGTGTATTAAACAAAGATGCTGTTGGTAAAACTTTAGAAGAAATAAGCCAACAACACGGGCATGGTTGTTTTTTGAAAAAAATCACGCGGCAAGATCATGAAATTCCGATCACCCACCAAACCACAGTAAAAAAATGTGATGTGTGGCAAGTTGCAGGCAGCCAGGAACATGTAGAAAAACTAGTTAAATATTTAGGTTATCCTGAACGACAAGTTATAATGACTGATTTAGTAATGGTCGGAATTGGCTGTTTTCTGGGAACTTTGCTTGGATTACTTGCTGTGCCCATTTTTGGCATTCCAGTAACTTTAGGTGTTGGCGGCGGCGTGTTAGTTTCCGGTTTGGTTTTTGGCTGGCTGCGCGGCATTCATCCTACTTTTGGCCAAATCCCCACAAGCGCACAATGGATATTTACTGATTTAGGACTTAATTTATTTATTGCGTGTGTTGGATTAATCGCTGGACCTAAAGCAATACACGCAATTCAAACTTCTGGACCTGCTATCTTTTTTGCCGGTATCATCATGACATTAATGCCAATGATTTTAGGATTATTGTTCGGTAAATTCATTCTTAAAATTAATCCAGTATTATTATTCGGCGCGTTAACCGGCGCCGGTACAATAACCGCTGCACTTAACGCAGTAAAAGAAGAAGCAGATAGTTCGATGCCGGCTTTAGGTTACACTGTACCCTACGCATTTGGTAATGTTTTATTGACTATCTGGGGAACATTGCTGGTTTATTTGATGCGTTAGTATCATCAGGCGGTAAAAAACCCACTAAAACTGCAACTGGATTTTTAGGACAACGTTTTCTGCACCAATTAAAATACTGCACTGGTAATATTTCAAGCCGTGGAAAACGTTTCAATACTGATGAAGGAAATGCGCTTGCGCTGTTATATCCTGCCGGCAGACCAAAAACTGTAGTACCATAATAACCGTCCTGCACAAATACCGCACCATATTTTTTCATTTCATTAAGATCAATCCATTGACTAAAACGCTGATCCCACTCTACAAAAACATCAGGATGATCAGCAGAATAAAAAGCCACATATCCTGCAATATATCTGCTTCCAGCAACATATTTTAAAGGTTTATGATAACGTTTATGCCATTCATCAGTGATTGTTTTCGCAATTAATTTAGCTGGGTACTTATCAGCATGAGCTTTTTTGTCAAACAAACTCGCACTCGTATAAATAACAAAACCCATAAATAACATTACTAACATTGCTATAATAAACATTACTAAGCGTCTATAATAAACCGTAGGCTGTTTTACACAAAAAAATAACATACCAAACATATAAAGCAACGGCGTACTCCAATCTCCTAACAGTTTAAAACCGAAAATTACTGATAAAAGCACAGGTATTAATATTGGTATTACACATAAAAATAAAATAAATTTACAATCATAAGCATCAATTTTATTAGCACATGCTAGAATACGTGAATTTTTGTCTGCAGCGCTATTTTTGATAAACAATAATAACAAAGGAATAATAGCAAAAACAAATTGCGCAATTATTACTTGAATAAATTTATATGGATTAATCAGATGACTAATTAAAGATTTTTTTCCACCGCTTGCCTCAAAAAAAGGGAATCGAATCGAAATAAAATCATGTTGAAATAACCAATAAACATTTGGGAATATAACTACAAAAAAAACAATTAATGCAATGTACACACCGGGTTTTCTAAAATTAATCCGCGCCTTTGGCTCAACCAGCAAGAAAGCAAACATTGCAATAAATAACAATAATGCCACATATTTTGACATCATAGCTAAACCAGCAAAAAAACCCACCAATATCCAAAATGTTATTTTTTGAGTTTTAATTGCACGATAAAATAATAACGTTATCAATGGATAAAACAAAAAAAGAAATAAATGCACATTAAACCATGACGGTATAGCCGTATAAAAATATACTATAAAATAAATTGCCGCTGCAGCAAACGCATAGACAGGATGAAAAATCTCTTTAGCAACTTGCCAGATAAAATATATTCCTAATGCCGATATAAAATAAGCAATTGTATAAATAAACCATGATGAGCGGTTAACAAGCATTATCAAATGTGCAGCAAACGGCGTTACCCACGGATGTTTATCATAACCCCATTCCAAATGCATGCCCCACATAAACGTCTCAATTGCATCATGCGGCAAAGCATGATTTACAAAAACATGCACAACCACCCAGCCAACAATATACACAACAAAAAACACCCAAAACCAAGTATTGCATATGTGGCTAACATCTGAACATTCTGTTAAAATATCATTTTTTTGCATAAAAACACCGATAAATTCTTACAACTTTTTAAAGTATTTTTTATAACGTGTCAATACAAAAAAATGTTTGTGCAGCACAATCCATTGTAGCCCGTATTGAGCGTTAGCAAAATACGGGAATTAATTTTTCCTGTATTCCGCGCAGCGAAGTACAAGCTACATTCTACATCCCGCTAAAGCAAGCGGAAATTGCAATAGCAGCTTACTACCACTTTTGCTGTTTGAGTCCAAACGTTTCAAGTTTATGGCTATCTGTCTCATTTTGTTGTTTTTGTTCTTTGTTGTTTGATGGTTCGGTTCCCTGTTGCTTTTGTCGTTGAAGATAAGATTTTTGCAATAACCCTGACAAAGAGCCCAATGGTTCATGCTTTTTTATTTCTTTTGTAAATGTCTTTTTATCTTTTTTATCTTTTTTATCTTTTTTATCTTTTTTATCTTTTTTATCTTTTTTATCTTTTTTATCTTTTTTATCTTTTTTATCTTTTTTATCTTTTTTATCTATTATACCTTGGCGATATGCAAAACATTCTTTTAGTATTTTTATATTATTATGCAATGCAAATTTATCCTTTTCGGACGAAGACATTCTCAAAAATTCATATTTGTAAATATCGCCTAATTTCTTATCTAGTTTTAATTCCTTCATTTTATCAGTAATAGCACGCAATCCATCAAATGAATAAATCTCTTCCCCCTTTTTTATAAAGTTTATTATATAGTTGCGCAATGTATGTTTTGCCATAGAAAAAAGAACTTTTTTATTGGATATGTATTTTAAAATTATTTTTAAGATTTCTTTATTATCGATATTCTTTTCTTTACATTTAGTGAGGAAATATTGAAAAATCATTCGTCGGATTGCACGACCAAATCCACACGTTTTAATTTTATTCCAATACTTTTTTAGACATTTATCAAATTCTGTAGAATTAATTTTCGCCATAGATATTATGGCGAATAAAGTATTCCCCGCGGCAAGCCGCGGGGTATTTCCTTCGATTAAAATAGTGCCAACTGCTCTACACTTTTGCCTTGCTCTTTTACGTATCTTTCCACCACCGACCAATCACCTCTTTCACCC
>JASFHF010000062.1:0-5370 GCA_050123375.1 Gammaproteobacteria bacterium
GTTACTACGTATCAGACAAAGAGCAGGAAGAAAGTATTCTGATAGAAGAGTTAAGCAAGAATCTGCCGGACTATATGATTCCAAGTGTATTTATCCATTTAGAGATATTGCCTTTAACAGCGAATGGTAAGGTTGATCTTAAAAAACTGCCAGAAACCAAGCTGCAAAATGCTGATAAATATATCGCTCCTAGAAATAACTTAGAAGAAAAGCTGTGCGGTTTGTGGTCAGAGTTATTAAATATTGAGCTAGAACAGATAGGTGTTGATGATAGCTTTTTTGATTTGGGCGGTAATTCATTGTTGGTTATTAGATTAAAAACTAAAATAGAAAAAGATTTTG
Source organism: Gammaproteobacteria bacterium (assembly GCA_050123375.1). GTDB lineage: Bacteria > Pseudomonadota > Gammaproteobacteria > UBA12402 > UBA12402 > JASFHF01. Next base: position 343 of record JASFHF010000062.1, read on the forward strand.
GGATATCGAATATCGATCTCACAGACTTATTTAAGTACGCAACCATTTCTGAATTTGGAAAGTATTTAGCGACTAAGGCAAATGATGTTTCCGAAAAACCGCGTGCAAAAAATGAATATGATTTTATTGATAGATATGACGAGGGCGTGGCCGTCATAGCCATGGAAGGAATGTTTCCACATGCTAAGAATGTTGATGAATATTGGCAAAATATTATAAGCGGAAAAGAATGTTTCGATAGATTGACTATAGATGAATGTAGATCCAGAGGTGTGCCAGAAGAATTTTTAACGCACGATAATTTTGTTCCTGTTGGAGGGTGTGTTGATGGAATAGATAAATTTGATCCGGCTTTTTGGAATTTTTCTTTTAATGATGCGTTAATGATGGATCCTCAAATAAGAAAATTTTTAGAATGTTCGTGGCATGCCTTAGAAAAATCAGGATATATAAACAATAGAAAAGATAACAAGATTGGTGTTTTTGCTGGAATGAGTATTAGTAAATACTGTGAAAGTAGAATACAAAATAATGTTAGTTTAAATTCCAAGTCATTTGGTTTTGGGATGGAACATTTGAATGAAAAAGATTATTTGGCAACTAGGGTGAGTTATTTGCTTGGTCTGACAGGACCTTCGCTAAATATAAACACGGCATGTTCTACATCTTTGGTTGCTATTGTCGAAGCGTGTAAAAATATTTCTTTTGGTTTTTGTGATATGGCTATAGCTGGTGGAGTATCTTTACCTATGCCCGAACATCATGGTTATGTTTATCAAGAGGGGATGATTTTTTCGAAAGATGGGCATTGCAAAGTTTTCGATATTGAATCAAGTGGCACTGTTGGGAGTGCGGGTGTTGGTGTTGTTGTATTGAAGAAATTAAAGGACGCTATAAGGGATAATGATAATATTGTTGCAGTGGTTAAAGGATATGCTACTAATAATGATGGTGATAAGAAAGTTGGTTACACTGCTCCTAGTGTTATTGGGCAAACCGCTTGTATTTTAGAGGCACAAAAGCATGCAAAAATATCAGCTGATAAAATAGGATATGTTGAATGCCATGGCACCGGTACACCTATGGGCGACCCGATTGAAATAGCAGCCCTTCATGACGCATTCTCTTCTAATTCTGAAAATGGTAACTATGATTGTAAGTTAGGTGCGGTTAAAGCAAATATTGGGCATGCTGCCAGTGCTGCTGGTGTGGCAGGTTTTATAAAGACTTGCTGTATACTTAAAAATAAAAAAATCCCTCCCCAGGTTAGTTTTAATTCGCCTAATCCAAATTTAAATTTAAATAGAACGAATTTTAGTATTCCTAAAGATGAATATGCGTGGAAGCAGCGAGACCCATCATATAAAAGAAGAGCTGGGGTTAGTTCTTTCGGTTTTGGAGGAACTAATGCTCATGTCATCTTGGAGGAATATATTTCTTCGACAGAAAATGAAAAAAAACATAAAAACGATAATCTTTATATATTACCAATAAGTGCTGCAAGTGCGAAATCGTGCAGGCAATATGGAGATGCTTTACTCAACTGTTTGAAAAGCAGCTTAATTGAAGGTGGCGTAAGTGATGTTGCATGTGCCTTATCATTTAAAAGAAAGGCATTTGCTTATCGTAATTTTGTGGTATGTAAAAATAAGCTTGAGGCCATTGAAAATATAAAAAACATGGGTTCATCTATTAGAGCCAATAAATTTGAAAATGATATTATAATGATGTTTTCCGGGCAGGGCACACAATATCTTGGTATGGCAAGGGAATTATATGATACGCAAGAAGTATTTAAATTACATGTTGATGATTGTTGTAAAATCATTTCTGAAATTGAAGACATTGATTTTACACAAATATTTTTTGTTGGACAGAATAATGCAAAAATTTCTATTAATATTGACGTAAATCAAACTAAGTGGAGCCAGCCGGCTTTATTTGTAGTTAGTTATTCTCTAGCAAAACTATTTCAGTATTACGGAGTACAGTCTCAAGCCTATATTGGTCATAGTATAGGAGAGTATGTTGCTGCTGCGTTATCAGAGGTTTTTTCTTTAAAAGATGCTTTGTATATCGTAATGAAAAGAGCTTCTTTAATGCAGAATATGCCTTGTGGTGAAATGCTTTCAATAAATGCATCTGTTGCAGAGGTTAAAGAAATTCTTAGCGATGGGGTTGTGATTTCATTATGTAACGCACCTAAATACACAGTGGTTTCTGGTGATGCAAATAAAATAAGTTCTTTCGGAAAGGTGCTTGATTCTAAAGGTATAAACTATAGAAAAATACACACATCACATCCGTTTCATTCTGAATATATGCGACCAGCAGCAGAAGAGCTGAAAAATATTTTATATAATATTGTTTTGAATAATCCATCTGAGCGATTCGTTTCTAATCTTACGGGGAAATTTATTGATACTAGCCAAGCTATTGATCCAGAATATTGGGCGGAGCATATGTGTAAGACGGTAGAGTTTTCAAAAGGTATTAATACCTTGATAACTGAATTTAAACACCCGTTATTTTTAGAAGTTGGCCCGGGTAATGTTTTGTCTACCTTTGTAGCTCAACATTATATTTCTTCCAAAGCTAATAATTTACCTATTATTTCTAGTATTCCATCAGCAAAAGAATATAAAGAAGGGAAATTAGATAATCAGGTTGGGTTTTATAAGGCCATCGGGAAATTATGGCAGTTTGGTTATAAGCTGGACTGGTCTTTATTATTAAACTGCCATTCAGAAAGCTTTAGGGTTATTGATCTTCCTGCTTATCAATTTGAAGGCAACGATTGTTGGATTCCTTTGCCAGAAATAGTAAATAATAATGCTAAGATAGTGAAAAAAACTTATAAAGACCATAAAAAACAAAAAATAAATATTTTAATTGAAAAAGCCACTGAGCTTGAAGGCGATATAGCAGAAATTTTTTCAGAGGTGCTCGGGTGTAAAGGAATAAGTAAAAACGATAGTTTTTTTGAATTAGGGGGTAATAGCCTATCTTCTGTTAATTTTACCAAAATATTAAATGATAAATTAAATGTTGATGTTTCTTTATCCGCTATATTTCAATACGACACAGTCGCAAAACTAGCCAGATATATACTATCTTTAGATGTTAAATCTTCTTATAAAAAAATAATTAAACTAAATGATGCTAAGAATAAAAATGGTTTATTTATGATTCATCCTGGACTTGGAGGATGTGAGGTTTATGTTCCTTTGGCGCAGGCTTTGAGTAAGTCATTTGCATGTTATGGTATTGATTCATATAATTTATACCATGATAAAAAAATAGATAATTTGAATGAGTTAGCAAACTATTATTTAAAACATATAAAGGAAATTTATGTTAAAAATAATTACCAAACTTATAATTTTTTAGGTTGGTCTTTGGGAGGAGTTGTTGCGCTTGAAATGGCAAGCATATTGGAGCGAAAAGGTATATTTGGCGTTAATGTGTATTTATTAGATACATTTATAGATGATAAATACCTATCCTCTATAAAGGATAGGACCTATATCGAAAAGTTAGAAAAAGATTATGAAGGTTATTTGAGATTAGAAGGATATAATGAGAGCTATATAGATAAAATGTTACCCAATGTTAATCTTGCTATGCAATTTGAGAAGCAAGGGGTAACAAGCTGTCTTGAAAATACAAATGTTTGGTTATACAAAGCTGTAGAGTTAGATTCCTTTCTTAATTCTGATGAGCTTAAACAAGTATATAACTATTCTATAAAATTGAAATCTAACAATATAGATAGGGTAGTTAAGCATAAAGATAAGTTGAAGATTTTTAATGTTAATAATGCACACCACAATAACATTTTGGAAAAAATAGAGTTTTTAGCGGAAAATATTAGAGATACAAAAGATTAATTTGTATTATTAATTTTTGGAGTATATTTATAATGAGTAAAGACGCATGGTTTTTAGTTAAAGACAAAAAACAATTTTCTAAATTTAATTTATTTTGTTTTCCTCATGCCGGAGGAGGAGCGTCTTTTTTTAATGATTGGCCACAATTTTTACCTGATTTAGTTCAGGTTTTGTCTGTACAGCTTCCTGGTAGGGAGGCTAGGCATTCAGAGAATTTTTTGCAAAATATTAATGATGTTTTAAATAATATTTTAGAATTCAAAGATATTTTCTACAAAAAGCCTTTTGCTTTATTTGGTCATAGTTTGGGTGCTGTTTTGGCTTTTGAGTTGGCTCGTAAATTATTCATAGATAAATCACCAACGCCAACCTGTCTTATTGTTTCTGGTCATTGTGCACCAAAGTTTTCAGAAAAGCAGGAGAAAATATATTCTTTACCAGATGATAAATTTGTAAAAAGAATGAATGAATTATATGGTGGTATTGACAGTGAAGTTTTATGTTGTCCTGAGTTGTTAGAGTTATTGTTGCCACGTTTTAGGGCGGATATTCTTTTGTCTGAGCAATATAAATATAATCAAGCACCATCTTTAAAATGCCCCATTTTTGTTTTTAATGGAAATGATGATGTTTCTGTGAATAGCGATGAGTTATCAGAATGGGGTTTGGAAACAGATAATGCGGCTAAAATATATAAATTTCCAGGAGATCATTTTTTTATCTCTGATTCAAAAGAAATCGTTCTAGATAGGCTAAGTAAAATCCTAAGAAATTTTTTGTGATAATAGTGTATGCTTTCGGGTGAATATTTGCATACTTTTATGGGGAAATTAGTAAGCATCTAATAATTCCCATGTTGTAAGTTTGTAAATTTTTTTTAAAATCATGATTTTAAATTTAGTAGGAGGAAAATTGTGATGAGGAAATTATTTGCGGGTTACAGCAAGGCACAGAAGAAAGAATTTTGCGAAGAGTGGAAAGCAAGTGGTTTAACCCAAAGCCAATATTGTCGGTAAGCATCTAATAATTCCCATGTTGTAAGTTTGTAAATTTTTTTTAAAATCATGATTTTAAATTTAGTAGGAGGAAAATTGTGATGAGGAAATTATTTGCGGGTTACAGCAAGGCACAGAAGAAA
>JASFHF010000063.1:0-4859 GCA_050123375.1 Gammaproteobacteria bacterium
TTTTTGACTCATGGTTAGCAAATTCCCCATTTTTGGACTCCTTTATTATTTTTAAAGAAGTCAATTTAAACAAAAAAGGGGACATTTCTAAATTGCTCAATCGGGACATTTTAAAATTGCCGTTACACACCATAATTCTTTGATTGACTATTAACACTTTTTTGATAGAATCATTTCGAAATAATCACTCCAAAATCTTAAGATTTTTTTAATAATTAGTGGTTATGCTAAAATGAAATAGTAACATCTTTCGTGATGCATATCGAAGTTTGCATTTTTTTATCGGAAATTTACATACTATGTCTTACAAAAATAATAATGTCTTGTTTAAAAACACGCAAAAATTTATTAAGAATCCGTCAGGCACACTAGTTTTGGTATTTGGCAATTGTAAAGAATTCAATGACTGGAAGAAAGATCAGAAAAACTTTATCTCAAATACCAATGGTAATGTTTGTTTTCTTAATTTTATACCATTATTCAATTGTTATATCCAAAAGGGTAAACTCACTAATATTAGGAATTTAAATACCCTTAGTATAATAATTTATGCTCATGGAAAAAAAGACAATCAGAATTTAATTTTTTCTCACAATTTGAAATTCAAAACTAATTGGAAAAACATAACTGCATTACTAATTCAACTAATTAAAATGTTAAATCCTAATAATATAACGCTTCAATTAAAAATCTGTCATGCTTTACATCCATTAACCAATATAGTTATCTCATTAGCTTATAAAATTTATCGTCACTTATTATCTTATATGATCTTGAATAAAATAAAGATTTGTTGTGTAGCTACTGCTAATATATATGTGACTTTTCAACATGGCAAAAGTATAATTGAATTTGCCACCACACATAATTCTTCATTTGATGATCACAAAAAATATTTTGAATTATTAAAAGATTACAAAAAAACCAAGTTACCCTTTTTTCGTGATCATTTAAATGAATTTGGGCAAAAACAAGCACATCAAAAATTTAAAAACAGAAAACCTTTATACTTTTTAACTTACATGATAAAAAAAATAAAAAGTACGTTATGCTATCAACCTGCTATTATTAACATGCAAACCAGAAAACCACAAAAGCTAGGACCGCTTCTATATCGAAATTACTCAAAAAATACCATGTGTGAAATACCTAACAAAAAAATCCAAATACCAATGATAGATTTTAATAAGCATTTTAGCTGGAGCAGTAATTTCTCTCCGCTGTATGAGCCATTAGGCAAAACCTTAAAATTACTGTAGCTTTTTTTTAATATCAAGCATTTTCATAACCAACTTCTAATACCGGCTTGGATACAAATAATTTTTTACCCACAATTAACACTGCTGCAGGAATAGTCATAATCAACACGCCCCCAGCAAATAAAGTTACATAATGTAAGTCACCACCCACATTGATATTACTCGGCGGGAAAAATCCTACTACTATAGTTATGAGACATCCTATAATTCCCACAAAAGAAGCAGCCATAGCGCTTAATTTTCCACCAGGAATTAATAATATTTTTTCGCTATTCATTAGAATTTTTAGACCTGCGATAAACATACACAAATACATTATCACGTAAAGTTCCGTACTTAAATCAAGCAGCAACCAATATGAACCACTTACACTTGGCATCAAAAAAAACGCGCAAGACACAAGACTTACAATAACCGCCTGAAAAATTAAAATATTAGAAGACGCACCATGCTTATTTTCTTTGGATAACACTTTTGGCAAATAACTATCTTTCGCTGCTTGCGCTAAACTTTTTGATGGTGAAATCAACCAATTTATGATTGCGCCAAGGCTACCGAACAACAACATCACCCCTAATATTTTTTCTAACCATGCAACATGCAATCCGGTAAAAATAACATTGAATGCTTGAATCGTTCCCGCAACTAAGATAATTTTTTGATGAGGCACGATTAATGCCACTCCAAATGAACCAAACCCTAAAACCACAATAGTTAATAAAACCGAAAAAAGTAATGCTTTAGGAAAAATTTTCTGTGCGTTAGAGACTTTTTTAACATGCACGGTTGCTAATTCTAACCCCAAAAATGACGCAATAATCGCAGTTAAAGATACCCAGGTGTGCTGCAAATGAAAATTCGGCGAAATCGCCTCATGGGTTATTTTTAATGCAGTAGGTTTTCCTAAAAACAACCACAACAAACATAATCCTATAATTATGATCATTGGAATCACCATACCAATGGTTGTGGCAAAAGATGCAATTTTGGCAGATTGTTTAATACCTTTTAAATTTAATATGGTCATTCCCCAAAAAGCAGACAAACTTGCAACAACCAAATATACTGGATTTTTGGCCAATGCCGGATTAATTAAATATGCAGCCGTACCGGTTAAAGTAGTTAAAGAAAGCGGAAACCAAACCATGGTATTAACCCATTGCAGCCAAGCCGTGATGGTACCAAACGCGGAACCATAAGCCTGTTTTGACCAAATATACACTCCACTTTCTTCTTTAGACTGAGCGCAAAGTTCCGCTGAAATCAAGCCAACTGGAATTAAGAATAAAATACTCGCCGCAATAAAGAAAAAGATCAATTGCTGCCCAAAAATCGCAATCGATGGTAAGTTCCTGATGCCATCAATCGCGCCACTCATCAGCATAGTTAAAGCAAATACGCCAATACAAGCTTTTTTGTTCATTTTACCACCTTTTTATCACAGACATTGGAAGTATAGAACAAATTGTGCTATAAATATAATAAATCGTTCTAATCAAGTGATTAAAATTTATGAGTTTACTTGGCCCACAACTGGAAGCATTTATTGCTGTTGCAAAGCACAAAAGCGTACATCGGGCAGCGGATGAGATTTTTATTACACAAACCGCGGTAACCCAGCGAATCCGCGCTTTAGAACGCACACTGCATAGCACCTTATTTGTCAGAACCAGGCGCGGAATGTTGCTAACCCCGGAAGGTGAAGCATTGCTACATTATTGCCAAGCTGCCAAAGAGCTTGAAGGAGAAGCTTTAGCAAAAATCCAAGGCGCAGGATTACAAACAGAAATCAGACTAACAATTACCGCACCAAACAGCATCATGCAAGCCAGAGTAATCCCCAGCTGTTTGCTCATAATTAAAAAATTTCCAAATTTACTAATTAATTTCACAGTAAATGACATTGAAAACCGGCACCAAGCTTTGCGTGCAGGATTAAGTGATTTTGCAATTATCCAGGAGGAACAACTTGCAGCTGAGATGGAATTCAAACGTCTAAAACCCGAACAATATTTACTAGTCTGTAGTTACAAATGGCAAAATCGTACATTACGCGAGATAATAAAAAATGAGCGAATCATTGATTTTGATTCAACTGATCAATGCACCTTTAATTATTTAAAACAATATGATTTATTTGATATTGCAAAACACAGTCGATATTTTGTTAACCGCACCGAAAATTTAGCTTTATTAGTTTCTGAAGGCATTGGGTATACAACTCTCGCCAAAGAATTTGCTGCACCATATATAAAAAATAAAAAACTCATAATCCTAAATAAAAATAAAACCTACAACATCACACCAATTCTTGCTTGGTATGACCGACCCGCACCACCGAAATATTTCTCAGCAATTATCGATGCTATTGGTTAATTTAATTAACCAACCTGGCAGATCATCTATGCCATTAACTACAACATGCTTATATCTGCTTTGTTTGCCTTTGGTTAAAATCACATCCCGACAAGCAACACTAAATTTTTGCGCTAAGAACTTTACCAAAGCATCATTTGCTTTTCCTTCTATAGCTGGAGCTTTGACCTTTATTTTTAAATAATCACCATGCATACCAACAATTTCACTAGTTTTTGCACCCGGCTGCAAATATATCTGCAAAATTATTTTGTCATTTTTAACGCTGTAAAATTTTTTCATGCTTTTTAACTATTTTACCAAAATACAGTAATTGTAAAATACTCCGCTTATCGTAATAAAACAACGTACAGTACACGATCATTAATTCACGTCATATACATTTAATAATACCCATCACGATTACGGAAGCTCTAATCTCCCGTCAGAAATCTTTGCCATGTTTTGCAACAATGAGGCAACTAATAATTAGATGTTAAAAAAATCCTTAAACTTCAAAAACCAACCACGCCTTTTTTTATCTATCCTACTTAACTGACGTCCTGAATCAGGTAATGCGGCTTTAGACATAATAGGAATAATCTCAGCTTGCTTTACCAATCTAGATCTTTCTAGCACACATCCATAATACATCATCCAGGTAAAATATTTATTGCATCGACTTAATGCATTATTTCTATATATATTGTTCATAGCGACCTCCCTGTCGTTTACACTTACCTACCCTGGCAAGCTAACACATAACCACACAGCACAACACCTCATATGTAAATTTGTTTGGCTCCATCCAAAAAATACTGCAATGACAATGCGTAATATTCTTATAGCAAAATGTTTAAAATTTTAACAGGGAGTTTCGGATTATTTTTTTGTAGGAAATTTGATGCGCCTTGGATCGCACAGTCAATTAAATTTGTAAAAAATTACTTTGCGTCAACGCGTCATAACAAACAGATAAAATCACTTACTCTTTAACAAAAAAATCATGATGATGCTCAATCACTCCACTTGCTAACTTTGCAGAAAAAGGCAAAACAAGAACATTTTCTTGAGGAACATGTTTCATAGTTAAATTAGAAAAGCTTTTAAATCCAAATCGAATAAAGTATTCCCCGCGGCAAGCCGCGGGGTATTTCCTTCGATTAAAATAGTGCCAACTGCTCTACACTTTTGCCTTGCTCTTTTACGTATCTTTCCACCACCGACCAATCACCTCTTTCACCC
>JASFHF010000064.1:0-4730 GCA_050123375.1 Gammaproteobacteria bacterium
GACATAAATAAACTCCATTTTTATGTTTTTCATCAAAAAATGTATATTAATAGAGTTTTTTATGAATTTCAAAGACTTAGCGTTACCGCTGATGCAGCTAATTCCTTCCTATTTATGCAACAAAGCCTGGGTATACTCTTTCATGCGACAAGTTCCTTTTTTTCAATTATTTACAGAGGCCATTTTACATGACCTCGGAATTTGTCGCACTTCTTTTTAGAATTCACCCTCCCCTACAGGACTGTTTTCGAACTTTTGTAAAGGAGAGTGGTGTAATTAATGAGATGCGGAATTTATTATTGGCGGGATAATTATTATTCTTATTTTTTAATGACTTCCCAGTGTCCACTTCGATCTGAGCCAACTCTACGGATAAAACCTTCTTCTTTCAATTTTTTAATATTCCACTCGACACCTCTGCGGGTTAATCCAGTCTTATCGATTAGCTCTTTTTGGGTGATTGAAGGGTTTTCTTTCATCAAGCTTAATATTTTCTCCACAGTTTCACCGATCTTTCTTTTCAACGAATATTCAGGATTTCGGTAAAAAATCACCCTGAAAAACGGGGTTTTTCTTCACCTTCTGGAATTTCAATTGCGATCACATCATTAAATTGTGTGACGCTGTTGATATGTATTTGGGGATCACAATTTCGAGCGATAGCATTGATGTTGGCTTTCATTTTGTTCGTAAGTTTTTCGCCAACAACTTTTCCATTATCATCAACACCTACATGTGTTGATGACGGTATTTCTGCAATTCAAATTTTGTTAAAAGCCAGTTAAATGCGGGAAAATACCCGGGTAATTTATACGCTATTTTAAAAAATTTAAATATGTTAAGTTCCTGATTTTAACTAGATAAGGAGAAAAACAATGGATGCATTTAATTATCAGGGCTTTTTTCGCAGCATTAAAAATCGGGTATTACAAGCTAGAATTAATTTTTCCAGGCAAGCAAATCGAGAAGCAAATTCGCTTTATTGGTTTATTGGCGAAATGATCGTTAAGAATCAGGAAAAACAAGGTTGGGGTAGATCAGTTGTTGAAAATTTATCCAGGGATTTGAAGGCAAGCTTTCCGGATATAAAGTTTGGATTTTCAGAACGCAATTTATGGAATATGAGGCAATTTTACCTAGCGTATGATGGCAATGAAAAACTGCAGCAGCTTGCTGCAGAAATTGCATGGATGTCTAACATATTGATTATAAATAAGATTAAAGATATAAAAGCCAGAGAATATTATCTACGTGCTACCATTGAAATGGGTTGGACTAGAAATATTTTAGGTTTGCAAATTGGGTCTCAAGCGTACGAAAGGCAGTGTTTGGAGGGTAAAACGCATAATTTTCAACAAGCCATGACCAAACATCTTGCAGATCAGGCGGATAAATCACTAAAAAGCGTTTATTCATTAGAAATGTTAGGCATCGCAAAGCCTGTGGTTGAAAATGAGTTTAGAAGACGCATGGTAATGCAAATCAAGGATGTTTTGCTTGAATTTGGTCACGGATTTACTTTTGTTGGCGAAGAATATCGGTTAGTTTCACCATCTGGTGCGGAGAGCTTCATTGATCTGTTATTTTATAATCGCAAATTACAGTGTTTAACTGCATTAGAATTAAAATCAGGTGTGTTTAAACCAGAATATGCGGGCAAAATGAATTATTATTTGGGATTGCTGGATGATTTTGTTAGAGAATCCTGGGAAAATCATTCCATGGGAATTATTTTATGCAAAGATAAAGATAGAGTTAACGTTGAATATTCACTGAAAGATATTAATAAGCCGATAGGTGTTGCTGGGTATAAACTTAGTAAAGATCTTCCCAAAGAAATAGCTGACAAATTACCTGATCCAAAACAGTTAGAGGCAGAGATTTTGCGGAAAATGGATTTTAGTGATGAATGAAACTATGTTTACCAGTTGTCGACAAATTGTCGACAACTGAGATTTGCGGGAGATTATGGATTATAAAACAGAGACCTAAAACTTGGCTCCCCTTACAGGACTATTTTCGAACTTTTTCTGGGCAAAATGTAAGCATTTCTGATGTTCAAACCATGTTGAAAGCTAGTTAAACACGGGTCTTTAGTTATTTTGATTTAGTTAAAAAATGCATAATAGCTGACAGAGTATCAGATTATTTCATTCTGCCAAAGTTTTTTAAGAAAATCTTTCCATGGCAAAATAGAAATTGTCAGTTTATCATTGATTTTAAGTTGTCTTGGTTTTTGATCTTGCGAGACAACATAAGCATTCATTTTCGGATGTTCTTCGCAGAATGCAATTAATCCTTTGAGGTCTTGTTTGTGTACTTGTTCATTAATTTTAACTTCTATTGCAACATCATTTCCCAAAATAAAATCTACTTCATAACCAGATTTTGTGCGCCAATAAGTTATATCAAATCGTTTTCGATTAAAACTCCGAAATGCAATTAACTCCATTAAAATATAATGCTCAAAACTTTTACCTGCGGCCGCGCCTTTTAATGCAGTAACAACTCGTTGTCCTAAATAATTTGCAATGCCGACATCAAACAAATAAAATTTTATGGTTGCAGTGATTAAATCGCGTTTTATTTTTTTTGTATATGGTTGTAAAGAATAGCCGAGCAGGGTATCTTCTAATATTTGATAATATTCTTGAACTGTGTTTCTGCTTACACCGCAATCTCTGGCAATATTATTCATATTTATCATCTCGCCGTTAGAAATTCCAGCCACATCTAAAAATTTTGCAAAAGCAGGTAAATTTCTCACTAATCCTTCATTGCGTATTTCATCTTTTAAATAAATATCAACATAAGCTTGCAAATAATCATTTAAGTGTTTGGAGCTAGAAAGGTAATGATCAGGAATTAAGCCATGACTTAACGCTTTTAATAAATCAAATTCAGGGATTTCATTATAAATTAAAGGATAAAAATTATATTGCCAGGCGCGTCCTCCCAGTAAATTTGTTGCGCTAGTTTTAAGTTTTCTTGCGCTCGAACCGCATAAAATAAATTGCGCATTAATATTTTCGATCATCCAATGCACTTCATCCAGTAATGCAGGGACTTTTTGAATTTCATCAATAATAATTGGTCGTTGTAATTTTTCTGGCGGTAAAGAATTGATTTCTTCTTTAAGTAGGAAAGGAGATTTTGTTAAACGTATAACTTCGCGAGTATTTAATAAATCGTAATAAATAGATTCCTTGAATTTCTTTTTTAGATAATAAGATTTGCCGGTTTTGCGTGCACCCCACAAGAATGCTGATTGTCTGTCTGGAAGCTCGAAGTGCAATTTTCTTTCGAACATAAAATTACTCCAAATATAATCATTATTTACAAATAGTAACACTAATTATAAGTAATGACAATATTTAGTTGAAAATTTTTGCAAAAAAGAAAATGTTTGGAAGATATATTTTTTAATAAAATCAATGAGTTAGGTAAATTTGGTTCCTGTTCTCAACGAATTTCGAACTTATAGCGATGAAATCATGGAAACTATGAGAAAAGCAGAGTGTCTATAGGTATATTCATCGCTTAATTCTAGGGCGTATATGCTTATTTATCAATATATTAAAGGAGGATTTTTATGTATTGAGTAAGTAACAAATTTATAAAAATTCTTTACACCAGTCAAAACCGAGGGTACACTACGGATATGACTGGTGTAAAACGCAATCTTGAGAACAAAATAAAGCATTTACTGCGACAGTTTTCCGTAGTAGCAGTGCTTGGGGTGCGGCAAAGTGGCAAAACGACTATCGCAAAAAATATTGCGCCCGATTGGGATTATTTCGATTTAGAAAATGCCAAAGATTATGAGCGGATTACTCACGATTTGGATTTCTTTTTCAAGCAGCACAGTAGGCAGGTAATCATTGATGAAGCGCAGGAATATCCACAGTTGTTTAAAACTTTGCGCGGTGTGGTTGATCAGCAAAGAACGGAAAAAGGGAGATTTATTTTAACTGGATCTAGTAATCCTGAATTATTAGATGGTATTTCTGAATCTCTGGCAGGAAGGGTTGCGATAGTCGAGTTAGGTACATTAAAAGCAAATGAGTATTACCAAAAACCATTAAGCAAATTTTATGATTTATTTATCGATATGTTGTCCAAAAAAACTTTGGTATCAGGGAGTGCGCCATTAACTGTTACACAAATGCAAAAATTATGGTTATATGGAGGTTATCCGGAACCGGTTTTACAATCAGACATTAATTTCTACAATCAATGGATGGATAATTATAGTCGTACTTACATTAATTATGATATAGCAAAATTATTTCCTAAATTAAACAAAATTGCTTATCGACGTTTCTTAAGTATGTTAGGTCAATTATCAGGAACTATAATAAATAAAAGAGATTTAGCAAGATCTATAGAAATTAGTGAAAAAACAATTAAAGAATATTTGGATATTGCTGAAGGAACTTTTTTGTGGAGAAACTTATTAAGTTATGAAAAAAATGTAGTTAAAAAAATTGTTAAAATGCCGAAAGGTCATCTTCGTGACACAGGATTTTTGCATTATTTATTGCAAATTCATAATATAAATATGTTATATACCAATCCATTAGTTGGACGTTCATTTGAAGCATTTATAATCCTGCTTATATATCCACCGCCTGAGGCGGTGGCTTGGGCAATGGTTTAACCGTTGCCAAAAGAACCTGCTCATGTTACCAATGTTGAGTTATCCCCATAACTCAACAAAAGAGGAAACA
>JASFHF010000065.1:0-4682 GCA_050123375.1 Gammaproteobacteria bacterium
TTTCTTCTGTGCCTTGCTGTAACCCGCAAATAATTTCCTCATCACAATTTTCCTCCTACTAAATTTAAAATCATGATTTTAAAAAAAATTTACAAACTTACAACATGGGAATTATTAGATGCTTACGTTCGTTGCTCATGGTCATAATTTGCTCCTACTATTAAGCAGCATAGCTTATATATTCTGATCATTCATTTAATTTTTTTACAGACTGCTGCAATTATCATTTATATCGATAGCAGTCTGCGATTTGTTCATAGAGACTACGGTTTTTTTGTCCACTTTCTTTTTGTCGACCGCAACCAAAAAGATTTAATAAAAACTGTGGCACTAATTGATAGAAAAGCCCTAACATCTCTTGCTTTATTATGTCACATAATGTTTCTTTTTTATGTTTGGGGGGTATTTGTTTTTTAGGTTTAAAAAAAGGTCGTACAGGCATGTTGGCATTTTTCTTTTGCGGCCTTTGAATATGCGATATATATGTTTTTAATTCACGACTGTTACGCTTACTTCTTTTTTTCTTTTTTTTATTATTGCAATCTTTATTACCATCACCATAAAGGTTTACCATCTTTGATGGAATAGAATATTCCTTAGGAATTCTTTTAGAAAATACATATTTTATTTTATATCCATCATATTCATAGTTTTCATTGAAATGTTCTAATCCGATACTATTATTTGCAAATAGGTATGGCAGTAAACCAGGGGATTCGGCGGAATAATGTTTAATTTTTTCTAGAAGAGGATTAATATATTCATTAAATAAGCCTTTACTTCCGAAATAACTTGAAAAATCGCCATTTATTTCGTCAATAATTTTTTTAAATTCTTCTAAACCATTGTTGGTTTTACCTATTTTTATTTCATTATCTGTAATAAATTTTAGAGCAAGTTTTTCAATTTTTTCTAAATTAGCTGGAGCAGGGGTATAGAGAGTAATAATTTTGTTTTTACTATCAATTTCATAATCAATCAATTTGCATTTTTTAAAAATATAATCTTTTATATTCTGTTTGATTTTTACGTCTTGACAACTTCCATCAAAATATTTCCGAGAGGACTTTAAATCATTTTTATTAAAAATAACTGTATATTTAATCCCGTTCTCATCCAATTTTTTTAAAATATTGGCTATGAAATTGTTGTGAGTTATATTACCTGTTAATAAACCACCAAGAAATCTAAGCGAATATCTTTTCTCTTTTGTTTTTTCTGATATTGTAATGGTGTTTATCAATTGATTGCCTTCGCCTTTCATATCCATAGTCGAATTTGTCTGTTTCCTAAATGCACCATCCTCTGTAGTATATTTTCCTTTTGCTTGATTATATTGTTTGGCAAATTTTTTATACCTATCTGGGATCATCTTGATAATTCCACAAGTAATTAAGATATTTAATAATATTAAAGCACTGCCGCCCATATCACCAAAGTTAATACTGGATATATCACTATTATCAAAGTCAATACTGCGAATGTTTTTAATATTACAAATTGAGCTTGGATGATCATTTATATTAATGATTTTAATAGTAGTAAACATATTGCAAACTCCTTGTTGCTTTTATTAAGAATTGCATTAAAGTTTAAGTGAACATTAATTATTATTTTTTCGTATTATAAATATGGCCGCTGCAATCGTCAAATTAATCTTGTGAAGATATAGTTAATTTCTTATAAACTGATGTAGTCAAAATTTGTTTATTAAAGAGGCTTGGGTTGGTTTTTTCTCCTCCCATGGTACATCCTGTACCTCCCGCGTCTCCATCCATGGACGCTAGGTCGTCGAAAAAACAACCCAAACCTCTTTAATTTGCATCAATTTATAAGAGTTTAGCTATATTTATCCATTGATGGCTGCTTGGTCTGAATTAAAATACTGTAAATTACAAAAAAACTTGGTAGCGAAGCTTTTTCCCGCCTCTAGCTTCGCCGTGGACGGCCGAGCTGGTACAAACACCATGGATGGTTACTTGGTTTGAATCAAAATACTGGAAATCACAAAAAAAAGGCTTGGTAATGACCTACTCTCACATGGGTAACCCCACACTACCATCGGCGCTGAACGTCTTCACTTCTGAGTTCGAGATGGGATCAGGTGGGTGAAGCGGTGCTGTTCAGAAAAAGCGAAGCTTTTTCCCGCTGAACGCGAGGCCGTGGACGGCCGAGCTGGTACAAACACCATGGATGGTTACTTGGTTTGAATCAAAATACTGGAAATCACAAAAAAAGGCTTGGTAATGACCTACTCTCACATGGGTAACCCCACACTACCATCGGCGCTGAACGTCTTCACTTCTGAGTTCGAGATGGGATCAGGTGGTACCCGTTCGCTATATTTACCAAGCCAAACTGATTAAATTTATATTTAAATTCTCTAACAAAGTGGCGATGATTAAAAGCGCTAAAACACTTAAGTGTTATAAAGTCAAGATATCGGATCATTAGTACGGGTTAGCTCAATGCCTCACAGCACTTACACACCCCGCCTATCAACGTCGTAGTCTTCAACGTTCCTCTCGATCACAAGGATCATGGAAATCTCATCTTGAGGTAGGCTTCCCGCTTAGATGCTTTCAGCGGTTATCCTTTCCACACATAGCTACCCGGCCATGCCACTGGCGTGACAACCGGTGCACCAGAGGTGTGTCCACTTCGGTCCTCTCGTACTAGAAGCAGCTCCTCTCAAATTTCCTACGCCCATGGCAGATAGGGACCGAACTGTCTCACGACGTTCTAAACCCAGCTCGCGTACCACTTTAAATGGCGAACAGCCATACCCTTGGGACCCGCTTCAGCCCCAGGATGTGATGAGCCGACATCGAGGTGCCAAACACCGCCGTCAATAAGAACTCTTGGGCGGTATCAGCCTGTTATCCCCGGAGTACCTTTTATCCGTTGAGCGATGGCCCTTCCATACAGAACCACCGGATCACTAAGACCTGCTTTCGCACCTGCTCGACGTGTTTGTCTCGCAGTCAAGCGCCCTTTTGCCTTTATACGCAACGTGCGATTTCCGACCGCACCGAGAGCACCTTCGTACTCCTCCGTTACTCTTTCGGAGGAGACCGCCCCAGTCAAACTACCCACCATACATTGTCCCTCCACTCGTTTCGAGCAGCAGGTTAGAACCCCAAATCAATCAGAGTGGTATTTCAAGGACGACTCCATGCAAGCTAGCGCTCGCACTTCAAAGTCTCCCACTTATCCTACACAAATCAATTCAAGATCCAATGCAAAGTTGTAGTAAAGGTTCACGGGGTCTTTCCGTCTTGCCACGGGTATGCTGCATCTTCACAGCAATTTCAATTTCACTGAGTCTCGGGTGGAGACAGTGTGGCCATCGTTACGCCATTCGTGCAGGTCGGAACTTACCCGACAAGGAATTTCGCTCATTGTCTTAACTTGATTTTCACCAAGCCGAACAGCAGCATTTTGCTGTTCCTGTATATCGCTATACAGATGGGACTATATCTTCACTTAAAAACACAAAGTGTTTGGCTTGTAGTCTCTGAGGATTCTAGTTATTGCTAACTAGTCTTTCCTGCTGATTGTCTGCACTAGATGGATTGTCACTAAATATAAATTTAGTACCACTAGATTCTCAGATATTCCAGCATATAGCCAAATTTTACTAAGGCAACAAATTCACCTTAGGACCGTTCAATATGTTAACATTAATTTAAATTAATAATTAATGCGGTTTAAATAATTATTATCTAAACCCTCTATATCGCTATAGAGATCGGACTATATCTTCACATATAAATATGTGCTTAGCGTATAGTCTCTGAGGATTTTCTTTTAGTTGCATGTATTTAATATTTCAACATGCGAATATTTTCTTTTCCCACCATCATTCATGTCTTTGCGAATCGACAGAATTTCTTCGATACCATTTTTCTCTAAATGTTTTTTTGCTGCAATCAAGTTCGCAATTTTTTTAAATTTAAAAAAATCTCGTTTTTTCTTCGCTGACAAAAAACCAAATCTATCAAAAAAAGGAATCACATTATCAACAATGGAATTAAAGTTGTTAACTTCATAATACCATACGCCATCAGGTCTTCCACGCAAAGTTCCACATTCCAAATGCTTTTTAAACAAGGCTAAAATAACCTTATCTTTTTGTGAAATATTAAAGCACATTGAAATTTTCCAAGGCACTTTATAATCTTTACGTTTACGAAAACTGATATTAAAACTTCCTTCTCCATCGGCAAAACCTGCAAAGTAATAACCAATAGATAATGGAACTTTTTTTACATCGTACGGCATAATATTATCTCCAAAAGAATCTTTCCTGCTGATTGTCCGCACCTTTAGATTGTCACTTTTTCCAATTGGAAATTAGTACTAAAGGATACACCGGAGTTTCCAGCATATAGCTAAGTTTATTTACGTAACTACAATCGGTCAATATTCTATAGTTACGGCCGCCGTTTACCGGGGCTTCGATCAAGAGCTTCTCCCGCCATCACATTGCTTCCTCAGCTGCGTTAAACAGCTCTCTCGCCTCAGTCATTTACTCTTATGTAAACTCCTTCGACTCTTTCGCTGTTTGCCTTGCTGAGAAAACAATCTGAAGGCGGAATAACCCCTTCACTTAACCTTCCGGCACCGGGCAGGCGTCACACCCTATACTTCCTCTTTCGAGTTTGCAGAGTGCTGTGTTT
>JASFHF010000066.1:0-4679 GCA_050123375.1 Gammaproteobacteria bacterium
TTATAATCCATATTGTAATATGCCGGATCACCAAACTGATATACTTTACCTTTTGATTCAAATGATCCTGCAGTATAAGCGCCAACTCCCAAACTAATATTAATTCGTTTCCTGGTTAGAATTTTAGTGCCAGCGGCAATTCCTACACATGGTTTGAATTTATTATCAGGATCATCATTATATGTGTTAGCTGGTATACCATTTAGTATCTGTATAGATTGGTTTTTGCCGATTTTAGCCCGAGAAAAACCGCCAGTACAGAAAAATAATATTGTTTGCTGATATCAGCAAAAGCAGGAACACAGAAAGTAATGCTGATCAAACTTAACACTAATAATACATATTTTACATTATACTTTTTCACACATATTTCCTTTTTCGTTTCTTAAAATGCAGGGGATAGAAGTATTATTATTGTAAACGCAAATTATATTACAAACAAACATTTAAAGATATAAAAACTTTTGGTGTAAAATTTGCGCAATAAAATTTTCGGTAATGTATAAAGTTGTTTATCATCTTTATACACTAATGAAAGCACTTATTTGCCACGAAAACTCCGCATCAGCATCGTCATAAATTTTTTCCTAAAATTAAAAAAAATATATAATCGGCTAAGATTTGGCGTCAAATTTTAAAACTTCAATCTTGATATTTTAAATCAAAACTTACATTCAAAATCTGACGCCACATAATGATAATGTTTTTTGCCCAACGTTAACGTTTTAAAGTTCGTTTAAAATGTCTGTCAGCATATAAAGAAAATAAATACTACTGCACTTTAACCCAATTGACAATCTGTAAATTTCAAATCGAGCAAACGTAGGCTACTAATTATTACTTCACCAATGAGATTTTATATCAACAACTGGGGTACCATCTATTGCTTCCAGCATATCCACTACTATATCATTTTTTCGTACTTCAACGATTGTGACTTTGTGAATTCCGATTGGATTAGGTCTGTTAGGTGAACGAGTGGCGAATACTCCTTTTTTTGGTCTAGTCATATCCCGGCGAGGATAACACTGCAAAATTTTCCTATCTGCTTGATGTAACCAAGTTAATAATGTAATACGCGAGCCTGGCGCCAAACCTAACAAAGCATCATGATATCCAGGATCAACGTGAATAATAGCTTTAACTGCCCCATCCTCCGTCTCCATTTTAGGAGCAGCTTCACGACTATTTATTCTTGACTCTATGTAACCTATAGTTTTAAGCTGCATATACTCATTACACCTCATATATGTGAATGTACAAAAATCTATATTTTATTTCATTGTAACTGCCAAATTACTTATTAAATTTCTGTAACAGCTACCGCGCATGGTAAATCTGTGTTCTTTTTCTGTTATTTTCATGCTTGCTTACTAGTGATTTTACAAAACAAACATGTTGTAAAATCACTAGTTCCAATTTAACAGCAGATTATTAGTGTTTTTATAAATCTCGCATCATTGGAGAGCGGTATATTCGTTTACTTGATTAAGAAAAAAATAAATACCACCTCACTTTGAGCTAATTTACAATTTGGAAACACCTGTTTTTCCTTAACTATCTTGACGTTAACTGATTTTAGTATTTATATAGAATTTAAGCAAAAACTCAAAATTCAAGATTTGACACCTTTTCCTTTTTTCAATTCCCGGCGATGCCAAAGAATAACCGCCAGGTTAGCTATTTCAACATTAGATAAACAAAAAGGCTTTTGGGTATTAGAATTAGCACAGATTAAATCATAATGATTTTTTTCGGTTCCAAACTGCAATTTTCTTAATAAAATTTCACCCGTTTTTAATTGCACAATACAAGGTTCGCCCACTAAGGTTTTATAAATCCGCTTCGGCACAACTTCTCCAGCAACAATATCTCCAGATAAAAATCTCGGCAACATGGAATCATCGTCAAGAGTCAAATATAACGGACTCGCAACATGTTTGCAAAAAAGTGCTAATTCATCTTTAATACATTTTTCTGCCGATGCCCCTTCTGATTGAACGGCATAATCTTTTAGTTCCTCTTTTGCTTTGTATCCCCTAACCTTTTTTGGCTCATCACCAAGACCATGCATCAACCATTCAAGTGAACACTGCAATCCTTCTGCTTCAAAAGCCGGTAAAAGTTTTTTTGCACGTTTTTCGGGTAAACCGCCATATTTACCCACTTCCCAGCCTTTGTAAGTATGTGATGATACACCAGCAATTTTAGCCGCTTCTTTTCGGTCAAAACGCACCATTTCCCTTGCCTGTTGTAGTCTTTTGCCTTTTTCCTTGGATAAGCTACTTGATACTTTTGTCATGACTAATACTTCCTGTGGCAAATCTCCTACAAAAAAATACGAAATAATCTACTACGATTTCGTGTTAAATACTGCTATAGTAAGCTTGGTTAACTTTGATATGTTAACATAGCAATAATATGGGGCAATAAGTTGGATAAAAAATAAACATTATCGCCATTCAAAATAACCAAACAATAATAACACAGAGTATGTTTTTTAAATATAAATTTCTCACCAAGAAGGAGCCAATAATGCTGATTTTAAGTAGACGCATAAACGAAAGCATAATCATTAATGATGATGTAAAAATAAAAATTTTAGATGTACAAAAAAATCAGGTACGCATAGGAATTGATGCACCCAGTGATATTCCTGTCAATCGCAAAGAAATATGGCTCCGCATACAGGATTATCAAAATAAAGAATAAGCTAATTAAAATGGGTCGTGAGTGCCCCAAACGTTCGACCAATAGGGATATCAAAGGATAATTTACGCACAACCATGCAGCATAACACATCATGTGTAAATCTATTTGGCTCCATCCAAAAATGCTGCAGTAGCTGTGCGTAATATTCTTATAGCAAAATGTTTAAAATTTTAACAGGTTATTTTGGATTATTTTTTTGTAAGAAATTGGATATTTACTATATGCTTATCTGTTAACTTGGAACGATCCGCTACACCATGTGTTTCAGAAATACAGATCATACTATAAATTACAACATGTCATTCTAAATAAAGCACTATCCACTGTCCAGATCATTTTTCCCAAATGTTAACTTAACAAGTATAAACTTAATTCTTGTTTCATCATATCTTTTTGTATAATATATATCCTATAAAATATTCTATAAATAACTCTTGGCAAATATTAATTATTTGTCCATAATTAATACAATATTAATTTATATAACGGAATATCACCATGAGTAAAATTAAAATCTTGATAGTAGATGATCACGAATTAATTCGCAACGGCATTGCTAATCAACTGCAAAACATCAAAGATATTGAAATTGTGCCGGAACAAGGTTCAGACGGAACAGAAGCTATAGCTCTAGCAAAAAAATACAAGCCGGAAATAGTTTTAATGGATTTAAAGATGCCAAACATGGACGGCTTTGAGGCAACTCGCAAATTATTACAGCTAATACCTGATATTAAAATTCTAATTTTAACTGTTTGTGACAACAAAATTTTTCCTCTAAAACTTTTGGAAGCAAATGCTGCTGGCTATATCACTAAAGACTGCAAACCAAAAGATCTAATCGACGCAATCAAAAAAGTACATGCTGGTCAACGATATGTAAGTCCTGAAATTGCGCAAAAACTTGCGCTTAATAACAATTCATCACCTCTTGATAAACTATCTGATCGGGAATTCCAAGTTATGAATATGATAATCAAAGGACAAAAAGCGCCGCAAATTGCTGCAACACTGCATTTAAGCGCTAAAACTGTTAATACTTATCGTTACCGCATTTTTGAAAAACTTGAAGTTAGCAGTGATGTTGAATTAACCCGGTTAGCATTGCAGTATGGTATAATCACTAGCAATAATATAGAATCTCAATAACATTTGATAAACTAATGATTATTTACTACAGAAATCAAAGAACCATTATGTATTTTTAATTGACCAGCAACTACAATTTTATCCCCAACCTTCAAGCCCGAAGTAACAACATCCTGTTCATCATAATTACCGGCTAAAACTATTTTAGTTTTTTGCGCCTTGTTGCCAACGACTCTATAAACATAATCTCCATTTACAGAATATATCACTGCTATTTGTGGGATAGTAATAATTTTTAATTGTCTGCCTATTCTCAAAACCACTTTAACAAATCCACCCGGCAAAAGCTCATTTCTCTTGTTGATAACACTAGCACGTATTTTTAAAGTACGCGTCGACTGATCTATCTTTGATTCACACGCAATAACTTTTCCCTCAAAATTTTCATTAGGATAAGAATCACTTTTTAATAACACTTCCTGACCTACAGAGATTTTACTTAAATATAATTCTGGAATGCTAAAATCAACTCCAATAGGATTTAATGAATTTAAACTAACTATGTCCTGCCCAATACCTATATAATCACCAATATTTACCTTAAATATGCCTAAATTACCACTAAAAGGTGCTAAGATAATTCTCTTCTTTAATTCGGCTTTATATTGAGCAACTTCCGCTTGATAAGTGGCCAAATCGGTTTTTGATTTATCAAAATTATCCTTAGAAAAAAAGTGTTTTTTGTATAATTTGTAAGCCCCTAAAAATTCCCATCTAGATTTTTATTTTATTTTTTATTATTTTACGCAAGTAGATTTCTGTCAATAAACTGCGGCAGTAATTTTTTAGGATCGATTTCTTTGCGGCGCATCTTGTGC
>JASFHF010000067.1:0-4493 GCA_050123375.1 Gammaproteobacteria bacterium
CCCAATTGTT
Source organism: Gammaproteobacteria bacterium (assembly GCA_050123375.1). Taxonomy (GTDB): domain Bacteria; phylum Pseudomonadota; class Gammaproteobacteria; order UBA12402; family UBA12402; genus JASFHF01. The sequence goes on from JASFHF010000067.1 coordinate 11, forward strand.
ATCCGTCATTATTCGCCACACTTTTTCCCATCCAGGTCGTCCTTCCCAATACAACATTTCTACTACCGTTGTCATTACAAAATTTGGCATTGTAAGCATTGGCGGCAAAGCAGATGCCATAGATAATGGCATAGCGAAAACTTTCTTTGCTAAAGAGTATGGTATATATTTGCCATCTTTCTCACATAACAGTTTCGATTTCGATCTATTAATCACAACATTAGTTGGTTTTAACAAAGACTTTTTTTCATCTGGTTTTCCCTTTGTGTTTTTGAAACAATCACAAATAGAATTCCAACATTTACGCAGATTATTAAATGCAAACTTGATTCTTTTTTTAATAAAATTAAACATAAAATTACTCCTATCTTAATGAGAAAACATAGATTACTTTTTATTTTTTACTAAATACATACACCAAATTATAAAAGCACAAGCAATATACTTTTATAACTGCATAATTTACCACATATGTTAAAGATATATAAAAATCATATATAAAAATCACATTGTATGATAACTTCTTTTTTGTTAAAATTATAAATATAATTTATTAATCAAATTAACCATTTCCAAACAAGAACTGGCTGCCTCAGCACCTTTATTGCCTGCTTTATTTCCTGCTCGTTCAACAGCTTGCTCTGTTGTATACGTAGTTAATATTCCATAACTTATTGGAACATCTGTCTCAAGTCCAATTTGAGCAATACCTTTTGTTACTTCATTAGCTATAACTTCAAAGTGATGCGTTTCACCTTTAACAACTGCACCTAAACAAATTATTCCATCAAATTTTTTAGACAATGCTAGTTTTTTTGCCACCATCGGGATTTCAAAACTGCCAGGAATTTTTATAACAGTAATATCTTCCGATTTCACTTCATGCCGAGTTAAAAAATCAACAGCACCGCCAACAAGATTATTTACAATAAAATTATTAAAGCGACTTGCAATAATAGCAAATTTAAAATTTTCATTTTTTAATTTGCCTTCTACGGTTTTTATATTAAGCATCTCTTTCTCCTTTTTTAGACAATCATCCACCTTAGCAGAAATAATACATGTTTAACGTGATCGCGATAAATCTCGATCACTATTCAAGTTTAACAAATGACCAAGTTTGTTTTTTTTTGTTGTTAGATACTTTAAATTTAATTCATTGGTTTTAGTTTCCAATGAAATACGCTCAACCACGTCTATTCCACCATAATTTAAAGATAATACTTTTCTTGGGTTATTTGTTAAAAGTCTAATTTTATTAAAACCTAAATCAGACAGTATTTGCGCAGCTATACCATAGTCCCTTAAATCCTCTTCAAACCCCAAGTAACGATTTGCTTCTACAGTATCCATGCCTTTATCCTGAGCAGAATAAGCCCGGATTTTATTAGCAAGACCAATTCCCCTGCCCTCTTGACGCAAATACACTATCAAACCGCCTTTTTCTTCTGATATACGCTTCATTGCACTATACAATTGATCCCCACAGTCACAGCGAAGCGAACCAAAAACATCTCCTGTCATACATTCACTATGGACTCTAACTAGTGGAACCTTGTTACCTAAATTTTCATTCTTTATTAATGCTAAATGTGTGTTACCATCAAAAGTACTTTCGTAAGCCACAACTTCAAATTCTCCAAATTCTGTTGGTAACCTAGTTTTTGAAACTCTAATTAAAATCGATGCGTCATAGCTTAAACGATATTGAATAAGATCTTTTATGTGAACTATTTTGATATTATGTTTTTTTGAAAACTTTTCTAAATCTTTTCGTCTAGCCATAGTGCCGTCATCGTTCATTACTTCACATATAACCGCCGCAGGTTTTAAATCGGCCAATTTTACTAAATCAACACTTCCTTCTGTTTGACCGTTTCTTCCTAAAACTCCATGAGGATTAGCTTTTAATGGAAAAATATGCCCAGGAACAACTAGATCATATGGCATTACTTTGTCTGATACACAATCCAAAATTGTTTTGGCTCGATCGTATGCAGAAATTCCTGTAGTAATTCCATATCTTGCGTCAATCGATACTGTAAAATTAGTTCGAAATGGCGCTTGGTTATTTCCAGTCATTAAAGGCAAATTAAGATGATTCACCAAATCAGGATCCATTGCTAAACAAATCAAACCCCTAGCATAACGCGCCATAAAATTTATGTTTTGGGGTGTCGCATACTCAGCGGCGACCATTATATCGCCTTCATTTTCACGATCTTTATCGTCGACAAGTATAATCATTCGACCATCTTTTAAATCTTTAATAACCGTTTCAATATGTTTTTTACTCATTATTTATTCCGAAATGTTTTAAAATCGTTTTTTCTATTTTTGCGCCTTGTGAATTTAACAAAACTTTTTGAACATGTTTGCCTATAAGATCAAACTCCACATTAACCAAGCTACCAGGACTCCAATTGAAAACATTTGTTTTTTGCAATGTTTCTGGGATTATATTTACTTCAAAAGTATCGCTATCGCATTTATTAAGAGTGAGACTAATGCCATCCAAAGCAATAGAACCTTTTTCTACCAAATTTGCTGAATATTTTTTATCAACTAAAAATATTAAGCGCTTGGAACTTCCAATATTTTCAGTCTTAATAAGTTTGGCAGTTGTATCTATATGTCCAGTTACAAAATGCCCGCCTAAGCGATCACCTATTAATAACGCCCTTTCTAAATTTACTTTTAATCCTATCTTTAGATTTTTAAGATTGCTTTTTAATATAGTTTCCCTTGATACATAAACCTCAAACCAATTAGAACCAAAATTTATAATACTCAAACAAACACCATTGACAGCAATACTTTCACCTTTTTGATATTCAGAAATCAAACAGTAAGGTTCAATTCTTAAAATAATTGCCTGATTTTTCATTATGATATTTAAAATTTTTCCTAGGAATTGAATCAGCCCTGTAAACATATTTTACCTCTCCCATTCCGGATAACTAACCAGCAATCTATCATCACCAAAAACCTCTGTTTCTTTAAAGCTCAAAGATAGTGCATTCACCATTTCATATATTTTTAAATCTGAAATCGGCGAAATACTATTCTTCCCGCCAACAATCTTAGGAGCAATGTAAGTATAAATTTTATTAATTAATTTGCGCTCAAAAAATCCAGTCAAAGTTTGCGCACCCCCTTCAATTAATAAACTCGATATTTGTTTTTTACCCAACACTAAAAGCAATTTATTTAAATCTATCTTGTAAGTTTTGTTAACTTCAAATACCAAAACTTCAATACCATTTTTCTTAAGCGTATTACACCAAGCCTCACTTGTTTCAGTCGTTGTTACAACTAATGTTTTACAATGATTATTATAGCCATAAACTTTTGCATTTAATGGGGTTCTACCTTTGGCATCCAAAACTATTCTCAGAGGCTGCTTTGTTATCGGCGAAATTTCATTCGCTAACTTTACCGTTAATTCTGGGTCATCAGCAATAACTGTATCTGCCCCAACTAAAATAGCATCTAGTGACTGTCTTAATTGATGCACATGCGTTCTTGCTATTTCACTTGTAATCCATTTTGAGTTGCCAGTTTTAGTTGCAATTTTGCCATCTAATGTCATAGCCCATTTTGCAACCACAAACGGTTTTTTAGTCTTAATAAAATGAATAAATTTTTCGTTCAACAGGGTTGCTGCTTCAGCCTCATTTCCTATAAAAACATTTACACCCGCATCTCTTAATTTTTTAATGCCGGCACCATTAACCAAAGGATTAGGATCTATTATCGCTACATGAACAGTTTTTATCTTAGCTTTAATAATTGCATCAACACATGGCGGAGTTTTACCAAAATGACAACATGGCTCCAAATTAACATACAAATTTGCTCCCGCTGCTTTTTGGCCAGCAATTTTAAGCGCCTCTATTTCAGCATGAGGAAAACCATATCCTCTGTGCCAACCTTCACCGACAATGACATCGTTTTTTTCGATAACACAGCCAACCATCGGATTAGGTGAAACTGTATATCGACCACGCTGTGCAAGGTTTATGGCTCGATACATATAATTCATGCTGTAATTGCCTATCAAAAAAAATCAGGGCATATAACATGAATATATACAAATGAATTGGTTTATTTTAAAAACCAAAATTTGAATATCATATTGCTTCTCTCATCCGGACTATAACCGTCGGCTATGGATTCACACCATATCTGCTGACCTTTGTGTTTCTCAACTTTACAACACAAAGCGCTCGCGGGCTCACTTAAACAGATAAGTTCACCGCCGGTGAGGAATTTCACCCCGCCCTGAAGTTATATAATTTAACGATTAAGATTTTAGGTTAGTTTTAATTTTGAGTCAAGCATTTGTTGCTAACATTGTCAAACCAAAATAGAAATGTCCTTTAGTTCTCCAAATTAGAAATGTCCCCCTCCGATTATAGAATAAACCATTGTGGTAAATTCTATCAATTATAGTAATGCTTAATTCTTATGATAAGATCTG
>JASFHF010000068.1:0-4315 GCA_050123375.1 Gammaproteobacteria bacterium
ACAATGTCTCCCATTTTGTGGCTCTCCTATCTTTAAATTTTCTGAATCCAATAGGATAACCAATTTACAATTTGGGGGACATTTCTATTTTGGCATTAACTGGACATTATCATTTTGGAATGACAGCGCTTGGTAGTTAAGGCAATTATCTAACATTTAAATGCAAAAAAATAGCGTATAAAATACTTGGGTAAATTACCGAAAATTCATTTGCCGCCAGGCTTCGTAGACTACCACAGCAACAGCGTTAGAAAGATTTAAACTGCGAATGTTAGGGAGCATAGGGATTTTTATTATTTGGTTTTCAGGAATTTGACTTAAAATAGTTTGCGGCAGACCGCGGGTTTCCGGACCAAATAATAAAATATCATCAACTTGATAGTTAACCTCGGTGTAATTTTGTTTGCCGCAAGTTTCGATTGCAAGAATTCGTGCGTGCGGCATTGCCTGCAAAAAGGCAGCAAAATTTTTATGTTCTTTTATAGTTACATGCTGATGATAATCTAAACCCGCTCGCCGTAAATGTTTATCATCTACCGAAAAACCTAAAGGATGAATTAGATGCAGTATGCATCCAGTATTGGCGCAAAGCCGAATAATGTTGCCAGTATTCGGCGGTATTTCTGGTTCGAATAAGGCTATATTAAACATCATCTAAATAATATGTTTCTTCATTATCATCAGCCGCAGCTTTTTGTGTATTTTCTGTAGTGTAAGGATCGTCAAGTTTTTTGTTTTGGTCAATTAAATGTTTTCTGCGTTGTAGGTACGCGCTTCTTATAAGAATATAACGATCGATGGCGGCTGCTTTATATACTTTTTCAAAACGTAATAGTTGTGCGCGGATATCAACTGCGCGCCAGGCAAGTATTGCATAACGTGAACGCCAATCTTTTATGTATGGATATATAGTCATATAATAATATGGGATTAAACTAATACCGTCTCTAATAGTGCTGGAACCTAGGAATGGAATGACAAAATAGTTTGAGTCCTTCCATCCCCATTTTGCAAGAGTTAAACCAACATCTTCATAATGTCTGGACAAGCCAGTTTTCTCTGCTACATCAAGTATACCGCCGATGCCAACTGTTGAATTAATTACGAATCGCCAACTATCTGAAATAGCCTGGTAAAAATTAAATTGTAATAAGTCGTTAATTGTAGTGGGAATTTCAGTTAGGTTATTGAACATGTGATCAACCGACGTGTTTACGGGAGTTGGCGTAAGAGCATTGTAGGTTTTTGCAATCGGTTTTAAAATAAGGTGGTCGAGGTCTTCATTAAATTGAAACATGGCGCGATTAAATTTTTCGTAAGGGTCATTTTGTTGTTGGTTGCTTTGTTGGTCGATATCTGTTTCTGTTAGATAGCTTTCTTCTTCTTCTTCTTCTTCACTATTATTATCATTTGTTTGTGCGGTATTGCTTTGGTTGTTGGTGGTATTATTATTATCATTTGTTTGTGCGGCGTTGCTTTGGTTTTTAGTAGTATTGTTATTAGTATTTTTCGTTGGCGTTTGTGCGTAACCAGCCAAGCATGTAGAAAGCAGTAATATAATTAATAATTCATTTATGTGTTTCACTTTGTTTTCTCCGTGAATGATGTATATACATTACGCTTCAAAAAATCGAAATTTATAACTGACAAAATTACTTATTAAATTCCTGTGGTAGCTACCGCGCATGGTAGATTTGGGTTCTTTTTTAGTCCCTTGCATGCTTGGTTACCTGGAATTTTACAAAACAAACAGGTTGTAAAATTTCAGGTTCAAATTTAACACCAAATCATTAGTATTTCTATAAATCTCGTATTTTCTTCGATAAATATCGATATATACCATACTACTTTTTAATCATTTGATTGTCAATTTATGATATTTGAGGTAAATTGAACTATTATGCAGCATTTTATATTATCAATCATTGCGTTTTTGATCACAATTACTGTAGTAATTGGAATTCATGAATTCGGACATTTTTTAGCGGCGCGGTTGTTTAAGATTAAGGTTTTGCGTTTTTCAATTGGATTTGGCAAAAAGCTATTTGGTTTTGTTGATAAAAAAGGCACTGAATATCGAGTGTCGGTTATTCCTTTGGGTGGTTATGTAAAATTATTAGATGAAAATGAAGGTGTGGTTGAGACAAGCGAATTGCATTTAGCGTTTAATCGTCAACCGATTTATCAAAGAATAATTGTAATTTTAGCAGGGCCATTATTAAATTTGCTGCTTGCATTATTTGTTTTTTGGTTGATGTTTATGATTGGTTTTACAACTGTGAAGCCGATAATCGGTAATGTCACTTCTAATTCAATCGCAGATTTAGCTGGTTTAAAACCACAGCAAGAAATTTTAGCAGTTGATAACCGTCGTACTGTAGATTGGTCAGCGGTATTAATTAGAATGTTTTTTCGTTTTGGTTCTGAGGATACAATGCAGATAACAGCTAAATTGCCTACGAAAAAAGCGGCTAATAATTATCAATTAAATTTAGCAGATTGGGAGATGAATGCATTAGAGCCAAACCCGCTTAAGAGTCTTGGAATTGTACCGTATCAACCTTATATTCCAGCAGTTATTAGTGCTGTGGTTGGGAAAGTTCAGCAATTAAAAGTTGGTGATGAAGTTTTAGCAATTGGTAAATATCCAGTTAAAGATTGGTTTGCATTAGTAGAGCAGATTCAATTGCATCCTAATCAGGAGCTACAATTTAAAATCAAACGTGATAACAAAATTATTTATGCTAAAATTAAAATTGGATCTAAACGTGTTTCATTGACGCGAAGCCAGGGATTTTTAGGGATTGCGCCGCAGTTTACATGGCCAGAAAAATATCTTAATCATAATAAATATTCATTATTTCCTGCATTGCAGCAGGCGTTTAATCGCACCGTTACTTTTACTAAATTAAATTTAGTTTTGATTGGAAAAATGATAACCGGCGATTTTTCGGTGCGTGGTTTAGCAGGGCCGTTAACCATATTTACTACTGCAGGTCGTGCATTTCATCTTGGTTTGACAGCATTTTTAAGCTTTTTAGGATTTATTAGTGCGACGATTGGGTTATTTAATTTGCTACCGATACCGGGGTTAGATGGGGCGCATATTTGTTATTTTATTATTGAGGCGATTATTGGGCGGCCGGTATCGATTAAAGTACAAATGTTGGCGTTTAGACTAGGTTTGTTGGTGATTTTGTTGATTATGCTGCAAGCAATTATTAATGATGTTTTTCGGCTGGTTAAATAACTGATGTTACGCACTTTAGAAGTATTGGCTTAAAGCTTACGCAATTTCGACTTACGTTAATTGTGATGTATGAGTAGTTCCACGGAAGTTATCCCCCGCGAAAGCGGGGATCCACCGTGAATATATGTATGAACCCCTCGAATTGGCCGTATTTATGTGATATTCTTAGTGCCAGCCTGTGTAAACATAATAATTGAAGGTTGATTTATCATGGTAGAATCAAGTAAGAATTTTTCGAACTTAATTGAAGTCAAGCATCCGATTGTTCAATATAAATTAACTTTATTGCGTGATATTAAAACTGATCGTAAATTATTTAAAGAGCTGACTGAAGAGTTAGCGCATCTTTTAGGTTATGAAGCAACGCAAGATTTGCAATTAATAACCAGAAAAATTAAAACACCTTTGGAGACTTTTGCGGCGCCTTTTTTAAAGGATAAGGAGTTTGTTATTACGCCGATTTTACGAGCTGGTATTGGTATGGTAGAGGGGCTGATCAAGCTTCTACCTATGGCTAGCGTAGGACATATTGGGTTTTATCGTGATGAAACTACATTTGAGCCAAAGAGTTATTATTTTAAGCTGCCGCCTAAATGTGAAAATGCGCAATTTTTTATTTGTGATCCGATGTTAGCTACAGGTGGTACTGCGGTAGCAGCAATTGATAAATTGAAGGAAAGAGGTATTAGTAAGATTGTATTTATTTGTTTAGTAGCCGCTCCCGAAGGGGTTAAGAAAGTGTTGCAGGCACACCCCGAAGTCAAAATTTTTACTGCAAAACTTGATCGCGAACTCAATGAAATGTGCTATATTTTACCAGGGCTAGGTGATGCTGGTGATCGTTTATGGGCGGTTCGATAATAATAATAGATATTGGGGAAAGTACTAATGGGGTCAAGGCTTGAATTTTAGGCTTTGATTTAATGGACAAAAGTGAAAAAGTTAGGTTTCATAGATTTTAATTTAAAGTGTAAAATTCAAGCCTTGACCCCGCTACAGAGTAAGCCTGACCCTCGCTACAAGGTAATTTATGATTAAAAAAGTCAAACGAGTTTTATTTGGTCC
>JASFHF010000069.1:0-4314 GCA_050123375.1 Gammaproteobacteria bacterium
TGTCCGGCGCTGTGCGACCCGCCCCAAAAAATCCTTTCGGGCTACGCCCTTCAGGATTTTTTGGGGCGTTATACAAACCGGACAGTTTATTTGCTACAAAACCGGACAATTTTATTTGTTGCTAACACTATTATATTAATAGCGCATAAAATGAACAGGCATAATTGTATAGATAATTATGTATTGTAAAACCTTGATTCAAGGTCGGAGTTTTCGCCCTCATCATAAGTTTTTGGCAAATTTAACTGATTGTTAAAAAATGATCCTTCATTACGATTTGCCCCCTATCTTTCTTATTAACCAAAAAACTCCAGCCATTTTGTTTTGCAAAATATCTTGCAGAATAGCCGCGAATAGTCATAAGATCTGGATCTGCCCCTTTCTTTAAAAGTAAACGAGCAATCTTTTTGCGTTTGTTTAAAACAGCATTAGCTAGAGGTGTAAATTTCTGGTTGGTTGGTAGATTAATAAAATCATAAAACTTAATTTTGAAAAACACAACCTTTGCTTTTTCAAGAAGCATCTCAACTATTTTTATGTGACCCTCCTTACTGGCTGTATTAAGCGACGAAAACCCATATTTATCTCTATGCTTTAGGAATTCTTTATATCCTTCTAAATCAGGTTGTTTAGATTTAAGCTTAAATACTTCATCTGCTTTTTTGAGAAGCATCTCAACTATTTTGATGTGACCTTCTTTACTAGCTGTAATAAGCGGTGAAAACCCATATCTATCTTCATGCTTTAGAAATTTTTTATATCCTTCTAAATCAGGTTCTTCAGATTTAAGCTTAAACACCTCATCTGCTTTTTTGAGAAGCATCTCAGCTACTTTGGTGTGACCTTCTTTACTGGCTGCATTAAGCGACGAAAACTCATCGTTATTGCATTGCATGAGGAATTTTTTATATCCTTCTAAATCAGGTTCTTCAGATTTAAGCTTGAACACCTCATCTGCTTTTTTGAGAAACATCTTAACTACTTCGATGCGACCTGCTTGACTAGCTGCATTAAGCGACGAAAACCCATGTTTATTGCGTTGCTTGAGGAATTCTTTATACCCTTTTAAATCAGGTTTTTCAGATTTAAGCTTAAACACCTCATCTGCTTTTTTGAGAAGCATCTCAGCTATTTTGATGTGACCTTCTTTACTAGCTGTAATAAGCGGCGAAAACCCAGCTTTATTGCATTGCATGAGAAATTCTTTATATCCTTTTAAATCAGGTTTTTCAGATTTAAGCTTAAACACCCCATCTGCTTTTTTGAGAAGCATCTCGGCTATTCCGATGTAACCTGCTTTGCTGGCTGTAATAAGCGGCGAAAACCCATATTTATTGCATTGCATGAGAAATTCTTTATATCCTTTTAAATCAGGTTTTTCAGATTTAAGCTTAAATACCTCATTTGCTTTTTCGAGAAGCATCTTAGCTACTTTGATGTGACCTTCTTTAATGGCTGCATTAAGCGACGAAAACCCATGTTTATTGCATTGCATGAGGAATTTTTTATATCCTTCTAAATCAGGTTCTTCAGATTTAAGCTTAAATACTTCATCTGCTTTTTCGAGAAGTATCTTAACTACTTCAACGTAACCCGCTTTGCTGGCTGTAATAAGCGGTGAAAACCCATATCCATCTTTATGCATGAGGAATTCTTTATATCTTTCTAAATCAAGTTCTTTAGATTTAAGCTTAAACACCACATCTACTTTTTTGAGAAACATCTTAATTATTTCGACATAACCTACTTTGCAAAGCGAATTCAGTGCAGAATACCCCTCCTTAGCATCCTTCCAAAAAATTAAACTATTTTTTTCCAGTAAAAAAAATCGTTTATCTGATATTATTCTAATAAGAACTTTTTTGTTATCGTCTATCTTTCTTGTTTCTTTATTTTCTCCTTTTCCCGAATGACTAATTATATAAATAAGATTTTGTATATAAACACTATATAATATATTTACAATAGATTCCTTCTTAAATTGTTGCTCGATTTTCTTATAAAGATTCGATAGTTCACTATCGATTTTGTTTGAATCAAAATTAACTTTAAAATCTTGCCAGTATGCCTGTCGAAAATTAATGCTAAACCAAATATTATTTCCCAGACCATGTTGGCATGCGGTTTTAATTTTATCGTATTGATATTTGATGTTAATGTAACGCAGATCATTTACAAATTCGATTTTTTTAAATTCGACAAGTTTTTCTATAATTATATCTAATATCTCTACATTCGGAGCAGCATTTTTATTAAACAATTTTCTTCTGATAATTTCTATAAAATCAGATAATTTTTTACTAAAACGTAATGTTTTAGCTATTTGTTCATACTGAGTATCACATAATTCTTGCACCGTATTCTTGAAAGGGTTTTGTAAATCTGATATTAATCTTTTTAAAGTTAGTTTTAATGAATTAATATCCAATGGTTCTCTGTTTATAACATGATGCATATTTTCACCTAATTTTTTTGTTTCAAATAAAATTTTTATTGGTGTTATAAAAAACCATGGGATAATAATTTTTTGATATTTTGTTTAATCTGCTGCCGCAAGCGCTTTTGAACAGCTTTTTTTATTCTCTGCTGCGCCATCTTACTTAACGCAGCTTTATCCAACTTCGGTTTAACATTGCCAAATGGACCACTAATAATGATCGGTACTGCCCAATTGCTTAAATCCCGGTTTAAACTAACCTGCACTCTGTAATCAATATATCTTTTAATTAAATCAATTGTGCCAGAGCCACTTCCCGCTATATCCGGTGCATTTATAGATAAATTACCATTTACAATTCCATTGGTAATTTTATTGGCACCAGTAATACTACTAAATTCCGTTTGCTTAGTATTTTTACGCGGCATAAGTGCAATACGGCGCCGCGCATCATCAGAACCAGCCCGATCTTTTTGTAACATATCAATGACGGAATACCAAAACTTTCTCCCCTGATAAATTATATATGCAACATCGATTCCCTGAATGACTCCATTGTCCAGTTTGAAACTTGTTGTACCATTTAAAGTACTTATAACTTTTGGCCCGCTAAAACTATGTGTAGTAATATTTCCCCAAATATTTCCTGTTCCAGAAATACTGTGCACACCATATATATTACTAGCTAAAGAAGTTAAATTAAAATTACTATACTTATATTGCACCGTTATGTTTGGTGTTGCCTGCTGCACATTAATCTGAGTATTTACCTGCAATGCTCCACTATACATATTTGCAGTTAACGGAGCATTAATAATGCCGCTTTGGCCCTGCAAATTTAATTTAGCATCGCTTAAATCCAGTCCAGTAAATCTTAATCTTTTAGATTGCAATTCTCCTTTAAGCTCTAGTGGACGTAGAATACCGCCAAGATCAAACGCTGAAATTTTGTTTACACCAACAGCGTCTAAATTGCCAGTAACTGTATCACCATTCAATACTAAATTTAACCCGGAAATTTTAACTTCATTATCGGTAAACATCGTATTACCAGTTAATTTAATATTGATTGGTTGCGTGCCGTTCACCCTCAAAGATAAACTGACTGGAAAAGATTCACCTTCACGAATATCTTTAGCTTGCAAAGACAAGTTATCAATTTTTGAGCTACGCCCTGTTTGAGAATCTTGCCAATTAATTGTGATGTTGCTTAAATCAATCAGCTTTACCACTGCAATTTGTTTAACTGATGGCGGTTTTCTGTCACCAAAAGAAACCGCAGACTGCGCACCATTATCTGACTTAACCGTTGGCATCTGCCAATTCACCGCACCTTGGCGATTTTTAAGCAAATTAATTAGCAAACCATTTACCACAATGCGCTCTACTTCAATACGATGTGACAATAATGGTAACAAACGCACACCTATCCTCACATCATTCGCTTTAACAAAAGGCTGACTACCAAAACCCGGTAAATTGCTTAAAGTAGCATTTTTAAAATCTACACCTAATACCGGATACAACGACCAATTAATATCCCCGCTAATAGTCAAAGCTCTACCAGTTATTTTTTTGACCTGAGTAACAATAACAGGTTTAAAAGTATTCAAATTAACAAATTTAAACACCAAAAATCCAGCAATTATCATTAATAAAATGATAATGCTCAAAATAATACCAAAAATTTTAAAAAACTTTTTCATGATGTAATTTTAAACAAATTTTGCATAAATAAAAACGAAAATTTTGTTAGAGCAATTTAGAAATGTCCCCTTTTCAGCAAGATAGAAATGTCCCCTTGCCGAAATTTAAATCAGTAATGAAGGTAACAGAAACTGATAAAAAATAAAATTATTTTTTTAGAAATTTAAAAT
>JASFHF010000070.1:0-4262 GCA_050123375.1 Gammaproteobacteria bacterium
TTTCTTCTGTGCCTTGCTGTAACCCGCAAATAATTTCCTCATCACAATTTTCCTCCTACTAAATTTAAAATCATGATTTTAAAAAAAATTTACAAACTTACAACATGGGAATTATTAGATGCTTACCTTATTTGGAAAATTTTATCTCCATCATTCAAGGACTTCATGCTGTTAATCCAGTCTTGTGTTTCTTGCTCGCTTAGGCTCTCTCTAAGAAGACCTTTAAAATCTATTCTAAAGTTACATGTAAAATATGTTCTACTAGCAAATTCAAAATCATATAATTTGCATAATAGATATTTTGGTATATGTGCTTCATTAATTGTAATAAATTTTCGAAAATTATCCATCAAACTTTTAGAATTTGAATAAAAATCATTATTCGATGAACAAAAATCTAAATCTAAAACCATCATGAATATTTCAGCAATCCATCCCGATATTTCTTTAAAAATTTTTTCCCTCGTAGAAAATGTTTTTTCGAAAATAACTGTATGTTCTCGCGTTTTTTTGTCGTATCTAGCAGAAAGTAAAATTTTCATCCAAATAAAAAAAGCTGGAATTAAAAGCACCAAAAAGATACTGTTTAAAAACGACCATAAATTAGTAATTAAAAATTGATGCATTTTTCTCCTGCTCGCAAAGAGTGTAATAAAGCCAAACAAATGTCTTTCGCTTTTTTTCTTTTATGTTGCAAATTAGTACCATTTATTCCTAATTCTTTAAATATTTGATTTTCATCCATGCTATGAGCAACTTTATTTCTTGCCTTATTTAATTGCTTGAATTTCTTTTTATTTTCAAGGAATTTTTTAGCTGGTGTCAACCATTCTTGATTAACACAAACTTCTTTATGAAGAGGATGTATGGGGTCATCCAAATCTTCTTCAATTAACTTTGATAGGTTTACTTCAGGATAATGAAGCTTCATAAAGCTATGGAAAAAAGACAAAAAGCATTCGTCAAGTGTCTGTTCGCCTGTATCAAATACTTCATCAGCATTTAGCCAAAAAAATTCACTCCTTGCCTCTTCTTCGTATTCGTCAAGACTCTTTATATCTGGTAATTTTTCTTGTTCATTCACTAATTTTTCCAATATGTTTACACAATCATTATAACTTTGTGGGCATAATTTATAAAATGGTTCAAAATCATCTGTTCTAAAACGATTAAATTGCAATAAAGAACACAACAAATGTCTGACGGCGTAGTCGATTGCTAACCAAGTTTCCAAGACTATATATCGAATTAAAGGCACATCTAATTTATTGACCTGTTCAAACTTATCTTGTAAAAAAAATCCCATTTCTAGTATATCGTCAATCGTCCCATGAAAAGGAATTTTGTTTTCTCCAACAAAAGGCAATTCTCTGCCTTTATATATTTCAAAAATGTCTTCACCAAGTTTCGTTTTTCGATGCGGCGGTGTTTTTCTGTTTTTTAAATTTTTTTTCATAATAAAATATCCACATTTTCTTCAAGATTTTTATACTAATTTTCCAATGGAAAATTACATTGCAACACATCCAGTCAATTTAGTATATGTAGTAAATTAATCGAACACACTTTATAATTCAAAATATAACGGCTCTTTGCCCTTTTTTAAATCTTCTTCCCAATTTCTTAAAATACCGCAAAGATATCTAAAATATGCCTGGCGCCCCTTCGATTGAGTTATGTACATAGCGCCTTTTATTTGTTTGGGGCTAAAAATATGCAAAAAATTAATAAGACTAGACTCATCATAATAAATTGTTCTACCCAAAGATAACCAGTAATCTATAACAGATTTTACCTCTTTTAAAGATGTAGCTCTTTTTTTGACTTTAATCACAGAAAGCACCTGTATAAAATTACGTGCATTATCTCACCTACCCAAATATGTATTATTGCAGATAGAAATCAAATAAATTATTTGCCATGATAAATCTGCTCCTCACTTGCAAACCGATCCGCTTCATCAAAAAAAGTAATATCTGCATAGCCGGCATATATTTTTGCAGAATGGGGTATTCCCTCGGGAATATAATACCTATCACCTTTGGTGTACGTTGATTTTTTGCCATCAACGGTTAAATCAATTTTGCCTTTTAGTACTATGCCGACTTGAGCGGCATGTGAATGTTCTGGTAAATCAACGTCCTTGGAAAACTCCATAAAAACTATTTGGTGTGTATCGGATTGGGAAAGGTAGCTTTTTACGCCTTCAAGCGGTATATTGGCTTCCGGTAGTTTTGTAATAGGTTCTGGAAATATAGACATGGCAGCTCCGTAAAAAGCTGTATTGTAACTTTTCATGCAAAGGAAATATAGTCATATCATGGGAGTTAAATTGTTATAAAAAGATTTTTGATTTCGCCCCCGAAGGTAGCACATAGGTAGCTTTTTATATTTGCCGTTTCGGCAAACCCCCATAACCCCTTGATTTAACGATGCCGGAGAGTGGAGTCGAACCACCGACCTACTGATTACGAAACCGGTGCCGATGATTCACGGGGACAATTTATGATAAATTACGATAATATAATCAAGTAGTTATGCGATTTTTCGTGTTTCTGGGTATCCTTGGCTTTCGCCATTATTTGCCGTCAAATGCCCCAAGAGTGCCCCGTAATTTATCGTCTTTTCCCTTTAGGAAATAGATTGTATAAAACGACCAGATATAGCCCGAGAACATTTCCTACGCCACCGATGATAATGGCAACCATTACTTGAATTGGTAGAACAAAATCATCGCCTTGAAAACCATCTAATAAAATTATACCTAATACGCACAAAAGACATGCAATGCTAAGCCAATACACTTTTTTCATATTGTCTTGTTTCCATGTTATAGTGCGTTCTTTTGCATCATTATCTAGTATATGGCTTCTAAGTTCTTGCTTACGCATATCACTATCAAAACTCGTGTCAGGTTTAGAGTCTTGATCGATTTCTTCAAGTAGCAGTTTTGTTTGTGTGTCGGTTTTTTTAATATCCATTTTTAATTTTATTAGTGCAGGTCAAGGCAGTTGGCGCGAACCCTTGCAGCTAAATCACTTACACCAAAATAATTACTTATTAGCGTGGTTTTTGCATAATGGCTATAATCTTTATATTCTTCCCATTTTGTGCGAAAAGCATCTTCTGGCATTAAAAGATTTGCTGCAAAAAAGTTACTTTCAAGCTCTTTTTCACTTGATCCTATATTGAGATCACTTCTATAATCTACAACGTTTTCATTTTCATCATATAAAAAAATATGGCCTATTTCATGAGCTATTGTAAAAAACTGTCTACAAATAGCATCGTTATCATTAATGTAGATTGCCTTTTTATTGTGATAAACAGCTCCAGAAATATCTTTGGTTTTTTCTGATGGTGAAAATTTAAAAAGCTTATAGCCAAGATGAGTAATGATTTTTCCCACAGGTACAGGGAAAACATTTTGGCACGAAGCTTCCTGTAGCAGGCCGCTTACTTTATTTTTAATTTCTGTCTCTCTTTCTTGATTCATGATATGTCATCCATGGGTTGATTATTATGATTATTAAGATTTATTATTACATATTGTAATTACGAAAACTAGCGTAAAAATACGGTATTTTGCGATTTATTTTATAAATTTTTTGCAAATATTTGTTGCAAATTTAAGCAGATCAATTATTGATCAATTCATTTTTTTAACTTTTTTGCATTAAATTATTTGCAAGATCTTCTATTTCACTCAAATAATCATCAATTGCCCAAATAGTACCATGAAGTATGCTATTATTTGATTCATAACAGCTATTGTCTTGGGTTAGCAAACAACCCGCAATTGCTCTGGCTTTTATTAACCTTTCGTCAATGGCATCTTTGATTTCAAGGGAACTAGTGGGTGATTTTAGGACTAAAATATTATCCATGCGATGATCTCCTGTATTTTATTTGAAATTTACCAATTTAAATTGGTGATCGGGGGCTCAAAACCGCATACAGAGCGGTTGGTTTATTTCTCTTTCGAGTATTGTATTCACCCACCCCGATCATATTTAGAACACATACAAAAACACCGCAACTATCGGGGCGGGTTTTCCGCTGTATAGTGTTTTGAGACACCCTAGAGGTATAATGGCTAATACTTAGATAAATGTCAATTATTGATTGGTGTTTGTGTTAGTAGCAAATAAACTGTCCTAAGTAATAGCAAATAAAGTGTCCGGTTTTTAAGATGCCTTTTAGGAGGTATTGGAAATGAAGCGGACACGATTATTACAGGAGCTTAGGAAGATGAGATTTGA
>JASFHF010000071.1:0-3937 GCA_050123375.1 Gammaproteobacteria bacterium
GTTGGAGAATATTAACGGAAGACTTACAAAGGCTATATTCAGGAGAAGAACTTGGATCAAAGGGAAGCAGTTACAGACAATGGGTGGAATCTATAAAAGATTATGCAAATACTCATGCAGAAGAAAAGGATTATTGGGATAATTTATTATTGAACTATGATTCTGGAGCTATAGATACATTGTTAAGTAAATCAGGAGAAAGAAATACAGTCAGTATAGATTTTGATAAAGACTTAACAGAGAAATTATTGAAACAGAGTAACAAAGCTTATCATACCCAAATAAATGATATTTTATTAACTGCTTTAGGCTATGCCTTATCTGATCTTACGGGAAATAAAAGTAATTACATAGTATTAGAGGGACACGGAAGAGAAGAGATAGATGCCGCTATAGATATAAATAGAACACTAGGCTGGTTTACGACGATGTATCCTGTGAAGTTAGAGATATCAGAAGATACGGGAAGTAGCATAAAGAATACAAAAGAGATGTTAAGAGCTATTCCTAATAAAGGAATAGGGTATGGAGCTTTTATTGACTATAAAAATAAATTTTTACCAACAGTGATTTTTAATTACTTGGGGCAGTTTACAAGCACTAGAGATAATTCATTAATCAATAATAAGTCTTTTTGGAATATTGCTGATGAGGTGATTTTTTCAGAGAGCGTAGGGGTTTCTGCTGATACTAAAAACCATGATTATACATATATAAATGTAGAGGGGATTATCTTAGATAATAAACTTAAATTTAATATCATGTCTTATCTAAGTGGTAATGATGCGAAGATATTTTCTAGCATATTAAAACAAAAATTAACTATGATAATTTCTGAATTATCTTCCACTAATAGGACATATTTAACTGAGAGCGATATTGATTATGTTATAGATCAAAAATATTTAGATCAAATACAGTCAGCGCGAGAAATATCAGATGTATATTTAGCCAATAGTTTGCAGCAAGGATTTATTTTTCATAATTTAAATCAAGGAAATATTGATGATGCCTATTGTGTCCAGATAGTGTGGAAGTATGGTGTTGCATTAGATGTTGAGAAATTTAAAAAAGCTTGGCAATGTGTGCAGTCAAAATTTAGCAGTATGCGTTTACGTTTTGCATGGAATTTCGAGATTATCCAAATAATAGACAAAAAACAATTTTTGGATTGGCGTTATTTCGATCTTGAAGATGAAAAAAATCCGCACGATGAGCTTATATCTATTCAGGCAAGAGATCGTAAAGAGCCTTTTGATTTGGCCAAAGGTAATTTGTTTAGAATTTATTTGTTCAAACTTTCTAGTTTAGAATACGTTTGTATGTTGAGCAATCATCACGCCATTTTAGATGGGTGGAGTGTGCCGCTAATATTAGAGTATTTGCATAATGCGTATAGTTTATTGCTGAAAAATAAATTTATTTTATGCGAGGAAGATCGTAGTTATAAGGATGCACAAAAATATCTGCAACTACACAACCAGGATCACAAAGATTACTGGCTAAAACACATAAATAGAATAGATGAAAAATGTCACATAGGGACAATTTCAGACAAATTGATTGGTATAAAAGGTGATGACTATAGACATGTTTTAGATCCAAAAGAAAATTCTATCATTATTGATGGTGAATTATATTGGGGATTGAAAAAATTATGTAAAGAACACGGTTTGACTTTGCACGCGATATTACAGTATGTATGGCATAAAATTTTGCATTTATATGGGAAAGGAAATACTACTGTTGTTGGAACTACCGTATTGGGAAGAAGTTTACCGGTTAATGATATGGGGGAATCTGTTGGTTTGTACATAAACACATTACCGCTAATTGTTAATCATGATGTTTTATTAAAAGATGGTATTTTGGGTGGTATAAAAAGTATTCAAGAAGATACTAATGAGCTTAATATAAAATCGCATATTAATTTAGCCGGATTGCAAAAAAGCGTAGAAAGATTGTTTGATAATTTGATTGTATACGAAAATTATGTTGACCCAATTGCCCCTGAGCATAAAGTTTTATTTAAAGCTAGTTTTGTGGGAGAAATCGAAAAATTGGATTACCCGTTGGTCGTGTTGTTGCGGGATGGGACGGAAGAGCTTTCATTTGTTTTAAAATACGCCGGAGAATTATTTTCTGCAGATAGAGTGGAAGAAATATTTTCACTAGTGAATACAGTATTGAAACAAATTGTAAAAAATGTTGAAGGAAAGTCGACAGCAATTTCTTTTCTTTCGCTGGCACAAGAAGAAGAGTTAGTTGGCGATGTAAATGCCACAGGCGTTTTATCTAAAGAATATAGCTCGGTGCAATCTGAATTTGAACGACAAGTTGAATTAAATCCAAATGCTTTAGCCGTTATAAGTGACAAAGGAAGTTTGACGTATAAAGATCTGAATGAGTACGCTAATAAACTGGCAAATTATTTGCAAAGTAGTTATGAGTTAAAATCTGAAGATCCGATAGCTGTTTTTCTTGATAGCAGCGAAGATGCAATTGTAGCAATGTTAGCGATTCTTAAGCTGGGTTGTGCATATGTTCCCTTAAGCACACATTTTCCTAATAGTAGAATAGAGTACATTTTAAAAGATACTGGTGCGAAAATAGTTTTAACTAATGGAGCTTTATCGGAGGGCATATCGTTTTTGCCTGGTATACAAGTTTTAGAGTTAGATAATGAAAAGTCAGATGAAGAAATAAAAAAAGCATCATCGGAAAAAATACAGAAAGATATTTCAGTAAATGATTTAGCATACATCATGTATACATCCGGTACTTCTGGGAATCCTAAGGGAGTAATGGTAGAGCACAAAGGTATAGTGTCCTTAGTTAAAGATGTTGATTATATCAAAATAACACCACGGGATAGATTTATACAATTGGCTGATGTGGCTTTTGATGCAACAACTTTTGAGGTATGGGGCGCTCTATTAAATGGAGCGAGCTTATATATACCGGCAAATAAGATGGATCTAGTTTCTGATGTTAATTTGTTTAGAGATTTTCTTAAAGATAAGCAGATATCAATTTTATGGCTCACCAGAACATTGTTCGATCAGATTTTTTTATTGGATGAGAAGATATTTAAAGAGTTAAGTTATCTATTGGTTGGAGGTGAATCTTTAACTAGAGATTTGATATTTAAACTGGTTAGTTCTAATTATAAGCCAAAGCATGTGATCAATGGATATGGTCCAACAGAAAACACTACATTTAGCTGTGTGCTAGATATAACTCCAGAAGATATAGCTGATAAAAATAGTGTTCCTATAGGTAAACCATTTAGTTACAGAACCGCATACATATTGAATGAAGGTTTAATGCCATTGCCTGTAGGCGCTATAGGTGAATTATATGTTGGCGGAACAGGTATGGCTCGAGGTTATTTGAATAGTCCTAAACTTACCGAAGAGCGTTTCATAAATAATCCATTTCAAAGCGAAAAAGAGAAAATAAGAGGTTTAAATAATAAGCTGTATAGAACAGGAGACTTAGTTCGCTGGTTGCCTGACAGGAAAATAGAGTATGTTGGAAGGAATGACTTTCAGGTCAAGATCAGAGGATATCGAATAGAGCTAGGTGAAATAGAAAACGTTTTAAACACATTTGCTGGTATTAAAAGAAGTGCAGTGTTAGCACATGAAGATGTTTCAGGCTCAAAATATCTTGTTGGATATTACGTATCGCAAGCAGCTTTAAATGAAGATGAAATCAAGGAGTATATACGGAAAAGTCTACCAGATTATATGGTGCCAAATATTCTAATTCACTTAGAGGATTTACCTCTAACGGCTAATGGTAAGCTTGATATGAGAGCGTTGCCGACACCAGAGATAAATAACGCTAATGATTATGTTGCGCCCAGAAATGAATTAGAAAAAGAAGTATGTTCAATATGGGCAGAAGCTTTGGGTTTAAAGCCAGAGCAAGT
>JASFHF010000072.1:0-3570 GCA_050123375.1 Gammaproteobacteria bacterium
TTTTAAATTTCTAAAAAAATAATTTTATTTTTTATCAGTTTCTGTTACCTTCATTACTGATTTAAATTTCGGCAAGGGGACATTTCTATCTTGCTGAAAAGGGGACATTTCTAAATTGCTCTAACATATTTTGATATAAACTTGTATCATGAAATTTGAACTTATTAAAACATTTGGTGCTGCACGGCGAGGTAAAATAGTTTTTGATCGTGGAGCTATCGATACACCGGCATTTATGCCGGTTGGCACCTATGGCACTGTCAAGGCAGTATCTCCGGAGGAGCTGCAAACGATAGGGGCCCAGATAATTTTAGGTAATACTTACCATCTGATGTTAAGGCCGGGAACGGATATTATTAAGTTAGGAGGTGGTTTGCATAATTTTATTGGTTGGGAGGAGCCAATTTTAACCGATTCGGGAGGATTTCAGGTCTTTAGTTTATCTAGTGTACGCAGAATTACTGAAGAAGGAGTAACTTTTCAATCTCCGGTCAATGGTGATATGGTATTTTTGAGTCCGGAACGCTCAATGCAGGTACAGCGCGATTTAGGTTCGGATATTGTGATGGTGTTTGATGAATGTACTCCATATCCAGCGGAGCATAAGGTGGCAAAAGACTCAATGGAATTGTCTTTACGTTGGGCGCGGCGTTCCAAAATTGCGCATGGCGATAATTCTTCGGCTTTGTTTGGTATTGTGCAAGGCGGAGTGTATGATGATTTGCGTGAAGCTTCCTTGGGGGGGTTACTTAAAATTGGATTTGATGGTTATGCTATAGGTGGTCTATCAGTTGGTGAACCGAAAGAGGAAATGTTTAGAACGCTCGATTTTTTAGTGCCGAAAATGCCGCAAGATAAACCGCGTTATTTAATGGGAGTAGGAACTCCTGCGGATTTAGTTAATGGTGTTTTGCATGGGGTTGATATGTTTGATTGTGTGATGCCGACACGTAACGCTAGAAATGGTTATTTATTTACTTCGCGTGGAATTTTGCGTTTGCGTAATGCGCGTTACAAAACTGATATGGCGCCGGTAGATTTGGATTGTGATTGCTATACTTGTCGTAATTTTTCACGTGCATATTTGCATCATTTGGATCGTTGTAGAGAGATGTTAGGCGCTAGATTAAATACGATCCATAATTTGTATTATTACCAAACTGTGATGCGGGGATTACGTAATGCAATTGAGCGTGATGAATTGGATCAGCATGTGAAGAAGTTGTTTGCAGGATGGGGCGAATGTTAAAAAAAATTTTTTCGTTGCACAATCTTTGGTATTTTTTAATTGGTTTTACTGTTTTCAGATTATTTTATTTAGCAGTTAATTTTAGGCCGTTAAATGTTGATGAGGCGCAATATTGGTTGTGGGCTCAACATCTAAGTTGGGGTTATCATTCTAAGCCGCCGTTAATTGCCTGGGTTATTTCTTTAGTTACTCGTATATTTGGTAATGGTTATTTCGGTGTGCGTTGTGTTGTGCCGATTGTTTGGTTGGTGACGGTATATGTTCTTTATTTAATTGCAAAAAAAATCTTCAATCGGGATATTGCCAGATGGACCGCAATAAGTTTTTTCTTTATGCCAAGTGTTGTGCTTTCGTCAACTGTTATTAGTGTTGATCCATTGTTGATAGTGTTTTGGGCGTGCGGGTTATATTTTTTGGTTTATGCATTAGAACATAAAAATTTGTTTTATTGGTTGCTTTTAGGTGTGACGATTGGTTTAAGCGCATTAATTAAGTATACAGGTCTATTTTTCTTGTTATTTTTATTTTTATATTTAATTTTTAATCGTGAAGTAAGATCGTGGTTGGCGTCATACAAATTTTATCTAATGTTTGCGGTAGTTTTATTGGTATTATCACCAAATATAATTTGGAACATCCAGCATGGTTTTATTGCAGTTAAGCATGTTGTTTATCATAATGTTGGTATTCATGGATTTAATTTGCATCCAATGAACATGATTGATTTTTTATTAAGCCAGCTTGGTGTGTTTACGATAATCTTTTTACCGGTTTATCTTTATTGTATGTTTAAGAAAAAATATTGGCAGGACAAATGGTGGAGATTATTGTGGTGGTTTAGTTTGCCAATGTTAGTTATAATTCTTTTGGAGTCGTTATTTTCACGTGCGTATGCTAATTGGGCGGCAACCGCGTATTTAACTGGAACAATTTTAGTTGCAGCGATTTTAGTAAAAAATCAGGCTTATCGCTGGCTTAAAATAAATTTGGGTTATTGTATTGTAATAATGTTAGCTTTTTACGTAGTTGATTTTGGGGTGCTGCATAATTTAGTTCGTCTTCCAAAATATCCTCATGTTTATCGGGCATCTTTTGGTTGGGAACAGGTCGGCAAAAAAATCAAGTTATTGGCTGAACGTTATCCAAACGCAAATTTTGTTATTGGTAATCGTGAAATTTGGGCTAAAAGTGTGTATTTTGCCAAATTGCCGTTAAGTAAAGTTTATATTTGGGATAATAGTGATACAGCAAAATTAGAAATGTTTACTTCATGGGATCAGGCTAAACATCAGGATTTTATTTGGCTGTCATTTGGTGAAGGTATATCTGATTCTATGCGGCATAGTTTTAAAAAAGTTACTCGGTTAAAACCAATTATTTTTAATTATCCGCAATTTAATTATCGTACTATATATGTTTATTATTTAATTGATTTTCAAGGCAGAGCAAAATGAGTAACAAAAATTTAATCATTGCAATTCTAGCTTGCGTTTTTTTTAGTTTGTTGTTTTATGTTTTTCCGCAAATTGATATCAAAATTTCTGCTTTGTTTTATCATAATGGGATGTTTTTCAAACCATCATGGATGTTAGTTGTGCGCTATGTTTTGGATTGGGTGGTTTGGATTTTGATGGTAGTTTTATTGTTATTGTTGTTTGGTGGTTGGTTATTGCGGAAAAAAATTATTAAGCCGGCTCTATTTTTGGTCTTGTGTTTTGCTTTAGGGCCAGGATTATTAGTTAATGTTGTATTGAAAAATCATTGGGGGCGGCCAAGACCTTCATCTACCATGAGATTTGGCGGTGATTTAACTTATCAAAAACCATGGGTTATCAGTAATCAATGTGCTACCAATTGTTCTTTTGTCGCAGGAGATCCATCGACTGCGTTCACGTTTTTTGCTTTGGTAGTATTAATTAATATATATTGGCGCAAAAAATTTTGGCGCAATTTAGTTTTTAGTCTTTGTACTTTAAATTGGATATTTTTTTCGGTGATACGGCTAGTGGCTGGCGGGCATTTTCTGAGTGATATTTTGATTGGCGCAACTTTAATGTGGATGGTGATATGGTTGTGTTACCGGCTGGTATATCATAAGGGTGAACGCATCTAAATTTTTATTATTGTTATGCCGCGGTCAAGCCGCAGGATGGCCAAAAGCTTTGGTATATCAAGAACTTATGTCTTAAACAATAAGGTGGATTCTAGGCTCAAGTGCGACAACGATTTCAAAGAAGCTGCATATATAGCATATTTTCATTATATTGTTAATAATGCTGTTAGCAGATTTTTAACCTAAATTAGAACCATGATATTTTCGT
>JASFHF010000073.1:0-3382 GCA_050123375.1 Gammaproteobacteria bacterium
GCATGCCGCTTGCTAGGCAGCACGCCGCCCGCCGCGGGCGTGGCATGGAGCGTGCCGGCTGCGCACGCCGCGTGCCAGCGGGCTCGGTGCCGGCGACCGCTGCGTGCTCCTGCGATGCCGCGTACGGCCCCACCCACCCACCCCGCTAAAACGGCAATCGCGGCGTTACTCGCCCCCACCCACCCACCCCGCTAAAATCAAACTCAACATGCTGCCCTGCCGGGCCGACCTGCCGCCAACCGCGGCCGCCGCCTGCCTTGCCCGGGCGCCCAATACAAGCGCATTGCCGGCCGGTCTGCTGCTGGCCCACGCCCGATTCGCCGGCACCGCCCGAATGCCGGACGGGCGTGGGCCCCCTCCTCCCTGCCTACAGACGTCATGGCGATCCCTTGTGTGGTCCCTTAGTAGCCCTTAGTATCGGACGCATGGTGTCAGCCCCCACCAACCCTAGGACCGCCAGCCGTATCTGGGCCGTGATCGTGGTCGCCGCGGCCCTAATCGTCGCGTGCAGCGGCTGTGCGGTCCGCTGGGTGGGGCAGGTCGACATGTACGCCGCGACCAGCAAGTACGGCTCGCAGCTAGAAGAGCCAGACCGCGACCAAGGCGCCCAATCCTTCCAGCCGACCACCACCGGCAGGTGAACCATGAAGTTCAAGTCCCCCGTCTACTCCCAGGCCTCCGGCAGCATCGCCGGCATCACGTACAGCCACAATCGCGGCGGCATGTACACGCGACAGCGTGTGGTCCCCACCAACCCCGCCTCCGAGTACCAATCCGCTGTCCGCAGCTACGTCGCCGCCCTCGTCGCCGCGTGGTCGAGCGTCCTCTCTGACGCCCAACGGGCCGCCTGGGACCTCTACGCCGAGTCCGTCGAGTTGCCCGACACCCTCGGCGACACCCGAAACGTCGGCGGCGTCGGCATGTACGTCCGCAGCAACGTCCCGCGTCTACAGGCCGGCCTCACACGCGTCGACGACGGCCCGACGGTGTTCAGTCTGCCCGAGGTGGCGAACATCGCGTTGGCGTCCGCGTCCGAAGCCTCGCAGGAACTGAGCGTAACTTTCCTGAATACGGACGACTGGGCGGGCGAAGACGGAGCCGCGTTGCTCGTCTACGTCAGCCGCCCCGCGAACCCCGGAGTGAACTTCTTCAAGGGGCCCTACCGACTCGCCGCCGTCATTGAAGGCGACAGCGGCACGCCTCCGACCTCTCCGACGGCCGTCACAGCGCCTTTCGCGATCACTGCTGCCCAGAAGGTGTTCGCGAAGTTCAACATCACCCGGGCCGACGGGAGGTATTCCTCTCCCTTTCGTGCAGGGGTCGTTATTGGGAGCTAGGCCCGTCCCGACACTGGCGGAGTACTCAGCCGGTCTGGGGGTGCTGACGGTCACCTTCGACCGGCCCTTGCAGCCCGGCGCCCTGGCCCACTCAAACTGGCGGATGCGGTGGGCCGACGGCGGATACGCAGCAACGTCCGCCGTGGCGACGGGCAGCAAGGTCACCTGCGCAATGCTCCCCACGCCTCCCGACCCCGGGCCGAACGTCTGCTGCTACGACGCCTCTCCTCGCGACGTCGTATCGATCGGCGGTTCCTACGCGAACGCATTCAGCGACTTCCCCGTTGCGGCGGCGAAGACCGGCCCCTGATTCAAGCCACACTTGAATCCTGGCGCGAGAATCCCGCGAATTTCTTATTTCGCGAAGGGGCTCCGCGTAGCCTCCGGGCGGTCTCTGTGCTATCTTTGAGGTGCGGTCGGGCTGCTGGCAGGCTACCCGGCCGCGGAGCGAAGACGATTGGCCCCGGTGACGCTGTTATCCAGCCTCCGGGGCCCTCTCAGCACCCTACTCGCCGCTCTTTGCTCCGGTTGTGCCTGCCCTGAGAGGAGCCCCGTATGGAGCCATTCGCCCTTGCGCCCGAACCCGTCCACGTCCCGAAGCCTCTCCTTGATACTCCAGAAACACCCGTCGATTGCCCCGCCTCTGCTGCTGTTCCAGACAAGTCTTATTGCATCCCGAGCCCCGCACCATGCTTCAGACACAACGGCTGGCGCACCAGAAGGGAAGCCGTCCACGCTGCACTCAGGATCTCCGGAGCCGGCCGCAACCGCTTGAACCGCTTCGCCCTATGCGGTCACGACTTCCTAGTGCTGCGATCGCGAGCGGATCCACAATTGATGCGGGCCGTCAGATGCACCTGCCACGACCGCTGGTGTATCCCCTGCCAAGCCGACAGAGCCAGCAAGATACAGCACGCCGTCCAGACCATCATCGGTGACCAGCCCCACCGCCTCGTGACCCTGACACTTCGCTCGAGTACTCGTCCTCTCGCAGACCAGATCGACAAGTTGCTCAAGAGCTTCCGCAAGCTGCGCCAGCGCCCCTTCTGGCGGGACCGTGTCCTCGGCGGCGCCGCGTTCGTCGAGCTGACTCTCAACACGCAGACCGCCCGCTGGCACCCGCACTTGCACGTCATTTGCCATGGCAACTTCCTCCCGCTCACGACCCTTAAAAGGATCTGGCAATCCATTACAGGCGACAGCTTTATCGTTGACGTACGCCTCATTCGTGACCCTCAAACAGTCGCCAAATACGTCGCCAAGTACGCCTCGAAGCCGGCAGACGCGAAGCTGCTCAGCGACGTCGAGCGCATGGTCGAAGCCGTACAAGCACTCAAAGGCCGGCGCCTAGCCTACACGTTCGGCGACTGGCACCACGTCTCTCTGCTCAGGACCGGCGAAGAATCCGAGTGGGAAATCTACGATCACGCATCGAACCTGCTGGAAGCTGCAGCACTCGGACGACCCGTTGACCCGCGACTGCTTCACTGGCTACGCGGGCTGGATGGACCCGCAGCACCGATCGAACTACGCCTCGACCCACCTCTCGGTAGCGATAGTGATCCTCCAGACGATTCATAGGCTTTGACCCACCCCCAGCCCCTCCCTAAAAGGGAGGGGAGCACAGACGCAGGCAGTAGCCAGAACGTCAGGGCGTACGCGTACCTCCACGCGAGTGCATAGGCTGCGGGGCCGCTCCGGCGCCCGCTGGCACGCGGCGTGCTGCGCATGCACGCTCCATGCCACGCCCGCGGCATGCGTCGTGCCCGCCCGCAAGCGGCATGCCAGCAAGCCCCCAGGTTGCCGCCCGATCCGGTAACTAGGCGTTATGTTGCGTCCCGGCGCAAGCCGGTAAAGCGGCAGCATCGGGCCGCAACATAACGCGAGTTACCCGACCGGGCGGCAGGGGGGCTTGCTGGCATGCCGCTTGCTAGGCAGCACGCCGCCCGCCGCGGG
Organism: Gammaproteobacteria bacterium; assembly: GCA_050123375.1. GTDB lineage: Bacteria > Pseudomonadota > Gammaproteobacteria > UBA12402 > UBA12402 > JASFHF01. The sequence continues at coordinate 3,294 of JASFHF010000073.1, forward strand.
CGTGGCATGGAGCGTGCCGGCTGCGCACGCCGCGTGCCAGCGGGCTCGGTGCCGGCGACCGCTGCGTGCTCCTGCGATGCCGCGTACGG
>JASFHF010000074.1:0-3356 GCA_050123375.1 Gammaproteobacteria bacterium
TTTTAAATTTCTAAAAAAATAATTTTATTTTTTATCAGTTTCTGTTACCTTCATTACTGATTTAAATTTCGGCAAGGGGACATTTCTATCTTGCTGAAAAGGGGACATTTCTAAATTGCTCTAACATGAATTTAATAAAATTATATGTTAGCATAACTGCCTAGATTATTAACCAAACAAGGAGTATCTATCATGCCTAGCTTAAAACAAAAAATCTTACAAATCATACAAAAACCCAATCTCGCTAACTTTGCTACCATAACACCTGACGGCAAACCATGGACACGTTACGTAATGATTATTACTGATGATAATATGAACATACGATTTGCCACTTTTCTAAATTCCAGAAAAGTTAAACAAATCAAGGAAAACCCTGAAGTACACCTATGTTGCGGTGTCACCGATATGCAGGACTGGCAAAATTATTTACAAATTCAAGGCAAAGCAATTCTATCCACCGACCAAAAAGAAAAACAAGCCATATGGAATCCGGAGTTAGCGCAAATGCTTTCTGGCCCAGATGATCCAAGTTTTGGTGTAATTATTATTGAGCCCTATCGCATTGAATATTATGAGATGGACAAACTTGAACCAGAAATCTGGAAACGATAATGAAAAATTTTTTACCATCATTATTCGGGTTATTATTAATGGCTTTAGTTCTTTAGATAAATATAATTCCGGACCTGGCTGGCCAAGTTTTACCAAACCGTTAGAACCTAATAACATTGTCGAAAAAACCGAGCGAAAATTTTTCATTAAACACACCGAAGTTAGAAGCAAACATGCCGATTCGCATTTAGGTCATATGTTTCATGACGGCCCACCGCCCTTGGGATTAAGATACTGCATCAACTCAGCCGCACTAAAATTTATCCCTAAAGATCAACTAAAACAAAAAGGATATGGAAAATATTTGAAATTATTTAAGAAAAACTAAATCCCCAAATCCGTAGGCGCTCTGCCTAAAGAAGATAATAAATCAATCGTGTCTTGTACAATTGTATCAAGCTGACTATGCAAATTGGCTTTATCATCATAAATTTTATACATTTCCTGAAACTTAACCGGTGTAACATCAATCATCAACGAATTCGCGCCAGCAGCTAATGCTTCTCGCTTAGCCTGGTTTTTTAAAGTTTCCAGCGCAGTAGTCACTAAAATATTAGCATCGGGATTAACAAATCTGGTTGCCGCAATAACTTTCAACATTGTTTCTGCAGTAACTTTTTTCGCATTTGCAAGCGGTGTACCAATAGTTGGAATCAGCGGCCCAAATGAATACATATCCGCTTTTAATTCTGTAGTTAAAAAAATGCTGTTAATAATATCGTCTTCGGTCTGTTCCGGTAATCCCACAATAAAACCAGTCGACAAAATGTAACCCATTTTTTTAATTTCTTTGATTAAATTAATTCTATCTTGTAATTTTGTGCCCGGACGCAACTTAGAAAAAAGTTTTTCATTGGAAGTTTCAAATCGTAACAAAGCTGCACGCGCGCCGGCATTATAAAGTCTTTGATAGGTCTCAACACTTCTGGAACCAATACTTACAAAAACCAATACTTCAAGCTCGCGCACGCGTTTTACAATTTCTTCTAACTTATCATCGTCATACCAAAGATCTTCACCAGACTGCAAACATATTGCTTTGAAATTATATTTATCCACAGCATGTTTAGCTGCTGCAACAATTTCGTCGACACTCATACGATAACGAGTTTGTTCCTTATCCTTACGAATTCCGCAATAATAACAATTCTGGGTACAATAATTAGAAAACTCAATAATCCCATGCACGCAGCAGGAATTTCCATGGGTACGCTGCCGTACATGATTGGCAACTTCTAACATAACTTCCATTTCTTTTGGGTTTTTGATTCCAAATAATGCTTTTACGTCCTGTTTAGTTAAATTCTTTTTTAAATTAACTTTTTGTAAAACTTCTAAAATATTTTTTGGTAACTCTTTTTCGCTAATTTTAGATAATTCCTGATCTTTACGCTTTAATTCAAGAAACAAATCTTTCCAAACTTCCAAAATCTCCAAAGCTTCCGCCTTATCCAGTTTACGCACCATCACTCCGCCTTGCGCATAAATGTAATCCCCAACCCGCACATCATCAAGATCCAACAAAACCTTACGCTTTTCGCCAAAATAATCGACGATGCCAATATTCTTGATTTTATCAATTTCTACAACCTCAGCCGGCAAAACATAACACATATTCTTTTTCCTCAGATTGAACTGGTAATTTATCGATATTACACAAAAGGCGATATGAGATATCTGAATCAATTTTTCGACGACTAGCTCCCATGGATGGAAGAGCGGGAGGCACATGGATGTGCCAGGGAGGAGAAAAATTAATTCAGATATCTCATATTGTGCTACTTCTGCGTAACGTCAGTTAATTTACTCGCTTTAAACAAAATTGTCGATAAATTTTTGCACAAAATTATAACTATGAGGAGAAAAAAGATACCCAAAACCTCATCTCAAATCGACTTCTGCGTAACATGAGGAAAATCATAGATCAAAGGATCACCCGTAGCAATTTCTAACTGCAACACATCTTCTTCACTTAAATGATCCAAATGCATCACCAAAGCCCGCAAACTATTGCCGTGAGCCACCACTAATACATTTTGCTGTTGTTCCAAAACAAGTTTTATCGTACTTTGAAAATACGGAATAGTCCGGGCTACTGTATCTTTCAAACATTCGCCACCCGGCGGACAAACATTATAGCTCCGGCGCCATAAATGCACCTGCTCTTTACCATAAAGCTCTCTCATCTTATCTTTATTGCAACCCTGCAATTCGCCATAATATCTTTCATTTAAATGCCAATCACAATATACCGGAATAATATTCTGCTGCATTTTTTTATCATAAATTTTTGCCCACTCCTGCTGCCTGGAACCAATTGAATGCATCACCACAGGAGTTTTATTGCTATGATTTTCTACCATACATAACATGACCGTTTCCATAGCACGTATTAAAGTTGAAGTATAAATAACCGCAAAATCGATTGCCGATAATTTCTCCCCTGCCGCAAACGCTTCATCGATACCCCCTTTTGATAAAGGAACATCAACCCAGCCAGTAAACACATTATGCTTATTCCACATGGATTCACCATGTCTCAACAAAACTAATTTGCTCATCTTACCTTCCTAGTTTTAAATTGGTATTATAAAATAATACACCATAATTCTTTGATGTTAGAGCAATTTAGAAATGTCCCCTTTTCAGCAAGATAGAAATGTCCCCTTGCCGAAATTTAAATCAGTAATGAAGGTAACAGAAACTGATAAAAAATAAAATTATTTTTTTAGAAATTTAAA